>JAKQEK010000311.1 GCA_029558535.1 Bacteroidota bacterium | reverse complement strand
CTTTCGTCGCTCTTACTCTGCCTTGCCCATCGGCAAGCGCTGCGATTATTTTTTTTATAGTTGATTTATTGTATTTCATAATTCAACCTCCTTTATTCGAATTTTTTAAATTTCAATGCCATTCTTTTTTATGACTAAATTGTCGTATGGCATTTTAATAAGGTTTGAAATTCTTTATAGCTTCGTATGCTTTTTTGTCAATTGTATAGTCTGATAGGGATGATTTACTTTGCATTGCCATATTTAAAAGTTTTTTATAATTTAAAGTTTTTAATAATTCTAAATCCTTAGTGCTTTGTCCCAAAGACCATTGGTTTGGTTGACTACTGCCACCACTTAAAATATTATTATGCAACTCCTTCAACTCTACTTTTTTATCATCAAAAAGTAAATGGTTTAAATTAGCTTCATGTGTTTTCCAAAGGTCGCCAACACCACAACAATTTAAACTATCTCCATATTGTCTTAGCCTGTTTTCGCCTGCATATACTTTTATTCCTAATGCGTTGGCTTGTTTCTTTACGCGGTCAAAAACGGGCTTAATAGTTTCAAGTGGGTAAACATTATCGCCACGTACTTTTAATGTCCCAACGGCTTTATATTTATATTTCATAAACTCAATTATCAATCCGTGAACGCCAGCTTCTTTGAATAGTTTCAAATTTTCTGTTAGTTCATTTTCCATTTTTGGAAGCATTGGTTGAGCCCGTACAATTACACGAATACCTATTTCTGATATTTTTTTCATTGCCTCAACTCTTTCAAGAAAAGTACTCGCACCTTTTTCAAAATCATCATAAGAACTACCAATAGCAGAAAATTGGACTGCACAATTACAATCTTTCAATAGTTCCAAGTATTCTGGACGTGATACCATTGCATTCTTAGTTGAAATAATGAAAGGGTATTTTGTTTTTGCAAATACTTTCAAACAATCTAAACTTCGTCTGCGTTCAAGTTCTAATGGTTGAAAAGGGTCAGAAACTCCGCCCCAGTGCAATGGTATATCGTAATCGAATATCTTTTCAACTACTTCGCCATTTCTTCTTTTATTTATGAAGTTTAATAATGTTTGTGCGCTTTCATCATTTTGTATTTTTGATATGTCTGTTTTCAATTTTACAAAACAATATTCGCAACCATGTGAACACCCCTTATAAGTGTCAAAACGCAAAGGCATATCACAAATTAATATATTTGACATTTTAGGCATAAACGAAATTTTTAAGTATTGTTTCTAACTCTGATTTATCAAATCTATCAAACGCTTCTTTTTCTGATATTGGGAAATTAAAAGTAATTGAAAAACTCAATGCATTAGCTTCTTCTGCAAAAGCATTATCTTTTAATCCTAAATCATCAATTGAAACGGATTCACCCTCCCACACTGGCAAATCCAAGCCCCATTTATCGAGCAAAATCTCGTCCCATTCATTCGCCAACGTATCCCAATCCCATTCGCCAAAACCAACGTTATCTTTGATTGTAAACTCTTTTCGCTTTTCCTCACTCCATTCATCGGCTAATATAATCCAACTATCTGGAATTTCTTTATATTTCAACTCTTTTAACGCACGGAGTCGCATATTTCCACCAAGAGGGTACAGCTTACCATCGGCATCTGTTACGCACACCATTGGTCGCTTCTCCATCATTTCAGGGAACTCACGCAAAGAAGTAACGAGTTTTTTAAACTTGTCGTCTTTGATTAAACGTGGGTTGTTTGGGTTTGATTTTAGTTGGCTTAATTTCATAACATATAATTATCAACTACATTTTTAAACTCATCAAACGACCTGCACACCTCGCATTGGTAACCTTCACTTTGTAATTTCTCCATAATCGTTTTTTGGTTGTCCGATACCTTGCCAGCCTTGCCATTCTTTAACTCAACATAAAGTCCGTGATATCCTTTTTGAGCTATTGGAATAAATAAGTCAGGAACGCCTGACAAAACACCCTCTGCTTTAAGTTTTGCGGCTACTATCACATTACGTTGTCCGCCATTAGGTATTGCATAGATTAAACCTTTCGGGTATCGTAAGCGAAAGTAATTTACGCAATTGACTTGTAAGATATGTTCAGGTTGTTTCATCGTGGCAAATATAGTGTTTTATTTTTCAATTTGCAAATTTTTACGTTTATTTTTTAGCTTTTCGTTTATTTCGTATTTGTGCTTTTGATAGTAGCGTTTAGCTGCTTCGCTCTTTTTACCACTCGCTGCATAGTCTTTTTGATACTGCTTTTGGTATTCTTTGCGTGTCATATAATATTCCGGTCGTGTCATTTTATCTTTATGTATTTGTCGTTAATAGTTCTTCCAACTTCAATCTCGCCAT
>JAKQEK010000303.1 GCA_029558535.1 Bacteroidota bacterium | reverse complement strand
AACATAGATTATCACAGTAAAACACATGCGTAACAATTGATATGATAATTATATCAAGAAGCTTTGATTTTCTACATTTTGAATGTTTTATTTTTTAAATAATACGCATGTAAAAGTAATTATATAGTATTATGAGTTGTTAATAACTTGTATCAAATATAATTAAAACTCTCTTATATTGCGTTATATAGAACTGTTGATAAGTTTTCATATTTTTGTGTGTTATTTAAAGAAATTATATGTATCTTTATCACGGTAATATTAATACGATTATTATGCAACCATTAGATTTCTTTTTAAACACATCTTCTATTGCTCAGAAACAATATGAAGCATTGAGAATGTATTATGTTGAAAACAAAAGTGCTGTTGAGGTAGCGGCAATGTTTGGATACACACATAGAGGATTTACGACAATAGTAACAGAGTTTGTAAAAAAACTGAAAGCAGGTAAATCAAAAGAGTTATTTTTTTTTGAAAAATCAAAAGGAAGAAAGGTTACAAAAAGTGTTGAACAGGCAAAGGATGTGATTATATCTTTGAGGAAAAAAAATTACTCGGTAGAAGACATTAAGGTTGTATTAGATAGTAAGAAACTATGTGTTAGTGAAAAAACAATATATAATATCATTACTAAAGACGGCTTTTCAAAATTACCAAGACGCACTCGGGCAATAAAGCAAAAAAAAGAAATTCCTCAAATTACAGCTGATAAAAGTGTCGCATTATCATTTGACAACGAAAATTTTAAAAGTTCTTCAGCAGGAATACTTTGTTTGTTACCATATATTAAAAATTATGGAATAGACGAAATTATTAACCAGTCTGATTTTCCGCAAACAAATAGCATAAACCGACTTAGTTCTATTTTAAGTTTTGTTGCTTTGAAAGCTTCTAATGTAAGGCGTTATTCATCTGATAATATTTGGTGTATGGACAGAGCTATGGGATTATTTGCCGGCTTAAATGTTTTGCCAAAAGCAGCATGGTTTACCTCCTATTCTCATAGGGTAACGGCGAATATGAACTATTCGTTTTTAAAAGCTATGCATAAGAAATGGGTAGAGGAAGGTCTGTTGGGAGATACAACTAATCTTGATTTTACTGCCATTCCATACTGGGGAAATACAGATCATTTAGAAAACAATTGGTCTGGGAAGAGAGGCAAAGCTCTTGCCAGTATGTTAGCAGTTTTGGCTCATGATCCTGATAGTGGAATAATAGATTATGGTAATACCAATGTGATGCATAAAAACGAATCCAGTGTTGTTTTAGAATTTCTTGATTTTTATAAACAGGGGGCAAAGGAAAATTCGTTGCTAAAATATCTGGTTTTTGATAGTAAATTCACAAACTACCAAAATTTAAATGAACTCAATAAAAATGGAGTGAAATTTATAACCATTCGACGTAGAGGAAAAAATATTGTTAACAAAATTGAAAATCAACTTCCCGAAAAATGGAAAAAAGTAAGTGTTGAAGCAGCAGGAAATAAAAAACGAACAATAAAAATTTATGAAGAAGAAGTTACTCTATCAGGGTACGAGGGAAAGGTTCGTCAAATAAATATAACAGGTCATGGTAAAATAAAACCAGCAATTATTATTACGAATGATTTTGATTTAGCAGTAGAAAAAATTGTCAGGAAATACACCAAAAGATGGATTATTGAAAAATTAATAAGTGAGCAAATCTTATTCTTTCACCTCAATAATGTTTCATCATCTATGGTAATAAAAGTTGATTTTGATTTGACAATGTCTATATTAACTCATAATATTTATAGACTTATTGCAATGGAGTTAGAACGATATGAAAAGATTTCCGTTCAGTCAATTTATGAAAAGTTTTTAGACAATTCTGCAGATATTGAAATTCAAGATACTGAAATTGTTGTTGCACTAAAGAAAAAAAGAAACCTACCTTTAATATTAGAGAAAATGACATCATTTTCAAAATTGAAAATTTCTTGGCTAAACGAGAAAAAATTGATTTTTAAAGGAGCTTCTTATTCATAATTTCTACGCATAGTAATTTTCCGTGATAATCTATGCTCAAGGAAAACACAACGAAATGTTCTTTGTAGGAGCAGGACTTAAATATGCTGCTATTGAAAACAAATTGAATATAAACATAAACATGAGAGACGTATTTAACACCCGTAAATTTAATGTAACTTTAGAAGATGAAACATTTAAATATGTTGTAAACAGAAAATGGCAATCACAAGTATTATACGTCGGTATCACATGGCAAATTAATGCTAAAAACGACGAAATGATGAAAAGAAAAGTAAAAACTGATGATAATATGATGAATGAAGATGTTTTTTAATTTTTCTTTAATATCAAAATATCTTGAAAATCTACATCTTCTTTATT
>JAKQEK010000286.1 GCA_029558535.1 Bacteroidota bacterium | reverse complement strand
TGCTTTCCTTGCTCAATAGTATGCCGTATATATTTACCGGATTGCAATGAATGTTTGACTCGATTTATACTTACTGTATATTCTTTATTGTTGAATTTGTCATCACTAAAAATATAAACAACATTACTTTCATGCATCTGTTGATTGGAATTTAAAACACTACTATCAGCACTATAAGTATCCAACACTAAAGTCATAACACCTAATGAATCCCTATTAAAACTACTTACTTTGAAACTATTTGCCCCTAAACCTTTAGCTTGATAAGCTATAGCTCTATAAAGGCTTGGGATGTCATCCTTTTTATTGCTAATACATTTAAATGTCCTGATAAAGCTGATTGATGTAGAATCGATTGCACTTTCTAAAAAAGTAAATGGAGGAACTTTATCAGCTATTCTTTGCTTTTGGGCATACGAAAAAGAAGCCATCGTAATTAAAAACAGAAAAAGTAATGGTCGTCTCATGCGTGTAGTAATTTAAACATTCCCCGTAAACAGAAATTTATGGGATTATTAATAGCTCCTGATCTAATTATACGATTCCTTTTGAAGACACAATATAAAGAATGTCTTTAATGTCCGGCCAGGATTATGATTATTATCAAAGCAGTGTCATTTTATTAAGAAAAATCAATTTATCATTATGATGAACCTTGACATGGTCATTTTTTAAATTACATTTATACTTTAATTCTTTCCAGATGAAAAATATTCAAGTTTTAATTACAATCGTTTGTTTATCACTTAACCAACTTCGAGCACAACCGGAATTATTAAGCAGTGAGATGCCACCGATAGGCACAAACATGATCTATCACAACTTTGCAAATCAAATCGACACTGCAATACAAGGTTCAGGATCAGTATGGAATTTTTCGGTTATGACACCTGATATATTCTATCCGGATCAACATTATTCGGTGGTTGACCCCCTTACAAATCCTTTTATAAGCCAATTCCCCGGTACCAACTATTGTATTGAAAATACCACTTGGGGGCTCTATAATTTCTATACATACTACTCATTGACTAATTCATTATTTGAAAGGTTAGGTAGTTACGAAGACACGCTAAATGTGTGTAGCAATTCACAAATTGAATTAGTCTTTCCATTATCCATGGGTAGTTACAATAGTGATAGTATGAATTGCCTGCTCTTTCCGCATAGAAACTATTATTCATTCTATGCTGTAGGTTTCGGAACTCTTATTTTACCTAGCGGCTCATTTAACGCCATCATGATAAGAATAAACTCGAATGATAGACTTGGAAATGAAACAACTTACAAGTGGTTCGATTCAGACAATGGCCTGACTCTCCTAACTTATACTCTGTATGATCCTTATGTTAGTGGTAATATTAACTCCTATCTACATTCCTCAACAATTGGCGTTGAGCAAATCACGAACTTGTATGAATTAAATTATCAGAATCCAATTGAAAATAATTTCACATTAAATTATCGTTCAAAGACAACCTTGAGATTTCATTTTCACTTAAACAATGTCTTGGGACAAGAAGTATTTTATGCAGAGGATGAAGTAAGTGCTGATAAAAAGGAAACTCTCAATATCGATTTCAGTCCTTTTGCATCAGGAATATATTTTTTAAATATACGGTCTGGTAAAACCGGAGAAATATTTAAAA
>JAKQEK010000282.1 GCA_029558535.1 Bacteroidota bacterium | reverse complement strand
TAAATCTCCTTTTATATTTGTATCATCTGGCAATAACACAACATCATCAAATATATTTATTTGTTGTTTTTTAATACCTTTATTTTTAATATAATCAATAACCGCCCTTAAACCTAATTTATTCATACAATAATCATATATCTTCGGGTGATTAACTTTTAAAATCTCAAAGCGATTATCGTCTTTGAATTGCGCCCCAAATAAGCAAAACATACAACCAGTTCTTTTTGCGCCTTTGTCGTAAATTGATGAGTAGGGCAGATTAAACTTTTTGATGTATTCCCAAATGTCAGATTCATTCCAAATCGCAAGAGGGGTGCTCATTGCCCTACCATCAAATGAATTGCAGCCATGTCTTAAATATGATTGTTCTCTTAAACGGCTTTCATCGGCCATAGAGCCCACAAATGGAGCCTTTTTGTTTAATCGCTCATAGTTTTTAATGGGTGATTTTTTTAAAACAGCACAACACATGTGACTAATTTTAAACGGTGCATCAAGTAGAAAATGCCATTTTTCGGGTAATGCCCCTTTTCCGTCTTGCCCATTAATTCTTTTATTACGCAACTTATCGCTTTTGGTTGTTCTGGCCTCGTAAATTTTTTGGCTATTTTCTTTCGATATAACCGGATAACCATATTTTTCAATCACTTGATTAAACGGCATTTTAGGTCGTAGCCATTCTACATTATTAATGGTTTTTACAAAATCTCGTATTTCGGGATATTCAAGTCCAGTGTCAACGAATACCGCCGGAACGCTTGGAAATAAAGACCTTACCAAGTGAAGTAAAACCGTTGAATCCTTGCCGCCAGAAAAACTCACATAAACATTGCCGTCAAGTTTTTCATAAAATTCTTTAATTCTTTTTTGAGAAAACAAAATCTTACTCTCAAGTGGTAAGCTTTGTCTTTGTTTTAACTGCCAACGCTCAATCATTTCTTAACCTCCAATATTCAAATACGTCGATCATTTTATTTGTCCTTTGTTTTTAAAGAATTATAGTGTTTTACAATTCTTTCCTTGGCTATTTGAAAATA
>JAKQEK010000272.1 GCA_029558535.1 Bacteroidota bacterium | reverse complement strand
GCAGCTCAAGCGGTGAGAGCGAAACAATTTAGAATTGTGTCGAGCCGATATGACAAGTGCCGATGATAAATTTGTTTAGTATAATCGAGCAATTGAAATTGCGAAGATTAGACTATTACAAATTTACAATCGGTATCGTTTCCTAAAACAAATTTTTGAGTGATGGCTATAGGTGTTTGGCATTTGTTTTAGGCCAAGGTCGACGTACAATTCTTTTGTTTCGTCTCGAGGAGCGTTAGGCAGCATCGTTTTGGCTTGATTTCTTTGTAACTTTCTTTATCAAGAAAGAAAGTTTGAATAAAAATCAAAAAAAATGGATTCTTTAAATGATTTGGAGAAAATAAATCTGGAGATCATTTTTACTTCTCTGTTTTTCTCTGATAATAAGGCATTTAGGTATTTTTCAGAATTTATTTCGGGCGACAATGTTTTTAAATAATTAAAAAAGTTAATTTCGTAGTGTAAAATTAGGAAAATGAAAACACTGATAAAAAATGCTCTCGTTATAAACGAATCGGAAAAACATAAAAAGAGTGTTTTAATTGAGGATAAGATAATAAAGGAAATTTATGATATTGGTGCAGTTTTACCGCAGGCAGATTTAATAATTGATGCAGAAGGCATGTGGCTTTTACCGGGAGTTATTGACGATCAGGTTCATTTCAGAGAGCCCGGGAATACTTATAAGGCTGATATTTTCTCAGAATCTCGGGCAGCAGCAGCGGGAGGAATAACCTCATTTATGGAATTGCCAAATACAAATCCCCCGACAATTACTAATAACTTGTTAAGAGAAAAATGTGTTATTGCTGAAAATAATTCTATTATTAATTATGCTTTTTATCTTGGGGCAACAAATGATAATATTGTTGAGATAATGAATCTGGAAAAGGGATCTGTTGCCGGAGTTAAAATTTTCTTGGGTTCTTCGACAGGCAATTTACTGGTTGATGATAAAAAAAGTATTGAAGATATTTTAATGTTATCACCCGTTATAATAGCAGCTCACTGTGAGGATGACGGTATAATTAATAAAAATTTGGAAGTATTTAAGAAAAAGTATAATGATGATATTCCTATTAAATTCCATCCTCAAATAAGGTCTGAGGAAGCATGTTATAAATCCTCATCTGAAATTGTAAAAATGGCAGAGAGAGTAGAAGCTCCACTGCATATTTTCCACATAAGTACAAGAAAGGAATTAGAATTGCTATCTAACAAGCCATTGAACAAAAAAAATATTACCGCCGAAGTTTGTGTCCATCATTTATGGTTTAATGATTCGGATTACGATAGACTTGGAACGAAAATCAAGTGGAATCCTGCAATAAAAAAGGAATCAGACAGGCAAGCCCTGATAAAAGCTTTAAAAGAAGGGAAAATAGATGTTGTTGCTACTGATCACGCTCCGCATAGTAAAGAAGAAAAATCCCAGGTTTACACAAAAGCACCTTCTGGAGCTCCGATGGTTCAGCATTCGCTGGTAGTGATGATGGAATTGGCTATACAGGGTTATTTTGAACCCGAAGATATTGTTAAATGGATGTGTCACAATCCTGCAGCATTATTTAAAGTAGAAAAACGGGGATATATAAGGAAAAACTATTATGCCGATTTGGTGTTGGTTGATCCGAATAAAAAAACAAAAGTGTTGAAGGAAAACTTGTTATATAAATGCGGATGGTCGCCACTTGAGGGTGAAGAATTTACTACGTCGGTACATTCTACTTTTGTCAATGGAGAGATAGTTTATAAGAATGGTACAATAGTTGAAACAAAGGCAGCTATGCCATTAAAATTTGTCAGATGAATATGAAGGATTTTATTTTTATTTTTATTTTGGTAATTCCATTATTTGTCAACGCCCAATTAAACAGGGTTATTTATGATGAGGTGAAATCACAGGAAATTTTATATGGTGAGTGTGATATTGAAGGTTTTAAGGGGGATGAATTTAATGAATGGTTTTCAGAGACATATAATTTTTATGAGGTAAAAGAATCTTATTTTAATGAAGAGTTTTCTGTTGGATTTGATTCGATATATGTTTTTTTAGCTACTTGGTGTAGCGATTCGAGGCGTGAAGTTCCGGCTTTTTGCAAAATTGTGGAAAATGAATATTTTTCAAATACAATCATAAGATTTTTTGCTCTAGATGCTTATAAAGAAACAGATGTTTTGGATACACAATTATTTTCAATCGAATTTGTTCCAACCTTCATATTCTATTTTAATGGTACTGAAGTGTTTAGAATAATAGAGTCCCCCGTACAGAGCCTTGAAGAGGATATTGTAAAATTTCTTAAAGCAATTCAAAAATAGCAGTATTCGGCTTTGAGGAAACAAAGGAAATTCCAAATCCAAAAAAATCAAATCCCATAAATCACAATGTTAAAACAACGGCAATTATGTAGGGTTAATTCATGGTTGGTGAGCGGTGTCGAACTATGAATTAACCCTACAATTGCACGTTGTAAATGATGATTCGAGAATTTTTTTTGTATAGGCTGATAAATTGTTAATAAAAATCTTTTAATTCATGTAACGTTTTTCACAATAATGCTGTCTTATTTGTGGTATTATAATTGTAAAGTAGTTTAATAAATTCTGAAAAATGAAAAAGTTGGTATATAATACACTTCACGGTCAGCTGACAATAAACAGCAATGATAGTGTTATTCTGGAATTTCAGAATTTATATATGCAGTTGAATCTGGAGCAGTTTTATGAATTTGTAAGTTTTGTAAATCAAAATATAAAGCAACTTGCAGGTTCGATTGCTGAAAAGCCAAAAGACAGTTTCTATCATATTGTTTTACGTAATATGAATATTGAAATGGTGGAAGAATTTCAAAAACTGATTAATGTCCCGGTATTTTCGCCCGATGGTAAATATGATGTTTTTGATTACTTAAAACAGATGAAAAATAAACAAACGGGTATTTTTACTGATAAAGTATCAAGTGAAAATGTAAAACTGGATACTGAAGCAATTTGTCTCAACTGATAGATATCAGTCATTAAAAACTTCCTGTAAAATTTTTATTGAATTCAAATTTCCAAATTCATGAATGTGATATTTATAATATTGCAGCAATCTTTCAATTAGAGTTGTTCTGATTTTATAATTAAAAATTTTACAGGTGTCGTCATATTCTGCTTGCAAAAGGTTTTTCATACAAGAACTCTCCTCAGCAGTTAAGGATTCTTCATTACAAGTAAATAAAGGGAGAAACATACCTTCTTTTAAATTAAAATAAGGAGTGTCGGTACAATAGTTACAAGTCATTCCAAATCCGGAAATTTTCGCAAAATCTCTTAAAAAAAACAAGTGGAGATCAAAAATATTATTAGTCGAATTGTTTAATCTAAGAATAGTATTTTTAATAAATTCAAATAAGTTGTGATTTGGTTCTTCTTCTTTAATTGTCTTAAGTAATATTTCAGCGATGAATAAAGCTATGCTTGTTTTGGCAAAATCAGAGCTAATATTATTAGGGTTTAAAACATTGATGCAGTTTATTACCGACTGAATGCTTCTGGATTCTTTTATTTTCACTTCTGTTTCAATAATATTGAGCGGGCTGAAAAGTGCTGGTTTAATTCCATTTTTTGAGGATTTACCAATATGAATCAATGCGGCAAATTTCCCGTTTTTTTCACTGTATAAATTTACGATAAAGGAATTATCGCTATATTTTACTTTGTTAAGGACAATTGCTTCGGTTTTTGTTGTCATTCGTTTCCGTTAATGAACAAAATCTTTGTTATATCTGTTTTTGAACCTGTTTCGTTGCTTGATAGAACAAGATAAACTCCGGAGCAAACTCTTTTTCCGTTCATATCTTCGCCATACCATATAGCTTGTCCGCCTTCGGAACGTGTTTCAAATACAAGATTTCCCGAAATATCGGTTATTTTCACATAAGAACCTGCCACAAGACCTGTAATTGTAATTGGTCCCCTATATTCGGGTTTTACCGGATTTGGAAAAGCATAAACCCCTATGAAATCGTCAGAGCCTTCGGTTGCCGTATTCCTGTATGAGATTATTCCGGCCGATGTGCCGAAAAACACTTCTCCTGTATTTGGAACAATTGCAGAGCAAATGATATTGTCAGAAAAAAGTGGTGAATTATCTTTTGTGAAATGATAAATTTCTTCTAAGCCATCTGCACTTGTATAATATACGCCACCTGTCTGTGTGCCGAACCATTTTTTGTTTGCTCCATCAACTTTTATTGAAGTTACGGTTTCGTTTCCTAACAGAATGTCTGCATTGTCGGTACCATCGTTTCTTGGTATCTTTATCTGTCTTGCAGTAAATGTACCCGATTCAAATACATTTTCGGGATTATAATAAACAGCAACACCTTTGCTAGTCCCTACCCAAATATATCCGTTTTTGTCTTCGGCAATAGAGAAAACATCGTTGCTGATTGTTTCTCCATCTTCATCAATTAGGGTTAGTTTACGCGTTTTGTCATCCGACTTATCCCCGGGAGTGTTATTATCATCAAATACAAAGAGTCCAACGCCCTGAGGTAAAATAGCCCATTTTATATCATCTTTTGTAACTATTATATGTCCGATATTTAATCCACCCAAATAAGAAGAATAGTCTATTGATGTCCATTCTCCTTCGGGAGACAAAACGTGGATTTGAGGTGATGTAAGAGAATTCGTAACCCATAAGTTCCCATCAGCGTCAAAAGCCATACCCCCAATTCTGATATAATTAATGCCGGGAACTTTAGATAATGTGCTGTTAGATTCATTATATTTAGCATAGAACTGGTTATTTCTAAATTCAACTAACCCGTCAATCCACGATCCTAAAAAATATCGGGAAGGATCAGAGGGGTCGAAAAGGACTCTGACCAGGTCTCTGGCTTGCGAAAGCCCTGTCGTGCTGTAATAGTTATAATTATTCCAGATGTTTTCGCTGAATTTATACACTTCCGCCGGTTTCCATTGTGGACCCCATGATAAATTCATTCCGCCAGCAACTGCAATAATTTGAGATTCGCATACCGACATATCAAAAACAGTGTAATTTGAAGGTCCGTTAACAGTAATATTTAGATAATGCCATCCGTCAGTATTTTTAATTAGTCCACACTTTGAATCTGCAATCCAGACAATATTATTGTCAAAAACCGCATAAGATGGTTGAGGTGTCAGTCCTCCGTATGATAAATCATATTGCCAGATGTGTCTTATTTCGTTTAGTTCGTTATCCAGGATTTTCATCCAAAACTTACTGCATAAAATTAGTTTTTCATTATTTCCACAAATAGATGTAATTTCATTAAAATCACTATGAAAAATAGTCCAATTGTTACCGTCATAAACCAGCATGGTATCAGCACCGGTTTGATTGTAATTGTGATAATTAGTAATAACCTTTCCATTGAGACATTTTATGCTGTTAAAAGATTTGTCGCTCATCCAACTTAGTGAAGAAGGGAGATTTTGAGCAGAAATTATTTCCCAGAATGAAAAATCCACCAAAGGAAGACTTAAATCTCCTTTAAAAACCCCAATATCAGTTGCAGCATAGATAAAATTTCCGTCTGTATCCAACGAGTTGATTTTTACATTAGTTCCATTATTACCTATAAACCATGTTTCTTTTATTTCTTTTCTATCAAGGTCGAGTACAACAATACCGAAACCGCAGCCTAAATATGCAATATCATCAAGCAAACAAATACTGTAAATATTTTTATCTCCATTCATTGTCTTGCGTTTGATGTCGGCAAGATTTATAATTTGATTGCCATTTATAAGGTCAATATTACCATTTGAGTAACCAAGAATTACAATTTTCAAATTTTCATGCCAGGCAATAGATTTTACGCCTGAATCGCTGAGGCCATTAATTTTTGTGAGTTTTTCTGTTTCTCCCGAACTCTTATTATATTTTAATAAACCTACATTTGTTACCATATATACATCTTTATCTGTGACGGTAACACTTGTTCCAAAACTGTACGGAAGATGGTCTCTCCATTGCCCTACTGCAATCTGTCCAAATGAAAAGAATGAAAAAATCAGAAAAATTAAAAAACCGCTTATAAAATTTATTTTATTCATTATTTAATGTGAGAATGTGTTAAAAAATAAAAAAGTTTCTCAAATGCTGCTGCCCTGTGACTAATCCTGTTTTTGACATCAATTGGGATTTCTGCATAAGTTTCATCAAACCCTAAAGGCATAAAAACAGGGTCGTATCCAAATCCGCTTTGTCCTCGCAATTCTGTAATTATTTTTCCTTCTGCAATACCTTCGAAAAAGTAATCTTTTCCGTCTAAAACTAATGCAATGACAGTACGAAATCTTGCGTTACGGTTTGAATTGTCATGAAGTTCGTGCAGAAGTTTTTTTACATTGTCGGCAGAACTTTTGCCTTCTCCGGCATATCTTGCAGAATAAACGCCAGGTCTTCCGTTTAAAGCTTCGACTTCTAATCCCGTATCATCAGCAAAGCAATTTAAAGAAAATTTATCGTAAATGAAACGAGCTTTTTGTAGAGCATTGCCTTCAAGACTAGCTTGGTTTTCGGGGATTTCGCCTATAAAGCCTAAATCTTCGGGACAAATAATTCTGATCTTGTTTTTGGATATTGCCCTTATCTCCTCAAGCTTATGTTTGTTATTTGATGCAAAAACAAATTCAGTAATCATTGATTAAAAATTAATATTATTAACTATTTGGCGAATTACCTCCGGAAAATACAATGCAGATATTTTCTCTTTTTCGGCAAGATCAAAAGGTATTTTATTCTCACCAAAGCTGCCGTGAATCAGTTTCCCTTGTGAATTATATATACTGAAATGCACTTTAATAGTCCTTTCAGCTTTAGAATTTCCTGTAAGATAAGGATCTCCATAATTACCTTTAATTTCGAATTGATTTATGAAAAGAAAATAATCAACCTCGCGGCGATTTGCAATTTCTGCAAGTACTTCGGGCTGGTGAAAAACAATATTAAGATACATATCATGAGTAGGTTGTCTTTTACCAACGATCTCACCATCAACAATTTTTGTGTTATATTGAGATATTTCATCAAGTCGTCTTTGCTGCTCTTTTTCCTCACGTTTTTTTGCAAAATAGCTTTTCTTTTCCTTGTCAGGATTTTCGGGATTGTTTGGCATTGCTTTTACAAGTTCGTAGCTTATAATTGAATACAGACCATTTATATCTTCTTTATCCTGACGTGTATTGTCTGAAAATAAGCTTATTATTGTACATGAATCCATCATAGCATCGTACAATTGCAGGTTAAACTGATACCTGAAATATTCCAATATTTCATCATGTGTGCTACCATCTTCTGCAGCGATAAGAGCTGTAGCATCGTTTATATATATTCTGGGGTCAAAAGGAACAAGCAAAATTCTTTTTTGATTATCTCCTTTAGAGGTGTTAAAATCAAGATATTCCTGAGATTTTAGAACTGCTGAAGGAACAGTTATAATTATAAAAAGAAAAAGAGCAAATTTTTTCATTAGAATAAATTTATTATATCATTACCAATAACTAGAATCATTAATCCCAATAGAAGAATCATGCCAATTATTTGAACGACTTCCATAAATTTGTCTGACAATTTACGCCGGGTTACTGCTTCGATTGTCAGGAACAAAGCATGACCGCCGTCTAGTGCCGGAATAGGCAATATGTTTACAAAAGCCAATATCATAGAAATGATTGCAGTGAGTCTCCAAAATTTAGCCCAATTCCATACTCCGCCATAAATTTTTGCAATACCAATCGGTCCCTGAAGACTATCTTTAGCTTTTTCCTTACCGCTAAATATCAATTCGTATCCTTTTATGTTTGCTTTAAGAACCTCGTAAGCATCAACCCATCCGTATTTTAATGCCGTAAAAAAGTTGTATCGTTTACTCTCGAATACAGGCAAGGGTGTGTATATCCCTAATTTTGCAGTGCTGTCAATCTGTAGCAAAAATGTATCCACGCTAATTCTGTTGTCGAAAACAAATTCCATTTCTTTGCCTTTGTTATAATACAGAATTTCGCGCATCTGACCGAAAGATTTTACAACGTCTCCGTCAATTGAAATAATTTTTGCTCCGGGTTTTAAATTGCATTTTGCAATTGGCATATCTTGCACTACGCTATCAATAGTGAATGAGAAATTGTGCAATTCGATAAAAAGACCTCCGTTTTTAAGGAAAGAATAAAGTGTATCAGTCATTTGCAGTTCTTTAATTTCTCCGTTACGGTCAACAGTAATTGTTTCGGCAAAGAAAAGTTTTGTTGAGAAAACGTCCTCGTATCTTAAGGTTTTTTTCCCGTCAATAGCAACAATTTTATCTCCGGTTTCAAATCCCAAAAATCTTGCATAAGGATAAGCATAGATACCTTCTTTTACATTTTCGACCGGTAAATATTCTTTTGTAAACACCAGATGCGACATTGTGAGAATCAGAATTGCAGCAATTACGTTCATAACCACACCTGCTACCATGACTATTAGACGTTGATATGCAGGCTTGCTGCGAAATTCCCAATCTTTAGGTTCTTCTTTTAATTGTTTTGTGTCCAGGGATTCATCAATCATTCCCGAAATTTTTACATACCCGCCTAATGGTAACCAGCCTATGCCGAATTCGGTGTCGCCTATTTTTTTGCTCCATATTTTAAACCATGGGTCAAAGAATATAAAGAACTTAGTTACCCTTATACCAAACATTCGGGCAGCAATGTAATGTCCAAATTCGTGTATTAAAACCAGTATCGTCAGAGCCAGAATTAATTGTCCGGCCATTATCAGTCCGCTCATTATTTTATTTTTTTAGATAATTCAAACGCAATTTTTCTTGATATATTATCTGTTTCCAGACATTCTTTTAAATTAGGAATGTTAATATGTTCTGTTTTTGTAAGTGTTTCTTCAATAAGTTCAGAAATTCCTGTAAAACTTATCTGTTTGTTAAGGAACAATTCTACTGCGACTTCGTTTGCTGCATTCATTATACAAGGAGCATTGCCTCCTTTTTTCAAACAATCGTAGGCAATTTTTAAATTTCTGAAAGTTCTAAGGTCGGGTTTTTCGAAAGTAAAGCTTGAGTAATCAGAAAATGAGAATCTGTTTTTGTTTGAAAAAGAGCGATTGGGATAATCCAACGCATATTGAATAGGAATTCTCATATTTGGCACTCCCATTTGAGCTTTGATAGAACCATCGTTAAACTCTACCAATGAGTGAATTACTGATTGAGGATGAATAACGACATCTATTTTTTCGGCCGGAACTCCGAACAACCAATGAGCTTCAATAACCTCAAGGCCTTTGTTCATAAGGCTTGCGGAGTCAATAGTAACTTTGTTGCCCATTTTCCAGTTGGGATGATTAAGAGCTTGCTCGGGGCTTACTTTTTCAAGAAATTGTATGTTTTTACCCCTGAAAGGACCTCCCGAAGCAGTAAGAATAAGCTTATTAATAGAATTTGGATTTTCGCCACGCAAGCACTGAAATATCGCAGAATGTTCAGAATCGACAGGAATAATAGAAGCTTTACTTTTATTCAGTAATTCATAAATAAGATGTCCACCGACAACCAAAGTTTCTTTGTTTGCCAAAGCTATTATTTTTCCTGCTTCGATTGCCCTGATTGTAGGTAATAATCCTGAAAATCCGACCATTGCCGTAAGTACAATATCCACGCTATCCATAGAAGCAATTTGTTCAACAGCTTCATTCCCGGCATAAACCTTAACCGGCAGGTCAGACAATGAATCCTTAAGTCTTTGATATTTTGACTTATCTGCAATTACTACTGCGTCGGGTTCAAACTCACGAGCCTGATTAATAAGCAATTCAAAATTATTGTTGGCGACAAGTACTTGAGCTTCGAAAAAATCAGGATAATCCCGAATAATATTCAAAGCTTGTGTACCGATAGAGCCGGTAGAACCCAAAATTGCTATTCTTTTTCGATTTTTCACTGGAATTCTATATAGTCTTCAGGGTTTAAAGATACACCTTTTCTCCACAGTTCAAAATGTAGATGCGGACCATTTGTGTTTTCACCGCTATTTCCGTAAACGGCAATTGCCTGACCTGTTTCAATCAAATCCCCTGCTTTAACAAATGAAGACTTATTATGTTTGTAAACTGATATAAGATCGGTTTTGTGCTGAATTATGATTGTGTAACCTGTTTTTACTGTATAATCTGAAGAAATGACCGTACCGCTTAATACAGCCGAGATAATTACTTCGCCCGATGAGGCAATGTCTGTACCATAGTGTTGTTTCGAAGGGTTATAAGATGAAATCACAATCCCTTTTATTGGCGGAAATAAATCGGGCATAGCATCATTTTTTGATAATGTGTAACTAGTATTATCTTCAATTTTTTTACGGGGTAAAGCAGGATTGTTGAATTCTTTTATTTGTTGCGGAGTAAGATTCTGAACCGGAATAACATATTCCTGATCTATCGGGACATTATTAAAAACCATATCCGTAATCATCTTTAAATATTGATCACGTATTTCTATTTCTGCCAACAAACTATCTGTACGAATAGCGTTTTCATAAATTAAAATCCTTGTTTCTCTATCAGGATATCCGGGGATAAGCTGTTTAATGGGAGTATATACGACGAAAACTGAAAGAATAGCAAAAAGAATAAAAACAATTACACACGAAATCAATATAAAACCAAGTCTGTTAAAATGGAACTTTCTTATGACGTTGTAGCTGTTACCATGGTATATAACCATTTGAAATTTCTTTTGCAGCCATTTGCGTAATGTTTTCTTCTTTTTTGTCATTGAAGATATTTTTTGCAAAGATAATTATTTTACTCTAAAGTTATTTAACCTAAATGATACAGGTGCTCTGCATAAGGGAATATGAATTCAAATATTTGAACACAAGGTTTATACATTACTGATTTTTGAATTGCGGAGGGGTCAAACATGTTAATTCTTTCGTTGAAACGACAAGTAAGAAATAGTAATCCCCCAATAATAATTAGTGTTTTCAAAACAGAAAAGACGACACCTGCTGTTTTGTTTAACCATTGAAGTTTGATTATTTTCATAAATCTATCGAGGAATTTTGAAAAAATAAGGATAAGAATTACTACAGCGATAAAAATTATTGCAAATGAAATAATAGGAAGATATTCAGAACTAAATCCGGAGTTCTTTGAAATTAGCGAGCTTACCAAATCGGAAAACCTGATTGCCAGAAAAATTCCTGCAATCAAAGCTATAAGACTGCCAAGTTCTTTTATAAGCCCGTTTTTAAAACCTTTATATCCAAAAAAGCATAAAATTACTGCTATAATAATATCAACTGCAATCATAAGAATTAAAATTTTTGATAAAATTAAAATATTTTTTTAAATTTGCTATATGGGATTAATAAATTCATTATTGGGATTAATTAATTACAACAGGCTGATACAGATAGATTATTTTCGTAAAAATCCTGTTGAAGTTCAAGAGTCGGTCTTGCAAAAACTTATTGAAACAGCAGCCGGAACTGAATTTGGGATTAAATATGGTTTTTCTGGTGTTAATAGTCATTATGAGTTCTCTAAAAATGTTCCATTGCATGATTATGATAAACTAAAGCCATATATAGAAAAAGTGATGAATGGTGAGCAGAATGTTGTATGGCCGACCGAGATAAAGTGGTTTGCAAAATCAAGTGGAACGACATCTGACCGAAGTAAATATATTCCTATCAGCAACGAATCTCTCGAGGATTGTCATTTCAGAAGCGGGAAAGATATTTATTTGTTATATGCTGACAGATTTCCTGAAACAAGAGTGTTTATGGGAAAATCGCTGGCAATAGGAGGCAGTACTAATATTAATCTTAACAGTGAGAATTCATATTACGGAGATTTATCGGCAGTTTTGATTAAGAATCTTCCATTTTGGACGTATTTTCATAGGATACCACGTGAGGAAATAGCGTTAATTGAGGAATGGGATGAAAAACTTGACAGAATTGTAGAAAGTACCTATAACAAAGATGTTACAAATATTGTAGGAGTACCAACATGGCTTTTGGTTTTACTTAAAAAAATACTTGCATATACGGGCAAAAGTAATATTCTTGAAGTTTGGCCAAATATTGAGCTTTTTATTCATGGAGGAGTAAGTTTTTTGCCATATAAAAGCTCTTATCAAAAACTTATACCTTCTTCTGCAATGACATATCTTGAGACATACAATGCATCAGAGGGGTTTTTTGGAATACAGGACGAAACATCTTCGGGCGAACAGAACAATAATAGGGGATTGTTATTAATGCTTGACTATGGAATTTATTATGAGTTTATAAAATTGAATGATTATTTGAGTGGTAAGACTAACACAATTCCTTTATCTGAAGTTGAAACCGATGTTAATTATGCAATGATAATTTCGACAAACGGAGGACTTTGGCGATATGTGATAGGAGATACTGTAAGTTTTACTTCAAGAAATCCATATAAAATAAAAATAACAGGAAGGACAAAGCATTATATTAATGCATTTGGCGAAGAGGTAATAATTGAAAATGCTCATAGAGCTTTGATATATGCCTGTGAAAACACTGAGGCTGAAATCCGTGAATATACTGCAGCTCCGTTGTTTTACAAATCAGGAGATTCGGAGGGCGCGCATCAATGGCTATTTGAGTTTATAAAAGCTCCTGAAAACATATCCTTATTTGCAGAATTGCTTGACACAAAGCTTAGAGAAATA
Source organism: Bacteroidota bacterium (assembly GCA_029558535.1). Taxonomy (GTDB): domain Bacteria; phylum Bacteroidota; class Bacteroidia; order Bacteroidales; family ML635J-15; genus Bact-19. Next base: position 16,754 of record JAKQEK010000272.1, on the reverse strand, counting down.
AATTCGGATTATGATGCAAAGCGTTACAAGTCAATGACTTTAGGTTTGCCTGAAATTGTAGTGCTTAAAGACGGGGTTTTTTATTCGTGGTTAAGAGAAAAAGGTAAACTCGGCGGACAACATAAAGTGCCGAGGTTGTCAAATACTAGAGAATATGTAGATGAGTTATTGAAAATTAATAAAGCAATGTAATTGGCTAATTAATTGATTTGTCAGGGAGTTCTTTTTTGATTAAAAATATATAATTCTCCATTATCAGAGCCTAAAACAATTTCTCCGTTTTCCTTCACAAATGAACAGTTGTAATTTACCTTTGGGATATCTTTAGCTATTTCCCAATCATTTTGATTGTTGTATTTTAAATATAGTTTACCATTTTTGCCACAAACCACAGCAAGCGTTTCTCCGAAATACATATCTGTAAACTCTGATTTGTAGTCATTTATTTCTGTTGTCCAGTTATATCCCAGATCGTTTGTAGAATATAAAATCCCATAGTCAGATAGTGCATATACTGTTTGATCACTGTCTGTTTCTAAATCAACAAAATTATTTCCATACAAGTCAATATTGTCGAAGGTGTTTCCCCCGTCTTCAGTAACTATAAGAATGCCGTATCCTCCAAAAAATCCCACATACTGACTTACAAAGCACATAGAATTAAATTGATTGTCATAAGAGTCATGAGTCCATGGGTAATTACCTGTTTCTGTTTCGGACCATAGTCCTTTGTCGTAATGCTCGCCGCCTATAAGATAAATATTGTATTCGTTATGTGCGTAAACAGAATTATACGGAACATAGTATTCATCGTATGGATAATTTAACAATTTAATTATTTCCCATGTATTACCGCCGTTTACAGATTTTATATACAACAAACTATCACCACAGGCATAAACTATACTGTCGTTGAGATAAAAAATGTCGTTAACAGATAATGAATCCGAATGAAAAACCATTGTCCAGTTAGTTCCTCCGTCAGTAGTTTTATAGATACTCCCAAAACTGTTTTTGGCTCCTCCACATATTAAACCTTCGTTATTGTTGATATATTCTATGCAGCAAATTTGAATATTTTCGGATAATTGGAACTTTTTATAAGTCATCGTAAAATCGTAATCATTTTGATTTTCACAGCCGAGAAAACTTGCAATGAGAACGATGCAGATAAGAATAAAGCCTGACTTTTTCATAAATTTAGTTTAAAAGTAACAAACTAAAAGCCATTATTGCCATTCCTAGAATTACGCCGTAAGTTGGGATATGATGATTCCCGTATTTTTGAGCTCCTGGCAATAACTCGTCAAATGAAATAAAGACCATAATGCCAGCCACCACAGCAAAAATTATTCCTAAAACAGTGTCATTTATAAAAGGCATAATTATCAGAAAAGCTATCAATGCTCCAAGGGGTTCTGCTAATCCGGAAAGGAAAGATAATCGCATGGCTTTTTTCTTTGAGCCGGTTGCAAAATAAATAGGAACTGCGACTGCTATACCTTCGGGGATATTATGTATTGCAACAGCAATAGCAACTGGGATACCCATTTCGAGGTCGGCATAAGCTGAAATAAAAGTAGCAATTCCTTCAGGAAAATTATGAATAGTTATTGCAATTGCTGTTATAATGCCAACTCTGTGCAGCTTTGCTTTATCAACCTCAGAATTCATGCTTTCAACGAAGCGGACTTCGTGTGGATTATTCTTTTCTGGAACGAGCTTGTCAATAATTAGGCTTATAGTAATGCCACCAAAAAAGGCAATTATTGCATACCATGGGCCAGAATTACCAAATGTGTTTTTGAGCAAATTTATTGAATTTGGTAGCATTTCGATAAAAGAAATATACATCATAACACCACCTGATAAGCCTAGGCTAAAAGATAACATTTTTGTATTTGTCTTTTTTGCAAAAAATGAAATCAGACTACCTATTCCTGTTGACAATCCGGCAAAGAGTGTAATCGAAAAAGCTATCAGAAATGTAGTATTCATTTTATAAATCAGTTAGAGTATTTTTTCCAGAATATTGTATCAAACTGTTTTTCGGTTCTTTTTTCGAGGAGATATGGTAAAACAGGAAAGAAGTCAATATCGGTTTCATTTTCAAGGTAGTCAATGCTGACGGCAAAACTAAAAACCGAAGAATTATTTGATTTTTGGTTTGGTAATATAAAGGCTATACCTGTAATTAAAGTATCGCTGACATATAAAATTGCTTTGTAGAACTTATCTGGTACAGAGACTTTATTCTCTCCAATGACAGACAATCCCGAACTTAATATAGGTCCTGTTACTACGTAGATACAATTCAGATTATTTGCAAAATTTCTTACTGTTGTTTCAAGTTTTTTCCAGATGCCGCGATTAAATCCGGGTTCTTGTGGCGAGATATTACTGAAGTAGAAAGATTCATCAAGAGCTTGTTTACTAAAAGACATATCTGCAGCGGGAGCCAGATGTCCGCGATCGTAACCTGTAGATTTATAGTCGCTATTATCAGCTGTTTTAGTTGTTACTTCTGGGTCAGGACGGAACTTGTCGTTTCTAGGTTCTTCGCCCTGAACCATAGATTTGTCGAGTTTATAAGCCACCCATTTCGACTGTTCATATTCTTCGTCGTAAACAAAGCAATACGAACTATGACAAATAATTGTTTCTCCACGATGTACTGCAGGTATTTCAAGTGACTGATATTTGCGTTTTTGGGCAGATAATTGAAAAATCTGACCTGAAATAGTAATAATTACACAAAATAATATTGCTTTATTCATTAGTATTGGAGTTCTGATTATTGTCTGAAAAATTACCCTTATTTTCCATATCAGGAGTTGAATATTTTCTTATTGCACCACCTATGATGTCTTCGAAAGCAATATAAGTAATACATAATGTTAGAGGGGTTGTAAATATCACTCCTACACCGCAAGCAAAAAAACCTGCAATATTTATTAAAGCTAAAATGATAAAAAAACCGAAAAAATCCCACCATCTTAAAGAAATGATTTTGCGACTTAATTCCATTGCCGGCCAAAAATCGTATCCCAGAAATATAACAAAAAAGTGAGCAAAAGAGTAAGAAATACCAAGATAAATACCGGGTACAATCAAAAATATAAGACCAATAACAATCAATACAGCCGAAACAATAGAGAGTAATAGTAAAGCCAGATAAAAACGAAAGCCATCGAAAAATTTAGAGAAATCAGTAGAATTTCCTCTGAATAGTTCGTTTGCTACAAGCAAAGCTCCTGCAGTTACTGCAGGTTGTAATAAATTGGTAAAAATACTACCGTAATCGCCTATAAAATAAGCTAGTGAGAAATATATTGTAAAAACAATGGCAAAGAAACCGATAAATCCACCTACGTTTTTCTTAAATAATTCAAATCCTTCTTTGATATAACGATTGGTATCAAATTCGTATCCATCATTAACAAGTCTCTGAAATACTATATCATAGTTTGTCATATATGATTGAATTTGTACAAAGATAAAAAAAACAGAATACTATAAATATGTGATTAGGGATATTTTTAGAAATTTATTGTGTAGAAATCTTGTCATTTATTATAAATAGCGGAATTTCCTTTAAACAAGTGTTTCACTTTTGTTGATGGGGATTCGATATTTTCAAGACCGGTTAAGACAGACCATTTTTTATTAATAATTTCAATTGTTTTTTCGTCCATACAAACAATATTTGGCCATTCTCGATTAAAATTATCATTAGATAATGTTTTTATAGAGGCATTGACAAAAAGAATATCATTCTTAATTACACAGTCATGAGAAGGATCAATATTGTTTAATATATACCAAGGTAATAAATTTGGAACAGCGGAGAAGTCAAGATCGTCAATATAAATTACAAATTTAAGTTCAGGATAATTTTTAGTATTTGAATACTCTTCAATAATTTTAAGGAAAGGTTTTTTGTTTTGAATAGTTTTCTTTACCAATGCTATTCGATTGTTCAGGAAGATACTTTCACCATCGTTTAAATTATAATTCGTGATTGTTTCATTGTGTGGTTGTGTTATATTTCCCGCATCAACAAGCATTTTTCCTGAAAAAGTATATTCATAAGATGCATGATCCAAAACATCAGAAGGTCCTTTACCAATTATTATGTTTTTGGTTAATTGTTCTAGATTAGAGATAGTACTCAAAATTTCCAGGTCATTATTTAAATCAACAGTTTCGTTAAAGCAGACAATTACTTTTGAAAACATCATTTGCCCGGCACCTAATAGGGCATTCATTATTTTGAAATTTTGACCCGGATAATTTGTTTTCGTTTTGACTAAAACCAAATTATGGGCGACACCATAAGATGGTAATCGGATATCAAGGACTTCGGGAGCAATTGCAATTTGGATTGGTTTAAGAAAGATTTTCTCGGTTGCTTTACCTAAATAGAAATCTTCCATTGGAGGTATTCCCACAATTGTAGCAGGAAATATTGCGTCTTTTCTGTGAGTTATGCAGGTTATGTGAAAAACAGGATAATAATCAGCAAGAGAATAAAATCCGGTATGATCACCAAATGGCCCTTCTTTAGCAAAATCTTCAGCAGGGTCAATATAACCTTCAATAACAAAGTCGGAAGATTCGGGAACGTAAATGTTATTTGTGATGCATTTTACCAAATTGATTTTTTCTCCTTTTAAGAATCCTGCGAGAATAAATTCATCAATATTTTCGGGTAAAGGAGCTGTTGCACAATACGTAAGTAAAGGGTCGCCTCCTAAAACTACAGATACCGGCATTTTTTTACCGGTGTTTTTATATTTATTAAAGTGTGCCGCTCCTCCCTTATGGAGATGCCAATGCATACCTGTAGTATTTTTATTAAAAACCTGCATCCGGTACATTCCAATATTACGAATTCCATTTTCCGGATCTTCGGTAATTACCAGTGGGAGTGTAAAAAACCTACCACCATCATATGGCCAGCATTTTAATACAGGTAAGATGCTTAAATCAGGATCCATAATTGTCACTTCCTGACATTTACCCTTACCGGATTTTTTGTTTGGAAACCATTTTCGTGCAGAATTTAAGTTTAATAATAGAGACAGTTTTGACTTTATTCCGGATTGGGGTTTTAAAATACTTTTAAAAAGAAATTCTATCCTATGTCCTTCATCATTAAAATCTGAAATACCCAGTGCTTTAAGAATTCTTGAATTTGAGCCAAAATGATTTATTATAACAGGAAAATTTGTTCCAGTATTTTCAAACAGAATAGCCTTCCCGCCATTGGGCTGTTTCATCATTCTGTCTGCAATTTCAGCAATTTCAAATTCGGGATTTACAAAATCCTGAACTCTAAGCAATTCGTTTGAATTTTCTAGAATATTTACAAATTCTGTTAGAGATTTCACTGTAAAATTTTTGTAAAAATACAAAGAAATAGATTAATAAAAAACCCCAATCAAAAACTGATTAGGGTTATAAAAATATGTTTTATTAAACTAACTTGTTGAAATTATTTTCTTAGGAAATCTACAACTAATTTATACAATGCAGAAACAAGATATAAAGCTACAATATTGAAAAAAGCTACAAAAACGCCAACAATCAATAATAAGAATCCTGAACCAAAAAGTTGCTTAATATAATCAGAGAAATCGGCAACTCCGAATCCGAATAAAATCGTCGGCATGTCAATTAAAGAAATCTTGGCAATTACACCATAAATACCAGCAATCGGTAAAAAAGGATTTGCAGCAAGAATAGCAGCTAATAGTCCTATTATTCCTATTGCGAGGGGAACGATTGCTGAAATTATACCAAATGTTTTAAAAACTCCAGGCATGATGTCAACCAGGTTTGTTGTACTATCAGCAAGAATCATTTTAGCTCTTTGAAATAATGCCCCTGCGACAAACACAAACACAATAATACTTATAATAAGGCAGAACACATAAAGTATTAAATGGCGAATAATTGGGAAAGCCTCGAGGTCGAAAACTATTTTGAAATAATCAATAGATAAATTTATTATGTTATAAATACCATAAACTGCAACAACTGCTGCTGCTAATAAGAAAATTAACCTGAAATGTTTTTTAAAGAATCCTTCTGATTCAACAAATTCGACAGGTCTTGAGGTGAAAATAGATAACATTTTTTCCATAATTTTTTGTTTTGGTTAATATTTGAGTATGTAAAAATACAAATTTTTTTTAATATTAGTAATTAAATACCATATTAAAACAAATATGGGGCAATAATAGAGCTAGCAGGAATAACTTAATTAAATTATATTTCTATTTTTTATAAGAAATTTATGAAGAATAATTAACAGCCATAGCCGATTATAAAGAAAATCTTGTCCGGATTTAAATTTTCTCACAAGTCTTTCTACTTCTTTAAAATCAACAATATTAAATTCATTAATTACACCTTCGTTTAAATATTCATTTATTAAAAACCCGAGATCGGTATATAGCCATTTTTTTAGAGGGATAGAAAATCCCCATTTTGGTCTGTCGAAATATTCTTTGGGTATGTAATTGTAAAGAATTTCTTTTAATAAGAATTTTTGAGTATTACCTGAGATTTTAAGTTTTGGGTCAATGTTTAATGCTAGTTCAACAATTCTGTGGTCAAGCAGAGGGACTCTTGTTTCGAGAGAATAACGCATAGAAGCACGATCAACTTTAACTAATAAATCATCTTTGAGATAGTATTTGAGATCAAAAATTGCCTGAGCTTCTTCGGGAGTTAATTTTCTCACATAATTCGAATAATCCTGTTCAAGGCTGTTTTCAAATATTAACTCAGGATTAAGAAGTTTGTCAAGTTCTTTTTCGCTAAATAAATACTGTTCTTGTGAAAAGATGTGACTTTTAATATTGGCTTTATCTTTATATCTGAACAAGTAGGAAGCTCTTTTAGATCGGTTCGAAGGACTTGCATTAAGTATTGCTCCCATCAGACCTCTCATTCGGTTTCCGGGAAATGTTGCTAAGCGTTTTGCCCAAATATATGCACCATAACCATGAAATAATTCATCTCCGCCATCGCCAGATAAAACCATTGAAACGTGTTCTTTTGCCAGTTTGGAAAGTATCATTGTAGGAATAGCAGAAGAGTCTGCGTATGGCTCGTCATAAAAATCCAGCATGTCGAGAATTATATTTCTTGCATCAGCCTCAGTTACGATATATTCATGGTGATTGGTTCCAAGATAAGCCGCAACTTTAGCCGCATATTTAGATTCATCATATTTTGCGTCTTTAAAACCAATTGAAAAGGTGTTTAATTTTTTATCATAAACTTTCGCAGCCACTGCTGTAACTAAACTTGAATCAATGCCACCACTTAAGAATGTGCCAAATGGGACATCACTAACCAAACGCATTTTTACTGAAGAAACTATTAATTCATTTAGTCTTTCTTTTGCTTCAATTGGGTCGTTGATAACATTACGACGTATTGTTCCTTCAATATCCCAATATGACTCCATTCTAAATCCGTTTTCCGAAACTATACCGGTTTGTCCATTAGGAAATTTTCTGATATTTGAAAAAATGGTATCGGGTTCGGGGATATATCCGATATGCAGAAATTCATTAATAGCCGAATTGTTTATCTGACGACGATCACGTATATATTTAACCTGTAATAAAGATTTTAATTCTGACGAAAAAGCAAAATTATTTCCATCCCAATAATAAAACATTGGTTTAATGCCAATTCTGTCGCGGAATAAGTAAAGTATCTGTTCTTGCTTATCGAAGATACAGATAGAGAACATTCCGTTAAGTTTATTTATAAAGGTTACACCCCATTCGGCAAAAGCTTCAACAATAACTTCGGTATCGCAACTGGTTTTTAGCTCAATGTTAAGATCTTTTGCAATGTCCATGAAGTTATATACCTCACCGTTATATACACAGATGTATCTCATTGAATGAGATTCCATTGGTTGATTTGCATCATTTGAGAGGTCAAGGATACTTAATCTTTGGTGTCCTAGTCCAACTAATTCAGTAAAATAACTGCCTCCTGCATCCGGCCCCCGATGGACCAGACAAGCAGTCATTTTGTCGAGTTCTTCTTTGCTGACAAAATCAGGATTATTTTTTGAATAAAAACCTGTTATTCCGCACATTAAGTTATTGTTGAAAATTTCTGCAAAATTAATGTAATATTTATGCTTTTGCAATAAAATTGAAGAAATTATATCATCTTACGCGGGCATACTATATTATCGAATTCTTTACCTGATATATAGCCGGATTTTACAGCTGACTCTCTTAGGCTTATCCCGTTTTTATAGGCAGACTTTGCTATAATTGCAGCTTTTTCGTAGCCAATTTTTGAATTTAGTGCTGTTACGGTCATTAAGGATTGGTTTAAATAGTATTCTGCTTTTTCCTTGTTTACGGTTAATCCATTGATGCAATTATCTAAAAACGAATTACATGCTTCTGCCAATAAATTTGCAGATTCAAGGAAGTTTTTAATCAACAATGGTTTATAGACATTTAATTCGAAATGACCATTCATTCCACCCAGACTAATTGCTGTTTCGTTGCCAATAATTTGAAAACAGACCATTGTAAGTGCCTCAATCTGAGTAGGATTGACTTTTCCTGGCATAATTGAAGAGCCGGGTTCGTTTTCGGGAATAAATATTTCATTTAATCCACAACGTGGACCACTTGCCATAAATCTGATATCGTTTGCTATTTTATTCAAACTTACTGCAATTTGTTTAAGAGATGCATGCGTTTCTACAATTGCATCATTTGCAGCAAGGGCTTCGAATTTATTAGGTGCAGGTAAAAATTTGATATTTGTATATTCTGAAACTAATTTACACACATATTTATCAAAACTCTTTGGGGCATTTAAGCCTGTACCTACTGCCGTACCACCAATTGCGAGTTCGGATAAATGATCTAAACTTCTTTCCAGCGATTTTATTCCAAATTCGATTTGAGCAGCGTAACCCGAAAATTCCTGACCAAAACTTATTGGTGTAGCATCCATGAAATGAGTACGGCCAGTTTTGATAATATCCGAAAAATCTATTGAAAGTTTTTTAATTCCTTTTAGTAGAGCTTTTAGTGCAGGTAGAGTTATATTTGTAATAACCGACATTGCAGCTATATTCATTGCAGACGGGAATGTGTCATTAGAAGACTGACTACAATTGACATCGTCATTTGGGTGGAGCAATTTTGTTTTATCACTTAGTTTACCTCCGGAAATTACATGAGCCCTATTTGCAATAACTTCATTTAAATTCATATTTGTTTGCGTGCCCGATCCTGTTTGCCACGTTACAAGAGGAAAATTATCATCCAATTTACCTTTGATAATCTCATCGCACACCAATGATATCAGATCTGCTTTGTCTTTACTGATTTTGTTTAGTTTGAAATTAGCATTTGCACAGGCTTTTTTTAAGAGTGCTAATGAACGGATTATTTCAGTCGGCATTTGTTGTCCTATTTTGAAATTTTGTAGTGATCTTTGCGTTTGTGCGCCCCAGTATTTATCTGCAGGGACTTCAATTATGCCCATACTGTCTTTTTCTTTGCGGGTTTTCATGTTAACGGCTTTGTTAAAAAATTTAGAATATGTGAGGCTATCTCTTTTGGTTTTTCGTGATGCAACCAGTGGCTTGTATTTTGAATTGTTTGTATCTCTGCGTTGCTAAAAATAAAGTTGATTAGCTTAATATCACTTTTATTTATGTAATTTGAATTGGAAGATTTTAAAAATAAAACAGGGCTTTCAATTTTGTTATCAATATAATCATCAGGGTTCATACCTGACATTATTTCGGGCATATTATTCATAATTGCATTTAAATTTATTTTCCAGACTAATTTATTGTTTTCTTTTGTAAGATTTTTAAGAACAATACTTTTTACTTCTATTGATGAATCTTTTAAGAATTGACTTACCTGACTTTTTGAGGAAAGACTTTCGATAGGCATATTTTTCATCATTGAAATTAAATTCAAATGAAATTTAATGCTTTCGACATGATCCATTAATGCAGAATAATTGCGTGGAGAAATGTCGGCAACAACAATTTTGTTTATTAATTCTGGATATTTTGCCGTAAAAAACATTGCAACTTTTCCTCCCATAGAATGTCCGATAAGGTTTATTTTGTCCAAATTGTAAGCCTTGCAATAGTTTTTTAAATCATTTACAAGATCGGGATAACTGTGATTGTCGTCGAAAAAAGAATTTCCGTGGTTTCTTTGATCAACCAAGTGAATTTTAAAATCAGATTTTAGAAATTTGGCAACTTGTTTCCAACTATCGCTGTTGCCGTATAAGCCATGCAAAATAACAATCTGATTGTTTCCCGTACCGATGATGTCGGAATTGAGTATCATCTTATAATTTTATATTGCTGCCGTAAATTGATTTAAGAATCGGATATCATTTTCAAAGAAAAGTCTCAAATCTTTAATGCCGTATTTTAACATCGTTATCCTTTCAATACCCATTCCAAAAGCGAATCCCGAATATATTTTCGGATCAATACCTGTTGCAATAAAAACATTTGGATCCACCATACCACAGCCAAGGATTTCGAGCCAACCGGTACCTTTACACACATTACAGCCTTTCCCTCCGCATAATGAACAACTTACGTCCATTTCTGCTGATGGTTCTGTAAACGGGAAATATGATGGTCTCAAACGGGTTTTGGTTTTTTCTCCGAACATTTCTTTTGCAAAATAGTCGAGAGTTTGTTTCATGTCTGCAAACGAAACATCTTTATCTACATAAAGCCCTTCGACTTGATGAAACAAACAATGAGCTCGTGCCGAAATGGCTTCATTTCTATAAACTCTACCCGGAGAAAGGCTGCGTATCGGAGGCTTTAGTTCTGACATTTCGTGAGCCTGAACTGATGAGGTATGTGTACGCAGTAAAACATTCATATCGGGAGAAATAAAGAAAGTATCCTGCATGTCGCGTGCGGGATGGTTTTGAGGAAAATTAAGCAAAGAGAAGTTATGCTTATCATCTTCAATTTCGGGACCATCAGCTACACAAAATCCAAGTTTTGTAAAAATTCCAATAATTTCGTTGCGAACTATAGAAAGGGGGTGTCTTGAGCCAATTTTTATAGGGTCACCCGGACGGGTTAAGTCAATATCGATTTTACCCTCCTGTGTTACAGACATAGAATCCTTTAGTTCGTTAAGTTTTTCTATGGCTTTTTGTTTCAATATATTGATTTCCGCTCCAATTTGTTTTTTCTGATCTACCGGAACATCCCTGAAATCATCAAAAAGAGCAGGAATTAATCCTTTTTTTGAGAGATACTTCAATCTGAATTCTTCTATTTCTTCAATATTTTTTGGCTGAAAATTCTCTACAGCTGCTAATATTCCTTTAATTCGGTTAATCATTTTTAATAAGATTTATTTTGACAAAGTTAAGATAATTAGATAAAACTACAATATTTCAAATGTGAATGTGCCATTAAATTTTTATAATTGGATTAAACAAAAAAATAGTTTTATCATGAAGTTTGGATTTAGCCTTACGCAATTCCCTGCTAATCAAACTTCCCGCCAAAACTATTCTTTATTGCTTCAAACACTGTATATTGTTGAAGTGATTAATGCAATTAAAAATCGAAAAAATATTTCAGGTTAAGAGAATATCTAATCTTTATCTCTGAACACAAGTGTTATTGGTACACCAGAAAAATCGAAGTTCTCTCTTAGTTTGTTTTCGAGATAACGTTTGTATGGATCTTTAATGTATTGAGGAAGATTTGCAAAAAATGCAAATACCGGTGTGGGAGTAGGAAGCTGTGTTACATACTTGATTCTTATATATTTGCCCTTATTAGTAGGTGGTGCGTATGCTTCGATAGCTTCTAGCATTATATCGTTAAGTTTTCCTGTAGAGATGCGTTGAATTCTGTTTGAATAAACTTTCATTGCTGTTTCAATGACATTGTGGATTCTTAACTTTGTTAAAGCAGAAATAAATAAAACAGGGATATCGTTAAATGGAGCTATTTTATCCATGATTGTCTTAGTAAAATCTCTTACTGAATTAGTTGATTTTTCAACTAAATCCCACTTGTTTACAAGAATAACGATTCCTTTTTTGTTTTTTCTTATAAGGTTTAAAATGTTTTGATCCTGAGCTTCGAACCCGATTGTGGCATCAATCATAAGCATACAAACATCTGAATTCTCGATTGCTCTGATAGCCCTCATTACTGAATAAAATTCGAGGTCTTCGTTGACCTTGGTTTTTCTTCTTACCCCGGCAGTATCAACAAGAGTGAAATCAAAACCAAATTTATTATACCTTGTATTTATTGAATCCCTTGTTGTCCCAGCAATATTTGTAACGATGTTTCTTTCTTCTCCAATCAAAGCATTGGTTAAAGAAGATTTACCCACATTTGGACGACCAACAATTGTAACTCTCGGCAAAGTGTCCGGCACTATATTTTCATCTTTAATAATTGAAGATACTGAGTCGAGTAAGTCGCCTGTTCCTGAACCATTTATTGCAGAAATACAAAATATTTCGCCAAGCCCCAGATTATAAAATTCGTAACTATCAGTAATTTTGGCGTTAGTGTCAACCTTATTAGCAACAAGAAAAACCGGTTTTTTTGACCTTCTTAATAATTCGGCAACAGATACGTCAAGATCTGTTAGTCCTGTTTGAACATCAAGCACAAAAATTATTGCATCAGCTTCTTCAACTGCAATATTTACCTGTTTGGCTATTTCTTGTTCAAAAATATCATCAGAGTTATTTACGTATCCACCGGTATCAACAACAGAAAATGTTTTTCCGTTCCAGAAACAATGCCCGTAAAGTCTGTCACGAGTTACGCCACTTTCGTTATCAACGATGGCTTCGCGACGTTCTACAAAACGGTTAAACAGCGTTGATTTTCCAACATTTGGACGCCCGACTATAGCAACAATGTTTCCCATAACTGAATTTTTGACAAAGGTATAAAAAAACCGGATGTTTTAATAAGATTTGGAGAATAACTGAAAAGCAAGTTTGAATAGAAACAGTTTGAATACTTGTAATAATATTGTTGTTTAACTTAACTATTATTATTTGAAATTTTTACTTTTGTTCTTTTATAAGATTTTTAAGGATGATTGTAAGATGAGTTATTTACAAACTGAAAGGTTAAAGACATATCAGAAGACCTCAATTATTTTTATAGTTTTTGTGTTGAGTTATTTGGCAGGACAGATTATTAATTCCGTTCTGATGAGTAGTTTTTTGCCTGAATTATCAACAAAAATACCATTGCTTACTGATAGTGATATGTATGAAATTTCAATATTAAAAACGCTTCAGTTTATTTCAGCACTTTTTAGTTTTTTAATTCCTGCAATAATTATCAACAAACTATTTTCTAATAAGGAAGAAAGTTTCCTTAGTTATAAAACAAGTCCTACAGTTTGGTTTTATTTGCTTATCCCTGTATTTTTAATCTCTATTATGCCCCTGATGAATATTATTATTCAGTGGAACGAATCTATTGTCTTGCCCGATAGTATGAGTTCTATGGAAACTAAAATAAAAGAAATGGAAGGGGCATCGCAAAAAATGATAGAACTAATGTTGTCGGGGACAACGGTCTATTCGATATTAATAAATATTGTTTTAGTTGCAATTTTACCTGCTTTGGGTGAGGAGTTTTTGTTTAGAGGGATATTGCAAAAGCATTTTAAAGAATTATTTGGCAATCCTCATATAGCAATTTTTGTCGCAGCATTTCTGTTTTCGGCAATACATTTTCAGTTTTACGGGTTTGTTCCCAGACTTATATTAGGAATGATATTCGGTTATCTTGTTTATTTTACGGGGTCTATCTGGCCGGCTGTATTTGCACATTTTTTTAATAACTTTATGGCAATATCTGTGACATATCTTTCAAAATCTAATGAAATTATTGCCGAAACCGATTCGTTTGGGACTAAATCTGCGGATATTTATTTTGTTTTAATCGGAGTACTATTCGCAAGTTTGATTGGTTGGATAATTATAAAGAAAAAAGTGTGAGAAAATGGAGCATTTTCTGTAATAATTCAACTCAAGTAACTCTCGCTTGAGTGAAGCGTGTAGGGAGTAAGCAGCTCAATTTGTTATAATATTCTTTCAATTAAGTTTATAATCTGTTTTTGGATTGGATTTATATAGCTCGGGAAGAATAAATTCTGTTTTGTCGAACAACCATATAATATTTTTATCGTTTTTAATTAAAATTTGAGAATGAATTAAAAAAGAGAAATCATGAAAAAGAGAATTTTGACAATCTTAGTTTTAGGATTATTTGGGTTAAGCACAAATTTATTTTCGCAGGTTATTAATTTCGAAAGTGCTGAATTAATTGCAAAGAAGGTTTTTGGGGAAGTCTTTTCAAAAAACATCGATAATGTTGAAATAGCCGACTATTTTATAAAAACTGTTGATAATCAACCGGCATTGTATATTTTTAATGAGAGCGAAGGTGGTTTTGTTATAATTTCGGGTGAGGGAAGAACAGTTCCTGTATTAGCATATTCTACTGAGGCTGTTGCTGTGGTGAACGAATCGGAATGGAGTCCTGTATTTGCAGAATGGATAAATATGTATTCGGATCAAATTCAATATATTCGGATTCATGATATATCAGCTTCGCAGAATGCTATAGTCCAAAGAGAAAAGATAGATAGCGGACAAGAATTAGGTTTAAAACCCGCAAAGGATGTTTCGCCATTACTATCAACTACGTGGAATCAGGGTTGTGGTTATAATGCACAATGTCCGGCCGATGCTGCAGGCCCTTGTGGACGGGTTTACACCGGTTGTGTTGCAACTGCCATGGCCCAGGTTATCAGATATAATGAACATCCAATTAACGGTACAGGTAGTTATTGTTATACACACTCGGTTTATGGAGAATTATGTGCCGATTTTTCCGCTGCAACGTATGATTATTCAACCATGCCAAATGGGAGTGGGAATGCTGAAGTTGCAGAGCTTATGTACCACTGTGGTGTTTCTGTGAATATGGGTTATTCTCCAACGGGTTCTGGAGCATACTCTTCAAGTGTTCCAAATGCTTTTAAAAATTATTTCGATTTTAAAAATGTAATTTACTTAAATAAAAACAGTTATGCTGCTGACGTGTGGAATTCTATTTTAAGATACGAAATAGATAATTCAAGACCGATTTATTATTCAGGTCATGGCTCCGGAGGTCATGCATTTGTTGCTGATGGTTATCAGGGGGCAGACTATTTTCATTTTAACTGGGGTTGGGGAGGTTCGTATAATGGATATTTTTATTGTAATGATTTGACGCCAGGTTCTAATGATTTTACAAATAGTCAGGCTGCCGTAATTGGAGCAATCCCAACAGCGGCATTTACTAATCTTGACGTTTCGGGAGCGGTTGAGTTATCCTGCTCTACTCCATTAAGTCAGGACTTGGCAACAGGAACAAATTATATCAATTATTATAAAAATTCATATCCTGTAACTCCAGGAAAAGAACTTGTTTACTATTTTACCACAACCCTACCCGGAAGAATCAGGGTTAAGTTTACCAATGTCAGTGATGGAGATTTGTATGCTATATTGTTGAGTTATCCCCATCAGGATTCATTAATCGTTTATGGTAACGGAGGATTTATTTTAGATGATACAGAACCCGGGACTTATTGGTTGGCAATTGAAAGCACGTCAGCATTAGAACCAACTTTTGATATAGAAGTTATTTGTCCGACAATTGATGCCGATCTAATAATACCAAGTGCTATGATGACTCCTGAATTTATTGAATCGGAACAACCAAATGTAAATTTCAACTGTGTTGTGAAAAATCTTGGCAATACAACAGCTATTGAAAATGCGATAGAATATTTTATGTCGGATGACGATGTTTTTGATTTCGGAACAGATATATATATAGGGTCGGATGTAGTACCGGAATTGGTACCTTCTGCCAGTACAAATATTCAGACAGTTTTAACTTTGCCGGCAGGATTAACCCCCGGGAGTAAAAACATCTTTTTTGTTGTTGACAGACTTAACGTAGTTCCCGAAGCCGACGATCAAAATGAATATTATTCTTGGGCAACAGTACCTGACCCGGGCTTACTTGATTGTTCAACATCAGTTGCTTTAATTCCAAATGTTTGGTATTGGGATAATACAGAAGTTAACGGAGTGAATAATCTGGAAGATTATTGGCCTGCAACAGATCTTACAGCTCCAGAAATAGTTCATAGTTTCATTGCCCAGTATTCTGGTCCTGCAAAACTGTATCTTACTGAAAAAAATCCGGGAGTAATGAATTGTATGGTATTTCCTGTTTGTAATGAAAATACCTGGCTAGGTTCGGTTTGGTTTAATTTGACGACTGACACATTAGGAGTTACAGATTTTAACGTAGTAGCAGGAACTGAATATTTTGTTGTAGTGGATTCAAAATTACCTGTACAGGGGGATTATGGCGTAAAAGTAGAATTGCCGGGTGAGTGCCCTGAACCCGTAATTGAATATTGGGGTGAATTAAATTTATGCGACGGCGAGGTCTATCCTAACTTCTGGACAGCATGGGGTTATTCTAACTATTTGTGGTATAAAGATGGTTTGCCAATTCCGGATGCAACTTCTAGTAATTTAATACCAAGTGAAGTGGGTACTTATTATGTCGAGATTTCGGAGAATGGATGTACCGGTCAATCTGATCCTCTTACAATTAA
>JAKQEK010000253.1 GCA_029558535.1 Bacteroidota bacterium | reverse complement strand
GAGCCTGTTTCCGCTTACTTGATAAGCAAATCTATACAAACTTTTAATTCATTCACAAAAACATTAAAAATAAAAAGCCTGAATTTTGTCTATTAATAACAAACATCAAAAAAATAGCCTGAATTTTGTCCATTACACCTAATTTTACTATAATTGAATACGACAAAACAGCTAACGGACTTATTCTCGACAATGATGAAAAGAATCTTGCGGGTTTTGTTACGCAAGACGAAGATCATTTTACTGTTCAAATGATTGATAATACAAAATATGAATTTGAAATTAAATATGGAAATCCTGCCTGCGATTTTATTTTAAAAGACAATTTGCTCTATATTGCCAATTATCATCCGATTTCAACAGGTTCCAGTCTGCATTGCTTTGACCTCAAAACCGGAAAAATGAAATGGACTGCCGATGTAAAGCAGATTATGGCTGACCATTCAGAATATTCAAATAAAGTTACACTAAGCATGTACAAGAACAAAATAATAATGGAAGGCAATGAGTCATATGGTGACTATGTTCAGATTTTTGATGCTGAAACCGGCAAAAGATATGCTGCGTTTGGTGATTTTATAGACCAGTAAGCATATATTAGAAAAATTTGCCTAACTACTAATAAACAGGAGTAAAATCCATATTATAAAAAGTAAATGCATAGGTATCGGCAATTTCGTCAATTATTTTCATTGTAGGTTTACCGGCTCCGTGTCCTGCCTGCGTTTCGATACGAATAAGAACAGGATTTTCACCTTTATATGTATTCTGTAAAGTTGCAATATATTTGAATGAATGTGCCGGGACAACTCTGTCATCATGGTCAGCAGTTGTTACCAGAATTGCCGGATATTCAACATCAGGTTTAATATTATGCAATGGAGAATATTTATACAAATACTCAAACATAGCTTTACTATCTTCACTTGTACCATAATCAGTAGCCCAATAACGACCTATTGTAAATTTATGATATCTCAACATATCCATCACTCCTACTGCCGGTAATGCTACAGCAAACAAATCAGGTCTTTGGTTTGTAACTGCACCCACGAGCAAACCTCCATTCGAGCCTCCCTGTATTGCCAAACGTGCCGGAGAAGTGTATTTCTCACTAATCAAATATTCGGCCGCTGCAATAAAATCGTCAAACACATTTTGTTTTTTCATTAAAGTTCCGTCTTTATGCCATTCTTCGCCATATTCTCCTCCTCCGCGGATATTTGCTATTGCCACTACTCCACCCTGTTCGAGCCATATACAACGCGAAACACTGAAATATGGAGTTAACGAAATATTAAATCCTCCATAGCCATATAATAAAGTCGGATTATTGCCATCCAAAGCAATACCTTTTTTGTAAATTATAAACATAGGAATACTCGCACCATCTTTGGAAGAATAAAATATCTGTTTGGTTTCGTACTCGGCGGACTTAAAATCTACTTTGGATTTTTCGTACAAAACAGATTTGTTTGTTGTAATATTATACTGATAGATTTCTGCAGGAGTAGTAAAGGAAGTTACTGTATAAAATGTAATATTATCATCTCTTTCTCCACCAAACCCACTTATAGTACCAATAATTTCTTTATCGAGATTATATAAAAATTTACCGTCTGCCCCAAATATCTTAACTACAAAGTGTGCATCCTTCATATAGTTTGCAATAAATTTGTTTCCTATAGAACTGACAGATTGCAAAACTCCGTTTTCTTCAGGAATAAAATCTTTCCAAAATTTTGGACCCGGATTTTTCAAACTAATCTCAATAAGCTTATAACGTGGAGCTTTGTAATTAGTTAAAACATAAAGTTTGTCGTTAATTTCGTCTATTACCTGAAAATCATTATCATAATTATCTACAATCTTTTTTATAGAAGACTGTGGAGAACTCAGATCTTTAATATACAATGCATTACCTGAAGTAGATTTTGTTGCTACAATTATTAAGTATTTTTTCGAATCTGTAACACCTGCTGAAAAGCCAGTCTCAGGATTGAGCAAATCTTCATAAACGACTACATCATTAGCCTGTGGAGTACCCAATTTGTGATAATATATTTTACAGTTTTCATTAACCCCTGACAATTCCTGACCTTGTTCAGGTGCCGGATATCCTGAATAATAGAAGCCATCATTATACCAAGATATTCCTGAAAATTTTACCCATTCGATATGATCTTCTAAATCCTTCTTTGTTTCTATATCCCTAACAAAAATTTCCTGCCAATCGCTTCCTGCTTTAGAAATTGCGTAGCCCAAATACTTTCCATCATCCGAAACGGCTATGGCAGATAAAGCAACACTACCCTCTTTATCGAAAAGGTTTGGATCCAATAATTCTATTTCCTCTCCGTTAAGTTTTTCTTTGTAATACAACACGCTTTGATTTTGAAGTCCATCATTACGATAATAGAAATACTTATCAGACTTCTTAACAGGAGCAGACATTTTTGGATAATCCCATATTTTGAGCAATCTGTCTTTGATATTATTTCTATATGGAATATTCTCCAAATACTTAAATGTTAGTTCATTCTGTTGTTTTACCCATTCGGCTGTTTCAACAGAATTATCGTCTTCAAGCCATCTGTACGGATCACAAACTTGTGTGCCGAAATAAATATCTAATATTGTTGTGTCCATTCTTGTTTCGGGATATTTTAATTCAAAGTCCATCTTTCTATTTTTATCGCTATTACATGATGTAATAAAAAATAATAAGCAAAATACCATGTAAATACCTAATTTGAATAATCCTTTCATATCTTCTAAATATTTTATATGGCAAAAATAACAATTTAATTCAGCCGATTTATTCATTTAACACTATATTAAGATTTTATAATAACAGTTTAACAAATTATGATAGATTGATAAACTCGTATTTATTTCCTGAATAATCAAGAATACGCAAAAAATCTTGAAAAGAAATTGCGATAAGGGCATTTAATTCGTTTGGCAAAAAAGTAAGTCTTGTACAATTTTGGAGAGATTCGTCAATAAAAACTTCAACACTATTATTGTCATCATTTAACAAACTAAAAACAGAAATTGCTCCAATAGTCCCTTTTATATGCTTATCAATTCTTTGTTGAGAAGCAAATGAGATTTTTCCTTTCTTAAATCTCTGTTCAAACTTATGAATATCTATATTTTTATAATAATCTGAAATTAACAAAAAATGTCTGTCGCCTTTATGGTTTCTCATAAAGAGATTTTTACATCTGGTAGCATTTATTTTTGCCCAAAAACTACCGTCATCTTCATTCGAGAAATCTTCAGGGGATTGGTAATACTCGTACGTAATTTCCAGTTTTTCAAGCGTTTTATAGACTATTTCCTGACCAATCATTTTTTCTTAAAATAGATATCAAGTAATTTTTGGGCAGCGATAAAACTACTTATTTTATCTGCAGAAATTTGTTCCTCAAATAGTTTTATATGCTTTTTTACTTTCTCGTCATGATAAAACCTTTCCTTTAGTGTTGAATTTACCGACTCGTAAAACCAGTATTTTGATTGCTCAAGGCGATTTTTATTGAAATAGTCGTTATTTAGAGTATGATCAAAGTATGCAAGAATCTGTTCCCATAACTCATTAATTCCTTCATTAGTCAGAGCCGAACATTTAAGCACTGGCACTATCCATCCTGAAGCCGTTGGAGGGAACAAATGTAAAGCATTTTGATATTGGACTCTTGCAAGTTCAGCTTTCTTAACATTCTCCCCGTCAGCTTTTGTAATTGCAACTACGTCCGCCATTTCCATTATTCCACGTTTAATCCCTTGCAATTCATCGCCTGCTCCTGACAACATCAGTAATAAAAAGAAATCTACCATACTATGCACGGCAGTTTCTGATTGTCCAACACCAACAGTTTCAATAAAAACCGTATCAAATCCTGCTGCTTCACACAATACAACTGTTTCTCGCGTTTTCCTTGCTACACCGCCCAATGATCCCGCTGAAGGAGAAGGTCTGATAAAAGCATTTTTATGAATAGCCAATTCTTCCATTCTGGTTTTATCGCCTAAAATTGAGCCACCGCTTTTTTCACTGCTCGGATCTACTGCTAAAACAGCTAATTTACGACCGGATTTAACAATTTCCATTCCCAGAGATTCGATAAATGTACTTTTTCCGACTCCGGGAACTCCGGTAATTCCAATTCTAAAAGACTTTCCTGCATAAGGAAGACACTTCTCTATTATTTGTTGAGAAAGTTCGTAATGTTCGTGTAGCTTACTTTCGACAAGCGTTATGGCTTGACCTAATATATTAATATCTCCCGATTTAATACCTTCAACGTAATCAGCACAAGTTAAAAGACTTTTCCGTTTCTTTATTTTTGCAATAGCAGGATTTATTTGTGGAGGTTGTTCAACGCCCTCATTGACAATAAGAGCACTGTTTTTAGCCTTGCTTTCCTCTACTTCTCCCTTATATTTTTTTTCTGAACTCATTTTATTCGTATTTTCCTCCATTCAGATAGTTTTTCACATAATCATCCGTACCATCTTCAAGAGAATAAAAAGATTGTGTATAACCGATACTTTTAAGTTTGTTCATGTCCGCTTCGGTAAAATACTGATATTTCTCCCTTATATCTTCAGGAATATCAATATAGTTTATATCCTCTTTCAAACCCATTGCTTTAAAAACTGATTTTCCGAGATCATTAAAAGTTCTTGCTTCACCGGTTCCAAGATTATAAATTCCACTGACCTTTCTCATCTTCATAAAGAAATACATTACTTTACAGACATCTTTAACATATATAAAATCTCTCTTTTGCTCCCCGTCAGCAAAATCATTGCGGTGAGATTTGAAAAGATTTAATTTACTGTTAGCCTTTATCTGGTTATATGCATGAAAAATAACAGATGCCATTCTACCTTTATGATATTCATTAGGTCCATAAACGTTAAAAAACTTTAATCCTGCCCAGAAATATGGTTTTCTTTCCTGCTTAAGCACCCATTTATCAAATTCATTTTTTGATTCCCCGTAAGGATTAAGAGGTGTGAGTATTTCAGGATTTGTTGTATCGCTAAATCCATTTTCTCCGGATCCATAAGTTGCAGCCGAAGAAGCGTAAATCAATGGCAATCCGTAATCACAACATTTTAACCAGATTGTTTTACTAAATTGTGTGTTCAATCTATTAAGAATATTATAATCAAATTCAGCAGTATTAGTTCTGGCTCCTAAATGAAAAATCAATTGAACAAATCTGTGATTTTTATCCAGCCAGACCGGAAAATCATCTCTTAATACTCTCGCAGTCACATTTTTATTAAGAAAATTATTTTCCTTTATTTTAATCGAAAAATCATCAACTAAAACGAGATCAGTAAAATTCTCTTTAATCAGTAATGCTGCAAGATTACTACCAATAAAACCAGCCGCTCCTGTTATTACAATCATTATTTTTATAAATCAGAACATTAATTAAGAAAAATCAGAAAACAAGATGTAAACCATATCTATCTAATCAGCATAATATTTCCTTTTTTGGATTGAATACTTCCATCAAACATTTCGGCTTCCACATAATAACTGTAATTATCAATATTTTGCAGTTGTCCGTTATAATAGCCGTCCCAACCCTGATGTATATCGTCAGTATAAAATACTTCTTCTCCCCATCTGTTATAAATTCTAAAGTGCAGCAATTTTCTTATTCCAAAACCTTTGACATAAACGAGTCTGTTTCCTTCACTACCAAGTGGCATAAATGCTCCGGGAACATCAAGAGTATATTGTTCGTTAACAACAATATCAATATAATAATGATAACGGAAGCAATGCATACTATCCTCAACAGTCAGATTATAACGTGTAGATTCTTCAGGATTAAAATAAGGCTCCGGGCAATCAGTGCATGAAATAAAATCAGGTGGAGTCCACAAATAACTTAAATTTTCCTGATTTGCTGTTAAAACTGAGAACACTGTATCCCCTATAATAATTGTATCTGCGGCTGGTATTAAAAATATTTCCGGTTCTTGTTGAACAACAATTCGTACAGAATCAGTTTTAACGCAATCTCTTTCATTGGTAACATCCACATAATAAGTCATATTTTCTTCTGGATCTACACCGGGAGCCTGAACACTAACATCGGTAATATGATTATCTGGATACCAGTTGTAAGATATCCCACCTGCTGCATAAATTGTTATTCCATCTCCTCTACAAATAACTGTATCATTTGATATCAATACCTGAGGCAATGCATAAACATCTATTGTAGTTGCAACACTGTCTGTACATCCATTATCATCTTCAATAACCAAACTCACCGTAACAGTTTGATCAAAAGCAGTACTATTTGTAAAAGTATATGGTTCGGGATTATTTCCTGAACCTGTTTCGACTCCATTAATATACCATTGTCTATAAATATCATTTTCTGAAACACTTGTCAATAAAGCATCAAACGGAGAACATAAACCTTCGGGAAGTTCAACGCTTTCAGTGTCGGTAAGCATCAACCCTGCAGTTACAGAAAATACATAGACATTGTAAATGAAAGTAACAACACAAGTTCCGGACGTAAGGGTAAGATTAACCGGATAAAAACCTTGAGGCGGGACTAAATCGTAAGAGTGCGTAAAAGACTCCTCAGTATATGAGTCTCCACCGCCTACAACCCAAACAAATTCATCAACATTTTGCTGATTAACTAACTCAAAAGAAATATCCTGACCAACACAAGCCATAGTATCGCTTATTTCTGCCTCAGCATAAGGTCCGTTTATGGTAATATCATGAGAAAAAGAATCAGTACACCCAAAATAAGTTGATAGATTTAAAGTTATAGTATATGTGCCCGGTAATGTATAATACAATTCCGGATCTTCCACATACAATGTATCCCCTGTTCCCATTATCCATTCATAATACAAAGCAGTTCCGGCAGGCACTACCGAACAATTTGGTATAATGTCCGGCTCTACTGGATAGCAAGGTAAGTTGTCATTTGCAACAGAAAAATTTGCAATAGGTTGTTGTATAATAATAAACTCATTAAGCGTCTGTTCTTCTATACAACCATATCCATCATCAACTTTAAGATATACATTATAAATCCCACCTGAAGTATATTGATGAGTGGCAGTTGTATCATGACCTACATTTTCTTCTCCATCTCCAAATTGCCATGTATAAGTATATGATTCATCTGTCTCGAAAGCATTAAAAACGATATCTTCTCCGACACAACCAAACTGATCAGGAGAAGAAAAATTTGCATTAACGGATACTACAGTTATAAAATCAGGAAATTCAACACTAGCTTCGCAATTATGTAAAGTACCTGCTGAGACAGTTACAGAATATACACCTGCCTGCAAATAATTATGTGATACAGTGCCTGACCCATAAGAATGTTGCCCATCGCCAAATTCCCAATATATCCAAGTAATTGGATCATCTGATATAATATTTTCTGTAAAATTAACAGATAAGCTATTACAACCGTGTGTTTCATCAGCAGTAATATGAATTTCTGGTCCCAACACATGAATTTCATCCGTCATCGAATTTTCACAACCGTTCCCATCTCGAACGGTTAGAGTAACAGTAAAATATCCTACGGTCGTATAGGCATGTGGTGACGAAGGATTGCTTATCCATCCCGAATTAGTACCATCACCATAATCCCAATAATACTCCATAACATTTACAGAAGTACCTCCGTAAAACACAACCTGTTCATCAATACATACTTCATCATCAATTATAACAAATAGTGCCTGGGGCGATGAAATAGTAATTTGAACAGAATCTATGTATTCGCATCCAGACTCGGTATTATAGGCGATTACCTGAACCCAAAAACTACCTTGGTAAGGATATGTAAATGAATATTCATCATCAGTAGAGCCTAATTCGGAACCAAGATCTGTCCTTACTCCTCCTGTAATATAATAAGTAAACCAATCCCAATAATCTGCTTCGGTATAATCGAGTGTAAATAAATAGTCTAAAGGCGTTGCACATTCTGACGAAGAGGAAATACCATCTATAATTGGACCACTAATATAAACACTATCCCAAAGAAGAGTATCTCTACACCCATTATAAACAGTAATCATATGAATAGTAATCCATCCTGTATCCTGATCAAACTGCCACATTTGATACTCATCTCCTCCTTGATTATCGGTTGAATCAATCCACCAAGTAAATTCATCAATATCCGGATTATTCCAATCCCATAAATACAATTCAACTGAATCCTGAGGGCACAAATGATCGCTCGGCAAGGGGTCGTGATCTTCATAGGTTACGACGTCAATAGTAGGAAAATATGGTTCTCCAACAGAAATCTCAAGAGTACCAACATTTGTACAGTTATTATTGTCGGTTACTGTAAGTGTAACAGTATAATCTCCGGAGTTGTATGTAGAACTTGCAGTATTTGTTCCTGATGGATTTGTCTGCCCGTTACCAAAATTCCAATTCCAGTTTGTAATAGTTGCCAGCGGAGTTGTACCATTATATGTAAAATCAATTGTCAAGGGTTCGCAACCTTCAATAGTATCTCCAACAAAAGAAGCATCAGGCGAATTTATAGTAATTAATGGTCCTATAAAAGTATGAACGCAATTGTTTGCAGTTGTAACAGTTAAAGTTGGTTGGTAAACCCCTGGACTATTGTATGAATGTGAAGGATTTGGTAAAGTCGAAGAACCTCCATCCTGAAAGTAATAATTATAACTTGTAGCGTTAGCTGATGAAGTATTTGTAAAATTAACTGTAAAAGGAGTTGTACATGAAAACAAATTGGATGGACTTGTTGTAAAAGAAGCTGTAACTTCTTCCACTAAAAGAATAAAAGTTGTTGAAGCTTCGCAGGGGCCACCCGGATCTACAGTAAAGACTACTGACATATTACCTCCGGTATTATAAGTATGTACCGGAGTATTCTGATAACTAGTCCCTCCATCTCCAAACTGCCACGAACAAGAATATCCTGTTTGATTGACAAAATGTACTTCAGTATTTTTACAAACAACATTACCTTCAAGTACACTATAATTTGGTTCAGCAATTGTTATTCTCACATAATCATTCTGTGTAACAACTGTTTCACACCCATAAACATTGTCAGTAACAGTTATGCTTACATCATACACACCTGTTGAGTTATACGTATGAGATGGACTCGCACCGCTACCAGCAGGGGAACCATCACCAAAATCCCAAACTATTGTTGATGCTGATCCAAATGTAGTTGTAACAGTAGAAAAGAAATTTACGGTATGAGGAGCTGTACACCAGGTTGGATTATCTCCGTAAAAACTAGCTGTAGGATTTCCTGCAACAGAAATCAAAGCATTGTGAGTAATCTGATTTGTACATTCATTTTCATCAGTAACTATAAGACTTACATTATATGTTCCGGTTGAGCCATACAAATGCGATGGGTTTTGTGTACTGCCTGTAGTTCCATCACCAAAATACCATTGCCAAGTATCAATCGGAGCATCTCCAAGTGTTGATAAATCTGCAAAAACTGCATTATATGGAATACATCCTTTAATTTGTGTATCGTCAAAATTAGCAACAGGAGGATCAAAAATTGTAATCTGCATTGTTTCAGTAACATCAAAACCATCGCATGTTACAGTCAATGAAACAGTATAAACGCCACCATTTGAATAGTTAAAAACCGGATTTTCATTATTAGAAACGTCCCCGGTACCTGCCTGCCAGTAATATGTCGCAGCTCCTGAACAACCTGAAGATGTGTTTGTAAATATTATGTTGACCGGTGCACAAGCTTCGGTTTCAGATGCATTAAAACTAACAACCGGTTGACCGAATAATCCGTACCCCAAAATAATTAAACTTAATCCAAAGAAAAGTTTTGAAAAAATTTTCATGCTCCAGTGCTTTTTTTAAAGTAAAATTTGTTTCTTTACAAACAAAAATACTATATTTGAACGAAATAAAAAAACTGAGCATTGAAAAAGTTTATATTTTTTTTATCATTAGTAACGATATTTTGGGGCACAACACCTAAAATTACTCTGGCGCAAGACATACACTTTAGTCAGTTCTACGCATCTCCTCTGTCTATAAATCCTGCCGAAACGGGTTTCTTTAATGGGAATTGGCGTTTTACGAATAATTACAGAACACAATGGTCTGCAATAGGTATTCCTTATCAAACAATTTCGGGAGGACTTGACAAACCATTTAAGGTTAACCAGACTTCAAAATTCGGAATGGGTGCTTTCTTTGTTAATGATAATTCGGGAGCAAGTAACTTAAATGTTAATAAAATTTTTGTTTCCTGCAATTACATATTTACGGTTGACAATATACATACATTTGGAATAGGAGTTCAGGCAGGTTACGTGCTTAAAAGTTTTTCAATGACAGGATTGTCATTACCAAGTCAATTTAATACTATTACTGGTTACTTTGACCCGAATTTACCAAATAATACCGATTCATGGGATGAAAACATCAATTACACTGATATAAATGCCGGTATGAACTACTCTTTGAGTGTAAATAAAAGTAAAACATATTTTGGAGCAGCTTTGTTTCACATAAATACACCGGTTGAGTCATTTTTGCGTCAGGATCAAAGATTGCCAATGAGAATAGTCTTTAACGGTGGCGTTTATTTCCCTTTAAAGAACAAACTATATTTAAATCCTTCATTTTTAACTATGTATCATAAACGTGCCAGCGACTGGGTTTTTGGAGCATTGTTTCACTATGTTTTTACCGAACCTGGTGTGTTTGATAAGATTTTTGCCGGAGCTCATGCAAGATACTCTTTAAACAATATTGATGCAGTAATTTTCACAGGTGGCTTAAGTGTTTATGGATTTGACATCGGAGTAAGTTATGATGTTAACATATCTGCCCTACAGGCTGCTACTAACAACAAAGGAGCTTTGGAAATTTCGCTGATTTATAAGAATATCAGTAAAACACTAAATACAATAACTTTGCCTTGTGACAGGTATTAATTCTATTTCTAATAGTTGATATAATGACTAAAATAAACAGGTTAAAAAAGCACAAAAAGATGATAAAGAAAATATGGATTATACCTGCCTTTATTTTGATTTCAAGCTTATGCTACGCTCAAAATAACAATTCCATTAAATTATCGCCCGGTCAATTACTAAAGCAAGCAAAAATTGCAGAAAAATCAGGAGATATCTTTACGGCTATTGACTATTATAAAATATATGATGAAATGCGTCCGGGAAATCCAAAGGTTCAGAGTTCACTAGGAAGATTGTATTTTAGGGAAAAAAACTATAAAGAAGCCAAGGTTTATTTGTACAATACTTATAAAAATGATCCGGAAAAAAATTTAATGGATTTATTTAATTATGCAAGTTGTATGCATAGTTTAGGCGAATATGAAGATGCAAAACACTTTTATAATCAATTTGTATCCGAAGCAAAGAAAAGTGGAAAATATAAAGAAGAATCTAAATTGGCAAAAACTCACATAGAAGGTATAAGTTCGGCAAAAATACTCAAAGATAGTTCTCTAAATGTTGTTATTAAATTACTTGACACCACTGTCAACAAACCACACATAGACTTTTCACCAATTCCGTATGAAAAAGATAAATTGATTTTTGCCTCTTTACCTGAATCCGAGATAAAATACTATAATCCTGAAACAGACAAATTACCTGTAAGGAAATTTTATTTAGCACAGCGCAACGGAGATACATGGAAAAATCTTGGAGAATTTAACCCTTTGATAAACGGTGAAAATATCAATACCGGTAATGGAGCATTCTCTTATGATAAAAACAGATTTTATTTTTCGAGGTGTGAAAAGGATTATAACAGAAATATCATTTGTAAAATATTCGTTTCTACACTTGAAAATAATGAATGGCAAGAACCGGTTGCATTACCGGACATTATAAATATGCTTGGCACAAGTAATAGTATGCCTACAACCGGTGTTTCAAGATTACACACAGACGTACTTTATTTTGTTTCAGACAGAGCTGAAGGCAGAGGAGGAATGGATTTATGGTTTACTTATTATGACAGAAAAAAAGGAGAATGGAAAGAACCTAAAAACTGTGGTAAAAGAATAAATACTATTGCAAATGAAATTACACCATATTATAATATTGAAACTAAAATATTGTATTATAGTTCAAACGGATTACCAGGACTAGGCGGTTTTGATATTTTTAAAACATTTGGCGAAGGTAAAAGTTTTGACGGACCTGTAAATGTGGGTTACCCAATAAACTCAAGTTTTGATGATTTATATTATATTTTAGATGATAGCAGACAAAACGGTTTTATGGTATCAAACCGAACCGGCGGGTATTCACTTCGTAACGAAAACTGCTGTGATGACATTTATGAGTTTATTTATAAAGATTACATAAACATTGCTGTAACAGGAAAAGTATTTGGGATAACAGATTCACTGTTTTTTAAAAGTATTGAGCAGGAATATAAAAATGAAATGGCTATTAGTCTTGATGTGCTAGACCAAAGCGAAGAAATTGAGCTACTTTATGATTATCCGGTAAATTTATTTATGTTAGACAAAAAAACTGGCAAGGAAATGTTTGTAAAAACTGATTTTACGAGCTCAGGATCATATTTCTTTAACCTAGAACAAGGCAATGATTACATTGTTTCTGTTAAAGATTTTAATAAAAAAGAAATTAGATTACCATTTACTACAAAGAACATTACAAGATCAGACACATTAGAACTTGACGCAATTATTGTAAACACTTTTCCGGTTCAATCATTTATAGTACAAAATATTTATTATGAATTCGCAAGATTTGATTTAACTACAACAGCAAAGCAAACAATTGACAACACTATTTATAAAATCCTTTTAGCATACCCCGAAATTATTGTTGAAATCAGTTCACATACAGATAGTATTGACACAGAATACAATAATATGATTCTTTCTCAAAACAGAGCTCAATCTGTTGTTAATTATTTGATTTTAAAAGGTATTAACCCTGAACGTCTTGTTGCAAAAGGATATGGGGAAAATTTCCCGATTGCTCCAAATTCTCATCCTGACGGTAGAGATAATCCCGAAGGTCGTCAGAAAAATAGAAGAACTGAGTTTAAGGTAATCGGTCAACTCGAATCGGATGAAGAAATTATTTATGAGGATGAGTGATGACACGTATTCCACTGCTTAAAGATAATCATAATCATCTATTTACTTATTCTGTACTTAATACCGCAGAAAATTTATTTTACGTAAAGAACAAAAATAAGGCTTTACAAACACTGAAAGAATTAGCGCCGGAAAATGTAAATGTTGTAATAGGTTGGTTCGATTCTTTTTACAGTTTTTCAGAAGCAGAATTAGAATCACTACCTCCTGTTATTATTTGCAATAATTCTTTACATAAATATGTTTTCAATAAAAAAGCGGAATATGAAATATCCAAAGACTACTCCGAATGGGTAGAAAACAATAACAATCAAATTTGGGTCGAAAAAAATTTAAGAAAGATATTAGCCTACTTATCCGAATTATTCAGTTTTAATAAAAACACATTAGACCTAGCACTTAAAAAAAACCTGAATGCTGGGGTATGTTTTACTGCTGATATGTTTGTTGCATCAAACAATATTTTTAACTTGCTGTCTGAAATTGACTTCTATGCTTATACGGAAATATGGACAAACCCGGACATTTACCCTAATCTTCAAAAAAAATATAAGGACTTGTGTCGCGGAGTTAAATTATTTACAGACGGAGCTATTGGAGCCTCAAGTGCTGCAATATACGGATACAAAACATCAGAAAAAGGATTATTAATTTATACTGATAAAGATCTTTTAGATAAACTTGTAGAAATATCTGAGTTTAAAAAAGATATTGCTATTCATTGTATTGGAGATATTGCAATAGAGCAAGTACTAAGTTCATTAAGTAAAATCCTAAAAAGAAGTTCGGATATTAAAGTTCGATTGGAACACGCTCAATTTATAACAAAAAAGCAAGCATTTATTGCTAAAGATCTTGGATTAATATTGAGTATGCAACCTAATTTTAATATGGATTCTGTAATATATTCTGACAGATTGACTCAACATTACTGTGAAACCAACAATCCGTTCAGAATGCTAATTGACAGTGCCGGATTTGTTCCCGGAAAAGACTTAATCTTTGGCTCTGACGGAATGCCTACCGGAATAGCCGGAGCTATACAAGATAGTCTCTTCCCTCCCGTTTCAGGTCAAAAAATTAGTCTTGATGAATTCGTTGCTGCATATTGTACAAATGATTTTGAACAAGGATTTATCAACGTGCATATTGACAATCTTAAGAAAAAAGTAATTACTGATGTTATTATTTGAACAATTTCTGAAATTCCTCCGGTATCTTACTCTCAAACCTCATCTTTTCCTTGCTAACAGGATGTATAACTCCTAAAATCCATGCATGTAAACCTATTCTCCCAAAAGGATTTTCATTAGACCCATATTTTTCGTCTCCTACTATCGGAGCTCCAATATCACTTAGTTGTACTCTGATTTGATTCTTTCGACCTGTGTCTAGTTTTACTTCCAATAAAGAATAATTATTTATTGTCTTAATAGTTTTATAATTAGTAATCGCTAATTTGCCTTTTTCGGTATCATTTGTTGAATATACTTTATACATTTTATTTTCTGCCAGATATGAGGAAATTGTTCCGTCTTTTTTCTTTAATGCTCCGGAAGTTACAGCTATGTACTTTCGTTCAAAAACCATTTCTTTCCAATTATCCTTTAAAATTAATTGAATATCGGGTTTTAATGCAAACATCATTACACCCGAAACTCTGCCATCAAGCCTGTGAACAGGATATATCTTTCTATTGTTTTTTCTTTTTACATAGTCAGATAAAATATTGTATGCACTTGTATGTTCTTCTTTATATGCCGGAACCGACAAAACTCCACAAGGCTTTTCAATAACAATAATATAATCATCCTCATAAAATATCTTAATACCACACAAATCTTTTCTCTCATGAATTCTTCCCTGAAAAACTTCAACTTTATCTCCAATTGATAGTTTTTTTGTAGCAGATGTCTCAACAGAATTACTAATCTCTACATTTTTATTTTTAAGCCAGGACTTAAGTTTGTTTCTACTTTTTTCAGGAAACTTCTTCATGAGAAATTCTAATAAACGACACTCTTCATCAACCAAAAATTGAGTAATACCGGCATTAAAAGACTTCTTCGTATTATCTTTACCGGACTTAGGTCTATCCGTATTTAAAGTATCCATGATAAAATTTTGTGCAAGTTACAAATAATAGTAACTATTTAGCTTTATATGAAATTAATTTTTATTACCAGCCTATTTGTCCTTAGGGCTTAGGGCTTGGGGCAGAGAAAGATTGCAAAAAAAAAGTAAATTTTCAATGCTTATTTCTGTGGCGAATTGTCAAAATTAAATTGTGAAACTTTAATAACTAAAAACTAACTGTGTCAGTTTTTTCCACAACATTATCAAACACCAAATCAAAGCTGAAATTAATTCTATCATAATTAACATTCTCAGGTTTTGGTTGTTTTAATATTTGCCAATCGGAAGTCTGTATCTGGTAATTTGCCTTGAAAAACAGATTTGAATTATCATCAATATTTATTTCTACTGGAAATTCTATATCTGTGGTTTTTTCATTTATTGTAACGGTTCCTTTAGCTATGTAATGATTATCAGAAACACTGTCTTTTGCAAAACTCTGAATCATTAATTTAGCAGGAGGATAGGTTTCATTAACAAAAAAGCTTTCTTCTTCATCGCTGTAAAAACGGGTCAATGATAAGTCAATTTCCACAATTCCCGATTCAATTTTATTATCAATAACCACTATGCTACCACCAGTCAATTTCGATTCCCCGGAAGTTTCCAACTGAACATTATCAAGACTAACGTCAGCATATACGCCAAACACCTTGACCTTTTTAGTAATGTGAATATAATCAACATTTCTAATCCAATTCAGACTACTCAATTCTGTGTTTAGATTATAAGTCTTGGTAACCCGGATTACTGGTTTATTCTTTTCAGAAGTACCATTACCTGAGCAACCGTTACAAATAATTACCACAAGACACATTAGCAGATAAATAATTGTATTTTTTCTCATATTAAATAAATTAATTGGTTGATTTCTGCAAATATACAAAATCTTTACATTCGAAGTTATATGATTTAAAAAGATTTACTAAAAATCGGTATTCTGACAATAATTTTCTGCTTCCACAATACTATCAGTAATCAACCTTGTTTCAAACATTTCTTCCACTTCATAAACACTTACATCATCAATATAATAGTAAGCATAATTAAATTTAGAATTACCATTTTGCATAATGTAATTAGTAGAATAATTGTTATAAAAATTCCCGATTGTCAAAAATTTCTCTCCTCCCTGAGCCTGATAAATGCCTTCAATCACAACCCAAGATGACTGATTAGTAAGAAATTGACCTGACGGATTTTCAACAATAGGGATCAATTCCATTACCTCTTTAGTATTTAATTTTACCTTTTCCGTTGTAACACATGCTCCGATCGCATCTACTGCGAATCTTGAATTTGAAGAATTGCACACATAAAATCTGATCCTGTATTTTTTTCCCTGAACTAATTCAGACTTAAGTTCAGTTTGAATATATTCAC
Organism: Bacteroidota bacterium; assembly: GCA_029558535.1. Classification (GTDB taxonomy): domain Bacteria; phylum Bacteroidota; class Bacteroidia; order Bacteroidales; family ML635J-15; genus Bact-19. The sequence continues at coordinate 119,640 of JAKQEK010000253.1, read as the reverse complement.
GATAAATCAGCGGTTTTTCTCCTGTAATTTTGTTGTCTCTTGTAAAGTTTTGTCGAAGAATTATTCCACAGTACCCTTTACCTGTCCTGGCAAACATCTTTCCTGCAAAATTCTGAGGAACTCCGGCTTCTCCATCACAGCACGAGTTAAAATAATCAGGGGTTCCTTTGCTGGGAACATCCCAATGTGGAATAAGCTTCTTCTCTGGTTTTCCGACAATTCCTTTCGGACAAATTGTAAACTCTTCAAACGAAGGATTATTTACAAGGTTTTCGCCTTTCTCGACAATCAACAATATGCTTTTATAACCAAATATTCCTAAATTTTCAAATGTATTAGTATAATCAATTGTTGTAATCTCTTTAACAATATTTTGTGGAATTAAAATTTCGTTGTCATTAACAAATTCCTGATTTTCTTCTGCATCAAATGAATTATTTTCGGTATAAACCGGAGAAATCACTTCGATATTTTCACCTAAGCTATTATAACTAATATAGTCATCAATTGGCTGGTTAATTTCAGATTGATAATATCTTTGATTGGTTCCACTACTAATATTTACTAAAGACAAAGCCAGACCTAATGACAAAATAAGAAAAAGAGCAATAAAGAAATATTTTCTATCTGAATCAGAAGACAATTCTTTTACAATCATCGGCCATACATCCGGAGCTTCGAATACCGGCAAATCTGTAATTGCTTTATTTAGTTTATTATCTTTCATAGCCATATATTTTTTGTAAGATTAACTGCAACTTTTTCTTTGCGTAATGTAGTTGGGACTTTGAGGTTCCTTCGCTTATTTTCAAGATTCGGGAAATTTCCTGATGCGAATATCCTTCTACTTCATATAACACAAAAACACTGCGATATCCTTCATCAAGCATTAGAATTGCTTTATGCAACTCCTCTCCGCTTATATCCGACTCAAATTCAATCGGTTCATGAAGATTTGCAGGGAATTTTTCAAATTTGAGTTTTTTAAGTTTCCGAATTGCCCTTCTTACCATAATTGTCTTTATCCAGGCACCCAGACTGGACTCTGAACGAAAAGCATTTATACACTTAAAAACTTCAACAAAACCCTCCTGCAAAGCATCTTTAGCATCGTCACAATCAGCACAGATTCTCAAACAAACCGAATACATTGCATTTTTGTACAAATCATAAATCTGTTTTTGCGAATTTCTGTCATTTTTTAGACATCCTTCTATCAATATCTGCAGGTTTTGTGTTTCCATTTAACTTAAAGTGCAGTTGTCATATCAAAAAGTTGTATGAACTTATAATAATAACGGATTTTTATTACAAATCACTACCCCACATGCAAAAATTTAGCCTAATAATATGATTTAATAGCCAGCAGATTCATTTTTTAATCAATTTTAAAACAAACATAATAAAACTCAAACACATAGCAATGCAAGTAGTAAAATCCTTAATTACGAAAAAAAACTGCCTAATATTTTGTAAATAAATATTTTAAAATATCTTTGTAAAGCTTTTTTAAAATAGCACTATTAAAAATTTATCAAGTGGATTGCACAATAAGAAACAGTATTTCAAAATTGATAAATAATTACAAATAAAAACATATTTCTTTTATGAAAAGACTATTATCTGCCTTAACAATTCTTTTGGCAACTACATTTATTATATCTGCTCAAACAAAGAAAGTACAGATTCGAAAACATTTTGGATATGTTGAAAATTTTGGCACTGGTGACAATGAAAAGGGTGGACAGAGCTTGGAATTTAACAAAAGCTTGTTGGACAGCACCTCTCTTGTGTTTACAGTTGTTTCGGGAAAATGTGAAGGTATTACTGTTGTATGCAAGAACAAATATGATGTATGGGTAACTGTAATTGACAAAGGGCAACCAAACGTAATATTTAAATATGACCAGTATTTTAGCAGATATAATCAGGATTCTTCATTTAAATCATTCATTATTACAGTTAACGGATCTCATAATTATTATAGCAATCAAGCTTGTAAAGTAAAAGTCGATCTTATAAAATATGTTAATATAGATTCGACAATGTTTGAAACAAAGTACGAAACCAATGGAAAGATAGAATATAATACAGTTGCAACAGACGGCGTTTCGTATTTAGAGCTGTACCTTAACTACCCTGGAAACAAATCAGTAAGAGTCACTAATCCTAAATTTGGAAATATCAGAGGAAAAAACTTCAACAATTCAGACGAACATTCCTTTAATGTTCCACTTGATGAATCCGGATATGCAACAATAAGATATTATCCACCAAAGTACATTTCGCAGAAAAACTGGGATAAATATTCAGAGTCAAAACAAGTAAAAAGGGATCAAAATAATTATGATTATCAATATAAAAAGACTATTCCGGTTGCATTAGTAGTTACATATAGTAATCATAAAGATAAATATGTAACTGATACTGTAATAGTAAATGTTTGCAGAACGCCCATATTTTTCATTCACGGGTTTTTGGGTACAGCAGGTACTTGGTCTAAGATGAGCGGCAATTTAGGGAACAAAGGATATTTCACATTTACTCATAATTACCATGCAGGAGCCGGTTCGATTGAGGATCAATCCAGATTGTTAAAACAAAATATACAAGAATATTTCGATAAAGTCGCCATAAAAGTCAAAAAGGTAGATCTTATTTGTCACTCGATGGGCGGATTGATAGCAAGGCAATATGTTCAAAGCAGGATTTATGACAATAACGTAAGAAAATTAATAACTGTTGGCACACCACATCACGGAGTAGGAAATGATGACAATTTTTATGATTGGATTGGATATTGGGCTGGAAAACAGGGTGCATCATGGTATAACACGCATAAAATTGGTATTCAACAACTTAAGGAGAATAGTTCATTTTTAAAAAGATTAAATTCGGGAGAAGCGAGCGGGACACATTTAGTAAAAGGCATTCAATTTGGAAACATATATACTGTTCCATGGGATTATGTCGTTTGGTCAAATTCAGCACATCTAAATATGGTGGCTTCTTATGTACTCTATGATGTTCCCCATTCTTCGGACTTATCAAGTGGGTTTGCTTTAACTGACCATCCTGATGTAGAAAAACAGATTCTACACTGGTTGGAAACAGATATTAAACAGGAACGAAACATAATGGTATATCCTGAACTTTCAAAAGCATCAAAAGGAGAAGTTTATAGAGGATATTTTAAAGGAGATGATTTCGTTGAAGAACAAATAAAGACATTCCCGTTAAAATTCAGCTTAACTGATGCAATAATTACAAAAGAAGGAACTGCTATAATTCATTTAAAAGCCGGTAATGTAATATGGGGATCAATATTTTTGGAAGAAAACTCAGAAATATATATACAAAATTGCAGTCCACATCAAATGGAAATCAGAATGTTCAGGGGTAAAGCTATCTTCAAAAGTACAAAATCAGACGGAAGTCATTTTATTGTTAGTTTACACAACAGAAATTATGGCATCATGAAGGATGGTGTACATGTTTTTAGTCCCCTGGCTTATATAAGAGGATTAGATACTGAATTCGCAATAGAAAACTCTGATGAAATTAAAATTTATGGTCTTGAAGGAAAGATGGAAATAAGTACTGATATTAACCCTGGATATAAACCTGTTGTAATTTCAAATAAACAAGCAGTAGTAGTTTCAGGTAAAAAAATAGAAGAAACAAAATTTAAAAAACCTGACTGGTGCATAGATCTTGACGAAATCATTAAAGAAGATGATGGAATTAACGAAGATGACATAAACGAAGATGCAAATCCTGATAAGACAAAAAAATCGGCTAGTCAATCAGTTTCAGAAGATAGCTCAGATATGCTGATAGGTTTCATTATAATCGGCATTGGTGCTGTTTTCATAATAATAGTCATAGTTGTGATAGTAATTTTAATAATAAGAAAAAAAAGAAAAAACAATGAAAACAAAACTTTTAATAGTAATTAGTCTGGCATTTTTGACAATGCTTACAGCATGCAATTTCCTACAGAATAAAAAAAATGAAACAATGACCATTTCTGGAGTTGTTACAGACAACAATAACTATCCGCTTAAAGGAGTTAAAGTAAGTGTAAACGGAAAACTGTTCACTACATCAGAAACCGGTAGTTTTCTTTTCGATGCTTTAGAACCAACAGATAAACAAATAATTGTAAATTTTGAAAAAGAAAATTATTACAACAATTCAATTCTAGTTTCTAAACCGGAAGAAATAAATCAGATACAAATAGCCATGATGCCACACGGTAATACTAAAGATGGATTTGGTGCCGGTTCAAGAATTTCTGTATCACAAGGAGGTGAATTAAAGCTGGCTGATGGGTCTTCTTTAGTATTGGCTCCTGGTTCGATAAAGTCTAATGAAACAAATATAAATGCAAATTTTTCACTAATTCCGTCAAACGATTATAGTTTTGGTAATTTAGTGCCAGGAGAAAACTTAAAAGGTCTAAATAAAAATGATGAGGAAATTATTTTATTCGCATATGGTTTAATGTTTATTGAATTATCAGACAACAGAGGACCGGTAAGCCTAAAAGCTGATGCTAACATCAAAGTTGCAATTCCATACGAAGACAGGGATTATATGCCGGAAGAAATGGAAATGTATTCATACGACGAAGAAAGCGGTTTATGGAAATTTGAGTCAATTGCCAGAAAACAAGGCAGTTATTATCTTGCAAAAACAAAACATTTTAGTTCATGGGCTATTGGGGTTCCTGAAAAATCGACAGGTACTGTAAAAGGGAAAGTTATTGACCGCAGCGGCAGACCAATCAAAGGGCAAAGCGTTAAAGTATTTCAAACTACTGCCGTTACTGACAATGATGGAAATTATTCAGCACAGGTTCCTGCAGGACAGAATTTTGTTGTTGGTATGAATTATAAAGGTTTTGAAATAAAACTAAATGCCGGCCCCTTGAAAGATAAAGAAACCGTAGTCCTAGACATTTCTGTACCTGCAATGACCATGATAAGTGGAACAATTACAGGCTGTGATGACAAAAACACCGGAGGTCAGGCAAATCTTACCTGGGGTGAACCGGAATTTTCAAATATGTACACAAAAGACGGAAATTTTGAGCTGTCTATTCCTAGCACTGTTAAAAACTCGACACTCACAATAAGTATTGGCGATTCTAAAGTTCAAAAAGAAATTTCAAATCCTGATAAAAAAACGGAAATTAACGTTGGTGAAATAAACTTATGTGTTGAAGGTACGGATAAAGATAAGGACAAGGACAAGGACAAGGACAAGGACAAGGACAAGGACAAGGATAAGGATAAGGATAAGGATAAGGACAATATAAAACCAAAACCCGTTAATGTTGTTGGTGTATATGAATTTGTCAGCAGATCTGACGGACAAAGACTAGTAAATTATCACAGATTTACAATAAATGCTGATGGGACATATCAGGAAGATTATAATCCTATCAATAGTGGTAATTATATTGGAGGTACAAAAGGAACGTGGAAATTGTCAGGAAATACAATTACCTTTACTTATGTTTCGGGTGGAGGAGAATCTTACACTGTTGAAGGCAATACTATGACAAGAAAAACTGAGGATGGTATAACTTTCACTTTTAAAAAGACGTGAAATTAATAATTATAACTGTTAATAAAATGCCACAGAGACTAAAAAAACTGTGGCATTTTTATTTCGGTTTTTTTATTCTAGTTGATATAATTTTCCCAAATTTTCAATGCCTCTTCAAAATTTTCTCCGCTGTCGCAAGATTTTATCTTGTGACAAGTCACCATAAGACCCCGCTGTCGCAAGATTGCTTTCAGCGAGCCCTTCGGGGTTGCATCTTGTGACAGGACTCATTATATAACAACAATAACATCACTTACCAATCCTTTTTCCCCGCTGTCGCAAGATTGCATCTTGTGACATGACATATTATATAACAACAATAACATCATTTACCAATCCTTTTTCTCCACTATAATCTTTTGCACTGCTATAAATATATTCTTCCGGCTTATACACGAAGCCTGCTTCAACAGGATTAAAATGGATATAATTTATTTTTTCGTTGGTAACTTTTGGACTCCATAACTCTATTGGATGATTTTCATGTTGCCAAAATTTATAATCTCTTACATTTGAAGATTTTTGTGCTGCATCAGAAAATTTTTCCAGTAAAAACTCTTTACGGCTCTCTTGTGGATTCTTTTGTATCGCTTTTACAATAGCCTTGCTTGAAAAACGCTTCAAATCCCCAACAACTTGCTGCGGAGTTAGTTCGGATATAATTCTGAAAATCAAATGAACGTGACTTGTCATAATACACCAGGCAAATATCTCCATTCCTTTTTCTTTTTGACAGTAATGAAAACTATCAATTACTATGTCTTTGTATTCATTTCTTGTAAAGACATCGAGCCATTCTACGACAGTAAAACTTGTGAAATAAACGCCTTCAGGATTATGGAATTTGTAATTTCTGCTCATAATACAAATGTACATTTTTTTAATTATCGATTGTACTCCGCTGTCGCAAGATTTTATCTTGTGACAGTACCAAAATAACAAACACTCTCCCGACCTGCATCTTGAAACAATAAACGACTATATGTTTTAATTTTGGAAATCATTACTCAAAGATAATGAATTTTAAATTAGCTTGTGGTTTGTAAATAATTTTCTCAAACCACAAGACGCAGTCTTGCGGTAGCAGCGAGCGGGGTAATTCCAGATTGAACGGGATAGACTTTGTGGGAGCGGCAACTATTCGCACCATGAATATCACTCGCTTTGATAAATAATTTTGATTGAATTGCTAACAACTTTATCATTTAATGCATTGCGGTGAATTCTATATTGATCATAGTATGATATCGTAACAGAATATTCTCCATAGTCGGTATTCAAGGGGTTGTATTGCATATATTCTTCAATACTTTCTAATGGATATTCCTTGTCGCTCAAATGCCTAAAGTCAATGATGAATTCCAATTCTTTAAATTCATTTGGCTTTAAAATAATATAACTATCTTGATCAGGATAAAAAGAAAAGAAATCTGTTAACGGAATAAATTTATATTTATCGTTTTTCTCTTCAACAATTTTTGCAAACCATGCATATGGACCTCTTTCAGGATATGATTTTATATCCAATAATCTTAAAATAGCAATATCAACATCTTTATTATTTACTAAAATGCACTTTATTTTTACTTCTCCTGAACTAAGAGTATCATTTGTGGATATAAACAAATTAATTTTTTCTGAATCAATCCCTTTGTATTGGAGCTGAACATGACATGATGTCATGGTCAAACAAAGAAATAAGAGTAATATTACTGGTTTTATTTTCATTTTTTTAATAAAAGAAATTCAAAAATTTAGCAGGCCCAAATGAAAAAGCAATACCTTTAAAATCATACCCTGGATATTTACCCTTCATTTTGTATATATTATCAATCCAAACTTCTGGTGGAGTTGAAAATCTTCTCATAGCATGTTTATGCGCATTTATCTCAAATTGTTGTGAAAAAGTCCTGCCAAAATATCGTTTATAAGGTCTTTTGCTTGTCGTCCAGTCAATTAAATGATACTGTTCATGACTTGCAGTAGTATATGCTTGCCCTTTGTTTATCAAACCATCTGGACCAATAGTCAATTCATAATATCTTTCTCCGTCAGAATTGGTTTTAATACTAAAATTTCCTTTTTTAATTAGACTTGGGTCATACGATATTTCACCAAATTTCTTATTTAATATGGACATTTTACTTTTAACATTTAAATCTAAATTCCCTTCAAAATCAAGATGTTGTAATTCATATTTATCCCAAGTAAAGTAATCGAACATAGAACCTCCAAAAGCCATTACACCAGAAGTCAAACCTCCTAATGCAATTCCCTTAATGTAATCTCTAACATTATAATCAATTTTACCATTATCTAAATAATCTGTTACAATCATTCCTGATGCAGTTGTAAGTGCCCCAGACAGTGTTGCATAGCCAGCTTTACCTAAATAAGTTGAAAAATTGTTTGAAAAACTTGTTGATGTTACATTAAATGCCGGAGACATCATTCCCATTAAACCAAATACTGCACCACCAGCCATCGCACCTCCAAGTTGAGACCAATTTATACTGTTTTGCTTTCCCCTAATAACATTAAAAGTTTGTAATCCAAGGTTAAAAGTACTCCCCCAAAGTGCCCCATCCAACATCACGCCGAAAGTCACTAATGGTGGACAAAATACAGCAGATAGTGAAGTAAATATAAACTCCCCACTCGGATCCACATACACCAACGGATTGTTATAACAATACGAATACCTGTTATAATTCTGTGGATTGTAGGGGTTTTGCACATGATTGTCGGGAGAGAGAACTCGTGCAATTACGGGGTCGTAGAGGCGACCGTTCATGTTTATTAAGCCGAACTCGGGCAACATCTCGTGTCCGGTATAACCACGGAAAAGCATAGTAAGTTGTGGCGTTTCTTCGGGTTCGCCAGTTTGGGGATTTCTGTACTGCCCCCAAGGGTCGTAACCTTGTTCTTCAATTATTTCGCCTCCCTCATCTGCAATGGCAACAATGGAGCTGAGGTGGTCAGTTATTGTGTAATACAGCTCCGGTGTTTCTCCGTTTTCGCTAATGTAAACCGCAGTATTGCCCATTGGTCCGCCAATGTAGTAATATTCGGTTATTGTATTGGTTGTGTGGTTTATTTGTTTTTCGTATTTGCCGAGGTAATAGCGGGATTTTTTTGTTTCGGGTTTCGGGTTACTAGTTTCGGATTTCGGGCTACTAGTTTCGGGTTGTGGGTTTATAATTGCAACAACATACTGTATATAATTACAGATGCTTGTTGTCGTATTGTATGCTTTAATTTCTTGAAACATTACTCAAAGATAATGAATTTTTAAATTAGCTTGTGGTTTGGCAAACTTTTTTCCCAAACCACAAGACGCAGTCCCCGCTAAAGCGGGGTAGACTTTGCGGGAGCAGCGAATTAATAATATTAATTTTAAGCCATAGTGGGAAAATATTCTATGGCTTTTTTTCATTAATATAACTCTCCCAAATTTTCAAGACCTCATCAAAATTTTCTCTACCAAAACCAATCCTGACATAGGAATCTCCATAATCAAACATCTCGCCCGGGACCATCATAATGCCGGTTTTTGACACCAGTTTTTCACAATAATCGAGACTCGGACAATCAATATTTAGTTTGGCAAGTGCAGTAGAGCCAGCAACAGGTTCAACAAACTCGATTAAATCAGAATTTCTTCGGACAAATTCAGAAAATAGTTTTTTATTCTTTACAATTTTTTTAATATTATGATTTATAAAATTATCCTTATGATTAAGGGCAATATATGTCAAAACCTCACCAGCCGCATTGTTACAAATACTTAAATAGTCTTTGAATGAAACCATTTTTTTCAAGATGTCTGCCCTGTGAGAAGTAACCCATCCGAATCGTAAACCTGCAAGACCAAAAGATTTCGCCATTCCCCACAGACAAACTGAATTTTCGTATAAATCACAAATTGATGGAATTTGTTTTGACGCATCATGAACCAGTTGGTGGTACATCTCATCGGAAAAAATCAGCAAATTGTATTTACGGGCTAAAGAAATTATCTTGTTTAAATCATCAACTGAAGGTAAAAACCCGGTTGGATTATGCGGGAAATTCAAAACAAGCAGTTTTGTTTTTTTAGAAAGTAAAGATTCCAGTTCTTGTACCTGATAGTTTTGATGCGAATCAAATTTCCACCATTTCACAACTGCTCCGAGACTAACAGCAACCTGATACAATGATTGATATGACGGATACATGCAAATAATTTCATCACCTTTATTCAAAATTGTATTCATCAGAATAAAATTTGCCTCCCCTGGTGACATTACCAATACATTATTTAAATCAAGGGTTTTATATTGAGATGCAATTGATTCTCTTAAAAATTCTGAACCCCTGGAATCCGTATATCCAAATCTCAAATTGTTCCACAAACTCATTTCCTTGTCATCAGCACTCGAAAGAATATACTCCAGACTAAATCCATCACAATCCGAACTCGAAATCAGATATTTTGTACTGAATTCATATTTAGCAAAGTAGCGTTCAAGTTTAAAATCATCAATCAGCATAATATTTCAGATTTTATTTAAGGCAAATTCTAAATCGTCAATCAAATCATCAGTATTTTCAAGACCTACCGAAATTCGTATATCGCTCATGGAAATGCCCATGTTTTCAAATTGTTTTTCATTCAACTCCTTTATATAAGCTATCGCCGGTGCATAAACCATACTTTCAAATCCTCCCCAACTAACTCCTTTATGAAATAATTGAAGACTATTAAAAAATATTTTTACTTTTTTAATGTCATCAGTATTTAGTTGAAATGACATTAAACTGCTGTACCCAGTCATTTGTTTTTTACCCAAATCATACTGAGGAAAACTTTTAAGACCAGGGAATCTTACAAATTTAATCTTAGGATGATTTTCCAGAAATTCTGCAACTGTTAATGCATTGTACTGATGTCTTTCCATACGTACAGCCAGAGTCCTTAAACTCCGCAAAAGTAACCATGCTTCGATTGGGGCAATTTTGGCACCCAACCATGCATATTCGCGCTTAAAAATTGAGTCTATTATCTCAGCTTTACCCATTAAAACCCCACCTACTATATCACTGTGACCTCCTAGATATTTTGAGCAGGAATGAATTTCGATATCAATTCCCATTGCTAATGGTTTTTGGTAGAGTGGCGTTGCCCAGGTATTATCAATAATTGTTTTTATTCCTTTTGATTTTGCCAGTTTTGACACAGCTTCTATATCTTGCAGACTAAACACTGCAGTTGATGGACTTTCAAGATAAATCATGCTGGTATTTGGTTTTATTGCCTTTTCAAAATCCTCAATTGAATTTCCCTGAACAAAAGTTGTATCAACATTAAACTTAGGTTTTAAATAATTTGTTAAGAAATTACTTGATGGACCATACAGGTTTTTTAATGAAATTACATGATCTCCGCTATTAACACAATACATAATAGCTGCTGATATAGCGGCCATACCGGAAGGAAAGAGTTGTGCTTTTTCTGCTCCTGCAAGCATTGCCAATTTTTCTTCAACAATACTAACGGTAGGATTTTTCCCGCGAGAATAAATAAAACTCTTGTCAGGATTTTCAAATGCCCTGTCCACGGCTTCCCAATCTTCGAACGAAAACAATGAATTTTGAAATATTGGAGGAACAACTGCACCTTCGTATTTCTTACAATTGTCATGAGATAACTGAGTTTCAATTTTTTTATTTTTTAATTCCATATCTTTATTGAGAATATTTTATAAAAATAAACGAAAAAATAATAATTAACAATTAAACTTAATTTCTATTAAGCCTCCCATTTACTAAAAGAAATAATTGATAAAACTACACAAATGCTCATAAAGACTAGAGTTCCAAGAATTGGCATAAAAGAAATTTCTGTCCCTTTCATCATATTATTGCACTGCGTTATTAATCCGGATGGAAGGAATTCCGAAATTTTTTCAACCTGAGATGTCAGGCTAATTAATAAATAAGCTACAAACGATAAAATTCCTGCAACAATCTGGGATTTAAAAATTGAACTAAAAAGAACAACAATAAACAATGTTGAAATAATATTAATTAGAATAAAAAGATTCTGAAGCAAAAAATCTTTGATAACAAATCCTTCAAAAAACAAAAAAGTATAAAAACCTGACACAATAAAAGAAACTGTTATGCCGGCAATTGCAACAAATAATACTGACAGATATTTACTAACGATAATAGCAGTTCGTTTAACAGGCTTAACTAATAGAAAAACAAGAATCCCGTTTTCTTTTTCTCGTGCAATAATCCCCATATACACGATAATTAAAACAAAACTTATTATTTGTGTCATATTTTTCACATATTGCACTACTGCATCTATCCAGGTTGGTGGCGGCACTTCAATTTTTATATTCTGTGATTCGCTAACTGATGAAATTATATCTGGCATAAACAACGCAGTTATTGGTGACATTATCGCAAAAACAACAAACACTACTAAAACTACGATAAACTTTCTGGATCGAAATTGTTCGGCAATTTCATTTTTCAATAACACAAATAAGATATTTTTATTCATCCTTTGTTCCTCCTACCAATTTCACAAAAACATCTTCGAGACTTGCAGATTTAACTTCAAATCTTTCTATATCAATTCCTGTAGATGCAATAAAATTCAGCAAATCAATTTTTGCTTTTCTCATATCGGTTGGAAGCAGCACAACAGAACTTTTCTCCGATTTTAATATTTCAACAGATTTAATCTTTTCAAATAAATCCTTGATATTTATATCTTTTTCATTTTTAGCAAAAACTATTTCTATTAGTTTGTCCGAATATTTGTTTTTAAGAATTTCAGTCTTTTCGTAAGCAACTAGTTCTCCTTTATTTAAAATAGCAACACTGTCACAAATCCTCTCAACATCATTCAATATGTGAGTTGACATAAAAACTGTACATTTTTCGCGTAAAGAATGGATAAACTCCAAAACTTCTTTTCTTCCAATTGGGTCTAATGCCGAAGTAGGTTCGTCCAGAAAAAGCACTTCAGGATTACCCATCAGCGCCTGTGCTATACCTAACCGTTGTATCATACCACCTGAAAATTCAGATATTTTTTTATTTGCAGACATACTTAGACCTGCCATTTCAAGCATTTCACCGGCTTTTATTTCTCGGTCTTTTTTTGACAGTCCGAAAATTTCTCCAACAAACATCAGTAGATTCTGTGCGGTCATACCTCCGTACATTTTGTTATCCTGACCGAGATAACCGATTTTACTTTTTAATCCTACAGAATTAATATCATTTCGTACCCCACCAATATAAAACTCACCAGATGTTTGTTTCATCAATCCTGTCAATATTTTTACAGTAGTTGTTTTTCCTGCTCCATTGGGACCCAAAAAGCCAAAAACTGAGTTTTTCTGTACTTCAATATTTAGACTATTTAATGCAGGAATATCGCTTTTACCATATATTTTGGTAAGATTAACGCACTTTATCATTATCGTCCCCTCTTCCTAAAATTAAATAAGTTACCGGACCTATAAACTGAATAAAAATTATTACCAGTATCCATATTTTTTTATCAAACAATTTAACTTTATTTCTTTTAGCGATATCCGAAATACACCAAATAATTAAAATAACATTCAACAATACCACCGGCATTATTGCCGCATAAAACTTCCAATCGTAGCTCATGGTAAAATATTAATCAGTCATTACTTTGTTTATAACGGAATATAATTCACCTCTTTTAATCGGCTTAGCAATATAATCAGAGCAACCAAACTCTATGCATCTCTCACGATCATCATATCCGGCATAGGCGGTCTGTGCAATTATTTTTGTTTTAATACCGCGCTTTTTTATCTCAGCTAAACAGTCATAACCCGACTTAACAGGCATATTCATATCCAACAAGATTAAATCAGGAGTTTCTTGTTCTAACATTTTTAATAAAACTTCGCCATTTTCGGCGTGTGAAATCTCTAAATTATGACCTTTCAATAATGCATTCAGGTAAAAGAATGAATTCTTGTCATCCTCCGCAATAATAACTCTTTTGTTCATAATATTTAATGATATGTTTTCTGTTTTAATATTTTTCTTCTTTTTTTCAAAATCAGTATGATAAGGAACTGTAAAATAAAACTTACTACCCTCTCCAATTTTCGAATCAACCCAAATCTTACCTTCCAGTAAATCAACTATCCCTTTGCATATACTTAAACCTATTCCTGCTCCGTACTGATGATAAGCATTTTCTTCTACCTGTCTGAATCTTTCGAAAATTAACTCATACATTTTTTCGTCTATTCCTATTCCTGTATCACTTACATAAAACTCCAATGACTGTATTCCATTAATTAAATTTGAAGTCACGCCAAACTCTATTGTCCCTTTCTCGGTATATTTTATTGCATTTGTAATAAGATTATCAAGAACTTGCTGAATGCGATTTGTATCCGACTCAAATTCAAAATCTTGTAAAAAATCAGGGAAGTCCATTTGTAAAGTTAGATTTGGCTTGTTCTTCAACTCTGCACTGTTTTTAAAACTTTCAAATGTATTGTACATTATCTCATTCAAGTAACAAACAGATTTATTAATTTTAAACTGTTTAGTTTCCAGTTTAGATATATCTAAAATATCATTTATAATCTCAATTAACTTATTTCCCGAACTTTTTACAATATCAAAATACTCTTTTCTTTTTTTATCGTTTAAATTCTTTTCTGACAATAACTCCGAAAAACCAACAACTGTATTTAATGGTGTACGAATTTCATGGCTCATATTCGATAGAAAGACCGACTTTAGCCTATCACTCTCCTCGGCCCTACGTTTTGCTTCGAGCAATTTTTCCTCTGATAGTTTTTTATCTGTTATATCTTGTCCAATAGATGCAATCCCTGTTACAGTTCCTGTTTCATCTTTTAACAACACATTGCTCCAGAAAACACTAATAGTGTTTCCATTCTTATTTAAAATTTCTCCTTCATAATGGTTAGACACATCATGATTTTCGATAGATTTTCTAATCTCTGCCCTATTCTCTTTTAAAACAAAAGTATCTATCCAACTCTTGCCTGCAATTTCATAGTATCTGTATCCGGTCAATTTTAGGAAAAACTCATTACAAAAAACTATATTACCGTCATTATCAACAATAATTGACAATAGATGGACATTGGTAAGCAATTCAGAAAATCTTCTTTCAGATTCGACAAGTTTTTCATTAGCTCTTTTGTTTTTGAAGTTCTTTTCCTGAGTGACCATAAACCATCCAATTAGAATTGTGCTTGGAATATAGATTACTATCAAGGGGATGGCAATATTTTCGATTGTACTTAATATCTTATCTTCAGGCAAAAGCATGGTACAAGTAAGCATAACAAAGTGAACAAGTAATCCCATCAAGGTCAATTCCTTAATAAATTTCTTATCTCTCCACGCCGGTCTAAAATATCTCCACAAAACCCCAATTAGTCCGGCTGTAAAAATAACAGCTATACCCATATACATTCCATCCCCTCCCAAGTATATACGATAAGAGGCAGCACATATCATTGCAACTATTGTAGGTATTTCGCCGAAAAACAATCCCGAAACTGACAAGACCACTGATCTGACATCAAAAACAATTCCCGGCAACAATACCCCCGGAGTTAACATTAAAATTAATGTAATTGCACCAATGGCAAGTCCTATGAAAATTTTCTTTAATAAATAATTTTTCTTTCTTGACTGAAGCCAAAAATAATCATATAACAAAGCAAAAGCCAACAAGATAGCAACATTTTGCACCAATGATATGACTATATTCCAATTCAATTTCTGAATGTATTGCTAAATACTAATACCTAATTACAACTCTCGTAATTAAAAATTTAAAATTAAGTAAAAATTTAGAAAACGCAAATTTATTTTGTAAGAATTTTTATATAAAGGTATCAATAAATTATAAAAACAACTTATTACTACTTTTTAAAGACAAAAATATTGACATAATATGGAAGGTCAGATTCCAGAAATATTACAAATTTACCTTTTTTATTCACATCATTTTGAAATTTGTACAAAGCCTGCTTAAGATTGTTTTCCATAATAAACTCAAAATCAAGCGGTAACAAAAAATCGTTCTCATCAACATAATTTACTTCATAACTACAGTAAATACAACCATCTACTTGTATCAAAACTATATAATATGTATTATATTCAAAATTCAATAACGGAGTTACTAATGGTTCTCCTGTCTGTATAGATGCTGAAGATTCGTCAACTAATTTATATCCTCTGTCGAGATAGCTTTGTTTAGTTTTTTGAATTAAACTTTGAAATTGTTCTGTCTGTGAAAATGCTGTAAAACTTATACCAAGCAATAATAATATTAATAAATGTTTCATAATCTGAATTTTATTTTGCCATTTATACAATAATCAAACCAAAAAATCACGCTGTCGCATAGCTTCAAAAACCATGATAGCAACAGAAACAGAAACATTTAAAGAATCTATTTCGCCTGACATAGGTATTTTAATTCTGAAATCGGCATTATCTACCCACTTTTTTGTCAATCCTGTAGCCTCTGTTCCAAAAACTAATGCTGTTTTTCCATATAAATTGATTTTGTGGTAATATTCTGAAGCCTTCAATTCCGCAGCGAATATATTAACATTTTTATCGCGAAGCCACTTAATTACATTATCGGTTGCTGAAGTAACAATATCAACACTAAAAACGCACCCGAGACTAGCTCTTACAGTATTTGGATTATAGATATCTGTTAATGGGTCGCAAATAATAATACCGCTTACCTTAGCAGCGTCAGCTATTCTACAAATTGCACCAAGATTTCCGGGCTTCTCGACAGATTCCAGAACAATAAATAAAGAGTTGTCGCCAATTTCCAAATCATCAAGGATTTTCTCTTTAGTTTTAGCTATACAGATAATTCCACCTGTAGTTTCACGATAAGATATTTTCGAAAACACTTCCTGAGTAAGTTCATATAGCTGAACCTGAGCATTTCGAATTCCAATAATCGATTTAACCTCTGATTCTAAAATAATTTCAGGACAAAAAAGAACTTTATCAAAATAAACACCTGCTTTTGCAGCTATACTTACCTCCTTAACGCCTTCTATCATCGTAATATTTCTCAACCTTCGTTCCTTTGATTTTGACTGAATTGTAGAAATATCCTTTATTAAGTCATTTTTATTGCTGCTAATTTTAATATTCATTTCCGGTATAATTTTATTTTGTAAAATTAAGAGTTTCTGAAATAAAACAAAAAAGAATAAATTTGTAAAAAAATAAATAAATGAATAGTCCTATTTTCAACCTGACAAGTCCTCACGATTGGATTGATTACGAACTAATTGATTCAGGAAATTTTGAAAAATTGGAGCGATTTGGTCCTTATATTATTTGCAGACCTGAGCCACAAGCTATTTGGAATAAAACTATGCCTGAAAGTTTCTGGAAAAAAGAAACGCATGCAAGATTCATTATGGATACTGAAATTCATAATGGTGAGAAAGGTAATTGGAAAAATTTTGCAAAAATTCCGGAGCAATGGGAAATTCGATATGATTATAAAGAAATGCATTTAAAGTTTAAATTGAAATTTAATACTTTTAAGCATATTGGAATATTTCCCGAGCAAGCAGATAATTGGAGTTTCATTTATGACACAATAAATAATCAATATTCCAAAGATTATAATGTACTAAACCTCTTCGCATACACGGGGGGAGCATCAATAGCCGCCAAGACAGCTAAAGCAAAAGTTGTTCATGTTGATTCCGTCAAACCTGTAATAAATTGGGCAATTGAAAATATGCAGATATCTGGTTTAAGTGATATTCACTGGGTAGTTGAAGATGCTGTAAAGTTTGTTAAACGTGAGCTTAAACGAGGTAACAAGTACAATGGAATTATTCTGGATCCTCCTGCTTTTGGTCGGGGTCCTCAGGGTGAAAAATGGATTCTTGAAAAAAATCTAAATGATTTAATTGCAAACTGTTCGGAACTATTAAAAGAAACAGATTCATTCTTCATCTTAAATTTATATTCATTAGGATTATCTGCAATTATCACCGAAAATCTTATTAAAAGTCATTTCCCTAAAGCAAAATACGAATTTGGCGAAACCTATATTAAAGATAGATATGACAAAAAGCTACCTCTTGGTACTTACATAAGATTTAAACGCTAATCAACCTCTTCTGACTTTGGAATAATTGTTTCGCGAGGACTAAATATAAAATAGGAAGTATAAAAGCAGAAAAATACTATCCCATCCTGTATTCCGAACATGTCTTCGGTACTGAATAAAACAATCATTATAAATATCCAGAACATCAATAGGAAATTCTTGTGTTTAACTGCAATATATATCATTAAACCAAAAACTGCAACAACAGAAAGAAAGCCAAAAACTCCATGCATCACAAAAGATCTCAAAAATTGGTTGTGAGGACTAATATTGTGTATATATGCACCTTGAAAATTATTTGCTTTATAATAATCACTCATTGCATAAGCAATGTCTCCGGTTCCTACTCCACGCCAAAAATTTTCTTTCACAATATTAGTCCCGGCTTTAAATGCTGCTATCCTTAAAGCAGTTGATTCCTGACTTTTTAAATCAACTTGTTCTCTATGCTCAACAGCTTTGAATAAATTTTTAAAACGAACATTTATTTTATGAGTCGAAAATGCTACAATTGAAATTAAAACTACCAAAACAATTGAAGGAATAGCAATTTTATAAGAAACAAGTTTTTTTCTCACAGCATATACAAATACGAATCCAACAATAGCAAGATATAAAAGTATAGTTGCCTTACTAGTTAATTGGAAAAGAAAGATAGTTAAAACGACTAACAAAATAAACTTTAATCCTGTCAATTTTTTTTCAAGATATAATAGTGGTGTTTTTTTAATTAGATTGGATATTAAAATAACTATAGAAAAAAGCACATAATACGAAAGATGGTGAGGCCCTTTAATAACACCGCTAAAATCCTGATATAAAAACACATTTATATTTCCTTTATTTACATACGCAGGCACCGCCACACTCATACAGATAAAATAAGCCATTATGACTCCCAGAATAAAAAATGACTGTATTAGTTCAGCCCTGTACTTTAACGAATTCGACTTATAGGCTGTAAAAATAATCGGAAAAACCAACAATGAAGTAACTATTTCCAACTGAATTACACCATCAGTAACATGCCTTGTGTTTAACATCCCCAGGAAAAACATCAAATATGGGATAATCAGAATAATAAAAGCAGGATTCTTATAGAGTTTCGCAAACTCTTTGTAATTTTCTTTCTTCAAAAAAGCAACAAGCAACAATAATGCGATTGCAACAGATGTCACTTTTATATGAACGGGAATAGCAAATACCGTAAAACACAGTAAAAACAATTCTATTTTATCAAGAATTTGCTTCATAATACAAAAATAATATTAAATGGTCAATCAGCAAGTAAATAAATTTAACATTTTAGATTTTACTAACAGCCTAGCATTTCAAAGGAAAAATTACAGCCTCGCCCAAAATGTTTACTGTGGGCACTTCATCTATAAATATGATTATATTTTATAAAATGTAACAATTATATCTGGTGCTATTACTCAAAACTAGACAAAATCAATGATGCTAGCTATCTATAATAAAAAAATAATCACAATAAATTTTCTCGTTTAATAATTTATACTAATTTTGCAGCTCAAAATTTTAAAGTTTTATTAATTATTTATTTATTAAATTAAAAAGTTATGATTAATCAGTACGAAACCGTTTTCATTGCAACTCCCGTTTTGTCTGAAGCTCAGATGAAGGAAGCGGTTGAAAAATTCAGAAAAGTCATCACTGAGAATAAAGGTGAGATTATTCATGAAGAAGATTGGGGCTTAAAGAAACTTGCTTATCCAATTCAAAAAAAGTCAACCGGATTTTATCATTTATTTGAATTCAAATCAGACAGTCAGTTTATTAACAAGCTAGAAACTGAATACAGACGAGATGAAAGAATTATCCGTTTTTTAAGTTTTAAAATGGACAAACATTCGATTGCTTATAGTGAGAAAAAAAGAAAAATGAAAAGTGAATCTAAAGAGAAGGAGGCATAATTATGGCACAGAATAGTTCAGAAATCAGATATCTTACTCCTCTAGCAGTTGAAGTAAAAAAGAAAAAATACTGTCGTTTTCTAAAAAACCGCATTAAATATGTTGATTATAAAGATGCGCAGTTCTTAAAGAGATTTTTAAATGAGCAAGGTAAAATTTTACCGAGACGTATAACAGGTACATCATTAAAATATCATCGTAAGGTCGCTCAGGCAATAAAAAGAGCAAGACATCTTGCACTTTTACCTTATGTTACAGATATGATGAAATAATAAAGGAGGAATAGAAATGGAAATTATATTAAAACAAGACGTTGATAAACTTGGACATAAGGATGACATTGTTAATGTTAAACCCGGTTATGCAAGAAATTATCTTATTCCTCAGGGAATGGCTATATTAGCTACTGCTACAGCAAAAAAAATTCATGCAGAAAATTTGAAACAAAAAGCTCATAAAGAAACTAAACTTATCAGCGATGCTCAAGCTATAGCCAATAAAATTGAAGGAATGAAATTACAAATTCCTACAAAAACCAGTTCTACAGGTAAAATATTCGGTTCTGTTAACACTATTATGATTGCTGAAGCATTAATAAAAGAAGGTTATGAAATTGACCGTAAAAACATAACTATTAAAACCGACAGCATTAAAGAAGTTGGCACATACGAAGCTACCGTTAAACTGTATAAATCTATAAAAGCTAATATTACTTTTGAAGTTTTTTCAGAATAATAAAAATATCATATTTAAAAAAAGCCGCAAAAGCGGCTTTTTTTATACTATTCTAAATCCCTTATTAGTGAAGTACTCTGCTAAAATATCGGTATAATCTCCGGGAACGATAAGATGATGATTTCCTAAAGGAAATTCTCTCAGAATGAATAGTGATTTAGACGACATCTTAATCTTTGCCTGAGTTCTACATGCAAGACTAACATCTCCATGACTTACCACTTCTCCTAATGCCAAAAAACAATTTTCAAGATTTTTATCAATTCTAAAAACTGTAACCATTTGCTTTGTCAACTGACCTTCGATTGATGCTCCTTTGTCGGTTTCATAATGTGTTTTTATATCATATTGATCAAGCATAGAAAGAGGTATTGTGCAATGAGAAAACTCAACGCAATCTTTTGATATGTGCATTAAATTTGCCATCCATGGTATTTGTCCGGTTAAGTTCTTGCATACTATCATACCAGCAGCAGAGCATAAATCCCCCTCACAAACAATAGGGAACTGGCTGCTATTTATAATAGAATAAGACAAACAAGGCGTAAACTCAATTTTTTTTATCAACGAAAAACAATCTATTGCTAATGTGTCCAGATTATTATTTGCAACAAAAGTCACTAGTTTTGAATACAATTCTGCAATTTCCTGTTTATGCTCAAATTCGTTATTTGCAAAACCGCTTTCAAAAAGATTTATACTACTTTCAGGGTTAGTGTTGATTAAATCATCTTCAGAAAAATTTATCACATCAATATTTAAAACTTCTTTAAGCAATTCTATATCAGGAGTGCTTGCTACTAACCAGTCTGCAGCATTTCCAACAAGCCCAAGTTTTATTACCTTTTCAAATATTTTAGGTTTTAAATACTCATCCAGAGATTCCAGAGATTCAAGTTTATCAAAGTCAAAAATTCTGGTATTAATGCCTTTACTATTTAAATATGCCTTTACCTCTGTTGCCGCCGCCCAGGAATTAGCATTTTCGGAAGCAATAAAAGAATATCTGTTATGTGATTCGATTTGTTTCAAAGCATTATGTTCAGAACCTCCCGACAAAAACCAAATAATATCAGGATTTTCATAAACAAAATCATCCGGCTTTACAGTCTTAAACTTTGCCATAAAGCTATTTTTTGCTTTGTTTATTTGCTTTTCCGTTATTTCGTTAAAAGCAGCAATAAAAATTTTCAAAGTACCGAAAATTTAGTTCGACATAAAATCAAAAATTTGCTATCTAACAGCAATGGATTCAATTTCTACCAAAGCACCTAACGGAAGATCTTTTACTGCAAAAGCTGCTCTTGCCGGGGGATTAACATTATAATATTTTCCATAGACTTCGTTCATCGCTTTAAAATTAGCCATGTCACTTAGCAAACAAGTTGATTTAACAACGTTTTCAAAATCCAATCCTGCTTCGTTAAGAATTGCTTTTATATTTTGCATTACCTGTTCAGTTTGAGCAACAATTCCCTCCGGGATTGTTCCTGTTAAAGGATTAACCGGAACTTGTCCAGAAATAAATATAATTCCGTTAACTTCAGTTGCCTGACTGTAAGGTCCGATAGCTTTTGGTGCTTTGTCAGTATTAATAATTTTTTTCATTTTAAAGTGTTTTTTATAATCAAATTCTAAATCAATCAGTTTTGTAAAAAAGATATGCTAATTTGAATCTTTACCTCCATATATTTTTGGTTCAAGTTCTCCGGTAAGAACCATCAGTCCATTATTTGCCAAGGCAAACATTTCATCTTCACCCGGATAAATTTTCATTGGAGCAATAAAAGACGTCATATCATCAATAAATGAACAGAACTGCTTATTATAAGCAATTCCACCAGTAAGTATAATTGCATCAACCTTACCTTTTAAAACAGCAGCAGCAGCCCCAATTTCTTTTGCAATCTGATAAGCCATTGCATCAGAAAAAAACTGAGCTTTAGTATCTCCGTTTTTTGCTCTCATTTCAACTTCAAATGCATCATTTGTTCCCAAATAAGCTAACATTCCGCCTTTGCCTTTTATCATTTGTTTAACTTCGGCAAGAGTGTATTTTCCACTAAAGCAAAGTCTGGCAAGTTGTTCTGTTGGCAATGTCCCTGAACGTTCAGGAGAAAATGGCCCTTCACCGTTCAATGCATTGTTTACATCAATAATTCTTCCCTTGTAATGTGCTCCAATTGAAATACCTCCACCCAGATGTACAACAATCAGATTCAAGTCTTCGTATCTGGTAATTATCTCTTTAGCATATTTTCTCGCAGTGGCTTTCTGATTTAAGGCATGCAAAATCGAAACTCTTTCAAAAAGAGGATGTCCTGCTACTCTGGCAATATCTTCCATTTCATCAACTACAACAGGATCGGCAATATAGGCTTTAACATTATTCAAACCCTTTGCAATTTCGTCCGCAATTAATCCTCCCAAAGTACTAGCATGATCTCCGAAAGGAGAATTAATCATATCATGCTTCATTTGTTCATTTACTTCATATACCCCTGAAGGAATTGGTTTAGTCAATCCCCCACGACCAATGATAATATCTATTGAATTAATGTCTATATCAACCTCTTTTAATTCTCTTAGAATGGTATCTCTTCTAAATTCATATTGTTCAGAAATACAACTATAAGGTTTAAGGTCTTCTACTGAATGTTTAATATTTCTTAAAAAAACATTCTTTTCATTTTCGTAAACAGCAATTTTTGTTGAGGTAGAACCCGGATTTATTGCTAAAATTTTGTAAATTTTCATTTTTTAATTTATTTTGAAGTTAATGCAGCCAAAGCAATTGAATATGTTTTTGTCATTGCAGAATCACCCCTCGAAGACAAAACTGCCGGGCATTTAGCACCAACGAGCATAGCTCCAATATCTGCATTAATAAGCTTTGATGCTGTTTTATAAAAGACGTTTGCAGATTCAATATTTGGAAAAACTAAACAATCTGCTTCACCGTTTACGACACTTTTCAGTTTTTTAATCTCCACACATTCTTTATCAATTGCAACATCCAAAGCCAATGGTCCATCTACAAGTGCACCGTTAATCTGACCTCTTTCAGCCATTTTACTGATTATGGCTGCATCAATACAAGCTTGCATTCCTGCCGAAACCTGTTCGGTAGCTGCAACCAATGCTACTTTTGGTTTTTCAATACCCATTGCTTTTGCAACATTGATAACATAATTGGTCATTGCAATTTTTTGCGACAAATCCGGCGTGGGTATTACTGCTACATCTGTAACGATTAGTAATTTAGGATAAGTACTCACTCCCATCACAACAACATGACTCAAAATTGCTTTAGGTGGCAATAATCCTGTTTCTTTATTGAGTATTGCCCGCATATATTTATCGGTACTCACAAGCCCTTTCATAAGGAAATCTGCCTCACCGTCATTTATAAGCTTAACTGCTCGATTGGCAGCCTTCATTTCATCTGCTTCCTGAACGATTGTAAATTTATTTACATCTATCTTCTCATGTGCACAAACCTCTTGAATGATTTTCTTATCACCTACCAAAATACCATCAACGATACCTAAATCAATTGCATTACTTACGGCTTCAATAGTATGAGCATCATTAGCAAATGCAACAGCAAGACGTTTTTTAGGTTTTGATTTTACTGCCTGGATGATATCATCCATTTTTGTAATATTCATTGTTACAATTTTTTAAATAGCAACGCTAAAGTAATACAAAATGTATAAATTCAAAAGAAATGTAAAGATTTTTTGAAAAAATATTCAAAAATTCAAGCAATAAAAAAACAAAAAAAGCACTGAATTTACAGTGCTTCAAATTAAAACAACAAATCTTTATGATCCAAAAACAATTCGTTTTGTGTCCATTGCAATAACCAATTCTTCATTAGTTGTAATAGTCATAACTTTAGCTTTCGAATCCTCATAAGTTATCAACTCATCTTTAGCTCTTAAACCTTCATTCTTTTCAAAATTGAATTTTATCCCTAAATAATCCATGTCGTTGAAAACTAATTTACGTGTATGACAAGAATTTTCACCAATTCCGCCGGTCATAATAATTAAATCAACCCCATTCATAACAGCTGCATAAGCGCCGATATATTTTTTAACTCTATGAGCATACATATCAAGAGTTAATTTAGCTCTTTCATTTCCTTCATTTGATGCTGCTTCAAGATCCCTCATATCTGATGACAACTCAGAGAAACCATTTGAACCGCACTTTTTGTTAATGAATGAATTAGCTTCTGATACACTTAATTTTTCTTTTTCCATAATAAATAAAAGAGCACCAAGGTCAAGATCACCGGTTCTGGTTCCCATCATAAGACCTTCAACAGGTGTAAATCCCATAGATGTATCAACAGATTTTCCGTATTTAATAGCAGTAATTGACGCTCCGTTTCCAAGATGGCAGGTAATGATTTTCTTTTCCTCAATATTCCAATTTAATATATCACAAGCCTTTTCGGCAACAAATTTATGACTGGTACCATGAAAACCATAACGACGAAGTTTGTATTGTTCGTACATTTTATAAGGTAAAGGATACATATATGAACTTGGTGGCATAGTCTGATGGAAAGAAGTATCAAAAACAGCAGTTTGAGGTACATTTGGCAAAACATCAAGAATTGCTCTCATTCCTAACAAGTGAGCAGGATTATGAAGAGGAGCCAAATCACAAATTGACTCTATTTTTGCTATTGCATCTGCATCTAATCTTGCACTTTCGGTAAAATATTCGCCTCCATGAGCGACTCTATGCCCAACAGCTTTAATTTCATCAACAGAATTAATAACGCCATGATTTTTATCCAACAGAGCTTCCATTACCAGTTTAATACCTACAGTGTGATTGGGTACAGGTGTTTCCGTTTCATATTTTTCATCTCTATAGTTTTTGTGAGATAATATACCCATTGGCAAACCGATTCTTTCAACAATTCCCTTAGCTTTAACTTCAGGATTATCACTCATGTCAAGAAGTTGGTACTTGATCGAAGAACTTCCACAATTCAGAACTAATACATTCATTTTATCTGTTTTATTAAATTATATAATTAAATTACTTTTTCATTCCTGCTGCTTGATTGGCTGTAATAGCAACAAGATTTACAATATCGCTAACCGAACATCCTCTTGATAAATCATTAATTGGAGCAGCCATGCCCTGCAAAACCGGTCCGATTGCTTCTGCATGAGCCATTCTCTGAACGAGCTTATATGCAATATTTCCGGTCTCCAGAGTTGGAAATATCA
The DNA here is from genome assembly GCA_029558535.1 of Bacteroidota bacterium. GTDB lineage: Bacteria > Bacteroidota > Bacteroidia > Bacteroidales > ML635J-15 > Bact-19. The sequence continues at coordinate 93,886 of JAKQEK010000253.1, read as the reverse complement.
AAACATTTGCATGCCCTGCAATTTTACTTCCCGGAGCTTTCTTTTGGCCAATTTCAGGAATTATTGCTGCATCACTTTGTAATTCTCCTTCAATCATCATATCAGGAGCCATTTCTTTTGCCATCATAGTAGCCTGAACGACTTTATCAACCATTTCGTGCTTTGCACTACCCTTAGTCGAGAAACTTAACATTGCAATTTTGGGTTCGAATCCTGCAATAGCACGAGTTGTATGACCGGAAGCAACGGCAATCTCAGCGAGTTCACGGGCTGTGGGATTTGGATGAACTGCACAATCAGCAAAAACAATTATTCCGTCTTCACCAAACTGTTTGTCATTTAATATCATAAAGAATGCTCCGGACACTACACTTATACCAGGTAAAGTTTTCACAATCTGAAAAGCAGGTCTCAAGACATCACCTGTTGCATTATCTGCTCCGGCTACCTCTCCATCAGCATCTCCTGCCTTAATCATCATTACCGCCAAATAAAGTGGATCCATCAATAATTTCGCCGCTTCTTCCCTGCTCATCCCCTTTGATTTACGAATTTCAACAAGCATATCAATGTACTTATCCATTTTGTCGAAACTCTCAGGATTTACTATTTTCGCATTGCCAACATTGTTTAAGTTATTTTCCTTTGCTAGAGCCATAATTGATGACGGATTGCCAATTAATATTATCTGGGCTAAGCCTTCAGAAATAATTTGATCTGCTGCTTTTAGTGTCCTTATTTCAGTTCCTTCGGGTAGAACAATTCTCATGTTGTGCTTTTTTGCACTTTCTTTAATTTTACTGATTATATCCATGTTTATGTAAGAATTTAAATGATGTTATATATAACTTGTAAGTCCTACCAAAAATAATAATTCTATTTTAATATATTTCAAATATTTTCAAATATTTTTATTTTATTTTCATATTGATTAATTCATGACCATCGAGCACCCCTATCAGATTGTCTCCAATGTCAACTTTTCCTACACCCGAAGGAGTTCCTGTATAAATTAAATCACCGGTTTTTAAAGTCATAAACTGAGAAACATATTCAATTATAATATCAAAGGAAAATATCATATCATTTGTGTTTCCATTTTGAACCTCATTTCCGTTTTTATATAAAATAAAATTCAAATTATTTCTATCCGCGAATTCTTCCGCAGAAATAAACTCTGAGATAACCGCTGATCCATCAAATGACTTTGCAATTTCCCATGGTAGTCCTTTTTCTTTACATTTTCTTTGTAAATCACGAGCAGTAAAGTCTATACCCAGTCCAATAGCGTCATAATATCTTGAAGCAAATTTTCTATCAATATGTTTCCCAAGGCGATTTATGTGCAATACTACCTCAAGCTCATATTGTAAATCAGTTGAAAAATTCGGCAAATAGAAATTCTTATTGTTTTTAAGTAAACTTGAATCAGGTTTTAGAAAAAAAACAGGTTTTTCGGGATATGGAGAATTTAACTCCTCAATATGCTTTTTGTAATTGTGACCAATGCAGATAATTTTCATTATTTTTAAAAGATAGTATTAATGCTCATCAAAAATTTATATGTTTAGTAATAAATCTCTAACACCAAATCAGCTAATTTTTTACGCAGCGTACAGAAAATCCAAGATCCTTGGTATTCGCTGAGGATGTAACACTACTGCTAGCATAAAACATACCACGACGGTATGCGTTGTTTGAAGCCAGAGTTGAACTCCAATAAAAACCATAATTCTCTATGTTTAAGAATGTGCCATTAATAGATCGATTGCCACCAGGCAGAGCAGAAAAACCAAATTCGTTAGTTGCACCGGTATTGGGACTACTCCAATGTTCTGTCCCTATTTCTTTTAACTTTCCTCCAGCTACGCTCTCACCACCTAGATAGTTGGTTAATTCTGTCCATTCTGTATCACTTGGCAAATGCCAGCCTGTTGGACAAGCTGTCTGAGCTGCAGCCCAATTGTAAAGTACACCATAAATTTTATAATTATTTTGAGCTTTTGCAACACTAACTGTCGTACCATTGTAATTATATACATAATAATACTTTGCAGTTGTACTGCCATTGGTAGGAGGACTTACATAAGGTAAATATTTAAGATTCTCAGCCATCCATATTTGATTACCTATTTGTACTGTAGAATATTCAGTACCATCTCTCGCATCTATAAAACTAGTCATTTCTTCAGTTGTAAAACTAACCTGATTGCCATAATTTGTTCCTAATGAATTAGTAGCATATGCTCTAACAAAATAAGTTGTAGCTTGACTTAAACCAGTAATATTACTTGTATAACTGCCTATTCCACTTCCATCGCTTGTGTGAGAGTTTGTAATAGTGGGGTTCTGGGAAGTACTCCAACAAACTCCTCTGAAAGTAATTGCAAATCCACCATCAGATTGTATATTCCCTCCACTAATAGCTGTTGTAGCCGTTACCAGAGAGGCATCCGTTGTTGTTAATCTAGGTGAGGCGACTGTTGTAAAAACCAATTGTTGCCCATAAACAGTTTTTTCTGAACTTGTTGCAAAAGCTCTTACGTAGTAGGTTGTATTTTCAGATAAGCCGAATATTGTAGTAGAAAAACTATTTAAATTATAATTTAATGTTGATTTACCTGAAAAATTATTAAGATCAGGATTTTCTTCTCTACTCCAAACAAAACCATAATTATTCACAGATGTAAGATCACCAATATCCACACTACCAAAAACTGAGGCCTGATAAAAACCAACATTGCTCACAATATCCGTGCTTACTAATAGTTTATTAGAACTGTCTTTTGGTATTTCAGGATCTAACTTATTACATGCAACGACACTAATAAAAATCCCAATTATGCTAAAAATAATCCAAAACTTGGTATTTGTTTTCATTTTTATCTTTGTATTTTTAGTAAAATCATTATTAATCATTGTTATTCAATATAGATTTCGGTTCCCCAAATAATTTACCTCTATCGAAGAAAAACCCAATACCGGCATTAGCTTCATAAAATTTAAAATTGATTGAATTTATACCAAATGAAATATTAAACCTTTTGATTCTAAACATCATACCAAGTTCAATTTCTCCTCCTAAAAAAGAGTTATTGACATTTTTTGCCCAAATATCGCCAATTTCCTCTGAATTTAAAATCGAATACTCCTTGGCATTCCAGTATAATGCCCTTGAACCGAATCCAGCTCCTGCATATAGATAAAATACTGGTTTTACTCTGTAAACAAGACCACCTGTAATCCCAAAACGATTGTGTTTAACTTCATTAGTAAAAGTATAATATCCTTCTCCCGTGTAGTCTAGTATTCTAGTGTCGTCAGCCTTATAATCAGCAATAGTAAAACCACCATTGGTCTTCACTCTTCCATACCAGCCAATATTTTTTACCTCACCATAAGTTAACCCAATAGTTGAAGTCCCAGAAATATTATATTCTGCAAAACTTTCCATTTCAAAAGGCAAACACTTAAGTTTTGCTCTTACCTCAAAACTCACATGACCATTGAGTTTTTCATATTCATCAAAAACATGCCATGTAATAGACTTTTTACCACTTGTACAAATTTCAGAAATATCTCCTGTAACCTGTTTAAGAGGCCCATTATAACTCCTGCCACCATCAAGACTTACATACAAATCAACATAAGCAATACGCAACTCCGGCAAATTAATTTCATAATTAACGACTATTGAATTGCCCACTTGTTTAAATGCAACATTTTTAATTTTTTGCGAAAAAGAATTTAAACAAATTATTAAAAGAACTAAAGTAGTGAATGTTTTATTAATTAAATTCATATTATTTCTTTTGTTTTATAAACTAAAACTCTACGATTATGAAATCATCATTACCGTAGAACTGAGGCGTTTGCTCTCCCCTAATTTTACGAGATGTTTCGCTTACTTTTTCGGAAACATATTTCCTTAATTCAGATGCATAAATAACTTTATCATCATTTAAATCAGCCTCACCTTGCAGACCAATAACCAAAAAGTACGTAAAAAGTCCTGTGCCGGATTCATCAAAGCCAACGGATGTCTGTTCGTCCTTCGAACTTGTAAATACACTAAAGTTCGAATTACTTTCCCATGGTCTAACTTCACGCGGAACAATTCTGGTACCCTTTGTCTGAGAAACGTTTTCTGCAATATACATATTTGAAGCTCTGGAAGAGCCGGAAAAACATGCATCCAAAATTACAGTAACAGATTTTGCTCCCAACATATCTAAATTTTTATATAGTTTATTCAAACTATAACCCATAACATCAAGCATTTCAATTTTCCCATCGTATGGAAACAAATAAACATCTTTACCATCTTTATCTGGAATCCCATGTCCCGAATAATAAACATAAACTTCGGTCTGCCCTTTGTTAATAATTTTTTGCAACTGCCCTAAATTAGGGTCAAAAATATTCATAAAGATAAAACCCGAAACTTCTTTATTAATATAAGTAATGACTTTATCAATTCCTAAAACATCCTTGAAATACTTTGTCATCACTTGGGCGTCTTTTGCTGCATATGGAGCTGGTGGCATATTCTCATACTTTTCAACTCCAATTACAATTGCAACAGCATCAGGTCTTTTAGATTTAGTTAAAGGAATCGCATCCACACTTCTGGCAGCAATATTTGAAGTATATCTATCACTTTTGTATTCAAATACTGCAACTTGCTGTTGTATCTTTTCAAAGTCAGCTTTTACTTCTAATGTTTCAGTTGCAGGTGGTCTTTGATTAAGTGCAAGTGGTAATTGATATCCAATTAATGAACCCTTCCCAATATCTTCTTTTACAGTTATGTAAATGGGTAAACTTCCTTTATAGTCGACTCGTTTATTGGGGCTAATTGTCATCCAAATTTCTTTTATTTCTCCAATTTTCATATCACCAATAGTCCCCTGACCTTCATCAATATAAATATTATTATCTCTTGATTCTATTTGATAAACAGTATTTTTCGCAATATTATTACCAACATTCTGAATAACAATTTTAACTCTAACCATTTCTCCTGCTTGTAACTGTCCATCATAATCAATTGCTACTGTTCCTTCTCCTCTATCATAAATATCCAGACCAGAAAAAACGATTTCTGGCCTTTGATACTCCAAAGTATTAAGAATTAATGCTGCAGGATCCATATCATATCCAAAATACTCCGTTATTGTAATATCAATATGATGTTCACGAGTAAGAACATTCATCCCTGCATACATCTCAACCAAAACAGTATCTGATTCTCCTGGTCTAATCTCATTAATAGAAAACTCTGAATCAATTTTGAAATTAGGGTCATTATTATTTGATATAGTTTTAACCTTTAAACCTTGTGCTCTTCCTGCCCCTTTATTTGAAATAACAATAGTTAGTACTGCTTTTTCATCTGCCTCTACTATTCCATTCCCATTAGCATCAGCAAATTTCATATCAACATATAAAATAGGTGGCTTCGTAAATTCGTATTGGGGCTCAATATTAATTGGGATAGACTCTGACCTTCCTTTAATAACTTGAGCAGATAATACTCCTAAATATCCCGTAATAACAAATAATAAGAATATTTTTTTCATAACTATCAGGTTTTAATAACAATACAATAATTTTATAAACAAATAAATTTATAAAACTGCACTAAATTACATATATTTTTTTAAATTTAATATAAAATAATTATTATTATAAACTAATTATTTACATAACCTTCATCAAAGTTGTTTAAATCCTTGAATGCAATGTAAAATATAAATAATAAATCATTATGTAGACGACATCGCCTATTTCCTGCAATAAATACTTAAAATAAGAAAAAAATAGAACAATTTATATTTTCACTCTATATATAAAATCTATTTTACTGCCGGTTTTTGTCCTTTAAAAATAGGTGTTTTAACAACTTTTGCTTTGAGTTTTTTGTCACGTATTCCAATAAATATTTCGGTGCCTTCTTTCCAGAAACCTTTTGCAACATAAGCCATTCCGATACCGATTTTCATCATTGGTGACATGGTTCCCGAAGTAACTTCTCCAATTTGATTACCATCAGCATCATAAACAGGATAATGTTGACGTGGAATGCCACGGTCAATCATTTCAAAACCTCTAAGCATTTTCGTAGTTCCTTCCACCTTAAGTTTTTCATGATAAGCTCTGTTTACAAAATCATTTCCATCAACAAATTTCGTTATCCAACCTAATCCTGCTTCTATTGGAGAGGTTGTATCATTTATATCATGTCCGTAAAGACAAAATCCCATTTCAAGTCTCAAAGTATCTCTTGCACCTAATCCTACATTTTGAAGACCGAATTCTTTACCTGCATCCAAAACTGCCTTATATAAAATTTCGGCATCTTTATTATATGCATAAATTTCGCATCCACCTGCACCTGTATAACCGGTGGTTGAGAAAATAACCTTTTCAATACCTGCAAAACTTATCTGCTTACAAGTATAATATTCCATGTCAATAACATTTGCCGAAGTCAATTTCTGCATAGCTTTTAATGCATAAGGACCCTGCACTGCTAATTGACAAATATCATCAGACGAATTTTGCAGTTCAACACCAATCTCGAGATTCATTTCCTTAGCATGCTTTACACACCAGTTCCAGTCTTTTTCTATATTAGCGGCATTAACAACCAAAAGATAATTTTTTTCATCAAAACGATACACTAAAAGATCATCAACAATACCACCATCCGCATTAGGGAAACAAGAATATTGAACTTTGCCGTCAGTCAAATCCGCAACATTGTTAGAGGTAACTTTTTGTATAAAGCTAAAAGCTTTCGGACCTTTAACCCAAAATTCTCCCATGTGAGAAACGTCAAACAAACCTATTTTTTCTCTACAGGCGATATGTTCGTCGTTAATACCGGTAAATTCTATAGGCATGTTATAACCTGCAAATTCTGCCATTTTTGCTCCAAGTTCAATGTGATGATGTGTAAATGCTGTTGTTTTCATTATTTCGAAATATTAAATTTATTATGTATAGTCGAGCAAATGTAGAAAATATTTTATATAAAAAAAATGATTTTTAAAATATTAATAAGACAAAATTTATTACAAAATTTATGTATAAATATATTGCGTTTTTGTTAATTTTGTACACTCAATTAAAACTTAAGAGCTTAAAAATTATGAGAATAAAAACAAACAAAAAATCAAGCTTAATTTTTGTTATTGTTATTTTTAATTTATCTTGTTTTGCACAATATCAAAGAGCATTTATCAGCAACGAATTTGGCAAAATTGGCACAGAACCGGTAGTTTTATTAAATACCGACAACTTTAAATCTCAGTCAAAAGATCAGTTGACTTCATGGCCTAAAGCCTTTGCAAGTAATCCAAGCTTTAAAAACATGAGAGGAGTTTGCATTCAGGACATCAATAACGACAATATTGATGATATTATTTTTGCCGCAAACTCGAAAATATATGCTTATTCAGGCACTGGAGAAAAATACTGGGAATCAGTATTAACAGGTACAGCAATATACCCGCCATCGGCAGCTGACATTAATGATGATGGTTTCATTGAAATAGTGCAAGTGACTGGTGGCTCTCCTGCAAACGGACGAATTCATGTTTTTGACCATAATGGAAATACATTTCCCGGTTGGCCTGTGAATTTCGACAATCACTGGATTATTTGTGCACCTGCAATTGCAGATCTGAATAATGACAAACAACTTGAAATAATAATTGCAGAAAGAATGTCTCCAAATCCGGGTAGGCTCCATGTTTTAAAAAATAACGGCACTTCATATTCAGAGAATTTCCCTCTTACTTTGGACGGCACACCAGCAGTAACACCTTCTGTTGCTTACTTTCACTCAAACGAAGATCCAAATGACAGCAGAATTATTGACAGTTTGATTGTTATGTGTTCAACTTCTACGATTTTTGCTTATGATTTTAACGGAAATTTAATTAATGGATTTCCCATAATGAATGAAAATACAGGATTTTCTTATCAGTCACCATTAATATGTGTTGAGAATTTAAACCCTGAGACAAATGAAGATATTAGAATAATTGGAGCCACACATGGAAATTTTCCTGAATACTATGCCATTAATAAAAATTCAGAATATGTTAACGAAAACTGGCCAAAACCAACAGCCGACAACTCATGGACATATAATGCTCCAACAGCCATAGGGTTGAATGGAACTTTTGATTTTTATTTATTTTCGCAACCTGGGGCAAACAGCACAGATCCTTATCCAACAATTCATGCTTTTAGTCCCGAAGGCAATTATATTGACGGCTTCCCTTATGAAAGAGTTGATGGATTGGAAGGTTTTATTACAGCAATGTATTCAACCGACCTTAGTGTTCTATATATATTTACCGGTTCAAACATGAAAGATTTGGACGGGAATGGTTATATTCATGCGTATACTGCTAATACTGACTTAAGCAATTTTACAGAAATGCAGGGTTTCCCGATACAGGTACAAGGTTTTACTTTTATGAATGGAATAAATCTAGGTGATATAAATGGAAACGGAAAACTTGATTTAATTGCTCTTAGCTATGATTTGGATATGGTTTCCACTGACTCTGTTCATATAAATGTAATCGAGTTGTCCGATATAGATTTTAATCCCGACTATTGCTTTGGAACATATAAAGGCAGTAATTTACGTAACGGTTTTACCCTACCTTTTGATTTTGATACAAAATACAATTCAAACAGAATTGAACCTACAACAAATACATTTCCAAATCCTTGTTCAGACTTTATAAATATTGAATTGACTGGCAAATTTAATTTTCAAATTTTTGATATTGACGGTAAATTGATTATTGAAAAATTAAATGTTGATAATTCTTTTGTTTTGGATGTCAGTAAATGGAGTAAAGGCATATATTTTGTAAGGTTCGCGAAGGACAATAAAAATTACAATTCTAAAGTTATTAAAATGTAATATTAATAATATGATAAAACTATTTTCAATTGTTATCTGCTTTTTAGTTTTCACCACAACCATATTAAGTCAAAATGTTGGCACAATGGATGGTGACACCTTAATAAATTATATAGACATAAATAATAAAAAGCAAGGAAAGTGGGTAAAAAATTATGATAACGGAAAAATCAGATATAAAGGGTTTTTTATCAACGATCAACCAACCGGAACATTTACGTATTATCATCCAAATGGAAATATCAAATCTCTGTTAAACTATGACGACAAAGGTTGTGCTACTGTTGAACAATATTGGGATAACGGTAATAGGGCTACCAAAGGTTTTTATGACGAAAACAGAGAAAGACATAAAACATGGTATTTATATTTTGAAGACGGTGTGTTATCGGCAGTGATTAACTATGAACACGGGAAAGCAGAGGGAGATGTAAGAATGTACTATCCCGGGACGGGAACCAAGGTTTTGGAATGCTCTTACAAAGATGGTAAACTTAACGGATATTATAAAAAATATTTCCAAAACGGATTAGTAATTGAAGAAGGTCCTTATTTGAATGGTACTCGACATGGATATTGGAAATTTTATGCTACGACAGGTTTGGTTGACGAAGAAGGTCCATTTGTGGAAGGGAAAAGACACGGTGACTGGATAATTTATACTAAAATTCCTAAAGGAGATACTATTAATTATTATATGGATAGACCCGATAACTATGAAGAAATAATGAAAGAATGGCAAGATAAACTCGACTGGGCAAAAGAAAATCAGGATCAATTCAAACAACCTGAGGACTTTCTGGATAATCCATTTGAATTTTTTAAGCCAAGTCCTAATCCTAAAACACAATTCGAATAATTTGAGAATTAAAAGAGTTTTGCTCGCAATGAGCGGAGGAACAGACAGTTCTGTTGCTGCTTTATTACTTAAAGAGCAGGGGTATGAAATTATAGGTATGACTTTTCGTTCTTATGATTTAATTTCAAAAGGCTGCTTAGAAAAAGAAACCGGTTGTTGTAGCGTTGATTCAATTTTCGAAGCTAAGAAACTGGCAGCTGAGCTAGGCTTTGAGCATAAAATTATTGACATCCGTAAATTATTTGAAAAAACTATTATACAGAATTTCATAAATGAATACATGTCTGGATCAACTCCAAATCCATGTGTTTTGTGCAATCAAATAGTAAAATGGGGTCAAATGATTGAAGAAGCAGATAACTTAAAATGTAATTATCTGGCAACCGGACATTATGCACAAGTGATTTTCGAAAACGGAAGATATTTTTTACGTAAAGGCTCTGACAATCTAAAAGATCAAAGCTACTTTTTATGGAAATTATCACAAGAAAATCTTGCAAGAACAATTTTCCCTTTAGGAAATTTGACTAAAACAGAAGTGCGGGAAATTGCAAGAAAATTGAATTACGAAAAATTAGCAAACAAAAAAGAAAGCCAGGAGATTTGTTTTATTCCTGATGATGATTATAGACAATTTCTGCGTCAAAGAGTTCCGAATATTGACAAAAAAATAGGCGAAGGAAATTTTATCGACACAAACGGAAAAATAATCGGAAAACATAAAGGTTTCCCTTTTTATACAATAGGACAGCGAAAAGGACTTGAAATAGCAATGGGATATCCTGTATATGTATTGAATATTGATGCTACCACAAATACTATAACCCTAGGAGATAGCAATCAATTACTAAAAACTGAAGTATGGATTGAAGAAACTAATTTCATGAAATATCCTGACATTTTTAAAGAAAAAGAAGCGATATGTAAAATAAGATATAATAATAAAGGTGAAGAATGCAGGGTTAAACAATTTGACAATAAAATAAAAATTACTTTCAAAAAACCAGTGTCAGCAGTGACTCCGGGGCAATCTGCCGTAATTTATGAAGAAAATGATATTATAGCCGGTGGAATAATAATGAAAAGTAATTAAATTTGCTGTATGTTTAAATGGTTAATATATATATTATTGATTTTCACAATTTTCGTATTATCCTGCGAAAACGAAAACAATAATAACTATTCTGTTTTTACCGGTAAAGAATATTTCCCTTTAATAACAGGCAATTCACTCATTTACAAAGTAACAGAGATTACTATTGACAAACCCTCAGAAGTTTATGATACCAGTATCTATTATCTTAAAGAAATAACTGATATTGCTTTGCTTGACAACGAAAATGATACTGCATATCGAATTGAAAGATATACGAAAAAAACATTAAACGATAATTGGATAATTCATTCTGTTTGGTCTGCTAAAATTACAGAGAACACTGCTGAAAAAGTTGAGGAAAATTATAGATATGTAAAAATTCGGTTTCCGGTAAAAACAGGATACTCCTGGAACGGAAATATTTTTAACGAATGTGAAAGTCAAGAATATCGTACCAGCTCAGTTAATTCGTTTTACCAAATCGGTGATTTCGCATTTGATTCTTGCCTAACTGTAGTTCACGATTCTTCTTTTTCGCTAATACACAAAGATCTGGCATACGAGGTCTATGCTTACCGCATTGGTTTAATTTATAAAGAACAGACCTATATAAATTCGCAGGAAGTAGTTTTTGAAGTACCTATTGAAGAACGTATAACCACCGGGACTATTTATATACAAGAATTAGTTGAGATTGATTTTATTAATGAATAATTTTTACAATGAAGACTTTATTATTATTTTTTATACTGTTTTTTAGTCTGACAGTATCATCACAAGTTGCGCCCAACAAGTATTACATAGAGTTTACCGATAAAAACAACAATAATTTCAGTCTCGAACGACCTGAAGAATTTTTAAGTGAACGTTCCTTGCAAAGACGTGCTAATCAGAATATTGAACTTGATTTATCTGATTTGCCTGTAACTCAGATTTATATTGATAGTCTTGAAAGCTTAGGTTTGGAAGTTATCAATGTATCTAAATGGTTTAACTCAGCTACTATTTACACTTTGGATTCTTTGTTAATGGATACTATTAATTATTTAGGATTTGTCAGTAATTCCGCAAAATATAAACCTATTCAAACAAACAAAGTCGCTGTACCTGAAAGTTATAAAATTCCCCGTGAAATAAAAACAGGTTCAAAAAACACTAACTACTACAATTATGGAACAAGTGCTGATCAAATTTATATGCATAATGGACAAGTTATGCACAATAATGGTTTTAGAGGTCAGGGAATGCTGATTGCAGTTACAGATGCAGGTTATTTAGGTTTACCGGACTTACCGGCTTTCGACAGCTTATTTGAAGCAGAAAGAGTAATTTCAACAAGAAATTTTGTTCATGGAGGAGACATCGTTTTCGGTTATAGTACTCATGGAATGCGAGTACTGTCAATTCTTGCAGGCAATAGTCCCGAAAATTTAATTGGTTCAGCACCTGAGGCAAATTATCTGTTGATAATGTCAGAAGATCCCGATTCGGAAAATATAATTGAAGAAATAAACTGGATTTCAGCGGCTGAATATGCAGACAGTATGGGAGCGGACATTATAAATGTTTCTTTGGGATATCTGGATTTTGATATGCCGGAATACAACCATAGTTATCAAACGATGGATGGTAAAACTGCAATAATAAGTATTGCAGCAGGGATTGCATCATCGAAAGGAATGATAATAGTAGCTTCTGCTGCAAACAGTGGCGATGATCCTATTCATCCTTGGATTAATTCACCCGGTGATGCAGACAATATTTTAACAGCAGGAGCTGTATGGTCAAATCAAGCCTACGCTGCATTTAGTTCTATTGGCCCTAGTTATGATGGCAGAGTAAAGCCTGATATAGTTGCAATGGGTGCAGGAACGACTAATCAGGAACTTGATGGTAGTTTTGGACAGGGAAATGGTACCTCATTCTCCTCTCCCATTCTTTCGGGGCTTGTTGCATGCTTATGGCAACAATTTCCGGACAAAACAAATCAAGAAATCATGGACGCTATTCGTAAATCGTCTCATCTTTATAATTCACCTACGGATTATCTTGGTTACGGCATTCCCGATTTCGTTCTTGCAGGAAAAATTTTAATATCAGAAGACAATTATATTCCTGAAAACAAATTTAACATTTATCCCAACCCTTTCAATAATGATTTTATAATTGATTTAAAGACAAACCCCGGCGATTCTATTCAAGTAATAATAAATGATATTAGCGGAAAAAACAATTATATATGGTTAGAATATAAAGCTAAAGAAAGTAGCACAAAAATCACTATTGACGATTTAAATAAACTAAAGTCAGGAATATACATTGTTAATGTAATAATAAACACTTCCAGATATTCTGAAAAGTTAATTAAAAAATAATCATGTCTGTTCCAACATTAACATTACTTGAATTAAACAAATCAATAAAAAAAGCAATTGATGTTAGTTTTGACGCTCCGATATGGATTATAGCAGAAATTAACAATATAAATATTCACCGAAGCGGACATTGTTATATTGAATTTATTCAAAAAGCAAAAGATAGCGATAAAATTGTTGCACAAGCAAGAGGAACAATATGGTCATCGCAATTTCGCTTTATAAGTTCTTATTTTCAATCTGTAACAAATACCAATCTTGACAAAGGAATTAACGTTCTTGTTCAGGTAAGTGTAGATTTTCATGAGATTTACGGATTTTCGTTGAATGTTAGGGACATTGATCCCAGCTATACATTGGGAGATTTGGAAAGACGTAAAAAGGAAATTATTGAAAAACTTATTTCCGAAGGTGTTTTTGACATGAACAAAGAGCTTTTATTACCACCGGTAATTCAAAATATTGCTATAATATCTTCTCCCGGAGCTGCCGGATATGAGGACTTCTTAAATCAAATTTATTCAAACAAGTACAAATACTCATTTAATGTTACACTATTCGAAGCAGATATGCAGGGTTCAAATACGGAAGCCTCTGTTATAAAAGCTCTAAATGTTATTTTTAGTCAAAGTCAGAATTTTGATATTGTTGCAATAATTCGTGGCGGCGGCTCCAAAACAGACCTAAGTTATTTTGACAATTACAATATTGCATATCACATTACTCAATTTCCATTACCTGTAATTTCGGGGATTGGACACGACCGAGATGAATCCGTTGCTGACATGGTATCTCATACAAAACTTAAAACTCCAACTGCAGTAGCAAATTACATTATTGATTACAATCTGATTTTCGAAAATGATGTTCTGCAATGTTATGAGGAATTAATAAACCACACCAAAGACATAATTAAGACCCAGGAGATGTATCTGGCAGGTATGAGTCTCGGGATTTTAAAAATTAAAGAAAAACTGTCTGCAAGCACTGAAAACTGTAACAAATTGTATTACCAACTAAAAAATGCTTGCAATAATTTATTAAAAGACAATTTGCTAAAGATTGATTTGGCAACCAAAAGACTATCGACAATCCCCTTAGCAGTAATAAATTCGGAAAATAAAGAATTGGAAAGAAAAATTTATGGACTAAATAAATTACAATCTCAATATTTCTCAAATCAGAAACAAAAATTGGAAGGACTGGAGCAAAGGATAAGATTAACTGATCCGAAAAATATTTTGAAAAGAGGATTTTCAATTACTCAAATCGCCGATAAAACAATTAATGCTGATACTGAAATTAAGTCAGGCGACCATTTAACAACTATCTTAATTGACAAAACCATCTATAGTAAAATTGTCAAACATGAAAAGAATAAATAAATCAGTATTTTTCATCTTGTTTCTTTCTATCTGCCTGAACAGTTATGCATGGAAGGTTAATTCTGATTCAACCCTATTCGTAGGTACTTGGGGAGGATTAAGTTTTTCAAAAATCTCGGGGTACCCAATCACAATCAGCCCCTACAATGGACTGTGTGGAGGTATAAGTATAGTTTTTGCTGCTAATCCCGAATTTGCTTTCAGATCAGGATTCTCGATAATTAATAAAGGCTTCTGCTATTATAACTCCTATTTTGACATTTATAACAATCCTATAGGAAATTATAAAACATTTAACAAATTTTCATATATCACCATTCCTGCCGATTTTAGTTTCAATTTAGGTCGAAAGAAATTTAATATTTTCTTGTCTGCAGGCTTTCATATTGGGTTTTTGACAAAACAAAATACTTATGCAAATCTCCCTGAGACATTCAACGGTAACGAAGTAGTTCCAATAAATGTTGAGAATACAGATGCTTTTAAAAAAATAAATATGGGTTTAAATGTCGGAGGAGGAATTGAATATAAAATAAAACCAAATTTTATAGTGTATGCAGAAATTAAATATGAACATGGATTAATAGATTTATATACTTTTGATTCCGATTATATTATAAAGCATCGCAATTATTATGTAGGGATTGGTATCAGGTTCGGAATTCCAATAAGTTACAGCAAATATTAATCTATTTTTATTGAGGTTTCTTCAAATCTAAAAGATAAGACAGTTCACATAATAATTTTATCCTTTTACTACACTCTTCCACGTCATTATCATTCACAAGACCATGAAAATTCGATGCAAACAAAATTCCATTTTTAACTTCAATATGTAAAATACCTCCTTTGTTTAATACATCAATAATTTCCTGTTTTATATTATCATTTAAAAGATTTTTTACTTGCTCAGCCGATGTACCGTCAATACAAACAGAATCTTCAAACTCCTCTACATTGTATGTCTTTTTAAAAATGCTGCTATTTACCATTTTAAAATCTCCACATACAGGATTCCACAGTTTTGTAGAAATCTTTGTAATATAATTTGAAAAAGTTCTCCATGTTCCAGTGGATGAATTATAAAAGCTTGTATTCTTACCATACCTGGCTTGTGTAACAATGAAATATTTTTTATTAAAGAACCCTTTTATTGTTGGCCAATTAGGGATTAGTTTGATCTTATCATTTTTAATTTCAAATCCATATAACGAAGCAAGTTTACGATAAGCTCCTATCATTTTTTTCTGATTTATCATCATCGGAACAGCTCCGAATAAATAAATAACAAAACCAGCTAATAATACAAAACCTATAATATAAATCCAATTTAAAACATCATTCATAATCTGGCAATTTAAAATTTTCTTACAATTATCTTACTCAAAAACTCATCAAATTCCGGTTCAAATTTTTTGTACAAAATATAATCAGGTAAAACAAAAATACCAATGGCAGACTTATAATTCAAATTACTTCTAGAATTTCCAAATAATTGCCATATTTCATAAATTGATTCGTAAATTTCATCTTTATATAATTTTTCTAAAGTGTTTGCCAAATCAATCTCATATCCTAACCAAACTTCATATTTTTCATACATATTATAAAAATGTGGATACTGCATTGCAAATCTTAAATATTCTACAAACAGTTCTTTATCAAAATGCTCAGAATTAAAAATCAGTCGCCAAATCAGATGTCCTAACAATTTACTTTCTTCGTTGTTGTAATTCTCAAGTTTTTTACGTTCTTCATTAAGAATACAGATATTTTCGTAAGTAGTGGGAATATTTTTATAGTAATTCCATAATTGCCGAGGAGACATCAATCCACTATCAAATTCAATTTTATGATATTCATGACTCACAAACTCATCTATCTCTATCTTTGGATGGTTGTTTAAAGATGGTTTAGAAGTTGTTTTGACTAAACATATATTTTCACAATCTTCACAATATCCGACAGAGCCATGATAAATCCAGTCAATCCATGGTTTCAGTCCCCTGCTACATGTAGGGCAAACAGGTGAATGCCAATTATCCATTAACTGACGGTTAGATGAAAAACCTTTAAATATACCCCAATCCATAATGAGAGCAATTATTAAATAATCATTTTAAATCCATTTAACACTTTTTAGTTTTCTTTTAATCCCTCTTTGATATTTATACTTTGGATATCCAATTATCAGAGAAGTAATTATTTCGTGAGTATCAGGGATACCGTATAATTTTCTCAATTCCTGATCTCGGTTTATCACAGGTGGAATAATATCTAAAATTGCACCGCCTAAACCCATAGAATGTGTTTTTAACATCCCGTATGTTGCTGCAATAGAAATATTTTGCGAGTTATCCTCTTGGTTTTTTTCCGTTAAAAACAATATTATTGCAGGCGCACCTCTGGTTAAAGCATCTTCATTACCTTTTTCCATTTCGGGCATTTTTACAGTTAATAATGGAATAAGATGATTTTTTAAGGTTAGATATTTCGGCTGACCAATTTTCTTTTTAATTATATGTGTTATAAATGGATTTTTCATCATCTTTAACAATGCCTTATAGTTTTCAACCATTCTTGGTAGAGTGCTTTTAAGTAATTCAATGTTATTTATAACAACCAGTTCTACTCTATGTGGAGGAAATGAAGGCGGTGCAAAAGAAATGGCATCAATTATTTTTTCTAAAATTTCTTTAGGCACAGGCTTATCCTTAAAATTTCTCACCGAACGTCTCGAAAAAATTAGTTCATTAAATGCATTTTCAGAAGGTTTTTCTCCTGAAAGCTCAAAAAAATCATTTTCGTATGATAATTTTCCGGCATTGATTGAATGTGTTTGACACACAGCCATACATTGTCCGCATTCTATACATAGGTGTTCTCTTTCACGCCTTACGGTTATTAACCCTGTATCGTCTTTCACTGGTATTTTATTTGGACACACTTCTACGCAAAGAAGACATCTTTTACAAGTTTCATGGTTTATGGTTATCATATTCTTTTGTTTAAAGTATAAAATTACAAAAAATAAAACAAAAAAACATTTACATAAAAAAAAGGTGTAAAAATTACTTTATACACCTTCTCAAAAAATACAAATAATTACTATTTTTTTATAATTTTCTTCAAAACAGTTTCCTTATCAAGTTTTTTTGTACAGAAGAACCAATCGTAACATTTCATTTCGCCTTCTTTACCTTCCATTCTGTTTTTTGCTGTACCACATGAACCTGCTGTTGGGACAATTACTTCATCACCCGGTCTCCAGTCTGCAGGAGTTGCAATATTAAACTCATCAGCAGCCTGCAAAGCTATAACGATACGATAAATTTCGTCAAAATTACGTCCAAGACTAAGGGGATAATACAAAACAGTACGAACAATTCCTTTAGGGTCAATTACAAATACAGCTCGCACTGCTTTTGTATTACTTTCACCCGGCATCATCATACCATATTTTGTTGCTACTTCCATAGTAATATCCTCGATTAAAGGAAACATCACCTCAACATTCTTCATCCCTTTATACTCTATTTTTTCTTTAATAGTACGTAACCATGCAATATGACTATACAAACCGTCAACAGAAAGTCCGACCAGTTTACAATTGGCTTCATTAAATTGCTTTTCCATTGTAGCAAAAGTCATAAATTCAGATGTACATACCGGAGTAAAATCGGCAGGATGACTAAATAAAATAACCCAACTTCCTTTATAATCGCCCGGAAAATTGATTTCACCTTGTGTTGTTACTGCTTTAAATTCCGGTGCAGCCTCACCTATACGCGGCATTGAATAAACTTTTTCTTCCATATTATATAATTTTAGTTTAACATTGTTTAATTAACAGTAAATATAACAAAATATAACATAAAAAGTTTAAATTATGTAAATAGAAATAGAAATGCGAAAAAGAGCTATTTCTTTTTAATTTTAAGTTTTTGCCCTATTCTCAAAGATGAAGGATTTGTTATTCCATTTAATTTCATAATATCATCAGCAGTAACGCCGGTATATTTTTTCGAAATGCTGTATGGTGAGTCTCCTGCTTTAACTGTGTAATATTCATAATTTGGATCTTCAGGTTCAGGCTTAACTTCATTTTTGACCGGATCTATTCCCACTGTTCGTTGCTTCTCCTCAAAACTCATATTATTGATATTTTTATATATTGATTGTAATTCTGATTTTATATAAATTTTCAAGACCTGACCAACACGAAGACTATAACTCCCCATTCCGTTCCATGCCAATATTTCAGCCGTTTTAACGCCATACCACGAAGCAATAAGACTAACCGCATCACCTGATTTAACTGTATATTGCATCTCAACCGTCCCTGCCGGTTGCTCTGCAGGAATCACCGATTCAACATGTTCTTTATAAAGATCAGCGTTTTTATATTTGTATATATTCATTAGGCTGTCATTCCACTGCCTTAAATAAAACTCATCAGGTAAGCGATTTGCAAAAAGATATCTCGAAACATAATACGAATACTGTGAAAAATCTTCAATAACTAATCCTGCATGACTTGCTGAGTGAATCATTATAAAAGAACCGGGAATTTTTTCTATTACCATTGCAACATGCCCGATAGTATTATCATAAGCAGCGCGAGTTTTAAAATAGACCAAATCGCCGGGTTGTAAACTGTCTATATGTACTTTTTCTCCCATCAAACATGTAGCGCTTGGTACACGAGGCATTGGAAGGTTAAAATGGCGATGTATATGAAAAATAAATCCGCTACAATCAAATCCTGCGGGAGTAATGCCTCCGTATCTGTAATTCAAGCCTACAAATGTCTTACCGTAATCAATTATTGAATCAATAAGCATGGTTCGGATACGCTGTATTGAATCTAGGCCTGCATATTTATCAGAGATTGTATCATTTATATTATGCAACAAAATACTGTCTTCTGTTTCACTGACAATTAACAAATCTGATTTACTCAAACTGTCTTCTTCAGATACCTGTGAAAACATTTTTATGTTGCTAAAGCCTAAAAATACACAAATTGTTATTATATAAATTATTAATTTCATCAAAATTTTAATCTATTATTTTTACAAATAAAACTAATTTTATTAAAAAGACCAGCAAACAAGAGCGTAAATTAACGAAGTAATGTATCTTTTTTAAATCTTGTTGCAAATAAATACCTTGATTTCCAATAGTCATATTGATTTATATCACTCACTATAACTCCTTTGCTGGTTGTAGAATGAATAAATTTAAAGCCATCTGAAGTTTTCTCAACAACCATAGCAACATGGCCAATTTCATCCGAATTTAGATTACTTCCCTTAAAATAAACGATATCTCCGGGTAATAAATCTTTTTTATCCACTTTTTCGCTTATCGCTGCCATATCGGCTGGCATTCGAGGTATTTTTATCCCGAAGTGAGCATAAATATGTTGAATAAAACCACTACAATCAAAACCTTCAGGTGTTGTACCACCCCATTGGTACGGACTTCCATCCAAGCTTTCTGCATATTCAATTAACGAAATGATTAGTTGTTGCTCATCAGTAATAATATTAACATTTTCTATTGAACTGTGTGGGTTAGTTGCTTTACTTTCATCATCTACTGAATAAATCACTTCTTCGCTTATATACATCTTTTTGGTACAAGATGCCAAGGACAATATAAGAACTATAGAAAACAGTGTAATATTTTTTATACAAAATCTCATAATACAAAAATACATATCCGATATTTCAAACAATTCGAAATTCTGTTTAGTTTTCAGACAATTAATGTTAAAATTATTTTATTTTTGTAGTAAATATGCATTGTTATAAATGAAGTTTATTGAATTTTTAAGTTTCCGAATAATAGTCGCAATTTTCAAACTGATACCATTTTGGAAATTATATTTGTTAGCTGACATCTTGTATTTTTTCCTTTTCTATGTTTTTAAATACAGACGTAAAATAGCTTTTGATAATATTAGAAAATCATTTCCTGATAAAGCCGAAGAAGATATTACCAGAATTGTTAAGGATTTCTACCGACACTTGTCCGATATTACACTAGAGTCAATAAAAAGCATGAGTTTAAGAGAAAAAGTGTTAAAAAAACATTATCAGGTAAAAAACACTGAAATTGCAGAAAAATATTTTTCGGAAGGAAAATCCGTTTTGTGTCTAACTTCGCACTACGGCAATTGGGAGTACGGCATTTTAGCAACAAATAATGCAATCTCACATCAGGCAATTGCACTTTATTTACCTTTAACTAACAAATTTAGCGAACATTTTGGATTAAAAAGACGTAAAAGGTTCGGAATGAAAATGGTAGCGGTACAGGAAACTAAAACAATATTTGAAGAAAAACCGTTAAAACCGGTAGCAGTAATAATGGCAGCAGATCAAAGTCCATCAAACCTTGAAAGGGCTATATGGACTGATTTTTTACATAGAGATACCCCGTGTTTGCATGGCCCGGAGGCTTATGCAAAAAAGACTAATTTACCTGTATTATATTTAAAAATATCAAAGACAAAAAGAGGTCAATATAGTTTGAAATTTGAAGAATTGATAGAAAACCCTATTGATTATAATTCAGGCGAAATAACAAAATTATATTTTGAAAGGCTAGAAAAAGACATAATCGAGAAACCTGAGTTTTGGCTATGGTCTCACAGGAGATGGAAATACAACAGAGAATCACTAAATAAGCAACAAAATGACAAAAATTAAAAGATTTGTATTTAACGATTTTAAAACCAATTGTTATGTATTGTATGACGGTTCATACGAAGCTGTAATTATTGACGGAGCAGCAAATTCACATTCTGAATTAAAAGAGCTATACGACTTTATCCAAGATAATTTTTTAATCCCTAAATACCTTATTAACACTCACGGTCATCTTGACCATGTATGCGGGAATTATTATCTGGATTCGCATTATAGGATTCCAATGTTAATGAGTTTTGAAGACAATTTTTTAATTGAGAATGCGTTATGTGTAGCGGACAAATTCGGATATGCAATAGAACCTCCACCAAAACCTGACAAGAACATTAAGGATCATGATATTATTAAGTTTGGTGACACTCAACTTGAAGTAATTGCATTGCCGGGTCATAGTCCTGGAAGCATAGGACTATACTGTGAAGAAGATGATTTTTTAATCTCGGGTGATACTTTATTTATGGAAAGTGTTGGACGTACAGATTTGCCTGGTGGAAATTATGAAAAACTAATGAACAGTATTATAAACAGAATTTTTAAACTGCCTCCTGATACTGTTATTTATCCTGGACATGGTACTGATACAACTGTAATTGACGAGAAAAAATACAACCCGTTCTTTACAGATTAATTCAATAACTTTTACTAGTTAAGCAAGGCAAACCTAATTTGTTATTCCGGTTTTTGGAAACAATAAACAAAATAAATATAATCTCCATTTTTAATTTGTTCGAAAGTTTCAGAACCAATTGCACCGGAGAAATTTAAAGCAGTTTTATGTAAAAATCTGGGAGTTAACTTTTTAACCAAATTTTCTCTTCTCGGAGTATCAAGTTCAAGCGATCTAATAACATTTTCGTTTATCAGTTGTTCGTCAAAACATTTATAATTCAATTTAGCTATTTGAGTTTTAAATTCATCCATTTCTTCCTTATAACGAAAATCTGTAATCAGAAAATACCCTCCGGGCTTTAATATTCTATTAACTTCTGATAAGAATCTATCCATATCTGGATAGCGATGAGAAGACTCAACATTAAGCACAACGTCCATACTACAAGCTGGAACATTTAAAGATTGAGCATCACCTTGTTCAAATTTCAGACCTTCAACTTTATAATGTTTATTTCCAAATTTGGCTGCAATTTTGTCTAAATCGATACCCAATGCAGTTGCAGGTTTAAAAGTCCTGGCAACATAATCCAGTCCTCCGCCTCTACCACATCCTATTTCAATAATACTTTTACCTTTAATCTCAACAGTTTTAACTAAACGGTGATATAACTGTACAGAATATCTGTTTGGTTCATCAATTTCTTTAAGTTCTATAGACTCTTTATCATCATGATAACCATAATTCATAAATAGAATATCTGCATTTTTATCCACTTTATTAACGTACCAATACCACCCTCTAAACATCAAAGAACGAAATCCCATAATCTTAAAAACTAAATTTATACTTAAAAACGACGCAAATATAAACCAATAATATTTCTAAGTCGGCATAATTTTTATAAAAACATTTTTAATTAATCATTAAATATTTAAATTTGCACAAAACAACCTGAAATGAAAAATATAAGATTCAAGTTATTCAAATCATGGCTTGTCTGGGGTTTTATAATTATTTCTGTTTTTATAGGATTTCAATATCTTATATATCGTGCTGAATCAACAGATCCGACGAGTGGAATAAATTCATTTGCAAATGCATTATGGTATGGGATTGTTACTATTGCTACAGTAGGATATGGAGATGTTGTACCAATAACTGTAACTGGAAGAATACTAGGTAGCATACTTGTATTGTGTACAATAGCTTTAATGGGTTTATTTATAAGTCAGTTTACAAATAAAATACGACAAATTATGGAAAATAAAAGACTTGGTTATTTGGGGACTAATATGCAAAACCATTGTGTAATTATTGGTTGGGATAGTTTCTCTTTTAATGTTACTAAATGGATAGTTGAGAGTAAGAAACAAGTAGCTATAATTACTGATAACAAAAATGATATTGATTTAATATACAACAAGTTTGGTGAAAAAGAAGTGTTTGTTTTATTTTCTGATTATTTGAATTTTGACAATTATGATTTATTAAATATTAAGAAATCTTCTAGTGTTTTTATAAACTTTGAAAATGATTCAGAAACCCTAGTTAAGTTGCTGAATATAAAAAGGATATATCCTAACTTAAATTATATTGTATCTTTAAACAATTCGGATCTTAAAGAAACATTCCAATCAGCAGGTGTTACTTTTTCAATATCAAAAAACGAAGTAACCTCAAAACTTGTTGCAAGTTATAATTTCGAACCTGATGTTGCATACTTTACGGAAAATATAATGTCAACGGCTATTGCTGAAGATGACCATGATTTAGTTGAGTATAAAGTAAACGATGATAATAATCTGATTAATAAAAACTACATTGACGCTTTTATAAGTCTGAAAAAAGACTTCAATTCTGTTTTAATGGGTATTAGTAGAAAAATGAATAATGAATTTAAAATTTATAAAAATCCTGAGTCTGACTTAAAAATCATTTCAGGGGATTATTTAATCGTACTTGCGGACGGCAAATCAAAAAAAATGCTTTCCAAAGTGTTTAACGTAAATGAAGGACGTCATGAGATATAAACAAAAGAGACTGTCTTTTTGACAATCTCTTTCTGACACATAAGCATTATAAACACAATTATAATAACTTATAAATTTTTTCTACTACTGAATCTTCTGGAAAAAATTCCGGTAACTCATTCAAAAGTCTGTCAAATTCCTCAAGAGCTTTAAAATCAACGATAAACTCTTCGGTTTTTTCAGGCAATATTGAATTTAAAATGTAAAAATAAGTGTAGTTGTCTGTCATAGGCATTTAATTATTTGTATCTATAACGAGGAAAATAATATTTTAGTATTCAATAACTAAAAATTTTTGTAATTATTTAGCTGCCCTCTAATATTCGCTTTTGTCATAACTTGTTTGTATCCTCCCGATACCCCTAATAATGTTATTAATCAGGTATTTATATATCGTAGCCGTTTATTAACGGTTAAGTAACGGATAACGAATAAATTTTTAAAAATCAAAAAACTCTGTGATCTCTGTTTCTCTGTAGTGAAAAAGTAATTGCTGGGTTTAATTTCTTCGTTGTACTATTTAATAAAAGGCTCTTTTAGGCGGATGATTTAAGATAAAATCCTTCATCAAGACCAGGACATCTTCGGAAATAGTTTGCTGAATTCTAAAATATTCATCAACAGAACCAGTTTCGGCTTTCTGAAACAAATGATTTAAGCCTTCTAATTTTTTGATTTCATAATATCTGCATTTTCCACTACTCAGGTACTTTTCAATAGCTTCTAGATTTGAATCGGCATGAACCTGCATGTCTTTACTTCCATTAATAGCCAGAACCGGACATTTGATTTTTTTTATATATTTTTCTGGCTCTATTGTTAAAAAAAACTTCATCCAGGGGTTTGAGAATTGCATAACTGCCGTATTTATTCCATTAGCATTCAGCTTGTATTCTTTCCGTTTTTCTTCACTAAATTTTTGTGCGTATTCCTCGTATAGCTCAGTAAACAAAGCTCTCAAATGAGCCTGATTTTTAGCTTTTTCGGGGATGTCCATTACTTTGGCTTGCATTTGACTTAAAATTTCCACAGTTTCGGCATCTATGCCCTGAGCTAAGCTGATATCTTTCATTTGTCTAACCAATAACTGCTTCATGGGAACTCCGGGACCTGCCATACTGATTATAAAATTAATTTCTTTCGGATATTTTGCGGCAAGCATCATAGCAATTATTCCACCTTCGCTATGCCCAATTACTCCAATTTTGTCAGAACAAATATTTGGATAGTTATTAAAATACCTTACAACTGCAATAGCATCAGTTACAAAATCTGCTGTGGTTGAGGTAGCAATATTTCCTTTTGATTGTGCAAATCCTCTGTCATCATATCTGAATACAGCAATTCCATTTTTAGCAAAATAATCGGCAATAACTAAAAATGGTTTATGTCCGGCAATTTCCTCATCACGATTCTGCGCTCCTGAACCTGTAACCATTATTACCAGCGGATAATTACCAATTGTATCAGGCAGAGTTAATGTTCCTGCTAAAATACTGTTCCCTTTAACATTTTCGACAACAATTTCTTTTGAAATATAATCAAAAGGAGCATGCGGGGTTTGAGGTCTATTGATGAAGTCAACCTCAGATTTTGAAATTTGTTTTAAATCTGTCGGAAAACTTTGATTTCCCTGTTTCCAATATCCCTTGTAACCATTGAGACTATCAGACCAAGCACCTTCATAATCAGCTAAGCGAGGAAATTTAATTGTGATTGAATCTGATTTAAAATCAACTTTTGAAGATCTTAAATTATAAGCAAATTGATCCGGAATATAAAGTCCGGCTGAAAAAACATCGTTTTCTGCTTCAATTATGATTATTATATCAATAAAATCAGGGTCAGCATTAATCGTTCCTGACAGATATTTATTGTTAATATCCTGCGAAACAGACAAATTTGCTAATAAAGTAAAAAATGCAACTGTAAGGTAAGCTATTATATTTCTCATACAAATTAATTAAATAATCAGTCTTCCTATTTGAAAAATTGCAAATGAAACCACCCAAGCCAATGCTGTGGTATAAAATGCCGAAAAAATTGCCCATTTAATGCGGGAGGATTCTTTCCAAATTGCCGAAATAACTGCAATACAAGGAAAATAAATCAAAATAAACATAATGAATGAAAGAGCGACAAGTTTATCGAAAACCTTTTCACCTGCATTAGGTCCCGTAGTATAAGTTTCTGCCCTTAATTTATCTTTTAATGCACCTCCATTTCCATTATCATCAGCTTGATAAAGAACGCCCATTGTACTCACTGTTATTTCTTTTCCGGCAATACCAGCAAGAATACTTACACTCATTTTCCAATCAAATCCTAATGGTTTCATTACAGGTTCTATAAAGTGACCTATCTGACCTATATATGATTTCTGATGATGTTCACTTGATTTTTGCAATTCAAAGCTATTGATTTCGGCTTCGGTTTTGGCTGTTGCAATAAGAGAATCATAATCTTTTGAATATTCAACATTTTTGGGGAAATACCCTAAAAGCCATATAATTACCGAACCGATTAAAATCACACCACCGATTTTTTTCAAATATTCTTTTCCTCTGTCCCAGGTATAATTTAGTAATAATTTTGCTGTAGGTTTACGATATGGCATAAGCTCCATAATATATGGAATTTCACGAGGTTTCAAGATTGTTTTGCTAAAAAATTTTGACAATATCAAAGCGAGTAAAATACCGAAGGAATAAATTCCAAAAAGCATTAAAACAGGATTTTCCGGAAAAAAAGCAGAAATCATTAAAATATATACAGGCAATCTAGCTGAACATGACATAAAAGGAACAATCATCATAGTAAGGATTTTGTCGCGTCTGTTTTCAAGAATACGGGTACTCATTACTGCCGGTACAGTACATCCAAAACCCATTATCATCGGAATAAACGATTTTCCGTGTAATCCGATTTTGTGCATATATTTATCCATTAGAAAAGCTGCCCGAGACATATATCCTGTATTTTCCAGAAAACCAATAAAGAAAAACAAAATAAAAATATTTGGCAAGAACACTAATACTCCTCCTACTCCATCAATTGCACCGTCAAGCAGAAGATCTTTTACAAAACCGGGCTTCAAAATACCATCTAAATATGTTGTTAGCCATGAAACACCTCTTTCCAGCCAATCCATCGGATATTTTCCAAGCTCAAAAGTTGCATAAAAAGTAAGAGCCATAAAAGCAATAAAAATAGGTATTCCCCAAATTTTGTGTGTAAGAATTTTATCGAGTTTTTCTGAAGCTGATTCTACTTTTGCTTCACCCGTTATCTCAGACACAGCTCCATTAACATAGGCTTTTCGGGCATTCTTTACAATAGTGAATATATGCTCATTATACAAATTTTCCAGCTTTGCTATTTCTTTTTTCGCTTTGCATTTCTTTCTCTTACATTCTGCACAAGGTGGATGCAATTTTAATATAAGTGAATCTTTTTCTAATAAATTGATTGCCAAATATCTTGGAGCGATGGTAAAATCTTCATTTGGCAGACGCTTCAAATGACGTATCAGTTTTTGTATTGAACTTTCTACTTCTCTACCATAATTAACATGTACATGTCTTACATACGGTTCAACATTCTGATGAGTTTTTATAATAGTTTTTAAAACCTTTTCACGAGCAATTTGATTACAATCTCCTTCACAATCAGGGTATATGATAATAGGTATTCCTATTAATTTACTCAGTAAATCAAAGTCAACTTTTTTATCGACTTGTTCAGAATCATAGTTACGTAATGCAATTACTATTTTTGCATCCATATCCATAAACTGCGTAACTAAAAACAAATCTGATTCAAGATTTTCAAAATCAACAATACCCAGAAAAATATCAGGAAAATTAGTTAATATTTTATTCCTGAGTTTCTTATTTTGATAATCATCTCCATATATTGTAGATACTGTAGGCAAATGAGTGACATTGAAATTAAATCCAGCAAATGAATACTTATCCTGACCTTCAAATAAGTTTATACAAGGAGTAATGTCACTACGAAAAATATCTACACTAATTTCAGATAAATCTTCTTTTACAAGATTAATAATGTCAGGATTTTCATAATCAATTAATTTAATAAACTTCAAATATGACTCCGGAATTTTTCTCTTCTTTTTACAATCATCAAATTTGAATGTGTATGAATTCGATTTGCTTTTTCTTAAAAAAATTATTTTTCTTTCTGGTTTTATACCCAAATCATTTATACGTCTGCGAATTCCCCACCTACCCGTAAGTTTTGAAATAACATATTTTTTATTAAGTAGTATTTCCTGCATTGCTACCATAATAACTAAAGATTAAAAACTTACAAATTTATATTTAATCTAAATAAAAACAATATTTTTTTCTATTTTTTATCAACGTGAATTGCAATTCATCAAACAATGCTCGCATGCCGAAAACTCTCCTCTTAACCTTGAGTCGATAAGTTCGGCAATACGTTCACGCAAAGGCACGATATTAATTTTCAATAAAATATCATTTGCAAAAGCAAACATTAACATAAGTTTAGCTTCTTTCTCATTTATTCCTCTTTGTTTAAGATAAAACAAAGCCGTTTCGTCCAATTGTCCAACCGTTGCTCCGTGACTACATTTAACATCATCTGCATAAATTTCCAGTTGAGGTTTAGTCCTCATTTTGGCTTCCGGAGTTAAACAAATATTCCTATTTGTTTGATAAGCAAGAGTTTTTTGAGCATTTGGTTTTACAATTATTCTACCCATAAAAGAACCTTTTGCCTGTTCGTCTAGTATGCCCTTATAAAGCTCATTACTTGAACAATTTGGCACATCATGTTCTATCAAAGTGTAATTATCAATACGTTGTTCTCGATCTGTAAGATTTAATCCAAACAAATTTGATTCTGCAAATTCTCCAATCATTTTCACAAAAAGATTATTTCGTATAATTCCTCCATGAAAAGACAAGATATAAGAATCAAATTTTGAATATTTATTTAGTTTAACAAAATGAGAGTTTATTACTCCGGTTTTATTTGGTTCTTTCTGAAGATTATGATAACAGAATTTTGCATTCTCCAATACAACAGATTCTGTGACATCTATTACGAAATTATTACTATTATTTAAAGTATGGTCGCAAATTACTAAGGAAAGTTCTGAATTTTTCCTAACAATTATTAAATTACGTTTAAAAATGTTTTTATTACCAAAGCCGTGTATTAAATTAACTAGTTGAATAGTCTTATCAATTTTAGTATTTTCAGGAACATAAATAAATAAACCATCTTTTGCAAACATTGTATTCAACTCCGAAAAGCTATCATCGTACTCTCTTGCATTTTGATTGTAATATTCTTTAATAATTTCGGGATATTTATTAATTGCCATATTGAGGCCACAAATAATAACTCCTTCGCCAATGTTTTCGATTGGTTTGTTATTGCTGTAATATTCTCCATTTGACAATAGTGCAATATGAGTATCCAAATCTTTAATTTCGCATTGGAAATACTCGTTTAAATCAACAATTGCACCTCTCGAATCGAGAGAAAATTCATAATCCTGAGAACAAATTTCACTTATTCCTGCATATTTATAATTTTCGTCATTATGGTCTGGCATTCCATGTTTTTTAAACTTTTCGTAAGCCTCAGTTCTAATTTTATAAAGGGAACTTGACTCATGCTGTTTGACATTGGAAAAGTTTTTTTCGAAAATATCAATATATTTTTCAAATGTTTTTTTTATATCCATAAAAAGTTTTTTAATCGCCTATTTCATCCTTAATCCAGTTATAACCTTTTTCTTCAAGCTCAAAAGCTAATTCCTTTCCTGCAGATTTAACAATTTTACCATCATATAAAATGTGAACGAAATCAGGAACAATATATTCAAGTAATCTTTGATAATGCGTTATGACAATAACCGAATTTTCTTTTGTTTTAACTTTATTTACACCATTAGCTACAATCCTTAAAGCATCAATATCTAAACCTGAATCTGTTTCGTCAAGTATTGCAAGTTTAGGTTTTAGCATAGCCATTTGAAAAATTTCGTTTCTTTTCTTTTCGCCACCCGAAAAACCTTCATTAACTGAACGATTTGCAAGGTCTGATTTAAGTTCTACCAAATCTTTCATTTCTCGCATATATTTGAGAAATTCTCCTGAGCTCATTGGTGGCAACGATCTGTATTTTCTTTGTTCATTAACAGCAGTTTTCATAAAATTAATCATACTCACTCCCGGAATTTCAACCGGATATTGAAAACTTAGAAAAATCCCTTCTTTTGCTCTTTCTTCGACATTTAAATCGAACAAGTTTCTCCCTTGATAAAAAATTTCACCTTCCGTTACAATAAAATCTTCCTTACCTGCCAAAACTGCTGATAAAGTTGATTTTCCTGAACCATTAGGACCCATAATTGCATGAATTTCTCCCGGCTTTACTTCAAGGTTTAAACCCTTAAGAATTTTTTTACCATTTATTTCTGCATGCAGGTTTTTAATAACTAACATATTATCATTTTTTAATTTTAAAATCATTTTCTAATCTCATTTCCATTCCACTTCTAATCCCAGGCGAAAGGTAATCTTTAATATTTTCAAAAATTATTTTAATTTCCTTCTGTAATTCCGGATATTGTGAAGCTACTTTGATAATAAACTGAAAAGCAATTGCTCTTACCGAAGATTGCACCTTGTTATTCTGAACAAACTCACTGCAAATATCATAAACTTCGCAAATTTGGGGCTCATTAAGATTCAAATTATATAAAATCCTCAACACTTCACGGATATAGCCATCACGCCTAAGATTTGGTAGAAGTTTAATATATTTATCTGCATATTTATTAATATTTTCAGGATACGTATCAGAATAATGGTGAATCACCCAAGCAGCCCGCCAAGCAAATTCTTTATCAGACAACGAATATTCAACATAAGCATCAACCAGAGCTGGATCTTTTTCAAGATGAGAAAGCATTTTATCTGGACCGGTGCCCAATTCACTCACATAAGGTAATATGTCATATTTTTCAGCCATTATCCCACGCTTCCTTCAAGACTTATCTGTAACAGCTTTTGTGCCTCAACAGCAAATTCCATCGGCAGTTTGTTAATTACTTCTTTGGCATATCCGTTAACAATAAGGCTAATTGCATCTTCTGTAGAAATGCCACGCTGATTACAATAAAAAATCTGGTCTTCGCTAATTTTTGAAGTCGTTGCCTCATGTTCTACAATTGCAGATTCGTTATCTACTTCAATATATGGGAATGTGTGGGCACCACATTTGTCACCCAACAGCAATGAATCACACTGTGAAAAATTCCTTGCATTTTCAGCATTTTTCATCACTTTCACAAGCCCTCTGTATGAATTATTGCTCTTTCCTGCTGAAATTCCTTTTGAAACAATTGTACTGGAAGTATTTTTTCCTATATGTATCATTTTAGAACCGGTATCCGCCTGCTGAAAGTTATTTGTTACTGCAACAGAATAAAACTCAGAAACTGAATTATTCCCTTTTAATATTGTTGAAGGGTATTTCCATGTTATCGCCGATCCTGTCTCAACCTGCGCCCAAGATACTTTTGAATTATCCCCCTTACACAAAGCACGTTTTGTGACAAAATTATATATACCGCCTTTACCTTCCTTATTACCCGGATACCAATTTTGAACAGTAGAATACTTTACTTCAGCATTTTTATAAGCTATAATTTCTACAATAGCTGCATGCAGTTGATTTTCATCTCGTTGAGGAGCAGTACAGCCTTCCATATAACTAACATAAGAATCCTCATCAGCTACTATCAAAGTTCTTTCGAACTGTCCGGTATTTATTGCATTTATTCTAAAATATGTTGATAACTCCATCGGACAACGAACTCCTTTGGGAATATAACAGAAAGACCCATCACTAAAAACTGCAGAATTAAGTGCTGCAAAATAATTATCCCCATAAGGGACTACTGAACCCATGTATTTTTTTACAAGGTCGGGATGTTCCTGCACAGCTTCCGAGAACGAACAAAAAATGATACCTTTCTCTGCCAATGTTTCCTGAAATGTTGTTTTTATCGAAACAGAATCCATAACTGCGTCCATTGCAACACCCGATAGTCTCTTTTGTTCATCAAGCGGAATACCAAGCTTGTCGAAAGTTGCTTTAATTTCCGGATCTATTTCGTCGAGACTATTTAATGTTGCTTTTTGTTTAGGTGCTGAATAATAAATAATATCCTGATATTTAATTTGAGGAATATCGAGATGTGCCCATGTAGGCATTGTCATAGTTTTCCATTTGCTAAAAGCTTTTAGTCTAAAATCGAGCAACCAATCAGGTTCATTTTTTTTCTGAGATATCAGCCTGACGGTTTGCTCATTTAGACCTTTAGGTATTTCATCTGCTTCGATATCAGTAACAAAACCGTATTTATATTCAGATTCAGTTACATCCTTTAATACCTTATCCTGTCCTTCTTTCATTAAATTTCATTTTTAAGCATGCAAATTTACAAAATTATTAAGTATTTACACACCATTTTTGACTAAACAGCATTTATTAATAAATTGTTTTTAACAAGCACAATTTGTAAATAAAATTAATGTAATTTTACCAATAAAAACAACAATTATAACCATGAAAAAAGCAACAGGATTTGTTTTATTTATCAGTTTTTTCTTTTTGAGTACAAACATATTTTCGCAGTATTTTTGTGCAGAAATTATAGAACCAAAGTTTGATGAATTATCTCATTTTGTTAAAGGATATGCTACTGCCAAAATGGATGGGAAATGGGGATTTATTGACATCAGCGGGGAATTTGTTTGCCCTCCGATTTATGATAAATTAGAAATTTATGAGTTTGATGGATTTCCTGCAACAGTAATATTGAATAACAAAAAAGGCTCTATAGATAAATCAGGAAATTTCATCGTTAAACCTGAATATGAGGAACTTTACATTACCAAATACGGAATATATAATGCGAAGTTAAATAATAAATGGTTTTATATTGGAAAAGATGGAGAAAGATTAAATGAAAATCAATATGATAGTATCAGTTTTGGATTATTATGGGGATATACTGGTTATGATGTTGTATACAAACAATCTAAATGCGGATTGGTTGACAGTTTAGGAAACACTGCTACATATGTTATATATGAAGAAATTTATGAAGTATTCGGTGATATTTTTGCAAAAAAAGATAATAAATTCGGAGTTCTAGGTAATAATGATAGTTGGTTAATTAAACCGGAATACAATTTTATATACGAATTCTACAATGGACTTGCAGTAGCTGACCAGAATGATAAATGGGGTTTATTAAAAAAAGACGGGACATGGCAAATAAACAACGATTATTATCAGATGATTTACGAAGGGGCAAATTTTATTTTAGTTACTTCAAATGATTATAAAACCGGAATAATGGATACTTTGGGTAACTGGATACTCCAGCCCGAGTACGATTACATATGGAATTATACAAATTCAAAATTAATTGCTAAGAAAGATGATATTTCAGGGATAATTAATCTTAAGGGAGAATGGCTCTGCGAGTTTACTTATCCTTATGCCTGGCATTATTCTCACGATTTATTTGAATATGATAATGATGGGAATTATGGACTAATGGATAATACCGGTAATGTTTTGAGAGACTATGAATTTGATGAAATTGGATATATGTGGGAGGGGTATGCCTATTTTATCGAAAACGGCAAGTATGGAATTATAGATAGCCTTGGCGAAATAATTTATGAAGCTATTGATGATGAAGAGCCTTTTTATTACAGTAAAAGCAAGTTATTTACAGTTAAATCCGGCGATTATTCCGGAGTCATAAATAATTATGGAATTTTTGTCATAGAACCTGATAAAGAATACGTAATGATTAATGAAAATAATTCATATATTTTAAGTAAAAAAATGACAACTGATTATTGGAATGAGCAAAAACCATATTATACTTTAACAGCCTTTAACGGAGAATTAATTTATGAAGACGAGTCGTATATAAATGACTATTATCGAGGGTTTATATTTAAGTATGATGATTTAGGAAATAATATAGTCATGCATGAGAACAATTACGTAAGATTATTATTTCAGTACAAATATGAAAATATAAACAACCTTTGGGATAGTATTGCTGTTGTTACAAAGGATGGAAAATACGGTGCAATTATGATATCAGATGCACAAACTATTGCAAAATTATATGTTGAGAATCGGATTAATGAATGGCAGAAAAAGGGGGAATATGAAAAACTATCTGATTACCAGATAAGAGTGACAAAGGAGACAAGACAAGAAAAAGCAAAACTGCTTTATGATGAAATAAAATCCGAACTTATTTCGCAATATGTTGATTTCTCTGACTGGTACGACTTTACATTAAGTACTTATGACGCAGAAAATGAATCTTATTTAGTCACATTTAAAAACCTTAATCCAATAGTTTTACATATTCCCGTTAACGAAGCAAAACAATTCAAGGATAATAAACATACTTGTTTTGGAAATAACCCTGTTCTTGAATTTGATGGTAAAAATTTCTATCTTCTAGGAATTGAATTTACAAATTACGAAACGGAGACCGCATATAAATATGATGCAACAAATTCTCCGAATTATACATATTCGAGCATGAAATATAATTTCAAGCCTTTAGAATTCAATTATAATACAAATGTGCAAAGCTTTCAGAAACCCGTATTATCTAACGATTTGGTTGATACTGACATTCCGATAGTTAATACTAAAGCAGAAAATACTTTTGCTGTAGTTATCGGAAATGAGAAATATAAAAATGAACAACAAGTGATTTATGCTGAAAATGATGCTTTAGTTTTTAAGGAATATCTAGTCAAAACTTTGGGCATGCCTGAAAACCATATTCATTTATTACTTAATGCAACATTAGGAGAAATACTAGGAGAAATAGAATGGCTGAAGAAAACTGCAAAAGCTTTCGAAGGTGAAGCTAAACTAGTATTTTACTATGCAGGACACGGAATGCCAGAAGCAGAAACAAACGAAGCTTATATTCTGCCGGTTGATGGAAGTAGTTCAAATTCCAGAACAGGTATTAAACTCAGTTTATTATATAATGAATTAGCTGAATATCCGACTCTTTCGACCGTGATAATTTTAGATGCTTGCTTTTCGGGGGCATCACGGGATGGAATGTTAGCCAGTGGCCGTGGTACAAGGATAGTGCCTAAAGATAATATGGTTACCGGAAATATGATAGTTTTATCAGCCGCTTCAGGGTCTCAGATTGCTAATCCTTATGAGGAGAAATCACATGGCTTGTTTACTTATTATCTATTGTCACAATTGAGAAAAACAAAGGGTGATTTAAGCTACGGTGATTTAATTGATTACCTTAAAACAAATGTAAAACGTACTGCTATAGAGAAAAATAAAGAACAGGAACCCGTTGTGATTTATTCAAATGATATTAAAGATCAATGGATGAACATGAAAGTCCTTAAATAAACTATTCATTGGTAAAACATCAATGTATTTTTTATAGTGAAATACCTACAATAGATTTCTCACTCCGTTCGAAATGACGCTGTCGCGTGAGGGGATGTGGTCGGCGACTTGAAAATATCCGGTTATTATGTCATTGTTTTTGTCGCCGACTATTACGCCTAAACATAAAAGTCATTTCGAACTCTGACGAAGTAAGAGGGAGAAATTTAAAACCTGATTTGTTCAGGCATAAAATAATTTATTCTTTTGGCAAAATGCTAACTGAAAAGGATTCTACAATTCTTTGATCGGGAGAAATTTCAAAAATCCAATCAATAATATTTTTGTAGGTAATTTTGCCTTTATAAGGATATTTTTCTTTAGTTAAAACAAATATCAATCTATCGGTTTGCTGCTTATCACCATCGAGAAATTGCGGTAATGTAACCTCGATTGGAAAATTATAGATGCTGTCTGCTTTAATTAAAAATTGTTGTTCATAATCATTGGGAAAAATAAAATAAGCATCATCCTGATTTTGAGGAATACAAAAAACATAGAGCCATGAATTCTTTGAAACAGAGAGTGTCCAACTTAAATAATCTTCTTCATAATAAAATGGCTTTATCCCTTTTATTTCAGCCTTGTAAAACACATCCGCCAAAGAATTGTATTTTATAACTGTACATTTTATTTCGACAGAATATTTAATCTGATTACCTGAAAAACTCTTTTCTTCATTCAATATCTCAATATTTTTTACACTACCTCTTATATTTGTAAAAACCTGAGATGTAAACAACTCCGAATAATTGTCAGAAATTTCAGATTTATACAAATCTGTAAATGCATTAATATTTTCCTCTATTCCGGCTTTTGCAAGAGCTTTAATTTTAGCATCATTTATAGCCTTTTCTTTTGCAATACTAACACTTTCATCATACCCGACTCCCTGTACTGAACTAATAAAAATTTCTTCATTTTGTTGTGAAAATACCGCTAAGGCATTGACAATTAAGAAAACTATTATAACAGATAATTTATTCATAATTAAATTTTAAAAACGGTTATCAAAATCTGTGCAAACTTAGTTTTTAACAACTTTAAATATATTGCCAAAATTATCATAAATAAAATACAATCCTCCCTGGTATTTTGAAATATCAATTTTAAGAAAATCATGGTCAGCTTTCCCTTCCTCAATTAATCGTCCTGAAATATCAATAATTCTGTAATCTCCAATAATACCGAATACATTCACAAAATCTTTTGCAGGATTTGGATAAACATAATTTGTCATTTTATTTGACGATATCTCATTTCCTGAGTATATTGCTCCCATAAGATAATCTATTCTCTCAATATTATTATTATAATCGCAATGTAAGGTCATTAAAGGATTACGCAAGTCCTTAGCCCAGAAATAATAATTATTGATAGTATCGCGTGAAACTTCCCATGATAAAAATGTTGTCATACCCATATATGCAAAAATAGAATCAACACTTAAACCTGTTTCATGTATTCTTAATACAGGGTAGGTTCCATAATCAGTAGTCAATGTTCCCCAGGCATCAGCTACCAGTTCTTTATCAACATCTCTGCGATAGAGAGTGTCGTAATCCATTAGGTTTTCATTTACAACCACTTCCCAGTACGAATCATTTAACTCCTCATCGAGATAATTAGCCGGGGTAAACATTAACAATTCAGCAGGTGTATTCATAGTACTTTTATATCCCATTCCGTAATCGGAATAAAAACCTTCTACAAAAAGTCCATCAGGATTAGTGAAAAACATCATGTACCCCCAGTTATCAAGTGGTGCTCCCCCACCCGGACCTGCATAAATAAAACCTGGGCCATAAGTATGGAATTGTGAAAGTGGAAATTCATCAATAAATTCTAAGTCATCGTTTGGTGAATAAGTCGCAAAATTTGTTTGATCGTTGGTTAAACCTGTGAAATCCCAAGTTAAATCTTCACCAGGAGTGAGATCAATTATTAGACTAGGGTTAATATCAACATGAATAAGAAAAGTATCTCCGGGTTGCATTAAATCTGTTTGTTGTATTGTAATTTGGGAAAATGCATTAATTCCTAAAAATAAACTCAATAGTATTAAATATAAATTTTTCATAACAGGAAAAAGTATTTGTTTAGTTTATACTAACAAAAATACATATTTTTCAATTACAAGCGATAGCAAATAGAATATTTTAATTATGTGTTGAATCTAAAAATGTAATTATTTAGGTTGTATCTATTATTCGCTTTTGTTATAGTATTTGTGCCCTCTCGAAACGCCCCTAATTTAACAAATACATATTCCAAAAGCTATTATTCTAGCTTGAGAACATTTGAGCCCTCCGGGCTCAGAAATTGACCACCTAAATAATTACCTAAAAACAACAGAAGCCTATGAAAGAGCTCCTAAATAAAACAATTTATGTAATCAGTAATTAGTTGACAACTATTCTGGTTATGTTTGAGAAATCATTTGAATTTCCTGTCATTAAGAAATATATACCTTTGGGCATATTTGAAATGTCGATATTATTTACAAATGAATTTAATGTCCCATTCGATACAATTCTTCCGGTTGAATCTATTATGCTGTAACATGTGGTTTTAGATGTATTTATTGAAATTGAAAAATTTCCGTTATTTGGATTTGGGAATACATCAATATTTGATTCTTCTGCGTCTTCACTTGTAATGCTTACAATATCAAAATACTCGAATTTACCATTAAAATCTGTTTGCTTTAGTCTATAGTAGGAAATTCCAGATAATATGTTTATATCTGTGTAAGAGTATAAATGACTTTCAGAACTATTTCCGGCACCTTCAATTGTTGTAACTAATGTGAAATCAATTCCATTGTCACTTCTCTCAATTGTAAAATAATCATTATTGATTTCTGCTTTGGTTTTCCATGTTAATTCCACTGCATTATTATACAATTCAGCTTCAAAATATTCTAATTTGATTGGTAATAACCCACCATCTCCATCTCTTAAATATGGATAGCCATCATTAATATTTGGGTCTATTCCCCAAATATCTGTAAAATCATAATCAACAAAAGTAGATTCAACTTTAAGCTCCGCCGTAGTTTTTCCAGTTCCGCCATCGCTGGTAGAATAACCTGAAGTTTCAATATCCCAGTATGAATCAGTTGCTGTACTATTACCTTCCGTAAATCCAATCAGTCCACCTACATTAGTAATAGAGGGAATTCCTATGGCAACAATTGCACCTGTTGAATATGATTTACTAACACTAGTTCTATTTGACGTTAATCCTACCAATCCACCAACATTTCCTGTTGAACCAAGAGAAGCTATTGTATTATCAACAGTTACAGGACTTCTCGAATATGAGTTTTCAATAACGGTTTTTCTTGAATTACCAACTAATCCACCAAAGTTTGTTCCTGAAGTAGTTTTAGACCAATATACCTCAATATTAGTAAAAGATTTAGAGATTGTAGGTCTGTCTCCTGTGCTGGCATTATCAACGTAACTCTTTGAATATCCTACAAGTCCTCCAACGTCACCATTACCCCTTACCGTCCCGTATTTTACATAAGAAAATTGAATAACTGTTAGATCATTTGATACAACACCTCCAATTAACCCTCCAACACCAATTGCACCTGTAATATTTACATTATGTAAACATACATTTGTTATAATAATTTCTGTAGTTTTATCACTTGCACCAACTAATCCAAATAATCCAATATTATTGGTATTTGGTCTGTTTATAAATAGTCCACTAATAATAAAACCTTGCCCATCATAATGTCCTTTAAAATAATCTGTAGTACCGGCTCCACCAATTGGCATCCAACCTTTTCCGTCACCATCATAATCGTAGTTATCTAAATAAATATTAGTTACCTGAATGAAGTATTTATCCAGATCGTTTCTTATTTCGCTTAATTGATCAGCTGTAGCAATTTGATAAGGATCTTCTATTGTTCCACTGCCACCATAATACTGCGCAAATATAAATGAAGTACTCATTATAATTGCTAATATTGTATGGGTGGCTTTTTTCATTTTTCATTTTAATTGCTTTCTATATTATTTTACGATTTTTTTTTTACAATAGTTACAAACTCACATTAAATGCTGATGAATTACTTTTTGGTCTTGTATTATATCTTCAAAGTGCGTTCAAACCTAGAAAAATGATATATTTTGTTATTTTCTTATTTACTATTATTTTTCGAAGGTTCAAAATAAATGCAACTTTCAGTAGTATATATGTATTATTTTAGCCGAAAATTTTAGATTTCTTTAGCTCCACTTTTACTCAACTAAAAGTATACACGAAGATTCATTTAATTAAAAATAGTGGTAATTATTTAGCAGACATCTAATATCGCTTTTGTAATAGTATTTGTAGCCTACCCATACTCCCCTAATTTGACAAATACAATTCCAAAAGTTTCTCTACTAGTTTACTTAAAAGTCGCTTCCTTTTGACTCTTCGCCTTCAACATCTTCTGTTTCAAGTTTTAACTGAAATGTTTCATTAAATTCACTGGCTGATCCCCACTGATGGGTACCACCCATTGTACGACAAAAAACATCAGAATATTCTTTAGGAAGAATCAATTGTGAGTTTTCCCATGGACTTAATCTGCCCTTGTAAGTTTTGTCCACCCAAATGTCAACAAAATACCCGGTCAGGTTTTCAAACTGAACAACACAGCTACCTGTTGAAAGCACTGATTTTTCAACAAATACTTCGCCATCAGGAATAATATATTCACTTACTCCTCTTGTTATTATTCTTGTTGTATGTGAAAAATCATCGTCTGTTCCTACCTTCAAGAAATAAACTCCTTTTGGCATATCTGAGATATCAATATTATTTTCAAATGAATTTAATTCTCCATTAGTTACTACTCTGCCACTATAATCTAAAATACTATAAGATGTTGTTTTATCGGAATTTAATGAAATTGAGAAATTTCCGTTATTTGGATTTGGATATACATCAATAATTGATCCTACAACTTCTTCTTCATTAGTAATGCTAACCATATTAAAATACTTGGATATACCATCAAAATCTGTTTGTTGTAACCTATAGTAGGATATTCCAGATAAAATGTTTACATCCGTGTATGAATACAAATGACTGGCAGAACTATTTCCGGCACCTTCAATTGTTGTAACTACTGTAAAATCAATTCCATTATCGCTTCTTTCAATTGTAAAGTAATCATTATTGATTTCTGCTGTGGTTTTCCATGTTAATTCTACTGCATTATTAAATAGTTGAGCTTCGAAATATTCTAATTCTATTGGTAATAAGCCTCCGGAATCATCTCTTAAGTAAGGATAACCATCGTTAATATTTGGGTCTATACCCCATATATCTGTAAAATCATAATTATTAAAAGTTGACTCACTTGTGAGTTCTGCTGTAGTTTTGCCGGTTCCCCCATCGCTGGTAGAACAACCAGAAGTTTCTATATCCCAATAAGAATCAGTTGTTGTACTATTGCCTTCCGTAAATCCAATTAGTCCACCAACATTAGTTATAGAAGGACTTCCTATTGCAATAATTGCACCTGTAGAATATGAATTACTAACGCTGGTTCTATTTGTCGTTAATCCTACTAGTCCACCAACATTTCCAACTGAACCTAGAGAAGCAATTGTATTATCTATAGTAACTGAACTTCTCGAATATGAGTTTTCAATAACGGTTTTTCTTGCATTACCAACTAATCCGCCAAAGTTTGTTCCTGATGTAGTTTCAGACCAATAAACCTCAACATCAGTAAAAGATTTAGAGATTGTTGGTCTGTCACCTGTGCTGGCATTATCAAGGAAACTTTTAGAATATCCTATCAATCCGCCAACGTCTCCATTACCTCTCACAGTACCGTTCTTAACATAAGAAAATTGAATAACTGTTAAATCATTTGATACGACACCTCCAATTAAACCTCCAACACCTTTAGCTCCATTTACATTTACATTATGTAAACATACATTTTTTATAATTATTTCTGTAGTTTTATTACTTGCACCAACTAATCCAAACAATCCAATATCATTCGTATTTGGTCTGTTTATAAATAGTCCACTAATAATAAAATCTTGGCCATCATAATGTCCTGTAAAATAATCGGTACTACCTGCTCCACCAATAGGCATCCAACCTTTTCCGTCACCATTATAATCGTAGTTGTCTAAATAAATATTAGTTACCTGTATGAAGTATTTATCCAGATCGTTTCTGATTTCGCTTAATTGATCAGCCGTAGCAATTTGATAAGGATCTGCCAGTGTTCCACTGCCACCATAATACTGTGCAAAAATAACTGACGAGCTCATTATAATTGCAATTATTGTCTGAGTAACTTTTTTCATTGCTTAGGGTTTTATATAATAACTTTTTTACGCTTTTTTTTTACAAGAGTTGCATTCTCAAATCATATGCCAAAGTAAAATTAGACAATTTATGCTTACATTCTTTCTTTCAAGTGCTTTAAAATCTAGAAAAATAGTAAATTTAGTTATTTTAGAATTTACTAAATATTTTTTAATATTTATCATTTAAAGTGCAGCAAAAGTTGCTAAATATATTATATATTTGTATTTTATTACTTAAAAAATAAAGAGATATATAAATGAAACAGAGAAAGTACTCAATATTTTTTGAAGCATTAAGAATCAATATTTTCACATTTCTCACATTCGTTTTTTTGTGGGCAATAATTGATTCCATTGATTTATTTAATCCTTTCGATGAGTTTATTGACAATTTTGATTTTACTGATCTTTATTATTCAGAATTCCTTAATGATGAAATGCCTACTGATACTAATGTTTTTATTGTTAATATTGGAGATTTGGACAGAAGAGGAATTGCTAATTTAATTTTTACCTTACAATCTTACAATCCGGCAGTAATAGGTATAGATGCTGTATTCGCCGAAAGACGCGGCATGGACGATTTCTACCTTCAACAAGCTTTGAACAGTGGAAATAATATTGTATTAGGAGGATTTGGAAAATATGATAATAACATAGAAACAGGTATCGAAAAATCGAATGAATTTTTTGGCGATTTCCCGACCGGACATCTAGAAATGCAAGCTGATCCAAAAACAGTGAGAGAATTTGATAAATTTATAAAGTTTGGCGATACAATTATTAATTCCTTTGCGATGGAAATTGTCTCAAAATATAGTGAAGATTTATTCCTCAAATTTGCGCAAAGAAAAAACAAAACAGAGCTAATAAATTATCGAGGCGGGAAAATGCCTTTTATTATTTTTGATTATGAAGAAATAAATGATACAAACACAAATTTATCCATTATTGAGGACAAAATTGTATTATTGGGCTATGTAAGAATGTTTGCTGGTGCTCCGGCAGACACACTGGACAGCCATTTTTCACCCTTGAAAAAGTCTGAATATGGTTATGCTGATGTCAAAGGAATTGAAATTCATGCTCATATCATTAGTATGATTCTATCACAAGATTATATTGATCAATTACCTGTATGGCTTAATTTCCTTATAGCTTTTATTATAGTACAACTGTTTTTAATGTGGCTGGTATATTATTATGTTAATGGAGCTAAATTATTCGATATCATATCAAAACCAGTTCAGTTTATTCTCATAGTCTTAACATTATGGATTACATTTCTTATCTTTAGCAAATGGGGAATAAAAATTGACATGATACCTACAGTTTTGGCATTAATTTTGTGCATTGAGGTGCTTTATTTGTATGAAGAAACACTTGAATTATTTAAAATAAATACCTATTTAACCAAAAATTTTAACTATACCAAAGATGAAAGGATTAAAGTATTTCGCAGTATTGCTAAGTTTGAGTTTCTTAAGCGTAAGTCTAAACGCACAGGACAGTGAATATAAGATTTTTTACTTTTCAGGAACTCCCAAAATTGTAGATAAAGGCAAAGAAGTAACACCTGTAAGAGATTCATACATTTCTTCCAAGAGTGTTCTTAAAGTCCCTGCTAATTCTTATGTGGTTTTAACAAACAAAAAAGAGGTTCCTATGGGAATTAACACCCCCGGAAGTTATTCGATTATCGATTTAAATAAGATTTATCAAAATGTGGGAAATTCTAATTTAACTCAAGAGTTTTTCGATTATATTGCTAATAATATGATTCAAGAAGACCAAAAAGTAAAACGAAGTGGTGGTGTTTATCGTGCTGTTGGAGATATCCTTAAAACACCTTTTGATGAAGCAATGATTATTGCTGACGAAGTAGTTCTTGACTGGGTTAATCCGAACGGAAAAGAACTATATCTTAAAATTTATGATACTGAAAACTGGGAACAACCATATAACCTTCTGACAACTGACAGCACTTATACAGTTGTATTCGATGAAACAAAATTTGTCAAAGGGAAACAATATGCCTGGACCGTTTATCATGGAGAAGACCACCCACAACAAGGAACAATTTTAAGAGTTTTTACATTTGCGGACGAAACGTGGAAAACAAACTTTAACAATCAGCTAATCGAAATCCAAAATGGTGAAAATGCTGATATGAATCATATAAAAACTATAAGATTATATCTTGATAACAATGTTTTCCCTGTTGGGGAGTAGCGGTGGCTTCAAGACAATTTTGATAAAAAATCAAAATCCCTCAGCCACCTTGTAGTCAGTGGTAATCTTTTGAACAGCTTTGGTATCATTTTGACAAGTGTCCACGATTAGCCATTTAGCTGATTTTGGCCATTATCGAAGGCAATAATGCGGGATATTTGATTTGTGTTTATATAAAGAAAGGTGAACATCGTCATCCGTTACTTAACCGTTAGCAAACGACTATACATTGCAAAACATTGATTAACAATACATTATCTCGACACTTATTGTAATATTAAGAACTATTATATTAAGTGTAATTTTTAAACTATCCAAAATGTTTAATAATTTTACACTTGTAAATGCTGATGATAAATATGTTTAGTCAAATCGAACATAGTGAAGATTAGTTCAGCTGAGGACTTTGTCGTTACACTATTACATATTTACAATCGGTATTATTGTCCTAGTGCCGGACAGGCACTCCCTTTTTTTATCCCGATTAAGCATTATAAATTATGCCAAATTTTATTTAATATTTAATTCAATGCATAATCGAGGATTAAGACCAACTAAAGTATTAGTTC
The DNA here is from genome assembly GCA_029558535.1 of Bacteroidota bacterium. Lineage (GTDB taxonomy): Bacteria > Bacteroidota > Bacteroidia > Bacteroidales > ML635J-15 > Bact-19. Next base: position 49,161 of record JAKQEK010000253.1, on the reverse strand, counting down.
GTTTTTTTTAAAACTCCTAATACTTCGTTGGACTATAATCGAAAAAAAGGAAGCAAAAAACGATTGATGCTGCTGATAATTTGCTAAAAATATTTTCGCTTGCTGACAGAAAAGAACTCGCTTAGCTCAAACAGCTTTTCTGTTTAAACGCGACGCTAAAAATATTTTTTATACGCAAATTCTCAAATGCATCATATAGCGGTGTTCCGACTTATATCGGAACGGGTTAATTATTAGATTCTGAAATAATGAATATTATATTCCATATCCGTTACTTAACCGTTAGCAAACGACTATGAAGCGATTATATCTGAATAATAAGTTATCACGAGGGTAGCGCAAAAAATCTTCTCATATAAAAATTTCAAGTGATATAAAAAAGAAGGCTATTTTTTAGCCTTCTTTTCTCTTTTTTCAGCTTTCTTTTCCTTAGCTGTTTTAGTTGGTACTTTCTTGGTTTCCTTTTTTGCGTCCTTCGATTTAGCCATAGTAATTAAAATTAAAGATTAAACTGAAATTTGAATTTAAAATTATCAATAAATGTAATAGTGAAACAAATTTAGTAAAATTTAGTTAAAAACTTTCATTAATAAAAATATTTGTACAACAAATCATAAAAATCAAATAACAATAAACAAAGTACAATAATTAAGAAACAAAAACTCAAAACTCTATGTCAAACTTTGTGAAAAATTGTGAGCTTTATAGTAGCGCAAAGTTACACGACAGAATCACTAAGTCACACGAAGAAAAAACCACAATAAGTTATTTACTAATTTGTAAATTCTCCGGTTCTTTTGCTACAAATTTTTTATTAGAACTTTGAGATGAAAGTTTATTTTCAGGAATTTCAATATTTTTTACAGTATCCTCCTCTTTCTGCTGAATTATTTTACTTTCAAATTTACTTGGTTCACACGAGATTTGTTCATTTTTATTTGTGTCCCTAATCTCCTGTGAACAACAAATAAGTGAAAATAAGACAAATACAAAAACAGAAATAAAATACTTCATAATATAATACTAATAGAATACAGTCAGGGTTAAATGTTCTGCATCAGGATCTGATGATGGATATATTACAGCATCATCAACACCTAATATTCCGGATACACGACCTTGAACTTTCAATGAATATGTTGCACCAACAGTTAATCCTGTAATTAATTTCGAGTATGAAAGACTCCAAACTGTTACTGTTCCAGTTGCATTATCATAAGATTGAATTTTGTTTGATGTTCCACCCCAAGTTGACCATGTAGTATTATTCCAAATTCTTAGATTTACAAAAGACATCGAATTTGTATAGCCATGACCTGAAGCAGTTAACATCACCAATACAGAAGATTTCTTTGCAGTAAATGACAAAGTCATCCCTGGAATATCTGTATAAGATGTATTCGTTATAATATAATCACTAGTTAAAGAAACAGCAGTATAAGTCTCTGTCGCAGCAGTTGTAATTTCAACCCAAGGCTGCGCAGCATTATTATTAGTTTTTCTGAAGTACAACCTTTGATCAAAAAAACTACCAGCAAGTTGCATTGCATAATTATTTCCCGTATTACTATGGCGGCAGTCTATTAGATGCCACCAACTCGAAGCCCCCGCAGGATAATTTGACGGGCTGGCTGTTTCAAAAAAACCACTTTGTGCCCCAGCATTACCTTGCAAACCGGCATTATCTCTACTTTCCGTTCTTTGATTGCTGTTACCAAATGCAAAAGTTCCTTGTGCCAGATCTAAACGATAACCGGGGGATGCAGTTCCAATACCCACATTACCACTTGTATTTGCAAAAAGAACATTTGTTCGATATGCAAAATTACCACCATTAGGAACATTTAACGTTGAACCATCTCCACCAACCTGAAATGTTCCATCAGTTCTCATTATTCCGGTATTATGATAAAAACTTTTGTTATTGTATGTTCTAATCCATGTTCCATCAACCATATAAAAACCGCCACCCCAGGATTCAAAGTAATAACCTTGATTTCCTGATACTCTCATCCACCCCCCATTAGCATAAATATCTCCACTAGATTCTAAACGATAAGTTGGAGAAGCCGTTCCAACACCTAAATAACCACCTCTTGTTAAACTTAATACATCATCCGAAACACCGACAGCAAAGAGTCTGTCTGTTTCATATTCATGAGCTGTCCACCCTCCGGGAATACTACCTGCCGTCCAATCAACAGGAACCCAGCCTGAACTTTGATAATTATCAAACATATCATATTCAACATCACCTGATCTGGCACAATAAACTTCAAGATAAGCTCCGTCGTATGTTGAATTTCTTATAATTCTAACTTTAGTAAATGTTGTAGTACCATATCTCGAATGATTTAATAAAGTAAAACTTATACCGCCAGCATCTCCATAATTAATACCTGCATGAAATCTTAAAGTTGAGTGTCCACCACCACTGATAAAATCCCTTAGAGTAAATGTTGCGTCAGCTCTGTTGCCCGGGTTTGAAGCAATTCTGTACCAATTTCCGGCAGTTACTGAAGCAGAATTTGTCTGAATTATTTGCCCTTTAATCCAAGTTGTACCTGTTGCAGTTGATGATAATACCTGTCCCGATGTTCCGGGTGTATTATTACTATCATAATAAGCACCTGTAACTCTAAGGTTACCTGTTACATGTAACTTTTGACTTGGAGCAGCATTTCCTACACCAACGTTTCCAACCATACCCAAAGCAACTCTCCCACTATTATAAAAAGCATTTGTCAAAGAAGTATTATTATACATTTCTAAAGTGTAAATACCATCAGTAGCATTCCAACCTCTAATATGCATTCCATAACCTCCATTATGAGCCAGATATACATCTGCACCTGAACCACTCGAATTGTTAAATCGTGACTGCCAACCGGCAATTGCAGTAGTAACGCTTAATACTTCAGCCGGAGCATCAGTTCCAATTCCAACTCTACCAGTTTCTTTAACAACCATTACATTATTTATTGTTGAACCTGCACTATTTATAAATTCGAACTTAGTTTCTGCCGGCAAAAACCTAACATAAGCTGCCCCCCTTGTAGCATCTATCCTTCCATAAAATGGGTGACCATTTACGTTATAGCCAATACCGGTACCAAAATAAGTTACACCCGGTTCCGAAGCCCATAATGAAAGATTAGAAGGTTGGTCACTGCCATTTCCTGTTGAATATAGTCTTAATTTTGTATCCCCATGACCTCCTGCTATCGTGACTTTGGTAGTAGGACTCGCAGTTCCAATCCCAACATTAGTTCCATTATCATAAATTTGGCTACAAACGCCATTTGACCCATCCGATTTTACAACATAATTCGCTGTACCGCAAGTAATTAATCCACCAGAGGCAGAATCGTACAATTTTCGCCAGGGGCCCCAAACTCCGGTAGTTTGACTGTATCTATGCCAAATATTTCCATTTGCAGTAAATCCCATCTGATGCACACCTCCTCCCGACCAGTCGGTTCCAGCAGACCAATTTCTAACAGTTAAAACAGAATTGTAAGTACCTCCATCAGACAAACCATTTGCAGCATTGCCCTTAAATTCACTTGTTACACCCATATTATAAATTTCGGGATTAGGGTTTGTCGCGCGGGTGTCAAAACTACCCAAAGTTCCATACATAACATAAGTGCCGTATAAGGCTCCAACATTTAAATTACCGCTTTGAACATCAAGTTTCTGACCTGGTGAGGTAGTACCAATTCCCACATTGCCAGTTCTTCCGATAGCATCAGTTGTATTATTATTACCACTCCATTTTGGAGCATGAACATCTGCATTGGTAAACAATTTAATCCATGCACTTCCACTCCAATAATAATACCCTACTCCTGTGCCTGCATTTGTATTATAAACCAACAAACTAGTAGCGGGAGATGTAACAGGAGCAGCTGCCGAGAGATTTGGGATACTGATTCGTGGTACAAGTATTCCTTTATTCGTTGCCTTAACATCGAGCATAGAAGACACATCAGCAACTTCTCCGTCAGTGTTGATAGCAACGCCTTGAGCAATTAACATATTCCCTATTACTAAAAAAAATAGGAAAAATGTAATAAATTTAAAGTATTTCATAATTATGACATTATAAAACCCCTGTTAAAAGAAAAATTCTCTCACTTCTAATTTGTAAAAATAATCATTTTTTTCTAATTTTTCAAATTTTTATAAAAAAACAATAATAACCGTAATAGTATTTAGCTTTATTGACATTTATAATTATATTTGTAGGTTATACCTTAAATTTAAAAGTATTGAAGGCCCAGAATTTAAAAAGTAAAACAACTGCCATTTATATAATCTCTGTAATTTGCTTTTTAGCGTTATTATCTACTTATATATCAAGGATATCAATTTTTGAAACTTTAGAAATAAAAGTTATCTCTAACAATGAAAATACATTTAATAAAAAAATAACATTTTTTGGCAAGAGTTCTTTAGGTAGAAAAAATATTCTAAAAACAGTTTCAGTTAATGAAACATTCACACTGAGTGAATTGTATTTAAATAAAATTTGCGTGAAGATACCTGAAGAAATTTTGTCAGATAGTATTGATATCTTAATAAACAATAAGGTTTTTGGCATTATTAAATCTGGACAAAATCCTGGTGTAGCGTTTCTGAAAAATGAGAAACAATATTATGTCGAAATTCCATACTATACAGAAAAGAATCTTGTAAATAAGCTCATATTTGTTTCTAAAGTTTTTTTCAATAAATTCCTTTTTTTAGTACTATTTCTATTAATAGCTTCCATATACATCTTTTTCCTCTTTAGAACTTTTAATGATAAAACTATAAAATTAATAAACTATTTATTTATATGTTTAATTTTGGTATGGGGCTATTTTTGGCTAGTTTTGGCTTCACTATATTCTTTCCCAAATGTGGAAGAAATTGCTTTAAGTCTGAGCACTAGATTTGGCAGTTTACAAGACTCGTTATTTTATTCACTATCTTTTGATGACGGTAGGTATTCTACATATTTTTTACATGCATATAATCCATTTTCACTTTTTGGATTTGAATTTTACAAATTAATCCCAATTATTTCCATTGTAGTTTTCATTTTTTCTACTTATTACATAATTAGAACTGTTACTAAAAATGAAATCGATAAAAAGAAAATTCTGTTGTTTTCATTAGTTTTTGTTCTAATTTACTTCACAATTTCGCCGTCTATATTTGCAAATCTCTATTGGGGATTCTGTAGTTTCGTCAATCTATATCCATGGTGTTTTTACGCTATTTTTTGGGTACTTTTTTATCGATACATTTCATATCCGCAAAGAAATATAAAGAAAATATTTTATTTCATTTCAAGTTCAGTATTCGTAATTCTATCAATAGGATTAAATGAAATGTTCATAGTATTATTCTGCGCTACTATTCTATATTTATTAGCACTCGCATTAAGACAATATGAAGTAAAAGATATTTTACCAACAATTCTTATTATTTTAATTTGTTTAGTTTTTATATTATTAGTTCCTGGGACAAGTTCAAGGCTTACTAGACAGGGTGGTATACAAATTAAAGACATAGAAAATATATTTAGGTATGCAATATTAGGATTACGAGAATGGCTAATTTATATCTACAAATTATTACTCCAACTACCAATACTTATCCCTGCAATATTGATTATATCAATATATATGATTAAGTTAAATCCATTTAAAAAGTATTCCCAGAAGAAATTGACAATAATCATTATATTTTCAAGTATTATACTTTTTATTATGACATTACCATTCTTTATCCCTAGTAAAGAAAACATACTATTTTCAGAAAGAATTTTTAATTCGATTCTAATAGGGACAATGATTCAATTAAATATTATATCAGTTATAATCTCAAGATTAGTAGAAAAAAATATTAAAATAATAAGTATAATAAATAAATATAATTTTAAAATAACAAATATAGCATTATTGGTTTTTAGCTTTTTTATATTATTTCAAAAAAATAATCTGAATTTAATTATTGAAGAGTACTCAACAGGGATATTTAAGTATTACAAAGCCTATAACAATCAATTTATTTATAATCCAAAAGAAATTCATAATAATATTGAGACAATTACAATAAATGAATACAATCCCGAAAAACATTCTCGGGTTTTAGAAGAAGTCGTGTTACGAATTAATAATAACGGGAAGATGCCTAATTTTGCAATTTTTTATGAATCTTACTTTGATGTTGATGAAATTAGGTATGCAGAAGATAGCATATCAAAACTTGAAATAATTAAAATTTACGTGAAGAAAGAAATTAATAAAACTGTTTTAATCAATGAATAAAAATTTATATTACTTTGTTATTTATATAATTACTATAGCGTTTTGCTTATTTGGATTAAGATCATTGATTAAGATTTATAAATTTAAAGATAATGCTATTAGTACTTTTAAAATAATTGATTTTTCATGCAATAGTTTTCAGAATGTTGAAAAAGACTTTTGGTCCTTTATAATCGGAAACCAATGTCGCCAGTGTCATCCGATTATTGCCAATAAAGAAATATTATCAAATAAAATAAATTCAGCTATTGATAATGCAATATTAATTAATAAGGACTCAATGATTCTTAAAGATCTTAAAAGCTTAAGCTTAGAACAAAAGACTAATATAATATTAAAAACAATAAGGTTTTTAAGCCCAGCTTTTTGCGTTATTAAAAAGATAAATGTGAATGTGATTCAAATTGACTTTGTATTATCCATTAAAAACAACTTAATAATTACTTTAGAATTAAGTAAAAAAAATGAGTTATTTGGCATTTCAGATATTATCGGATTAGAAAAAATGTTAGTTTATTTGTTTAAATAGTGAATTTAAGTTTATTTGATGTGATTCTATATAATTTTGATATATCTCCAGTCTAGCAAACCTAAATATCTTATCTTTGCTTATAAATAATTTTGTGTATTATTTAGTATAGCTTTAATGAAAATTCTATTTATTTATAAAAGTGATTTAAATGCAGTCCCTTTAGGAATTATGACATTATCGTCTATTTTGATGGCGAACGGTCATCAAACAGAATTTATCGATACAAAATTTGAAAGAAATTATATAAAAAAGACCAAAGAATATTCTCCTGATATAATTGGATACTCGATAGTAAGCTTCACTTGGTCATATTTTAGAAATCTTAACACCAAATTAAAAAACAAGATTTCATTCTTTTCTGTTTTCGGAGGAGTTCATGCTTCAATAAAACCGGAAATAATTTACAATAAAGACGTAGATGCTGTTTGTATAGGAGAAGGGGAATATGCATTTCTTGAATTAGCTAATAAAATATCTAAAAAACTTGATATCACAAGAATACAAAATTTTTGGATTAAAGATAAAAATGGGGAAATATTTAAAAATGAATTAAGAGAATTATGTAATAATCTCGACATATTACCTTTTCCAAACTATAAAATAATTTTTAAGTATAACTTTTATCGCCGTTTGGATACTTATTATATAATGACCTCAAGAGGTTGCCCTTACGAGTGTACTTATTGTATAAATCATTTTTATAAACAAATTTATAAAGGAAAGGGCAAATATATAAGAAGGCGGTCAACACAAAGTGTAATAAATGAACTTGAATTTGCCGTTAAAGAATTTAATACAAAGTTAATCATTTTTAATGATGATATATTTACACTTGACAATATTTGGTTAGAAAAATTCGCACCTCTTTATCGTGAACGAATAAATAAGCCATTCGAAGCATATACAAGAGTTGATGGAATTGATGAAAAGACTATCTCAATATTATCCGATATGGGGTGCATTGCGATATATTTTGGAATAGAATCCGGAAATCAATCTATCCGTAAAAAAATACTCAAACGTAATATTTCTGACCATCAGATTATTTCTGCGACTGAAATTATAAAAAAATTTAAAATTAAAACTTTAGCATTCAGTATGCTAAATTTACCAAGCGAAGGTATAGAAGATGCTTTAGAAACATTATATCTAAATCAGAGGGCAAAGATTGATTATCCTTTATGCTTTATTTTCCAGCCATTTCCGGGAATTGAACTAACTACATATGCAATCGAAAATTCATATTATAATGAGTCTGTTGACAACTTTAAAGATAAACACAGTTTAGTTGCAGGAGAGAGTTTTATTAGTTCAAAAGACAAAAATAAGATACAAAGACTTCATTCTCTTTTTATTATTGCTTCTAAAAACCCAAAAAGTACAAAAATTATTAAAGTATTAATTATTCTTCCTTTTAAGCCAATTTATAGGTTAATTTTATTCATTTCTCGATTATATATTTTAACATTTGTGATGTACAGACCTTCGTTAAAGGCAGTCCTGTTTTATTATGTTACTGCTCCATTTAGATTATTCATTAATATTAAATAGTAACTAATGAAGATTCTGTTCATCCATAATTTTGATTATTATGAGCCTCTTGGGATAATGCATATTTCATCATTATTAAAATACAAGGGATATCAATGTGAATTATATGACATTAAATTTGAATCAAAACATTATAAAACTATAAAAAAAATAAATCCAAATATTATTGCATATTCAGTAACTACTAACAATTGGAAAAGATATTGTGATTTCAACAATGCGTTAAAAAAAGAATTCAAATTTTTGTCAGTTTTTGGAGGGCCTCATGCTACTTTTTTCCCAGAGTTAATTTATGAGGACGGAATAGATGTTATATGCCGTGGAGAAGGTGAATATCCAATGCTTGATTTAGTCAATAAAATTAATTTCAATCTTGCTGGTTACAATATCCCAAACCTTTGGTTTAAGACAGCTTCAGGAATTATTAAGAATAATGTTAGGCCATTAATTTCAAATCTAGACTCACTTCCTTTCCCAGATAGAGAACTGATTAATAAGTATAAACTATATAGAAAGCGAACTAGAATAAGGACTATAACTTCGAGAGGATGTCCATATGATTGTTCATACTGTTTTAACCACGCATATAGAGATTTGTACAAGAAGTCATCACATAAAGTTAGAAGAAGAAGTCCTGAAAATGTAATCAAAGAGATATTAACTCTTACAAATATTTATAATCCCAAATCTTTAGAATTTCACGATGATATATTTATATTAAATAAAAAATGGTTGTCAGAATTTGTCACTCTGTATAAAAATACTAAATTAAACATTCCTTTTGAAGTAAATGTTCGAGCAGATTTAGTTACAGAAGAAATTGCGAAATTATTACAAGAGGCTGGTTGCTATTCTGCACAATTTGGTATCGAATCAGGCAATTTGCACATTAGAAAAGATATTCTAAATCGAGAAATAACAAATGAACAAATCTTGCATTCGGCAAGATTATTAAAAAAATATAAAATTAAAATTAATACTTTTAATATAATTGGAATACCTGAAGAGACTTTAGAAAATGCTATCGAAACAATTAAACTAAACTCACTAGCAAAGCCAACATATGCAATGAATAGCATTTACCAGCCTTATCCAGGCACATCACTTGCAGAATTTGCAAAGAAAAATAACTTTTATTTTGGTGATGTTGCCTCCTTTGACAGAAACTACCTATATGGAAAAAGTGTAATTATTTCCCCTGATATAAAAAGATTAGAAAGATTACATTATTTATTTGCATTTGGGGTAAAATATCCCAAACTTATAATAATAATTAAGTTACTAACTAAAATACCTGCAAATAAAATATTTCAATCTATGTATTTTTTATATCGAGTTTTTTATGTTATTTTTGTTTTTAAAAGACTTTCTGTAAAAGAAGTCTTTTTAAGAATAAGAGCTAAAACTTGAATTGGAGATGGAGAAAAAACTATCTGTGATAATTCCATTTTATAATGAGCTTAACGTAACCAATGTAATCGAAAATGTTTTAAAGATTAATTTCAATAATGAAGTTTGTGTTGAAATTATTGCAGTTGATGACGGAAGCACTCATTTTTTCAAACAAGATTTCAATAAGTTTAAGCAAACTCCCAATTTTAAAATACTTGTTCATAATAAAAATTTGGGGAAAGGAGCTGCAATTAAAACAGGATTATCTTACTGTTCGGGAAGCATAATAATAATTCAAGACGGAGATTTAGAGTATGATCCCAAAGATATACCATCAGTCATTTCACCTATATTAAACAACGAAACTTTAGTTTGCTATGGATCGAGACACATTGATAAGAATAAACTAAAAAAGAATTATAAGTGGTTTAGAACTCATATAGGACAAGCGATTTTGCCAATGTTAGGAGGCAGAATAATAACATATACTTGTAATATCTTGTTTAACTCTAAACTTACAGATGTTCTAACATGCTATAAAGCATTCGATATTAGTTTAATCAAAACAATGGAATTTATTTCGAATGGTTTTAATTTCGAAGCTGAAATTACTGCAAAAGTTCTGAAGCAAACTAAAATAAAAGAGGTTTCCATTAGCTACAACCCAAGGACAAAAAAGCAAGGAAAAAAAATCAAATTAAAAGATGGTTTAAAAATTATCATTACTTTGATTAAGTGTAAAATGTCCAAAAAAGTTTAAATCTGTAATCAATGAAAATTATTTTTTTATATAAATACGCAAATTATGAACCTTTAGGCATTATGACTTTAATCGCCATATTAAAACAAGCCGGACACCAGTGCTTATACGTTGATGTTAAATTGGACAAGTACTATATAAAAACCATAAAACAGTTAAAACCTGATATCATCGCTTATTCGGTTATTACAGGTACACACATATATTATCAAAAAATAAATATAAAACTTAAAAATAATTTAAATTTCATCTCTGTTTTCGGAGGTCCACACTGCACTTTTTTCCCTGATTTTATTTATAAAGAAGGAATTGATATTTTATGCAGAGGTGAAGCCGAAGTATCATTCTTGAAGTTAGTTGACAACTTACAATCAGGTATAGATGTAAAAAATATTCCTGGTATGTGGGTAAAAATTAATAATGAGGTTTTTAAAAATGACCTGGCAGATTTATGTCCAAACTTAGATTCTCTTCCTTTCCCAGATAGAAGCATAGTTAACTATTATGCCAATTATAGAAAAATGAAAAGAAGAGATGTAATTGCATCTCGTGGTTGCCCGTACAATTGCACATATTGCTTTAACCATGCAAACAAAGAAATTTTTAAAAATAAAGGAAGATACTTAAGACAAAGAAGCGTTGACAATTTAATTGAAGAATTACAGATACTTAAAACAAACCATTCTGTAAAAGTATTCCATTTTCAAGATGATGTTTTTACAATTAATCGAAAATGGACAATTGAGTTTTGTGAAAAATATAAAGAAAAGATAAATTTGAATTTCGAAATACAAGTTAGAGTTAACTTAATTGACGAACAACTAATCAAAAAACTCAAAGATGCAGGTTGTACGTTAATTATCTATGGTATTGAATCTGGGAATGATTATATAAGAATTGAATTACTTAATAGGGATATTAGTGCCAAACAGATTTTAGAATCTTCAAAGCTATTTAATAAATACAACATTAGAACCATGTCAGTAAATATTTTATGCCTTCCAAAAGAAAATTTGCAAAATGCTATTGAAACTCTTGATATAAATATTATGTGTAAACCAAATTACGCTTGGAATTCCATATACCAACCATATCCAATGACAAAACTTGCAGATTACGCAATTAGAAACAATTATTTTAATGTAGATATAGACATGCTCGAAAACTCATTTCTATACAGTAAAAGCCTAATTAAAGGCAGAGATATAAAAAGAATAGAAAGGCTGCATTATCTATTTTCAATTGCAGTCCAATTTCCCAAATTAAAAAAACTGATTATTTTATTAATTAAACTGCCGCTTCTCAACATTTTTAAAATTATTTTTTTCTTTCACCGAGTTTATGCTGCTTTTTTTTCACTTAAAAGAATAACATTTTCAGAAGTTATTGTTTTTGAAAAGACTAAGTTTTATAAAGTAAAACGATACTGGTAGTTATCCTTTTAGAATTCGCCTTGTTTTAATAATAATAACGGGCAAACGAATTATCCTATATATGAACTCTCTTTTTTCAAGAATGGGGATGCTAATTAGGTATAAAGCCCGTTGAAAGAATCCATACTTTCGTTTTAAAAAAAACTTTACAAAAGGTTTTAAAAATTTCGGAACTGCGTTATAAATTGGAAGTAATACTTTGAAATTACTTGCTTCTGACTCATATTTGAAATTGAGAATAGTCCCATTTTGAGGACCACCTTGCCCTTCCAATACTTTATTCCATATTTCACTTGTGATATAGCCATTTTCTTTACAATAGGTTGCCAATTCTGTACCGGGATATGGGTAGAACAAACTTGTCCATGTATTATTTGATGAAATTTTTTCGCTTAATCGCAAAGTTTCCCACATTTTCTCAGGAGTTTCGCCGGGTAAACCAAACATATATTCTGCATAAAGTTTTATCCCTTTGTTTTTTATTATTTGAGCAGCTTTTACTACTTGCTCATTTGAATATTGTCTTTTCATAATTGTGTAACGCAGTTCTTCATTTCCACTCTGAATTCCCATTGCAATAGATTGACAACCTGCTTCTTTAAGAATCTCTATTATATCCTCCTTAACTCCTGTTGGTGTAAAATAACAGTGAAAAGGTAGATTAATCTTTTCTTTATATTCTTCTTTAAATCTAAATAGCCAATCTCTATCCAAAACAAATACATCATCCTCAAATCTTATAGCTCTAGGATTATATATTCTCTTAATTTCAACAAGTTCACTAATAGTATTCTCTACACTTCTTTTTCTAAGATATTTTTGACCACAATACAATGTCTTTCTAAAACTGTTTACGCAAAATGAACATGAATGAATGCATCCTCTACCGGTAGCAAATCGAATACGCTTTCCTAAAACGCCATATTTTTCGTATAAACTCCTATCTGGAAAAGGGAATGTGTCAATATTCGAAATAAGTGGTCTCAAAGGATTTTTATATATTTTCCCATTTTTATCTTTAATCCATAAGTTTTTTATCTGTGAAAAATCTTGATTGTAATGCAGTTTATCTGCTAGTTCAACGATAGCTTCTTCCCCTTCACCTATACATAAAAAATCAACCCAATCTTCCTTGATTACAAATTCTGGTACAGACGTGGGATGTATTCCTCCTACTATAATAGGTACATCAAAATTTTCCTTTATTTTCATGCCAAAATTCCTGAAATAAAGAAAATTGTTTGTCACAATTGACATTGCTATTAAATCAGGGTTGAAGGATTTCAATTTTCTTAGAAGGAGTGTATCTCTAAAAAGTAAATTTAATAATGGCAATTTAAAATAATAATGTTTTCCAAGCCCCGGATCTAATAGAAGGTCAACTACATGACCGTGCTTTTTAAGAATTGCCGCCAATATCTCAACTCCTTTATAATCAATTTCTCCAATATCAAAAAATAGAATTCTCATCTATTTCTATTTTTTGATAAAAAAGGATATAGTATTAGCATTTCACTAAATTTAATAAATAAAATAACAAATAAAATCAATATTTTAAAAATATTTTTTGATAACTCCTTCGCATTTTTTCCAAAATAATACCAAGAATTACTTAAATCTTGTTTTGTGAAAATATACTTAAGTCTCCTAAAATTAAAATAGAAAATAAAAGTACCAAATAAAATATCATATCTGATTTGATTTTCCGTGTTTCCTTTTGGCACAAATGGAATTCTTATTTTTTTAAAAGGATTTTCAGTTAAAACTGCTGTTGCTAAAAAGTTTTCATATTTTCCTACAACATTAAGTCGGTTTTCCGCAACAGCGATATTGTATAATTCAGTGCCTGGAAATGGAGTGGCATTATTGTATTTTACTAAGTCTAATTTCAAATCTTTTGCATACTTGAATGCCTTTCTTCTGACTTCTCTGTTTTCTCCAGGTAATCCAAAAATGAAATTTGTGCTGACACTTAAATTTGCATTTTTTACAACTTTTATAGCCTCTATAACACTTGTCAATTTTTCTCCTTTTTTTAAGCTTTTCATAATATCTTCAGAAGCAGTTTCAAACCCAAGAAAAACACTTCTAAAACCGCTACTGTACATCATTTTTAACACTTCTGCATTACAGTTATCTGCTCTTGCTGCAAAACTAAATGTCATTTTATTGTATAATTTACTAGATCTTAACAACTCACATAGGTCATAAACACGATTTTGATTGCATAAAAAATCATCATCTAAAAAACCAACATGTTTAATATTATATTTTTCATACAGTATTTCTAAATTATCTAAGACTTGCGTCTTTTCCATAAAACGAACATTAGAACTTCTTGATATTTTACTACAAAAAATACAATTATATGGACATCCTCTTGCTGTCATTACATAACCAAGATTGTAATTATTATTTTCAAAATACTTGTAAGGAAATTCGGGAAGCTCACTTAAACGAACTTGATTGAAATTTTCCGAATTATGAATTATTTTACCTCCTGATTTGTAGGAAATACCATTTAATTGAGTTGGATAATTTCTTCTCTTTAAACAATTGAATAGATCAACAATTATATTTTCTGCCTCTCCCCTAACTACTATATCCACTGTATCGTTTAGCAATGATTCTTCAGGCATCATAGTGGAATGAATACCACCAAAAACCACTATAGATTCAGGAAATTTATTCTTAAGTTTTACTGATAAAATTAGTGCATTTTTGTAAGATACAGTTAAAACATTAAAACCAAATATATATGGTTTATTAATGTTCTTACAAATTTCTAGAATCTTTTCAAACGCATCTTTTTCGAAAACTTCATCAACATAATAGGACTTGATATTGTTACGATCCAACGTAGCCATAAGATATCCTATACCAAAAGGAACGAAAATTGGTGAAAAACTTTGAAATATTTTAAAGCTGTCTTTTGACGAAGAATTAATAAAAATCATTTTCTAATCTGTTTCTTGCTTTTTAAAATATAAAAAGTATGTGAAATAATAAAAATACCAAATTTAATAAAAAGATAAAAAAACAATATAAGTATCCCTGGTGATTTACGAAAAAAGTCTTTATAACTATGCCCAAAATCAAACCACGCATTATTTAAGTCCGGTTTTGTAAACACTCCTTTTAATCGCTTAAATCTAAAGTAAAATTTTAGATATCCAAGCAGTATATCGTGTCTAATTTCGCCTTCACTATTATTCTCAGGAACGTATGAAAAAGGGATTTTTTTAAATGGATTTTCAATAAAGGTTGATACTGAATTGATATTTTCATAAATTCCTTTAATTTTAAGACGGTTTGTATCTTTTGCATGATTATAAAGTTCTGTCCCCGGATAAGGAGTCGCATTATTATACTTAACCAAATCCAAATCCAATTCTTTTGTAAGTTGAATTGCCTGCATCCTGTCCTGATGAGTCTCAGATGGCAATCCGAATATATAGTTTCCGCTAACATGCATCCCGATTTGCTTAGAGATTTTTATAGCTTCAACTACTTGCTCTACTGTTTCACCTTTATTCAAAGATTTCATTAATTTTTCTGAAGCAGTCTCAATGCCATAATATACGCCTTTGAATCCGGCAATTAAAAGCTCTTTTAAAACCTCATAATCAGCATTATCTCCCCTCGCTTGAAAGTTAAATATCATCTTACCATGTATTTCACTTTTTCTAATTTTTCTTGATAATTCGATAACCCGATTTTTATTTGCAAGAAGGTTATCATCAATAAAATATACATATCTGCGATTGTAATTTTTATAAAGCATTATTAATTCATCAACAACATTATCTGGATTACGATATCTAAACTTACTTGTACTGTTAATTTTATTACTGCAAAAAATACAATCATGCGGGCATCCACGCGAGCTCATAATAAAGCCCATGTCATAATTTGTATTTCCAAAAATATGATACGGAAAATTTGAAAAGTCATCAATCTTTAAAATTACTGAAGTCCTTTTATTGTGTATTATTCTTCCCGAATACTTATAAGAAACACTTTCTATTTGCAAATGCTTGACATTGTTTTTTAAATTATAATAAAGTTCAGTAATTATCCCTTCAGCCTCACCTCTGACTGCTATGTCAACAAAATCATAGGCGAGTACCTCATCAGGCATTGCGGTAGAATGTATCCCTCCGAAAACAACATAAGAATCTGGATATTTGTATTTAAGTTCTCTTGCTAAAGAAACTGCGTTGTTCAAAGAAGCTGTAAGAACATTAAAGCCAAAAATATAAGGTTTTTCAAATTGATCTATAATTTTATCAATCTTCATTAAAAGATTGCCTTCTACTTGTTCATCAAAACACATGGATTTAATATTATTTTTCGATAAGACAGCCATCAACAATCCTATTCCAATCGGAGGAAAAATTGGGAGAAATGCCTGAAATATTTTCAAGCCGTCTCTTGTTGATGAGTTAATAAAAATCATAAAATCCTATCTTTCTTTTAATTATTTTGTTTTTGAACCAATATTTTCATATTCAAATAATACAAAGAGTGAATTCCAAGTAAAATATAAATAAAACCTAATGTTTCGGTAAATCTCTTATTACCTGCTGTTACAATAGTTACTAGAACAAGGCTGATAATCATCAAGTTAATACTTGCAGGAATTTTGAAGAAATCTGAACTGGTTTTCTTGAAATATTCATAAATCAAAGCAAATATAAATAATAACAGAATGATAACAAATAAAATAAAACTAAAATTGATAAAAAGGATAGAGATTAAACCAAAATTTAATATAACTGAAGTTAAAATACTATTTATACTAAATTTTTGGGATATCTTTGAAATTAAAGTATTTAAAATAAAGGCTATTATAAACATCAATAAAAACTTATAATGTCCAAATCCACGATACAGTTTTTGCAATGACAACTCAATTGTTTTTAATGGATTTTTTAAATAAAAATTTATTACTCTAAACCAACTAGGCCAATATTCCAATCCATCGTTATTGTAAAAACTGCTTTTGTCCCTAAACCAATGAAAATTAAAACCGCCATCATCAATGTATTCATTATGAGCTCCCAAAATTGTATTGCTTCCAGTTTGTCTGGCAATAAAAATAAAACTGTCATCAAACAAGCTTCTCCCCATTATATCAATACCAAGTTTGTTGTAATCGGCTAATGTAGATTCATGCCCTCCATCATTAAATATGACATTTGAATCTCCTATTTTTGGATTTTGGATGATTTTTGGCATTAAAAATAAAGAATCTTCTTTTGAAAGAGGGCTTTCAAACAACTCATAGTTTAGTTGGTCGAAATTTGTAACTTTGTCATTTCCAATACTTTTTGAAAAATTTGCATAAAATGACCATAAAATAATTGGAAAAAGAAAAGAAATTAAAATAACTAAATTACTTCTAAAATAGTACTTCTTTGATTTAATGCTTACAAAAATTAAATGCAAAGCCATTAAAATAGGAAAAGCATAAAGAGTAACTTTAGTTAAAATTGCTATAGACATCATTAGTCCCAACAATATAGCGTGTAAATATTTTCGCTTTTTATAATACAAATAATACAAAACAATGATAGAGTAGTTTAAAAAAAACATAAGTGCTTGTGGCTCAATATCATTAGCAAGATTATAATACATTTCTGAAAATATAGTAGCACTTAAAATTGAGAGAAAATAAGCTCTATACCCCCAAATTTCATAAGCGAATAAAGGTAAACTTGATGCAATTAAAATCATAAGAAATAGCTGAATATATTTTACATATATAACATTAACACCAAATAACTTATATGTTAACCCCAAGAATAAACCATATCCTGGTGGATGGTGATAATACTTAAGACCAGCTAATCGTGTAAAAAAACGATAATTAAATTCAAGATTAATGTCATAATCTTCAAACTCATACGTTTCCATATTTTCCATAGCACCAATCCTTGATATCCCGTGACCTTTTGCAAAGTTAACACCAGCAGAATGATAATAAATATCATTCATTTTAAAAGTAGCACCTGTAAAATTGCTAATAAAAGAGTAATATGCAAACAATCCCATAAACAGGACAATAGCAATTAAAAATCTATTTTTACTGATTCCCACAAATTTCGCTACGAGATCTATATCATGCATATTCTCTGATTCTCCACTCAGTTTTACAAACCCTAAAAGTTTAAAAACGAATGATATTGATTTTCTAATAACATTTCTAAATGTCAATAATAATATTATTAAAAAAGTGATATAAATTATTCTGAAAACACCTCCCCAATACAAAGTTGAAAAATATAAGTCAAAGAAATTAATTGGAGGGGAAAAGCATTCCGACAGTTTAATTTCAATTGTTCCACATGAAAAGCAATTACTTGAAGCAAAAATCTGCTTTAGCTTAATGCTATCAATATCTTTATTATATTTTCCAGAATCAAAATTAATACTAGAAATTTTTTCAAATAATTCAGCAGGAATATAAATTTTAATATCCTTGCAATGCATATAATGTTCTGAGAAAAACTTTAACCCTTGATTATGCCTAGAAAATATTTGCTCCTTCCCATAAGGACTGTAACCAACACATTCAATATTTAAGAATTCTTCGGCACTAATTCCTTTGATTGTAATGTTAACCGGCTTATAAAAATTCACTTTATTAAAAAAAACAAAATATGAAACTATTAATAATAATAAAAATAAAATAGCCGAAAGAATAATTCTACGTTTATTTAACAAAACTTTCATTTTATATTTTTCCCCTTTTTTTATCACAAAAATAAGAATTGTTTACACTTAATCTAACCAAATTATTGTAATAACAATTAAAAAACATTTTTAAACTCTAAGTCTAAAATTATTAAGGAGTCAGGCTAATTAAAATAATATACTTATAAAATAATATTAACAGTTTGATTGTATGGCATTTAAAGATTCGTATGATTTTCAATATTATATAACATAATAAATTACAAAAATTCATATCTTTGCAATACAAGAATTTTAAAGCTTTTTAGATGTCAGAACATATTATTATTGAAAATTCAAGAGATAAGCCTATTACGTTAGAATTTAAAAAAATATGGGAATATAAAATATTGATTAAGGTATTTGCTTTAAGAGACATTAAGGTTCAATACACCCAAACAAAACTAGGTATCGTATGGAGTTTTATTCAAGCAATAGTAGCAGCTGTAATTATCAACTATTTTTTTGGAGTACTTATAAAAGTTGACACTGAAGGCGTTCCATATATTATATTTGCCTACCCCGCTATGATTGCTTGGTATTACTTTTCTTATATAGTAAGTTTTTCCGGAACATCATTGCTGCAGTCTCAACATATTATAAAAAAAATCTACTTCCCTAAACTAATTCTCCCATTAAATAAAACAGTTGTAGGGCTATTCGATTTAACAATTTGGTTTATTGTATTCTTTGGAATTACAATATATTACTCTTTTATGCCATCAGTAAATACTATATTTCTTCCTATAGCAATTTTTTTTAATATAATTACTGGCTTAAGTATTGGTATTTGGTTAAGTGCTATTACAATAAGATACAGAGATGCTCTACTGATTATTCCTTTTTTAATTGGATTCGGAATATTTGTAACCCCTGTTTTTTTTGGCACAACAATGATTCCTGAAAATTATTTCTTTTTGGCATATCTTAATCCTATGGCTGGAGTTATTGCATTATACCGATGGTGTCTGCTTGGAACAAAGTTTTCTCTTTTATATTTGTTTGGTCTGATTCCTAATCTGATTCTATTCATATCAGGTTTGTTTTATTTTAGAAGAGTAGAATCTATAATGGCTGATTTAGTTTAATTTATTATGGATGATATTGCAGTAAAGATAAAGGATTTAAGTAAAAAATACTACATCAGAAGCCATGATGTTAGCTTATCTATAACAGATAGACTTCGTTATAAATTCATAAAAAACAGAATCCCGATTTCAGAAAACAATGAGTTTTATGCGTTACAAGACATAAGTCTAGAAATTAAAAAAGGCGAAGTTGTTGGGATAATAGGTAAAAACGGCGCAGGTAAAAGTACTTTATTAAAAATATTGAGTAGAGTAACTGAACCTACATTTGGTAGAGTTGAAATATTCGGAACTATTGCATCTGTTTTAGAAGTAGGCGTAGGTTTTCATCCTGAATTAACAGGAAGGGAAAATGTTTTTTTATACGGTACTATGCTGGGCTTACAAAAAAAATCGATACGAAAAATATTTGACAAAATCGTTGATTTTGCCGAAGTTAGGCAATTTATTGACACTCCGGTAAAACACTACTCAAGCGGAATGTATATGCGACTTGCTTTTTCTGTTGTAGCTAATATTGATGCCGATATTCTACTATTTGACGAAGTACTCAGTGTTGGAGATTTGGCTTTTCAAATAAAGTGCAGAGAAAAAATTCAACATTTAGCATCTAAAAAACACACAATCATTATTGTAAGTCATAATATTAACGATATAAATAGTCTTTGTAGCAGAGTAGTTTTTATAGACAAAGGAAAACTAATAGAATCAAATAATACTAAATTAACTGTATCAGGTTATCTCGATTCAATTCACAAAAATTGCAAATACGCATTAGATTCTGAAAAATTGAATAGAATAAATGAAGATAGTAATTTTGGTTTTCAGGTTAAAAATGTAGAGATTACAAAAAATAAAATGACATATTTAGATCAAATAACTGTAAACGATTCTTTCGAAATTTGTGTTAATATTATAAAAAACTCTTCTGTTGGGAATCTTCATATAAGTCTAAATTTATCCCATTTTGGAAATACTTTTTTTTCAACAAACTCTTTTTACACAAAAGATAGAAACATTGCCATTTGTAATCCCGGAGAGTACAAATTATATGCTGTTATACCAAGCAGGTTTTTAAATGCTTCTCACTATAACTTAGATTTGTTTATAATTGAAGAGCAAACTGGCAGTACACTTTCAGTTAAAGACGCAATTGTTTTCGAAATATTAGTTGACAAAGAGGAGGTTAAAAACAAAATTTATAACGAGAACAAGGCTTTTTATGGACCTATTTATGTGAGTTTACAATGGTTGGAATGTTATAAAAAAACAGATAATGGATAAGAAACAACTTATATTAATAAATCCTGCGAATCAAAAACTTGATTACGATATTAACTACGAACCTGTGGCATTAGGGATTATAGCATCAAAAACAAATAAAAAATGGGATATTAAAATTATTGATGAAAGAGTTGAAGAGCTCACATTCCCTAGAGCAGACTTAGTGGGCATAACCGCTACAAGTAACAATATAAATCGCGCTTATGAAATATCAGCATATTATAATAATAAAAATACAAAAACAGTTATAGGTGGAACCCATGCTTCTTTATTGGAAACCGAAGTCAAAAAATACTGTTCATCTGTAGCTGTTGGTGCTGCAGAATCAATTTGGGAACAAATATTGACGGATTTTGATAATAATTGTTTGAAAGATTTCTACTATGGAAGTACGGACTTGAATTACCATATAGATAGATCATATTACAATCACAAATATAAATTTGCCACAATTCAATTCTCTAGAGGTTGTCCAAACAGATGTGACTTCTGCTGTGTTGCTGCAATAAATAAAGGCAAACAAACTATTAGAAACGTTAAACTTACAATTCAAGAAATTGAAAAAACTACACAAAAGATTATTTTTTTTACAGATGACAATTTGTATCCTCAATCAAAATTCAACAGAGAATCTATGATTGAATTATTCAAAAAAATGATTGAAAAGAAACTAAATAAAATATGGTTTGGTTTTGCGTCAATTGATGTTGGTATTGATGACGAATTCTTGTTTTATGCACGCAAAAGTGGTTGCAGGATACTGCTTCTAGGAATAGAAACAGAAAATCAAGATGTTTTGAAGAAAATAAATAAAAACGTTAATGTGAAACACATAAATAATATTAACACAATAATAAAAAGTATTCATAAACATAGAATTGCTGTTTGCGGTGCATTTATTACAGCACTTGAGGAAGATGATTTAAATGTAATCAATAAAAGAATTGAGTTCATAAAAAAATCTAAAATTGACTTATTTTTCACTTCAATTTATACGCCATTCCCAAAAACAATGCTTTACGAAAGGCTAAAAGAGCAAAAAAGACTTATATATACAGAATATCCTAAAGACTGGGAAAAATATAATCAATACACGTTAGTTTTTAAACACAAAAATTTTACCGATGAAAATTTCTTCTATGATATCCAAAAGCAAATTAGAGGAAAAAAGTTGTTATTAAAAAGATTCTTTAAAACTTTAATGAACACTAGAAGTGCTTCAGCAACACTTTTTGTTAATTTTTATAATTTCAATCATACTAAGAAATACTTTAAAAAACTAACACTGTTAAATTGGATAAATAATATTTTCGAAATTTATTTAGTCAAATATTCTAAAAAATTGGAAAAGCGAATTAATAAAATACAAAAATAATTTCTATAGTATGGTTGTTTATGTGGATGTGGATGGTTGCGTATTAAGAGGACTTGATGCAAAAAGACTTCAGGATTATTTTTTAATTAATAATTGTAAAATTACATCAAATACAAAAGACGCAGATTATATAATTTATGTGTCATGTGGCGTTGATAAAGCAAATGTTGAACATTGTTTAAAAAAAATTAATGATTTGATAGCAACAAATTCTATAGTAATTATTCTCGGTTGCTTACCAGCTATTATTCCTAAAAATAAACTGTTTAAATTAAATAATGTAGTAACAATAAATACAAATGAATTAGAAAACATTGACATTTTTTTTCCAAGTTTCAAAACAAAATATAATGAAATTCCACTTCCTTATGAAACACTTAACCAAACTCCTATCGATTACATAAAAAAGAAATATAAAAAGGAGTTTTTAGAAATTCTAAAACTTTCATTCGGTAAAAGTTTAATAAAAAACATACATCTGTATAACTTTCATAGTAGGGTGTTAGATAAAAAAACAGCTTTCATCGTACCGAGTTACGGTTGCAACAACAGCTGCGCATATTGTGGCATTAAAAAAGCGGTTGGCAAATTACGAAGTACACCAAAAAATGAAATAATAAATCATTACATTGAGTTAATTAATCAGGGCTTCGAACATTTTATTTTTTATGCAGATGATATAGGTGCATATGGTATGGACATAAAAGAAACTTTTGCGAGTTTAATCGAAGAAATGGATTTTGTCTCAAAATCTAACATTACTTGGGACATCTTTTTTTTAAATCCTAGATGGGTATTGAAGTACTTTGATAGTTTTTCATCACTAATTAAAAAGAAAAGAATTGTATCACTTGAAATTCCCGTTCAACATTTTTCATCAACTGTTCTAACAAATATGAACAGAATTTACGACATTAAGGATGTG
This sequence comes from Bacteroidota bacterium, assembly GCA_029558535.1. Lineage (GTDB taxonomy): Bacteria > Bacteroidota > Bacteroidia > Bacteroidales > ML635J-15 > Bact-19. Next base: position 25,760 of record JAKQEK010000253.1, on the reverse strand, counting down.
GTCCAAAAAATTAAATATTTCAAATCATTAAATTCTCTACTTTTTACTTCTACCCATATTATTTTCGGTTTTCCAAATGAAACAAAAGAAGACATAATAATCGCAAAAGATTATTTAAATTTAAAAATATTTAATTATATAGAACTCTTAGCTTATTATGATAACCCTGTTAGCATTTCATATAAAATGCAAGGCAAAATTGAAGAAGGAGATAAAATTAAATTAGGATATGATTTGCATGAACATCTTGTAAAAAACCGTACTTTACATAGTCTTAATCCTCCAAACATTTTTTCTAAAAATATGTTAAATTTAAATTATTTACTAAACTATAAAGCTTTTAAATAAGTTCTAACAATGGTGACTAATGAAAACAGAAGAATATTACTTATAAATCCAAGTATTAGAAGTTTTTTTAATAAAAACTTCAATATCTTGCCACCTTTGGTCTTTGGAATTATTTCAGCATTAACACCAAAATATTGGAAAATTACGATGTGGGATGAAAACATTGATAATGATTCTGAATTTGGTTTTGATTATGACATAGTTGCAATTACGACAAATACAGTTAACATATTAAGATCATATGAATTGGCAGATATTTATCGTGCTAAAAATATTAAGGTTATTTTTGGTGGTTGGCACTCCGCCTCAATGTTAGATGAGGCCTTATCTCATGCTGATTCGGTTATAATTGGTTCTGTTGAATCGGAATGGCTTAAATTTCTAAATGATTTTGAAAATAATGAAATAAAAAAAGTATATAAAGAAATTTCACAGAAATACGAATTCATAAAAGCCGACAATTCTATTTTTAAAAGTAAATATTTTTCTACTGCGGTTGAAACTTCAAGAGGCTGTAAAAACCATTGTAAGTTCTGCGGCATACATATTAATGGACATCAAGCTTATAAAAGAAAACCCATAAGTTTGGTTATTACAGAAATTACCGAAGCCGATAGTGACTTTATTTTCTTTTTAGATAATAATTTTTTTGGGGGCGATTATGATTATTTGGAACAACTATTTAATGAAATGATTAGTCTGAAATTGAAAAAAAAGTGGATTACTGCTGTTTCTGTTAACTTTTTTAATTCTCAGAAACTAATTAAGCTAGCGGCAAAAAGTGGAGCTTGCTTGCTTTTTGTCGGATTTGAAACTGATAGTTTTAAAACATTGAAGTATTTAGGTAAAGAAAATGTAAAATCAATAGGAAGTAAAAATAATAATATCTTCGAAGATTATCGTAAGATAGTAAAGTCATGCCACAAAAATGGAATTTTAATTTCAGGGAATATAATCATTGGATTTGAAAACGATACTGAAGAAATAATTCTAAATAGGATGTTTTTTTTTAAAAATCTAAAACTTGATTCGTGTAAATCTGTTATATTAACGCCTTTGCCAGGCACAGCTTTTTTTAATGAAATAATTAATCAAAAGAAATTATCAGAATTAATTTTTCCTAATGACTGGAATAAGTTTCTGTATATTAAAAATGTAATTAAGCATAAAAATTTAAGCTCAGAATTTTTGGAAAAAAATGTTATATATTGCAATCAAACATATTTTAAACAAAGCTTAATGAAAACAGTAAGGTCTTTCTTTATACTTAAATCAATTAAATCATCAGCATTTTTTTATTATTATCTTAAAAATTTTGCAAATTACGAAAGTAATTTACTCAATAAACTTTTTTACTTTTTCCTTGGCAATAATTTTTTTAAATAAAGTTTAATGAATAAAAATAACAAAAATAATCCCCTACTTTTATTAATAAACCCAAAAATTAAATACAATTTAAACAAATTTAATTTTTTACCCCCAGTTGCTTTAGGAATAATTGCTGATTTAACTCCTAAAAACTGGACGACATTAATTATTGACGAAAACATCAATCCAGTAGATGAATTAAATTTACAAGCTGATTTAGTAGGTATTACAACAAACACACTAAATATTTCAAGGGCTTATGAGATTTCAAAAAAATATTCAGATATCGGTATTAAAGTAATTTTAGGTGGAAGCCATGCATCAGCTTTCCCAGATGAAGCACAAAAATATGCAACATCTGTTGTTTGTGGTGAAGTAGAAACTATCTGGAAAAATATAATAAATGATTTCGAAAATGATTCTTTGAAAAATCTTTATCATTCCAATGACTTTCAATACACTGAAATAAATATGCAATTGTTCGATAATAAATATATTATTGATGCATTTGAAACTTCAAGAGGATGTATTAATAACTGTGCTTTTTGTGGAGTTCACGTTCCAAAAACTCGTCCTTATACACGTAAGCCTATTGGAATGATTATTAATGAACTAAAAAACTCTAAAAACCAATATTTCTCTTTTATTGATAATAACTTCTATGGTAATGACGATGAATATTTAATTTCTCTTTTTGAGTCAATGTTAAAACACAATATAAAAAAATACTGGCAAACAGGCGTGTCTGTAAATTTCTTTAAAAACAAAGAATTAGTAAAACTTTCAGCAAAAGCAGGAGCAAAAATGCTCTTTGTAGGTTTCGAATCTGATACCGAATTATCGTTAAAAGAATTGAGTAAAAAAAATTATATAGACAGTAGTAATATTTTCCAAGAATATAAAGAAATTGTAAAATCATGTCATAAGAATAATATTATTATCACTGGTAACTACATGATAGGATTAGACAGTGATAATGAGCAAAGAATAAATGAAAGAACAATGTTTTTCAAAGAACTCAAACTCGACCAATGTGCATGTGTAATAGTCACGCCACTACCCAAAACAAAGCTATTTAATAAATATAAATCAGAAAACAGATTGCTATATACAAATTTCCCTGAGGATTGGAAAAAATATTGTTATTCAAATAGTATTGTTAAACACGACACACTATCAAATGAAAAAATTGAACAATTATATTACGAAAAAAATAAATTATTCCAAATTTCCGGATTAAAAATATTTAAAACGATATTTGTCACAAAATCTATTGGAGGCTTTATATATTTTTATTATTTCTGTAAAAATTTTGGCAAATATCAAAACAGTTTTATTGAAAGATTGTTGAAGATATTTAAAAAGTAAATTTATGTTATATATAAATATATAAGTTATAAAAATGTTCCCATCCAGTACAAAATATACAAAATCATGTAAGCTTAAATTACTTTTGATTAATCCTAAAAATGAATATAAGAGTACATATAAAAACTATTCATTTATTCCTCCACTATCTTTGGGAATAATTGCAGATTTAACCCCCAACCACTGGGATGTTGAAATATTTGACGAAAATATTAAAAAGACTCAAATCATAAGTGAAATACAAGCTGATCTAGTTGGAATAACAACTAACACTCGAAATATTAATCATGTTTATGCTTTATCCATTGAAATTAAAAATAAAGGTATTCCTGTAATTCTAGGGGGAGCTCATGTTTCAATTTTTCACGAAGAAGCTTTGAAATTTTGTGATACTGTTGTAATTGGTGAAGTTGAAACTATATGGAGAGATGTAATTAAAGATTTTGAATCAGAATGTTTAAAAAATATATATGTTCAAAAGTCTTTTAAAATAAATACACACAATCCTAAGTATTTTGCAAAATCATACGTTATTGACAGTATTGAGACATCAAGAGGTTGCGTTAATAATTGTTCCTTTTGCGGAGTTCATGTACCGATGTATAGACCTTACGAACGTAAGTCCATTGACAGTGTTATTGCTGAAATAGAAGCATCTGAAAATGATTTAATAATGTTTGTCGATAATAATTTTTACGCAAATGATGATGATTATTTGTATCAATTATTTGATAGAATGATAAAAATTAAAAACAAAAAAAAGTGGCAATCTGGAGTTACTACAAATTTCTTTAGGAATAAAGGACTAGTTGAAATGGCAGCTAAAGCTGGGGCTGTAATGTTCTTTGTCGGATTCGAATCAGATTCAACCAAAAGTCTTAAAGAACTAAATAAAAAGAATTTATTCAGTCATGATATGGATTTGTTTAACAATTATAAGACGATTGTTGAACTGTGCCATAAAAACAACATTCTAGTTTCAGGAAATTACATGATAGGACTAGAAAATGATACAGATGAAACAATACAAAATAGATTACATTTTTTCCAAATGCTCAAGTTGGATGAGTGTGCTTGTGCAATTTTAACACCTTTACCAAATACAGCAATTTATAAAAAAGCACAAAAAGAAAACAAGCTAATTAAAACTAATTATCCTAACGACTGGTCATTTTATTCTTATTCAAATAGTATCATTAAACATAGCAACCTTTCAAATGAACGAATTGAAGAATTAATGATTATACATAATAGAAAACACAAACCAAATTTTCTTAAAATTCTTAAAATTCTTTTTAATTCTAAATCATTAAAAGCAACTAAATACTATTATTTCTTTTGTAAATATTTAGGCAAATACAACAATAAGATAATTGATAAATGCTTAGACTTTATATAAATTTGCATTGTGAAAACCAAAACCTATATAAACACACAAGGTTGCCCCATGAGGTTAATTGAATCTCAACGAATAAGGCATTATTTTGAAAAAAATAATTTTGAAGTTGTATCGGATTATAATCTAGCTGATACTATAATAATCTCTGCTTGTTCAGTGACAAAATTTACAGAACAAAAATCTATGGACGAAATTACAAAAGTGCTGCACCTAGACAAAACAATCATTATTACAGGCTGCTTGTCAATTGAGTATGGTAAAAGACTTCAAGAAAAATACCAAAATATTCATTATATAAATCCAATTGAATTAGATAATTTTGATTACGTTTTTCCCGAAAACACTATAAAGTTTCAACAAATAGACCCTGCTAATGATTTTTCTGATAATAAACTATGTAAAAGACATTACTTAAATCCGGAGTTCAAGTTTTCGCCACATCCTAACATCATAAAAAAATACAAACGCTATAAAAAGCAAAAAACTGAAGATGAGATATTCAACCAGGAAATTGAAGCAAATAATTTACTTTCTGAAAAGAAATTCATTGTTATTAATACCGGATGCGTTCTAAAATGTTCCTTTTGCAATACACGCTTATGTATTAATAACTTAAAAAGTAAATCATTTGAAGAAGTAAAAACTGAATACGAAAATTTATTGTTTAATAAGGTATGCGACTTTATTTTAATATCAGAAGATATTGGTTCTTACGGACTTGAATTACAGCAAAACCTTCCTCAATTATTAAAATTATTAGACAAGGCTACGGGACAAAAAAAAGTTCGTTGGCAATTGGACGGTTTAAATCCAATTTGGTCGGTTAAGTTTGAAAAATATTTGTTAGCTTTGCTAAAATATGACAGAATTTATTCTATTACTATACCGTTTCAGTCAGGAAGTGAAAAAATTCTCAAAAAAATGAACAGGTATTCTGATTTACAAAGTATTGAGCAAAATATTAAGACATTCCGAAAACAATACAATTTATTAAGATTGCACGGCGTTTTTATGATTGGTTTTCCCTCGGAAACAGACAAAGATTTTCAAGAAACTTTAAAGTTTATTTTAAAAACCGATTTAGATATTGTATCTTTTACATATTATTCAGAGTTTGAACAATGTGATTCGTCAAAAATATACCCGAAAGTAGAAAACGAAATAATACAACAAAGATATAAGAAGGCTCTTAAATTTTTATCAAAACGAAATATTTGTGTAAAAACTTGATTATTAATGAGTATGCCTATTATTTTTAAAAATACGCAAGACTATTATAATTACTGGCACGATCAGTATATAAAGTTCTATGGTAATACATTTCAGGCACATCGCCCTGATAAATTGGAGGAACTTCATTCCCATTTGAATAATCAAATAGGCTTTTCTGACAACGACTACATATTAGATGCTGGTTGCGGGATATGCGGACCGGCTGTTTTCTTTGCTTCATATAATAATATTAGAATTGAAGCAATAACAAACTGTGAAAAACAAATTCAGGCTGCAAAGACAATTATAAAAAAGAATGACATTAAAAATAAAATACATCTAAAAAAGCTTGATTATCATCAAATTGATAAAGAATATAAAGCAGAAAGTTTTGACAAAATAATCTTTTTAGAATCCTTCGGACATTCGAATAATAAAAAAACACTAATTTTTGCTTCCTATAAATTGCTAAAGTATGACGGCTATCTATATATTAAAGACTATTTTGCAACAGAAATAGTAGGGGATAGGATTCGCAAAAGTCTGATGAAAAAAGCCGTAGAAAATCTAAAAAAACAATATTGTTACTATTTAACAGATTTATACGATTTATTAAAACAAACACGTAAGCTTGGAATGACAATTGAATTTATAAAAAAACCCAACTATGAATTGCAAAACGAACTTGTTGTCAATGCCTTCGAAAAAGCAAATAATATTTACCTTTTCAGTAGTGACTATATGCCAATAATTGTCGAACCTCTGGAAATTAAACTTCGTAAAACAGTAAAAGATGTTAGAATTTATTAAAATACAAAACTATTTGTCGGAATATCAGCCGAATAAAAACACCCCACAAGCACAAAAAATGTTCGATAAAGGGGAATTTATGGTAAGCTGGTTTATAAATGATAATTGTAATTTCTCATGTAATTATTGCGGACACTACAACCGTAAACCTGTTTCCCCAAAATACGACATTCAACATATTGCACAATCATTTGATGTTTTTGGCGATTGCGGACACATAATAATTACCGGAGGCGAGCCGTTTTTATATCCAGGTTTTATTGATTTATGCAAACTTCTCACAGAAAAACACTATCTATCAATTAATACTAATCTATCGCAGGCTTCAATTAAAGATTTTGCAGAACAAATTAGTCACGAAAGAATAATTATGATAAATGCAGGCGTTCATTATGATTACAGAATTGATAATAAAATCGGAATGGATAACTTTATAAAACTCTATAAGATACTCTCTAACAAAAATTTTAACGTAGTTGGCAGTTATGTAATACATCCTGCTAAGATATTACAAGGGATAAAAAATATTCAATTTTTAAAGCAATTAGGTTTAACAAATATTTCTGCCAAAACTTATTACGGCACATACGATGGCAAAAACTATCCTAGCGCTTATACCCAAATGGAAATTGACTTAATAAGTAGCTATATGCTACAAGGTCTTGATATGCCGGAGTATCTTAAATATACTTGTTTTAAAAATAAGTTTTGCCTGACAGGTAAAGATTTTTTTTCGATTGAACATACCGGAGAAGTATTAAGATGTAATACAGATAAACAATCTTACGGAAATCTATTTGAAAAAACTTTCATTCCATCGAAAACAGCCGAAAAGTGTACTCAATCAACTTGCATTTGTCCTTATCAGGGAATGGTTTATAGTTATAAATAAGCTTTATGGAAAAACAAAAATTATTAAATGCTTTTGAAAACTATTCAAAAAATGCAAAAAAAAGCATTATAGAATCACAGCTCAATAATAACGAGTTCTTTATGACATGGGAAATAACCAATTTATGTAATTTCAGCTGTGATTATTGCCAAAACAGTGCAAAAAAAACTCAAAAAAAGGAAAATCCAAGAACACATCAAGAAATAGTGAACGCATTTAACAATACCAAAAAAAAGTGGTTTATAAACATCACTGGAGGGGAACCTCTTATTTATCCTGGATTTTTGGAACTAGTTTCAGAACTTTCAATAAATCATTATATCTCAATTGACACAAATCTTTCAACTGATGATGTTTATAAACTACCAAATATTAAAAACCCTAAAAATTTGATGGGAATTTTTAGTGGAGTTCATTTTGCTGACAGAGATAAATACAAATCAAACCTTGACGATTATATTAAAAAAGTTAGGTTTTTGCAGGACAAGGAAATAATGGTATTTGCTTCATGTATTGCATTTCCAGATGCTTATGAAGATGCAAAAAATCAAATTGATTACCTAATAGATAATGGCATAAAATTTATAAGCCCCAAATTATATATAGGAGAATATAAAGGCAAATACTATCCTTACGATTACAACAAACAATATTTAAAAAAAATGGAAACATTGAAAACTTGTTTCGAGTTTGATTTTATTGAATTTGATAGAAAAACTAAAGGGAAAACCTGTCTTTCAGGGAAAAAGTACTTTTATATGGACAAAGACGGCGACCTATCACGCTGCTCAACAATTTCTACAAAACTCGGAAACTTCTTTACTGATGATTTCGATACAATTCTAATTACTAAAAAGTGTACAGCCGACTTGTGTATTTTAGCCTTTGAAGGAATTTTTTTAACTAAAAGAAATAAAAAATGTGTAATACGCAATTTATTTTAAAATTTTGATATTTCAAATACTTTTATTACCTCATGATAAAAATACATATTGTTTTTTAGTATATTAACCAATCTATTGTAATAAGTCGAAAAAATTATTCCTACAATGTAAAAAAAATCCTATTTTAGAAATGTTTATTAAGGACTTACTACGAAAAAAAACAATAGAAATGTCTATTACGACAATTTTTAGCTATTTTTGCTTTTTTATGATTTTTGTATAAATAATCTTATTTTGCAAGTTTTGCATGAAGTTTACATTTAATGAATGATATTTTTAATATAGAAGTCAATTTAAAAAATTATAACAAGTTCTCTCATAACAGTATTATTTCTACAAATATCCCATCGAATATTAATCTATGTTTATGGTATTTAAATACTGAGTGCAATTATAAATGTCCTTTTTGCGGGTGTTCCAATCAAATAAAAAATGAAATAATTAGAACTCCTCATGAAATTGAAAATGCTTTTAATAAACATGGTAAGCAATGGATTATATTCCTCACTTCATTGGGAGAACCTTTTCTATATCCTAAATTTCTTGAAATAATAAAAATCCTAACAAAAAATAATTATATTACAATAAATTCAAACCTTAGTCACCCAAATGTTTATAGTTTGCCGTCTTATGCTAATCTTGACAAACTTATTGCTGTGCATGCGGCTTACCACGTAATTGAAATAGAAAAAAATGATCCGGAACAGATAAAGAAAAACGATTTTATAAAAAAAATTAACTTTTTACAGAACAATGGTATTAATACTGTTGTTTCTTATGTAGCATATCCTCCGCTACTAAAAAGAATTGAAAATGACTTCAATTTACTAAGAAGTAAAGGAATAAAAAATATTATGGCTAAACCGTTCAGAGGCATGTATCAAAACAAAAATTACCCTAAGTCATATTCAAAAAAAGAATGGGCATTATTAATAGAAATTTCTAATTCCATCAATGAAGTAGATTTTTTGGATTTGGCTGATAACTATAAGAATTATCTATGTGATGCGGGATATCGTTCTTTCTTCCTTGATCAAAAAGGTGACTTGTTTCGCTGCAGGTCAGATAGTCAAAAGATAGGAAACTTTTTTTCTGACGAAATATTGTTTAGTAATAAGACCTGTATATGTGGAATGGATAAACAAAATTGTTTATTTGCATGTGTCTTAAGTTCAATGCATGCAAATGAGGGTATTGCAAATAATTTATCTTTGTGGCGAAAAATATTTAAAAATTATTAAATAAATCAAACTAAACTTGATTGACTAAAATAATTATCGATAGCTTTGTATTCTATTAGTAAAAACAGAAAAAGACTTTTAAATTTTTACAAAAGTGTAAATAAAAATGATTTAAAATGTTGATATTTTAGTAATTTATGACAGAAATTTTTAATTTTGATGAAAAAATTCATCTATACAACAAATATTCTAAGGAAAGTTTAGTCAATGAGATTTTCCCCGAAGAATACAATTTGTTATTATGGCACGTGAATTCAGAATGTAATTTCAAATGTGATTTTTGTAATGCTCAAAAAACAAAAGCAGGTCACATATACAGAACACCACAAGAAATTGAATCAGCTTTTAGAAGGACTGAAAGAAAATGGTTTATTTTTATAAGTTCTTTAGGAGAACCATTTTTATATCCAAAATTCCTAGAAATATTATCCGTTTTAACAAAAAATAATTATATTGCTCTAAATACCAACTTAACACAAAAAACAGTTTACGAATTACCAAAATATGTTGATATTAATAAAGTCCTAGCAATTCATGCGGCATATCATGTAATTGAATTAGAAAAAATAAAGTCCTTAAATGCGAAACAGGAGTTTATTAAAAAAGTACATTTCCTCGAAGATAATAATATAGAAGTTATAGTTTCATATATAGCTTACCCTCCTCTCTTGAATAGAATTAAAGACGACTTTGAATATCTAAAATCGAACGGGTTGAATAAAATCATGGCAAAACCTTTTGTGGGTGTTTATGAGAACAAGGTTTATCCCAATGCTTACACAAAAGAACAATGGCAAATGATACAGAAAATCTCTACAAGCATTAACAGTGTAGATTTCTTGGATATGCCCGATTCATTTACAGGTAGAATTTGTGACGCAGGTAATCGTAGCTTCTTTCTCAACCAGAAAGGTATTTTATTCAGATGCGGTTCATCAGAAGTAAAATTAGCAGATTTCTTTAATATTGAGGGATTCGTCTTTCCCCTGAAAGTTAAGCCATGCGAATGTACCAAACACAATTGCAAATTTGAATGCGTAATGAACTCAAAAAATGTGAAACAAAGTCTTTGGGCAAAAATATTAAATCATGTTTAATTGTAATGAGTAAGGAATTTAATATCTCATTATTATCAGAATATCCAAATAGAATAATCTGGAATATAAATAGAAATTGTAACTTAAAATGTGAGTATTGCTATTATTCTGATACTCATAACAAAAATAAATCCAGCTTTTTGTCTCCTGAAGAAATCGAAAAAGCGTTTGAAAAAACAAATAAGAAATGGCTCATCTTACTTTCTGGTGGCGAACCATTTATTTATCAAGATATATACAAAATATTGAACCGTTTATCTCAAAAACACACTTTGCAAATAACAACAAATTTACTCGCCTGCGACACAGAGAAATTAGTAAACTCTGTTAGTAATAGATCAGTTATGATGATTAGTGCTTCCTATCATGTTACACAAAAAACTAATCATCAACAGATTGACGAATTTATAATTAAATATCATTTTCTTAAGCAAAATAATTTTCATATTCTAGTAAACTATGTATCTTATCCGCCCCTTTTAACAAGGGTTGACGAAGATTATAAGTATCTTAAGTCACATGGAATAGACAATTTTACTATTCTTACTTATAGAGGCATTTATAAAGGGAAGCAATTCCCGGGATCATATACTAAACATGAATTAGATATTATTAGAAATTATTCTTTAGATGATTCTGAAACACTAATAGCCACAGCAAATACAAACTTTTACCGACATTACTGCGATGCTGGGTATTGCTTCTTTTCTATGGACGAAAACGGAAATATCAGCAGGTGTGGGACAATAAATAAATCCTACGGAAATTTATTTAAAGGCACATTTGTGCCTGATGATAAAGCAAAACCGTGCACAGCAAAATTATGTCTCGATTGCTATTTAGGGATGACCGCAGTTAAAAATCAAAAGTCAAGTATTTTTTCAATGTTTTTCAAAAAAATAGTTTAAAAAGGTGATAAAGTACATATTTCAATTAATAAGAATTAAAGACTGGTGGAACTATATAATACCACCTGTTTTGGGAGCTGTCTATTTTGTGATATTATTAGACACAATAGATGTATTAGAATCATACCGAATAATTTCACTTTGGTTTGTTTCAATTATTGGTACAGCTGCTTTTGGTTTTACTTTAAATGATTTTTTTGATACTAAAGATGACATAAAAAAAGGTAAACTAAATAGCTTAGGATTGTTGCCTAAACATAAACAAGTAATAATTATTGTATTTAGTTTATGCTTAGCAATTACTCCCATTATATATCTAAAACTTTCACTTATTTCAAATATATTGATTTGTTTTCAATATATACTACTATTTTTATATTCTGTACCGCCTTTTCGATTTAAAAATAACACTTATGTATCTACAATTTTTGATAGCTTGTATAGTGGTTTAATATTTATTTTGGCAATTTTACTATCAGATATAGAAATTAGTCATATTGTATTTGACAGTATTCCTTTGGTTGTTTTTATTCCATTGCTATTCTTCTTTCGCGGATTCCGAAACATTCTTAATCATCATATAAAAGACAGTCCGTACGATATGGTATTAAACACTGCCAATTTTGCCTTAAAATTTGGGAATAAAATAACCATGGCTATTATTAAAACAATTCTTGTTTTTGAAATCATTTTTGTTTTTGGGGTTTTATTATTTATCCCTTTTCCTTTTATCAAATTTGCGATTGGCTTTATATTAATATCATTAATATATTTTGTTTTAAAGCTGTTTGACATAAAAAATCGGGATAAAAACACGCTTGATAAAATACAGCTTATTAATGATTTTTATGAAGACTTGTTACCGTTATTTTTTCTGATTCTTCTTAGTTTAAATGATATGAAATTTTTATTGGTATTGACAATACATCTATTATTATTCAGGAATAAATTTGTTAGCTTATTATTAGTAAAGCTAATATATGGGATTGTTTTTAGAAAATCTTGTGGCTTAATAAATCGTATATTTGGAACGAATTTATAAAGTTATAAAAATACAATATTAGTGAGGTTTTGATTTTGAAATATTTTTTTCACAAAACTTAACAGGGAATAAAACGTAAAAACAACATGTGCATAGATAATGGCATAATTACAAAGTACAATAGTTTAAGACCTAAACATAAAAGAGATTATCTTTGTTTTGCTCCGTTTACAAATATGTATTTCAATGTTCATGGAGGTGTTGCCCCATGCTGGTTGGGATACGCCCATACAGAAGATATTTTGAAAAAAAATATTAAAGAAATCTGGGTTGGAGATAAATTTGAAACTTTTAGGCAAAACATATATAATCTAAAACTAGACAAAACATGTGCTACTTGTAAAAACAATATTCTAGCTGGAAATCACTATTCGGTTTTATCAAGGGCTTACGATTTAAATTCCCAACCGCAGGAATATCCAACAATGATGGAACTAGAATTGGACAACACTTGTAACTTCGAATGTATTATGTGCAATCAATATTTGTCTAGTTCTATCGCAGAAAGAAGTGGCCACAAAATAAAATCAGAAATTATTTATGATAGAAATTTTGTAGATCAACTTGAGGAGTTTATTCCTCATCTTCATGAAATAAGATTTAATGGCGGGGAACCATTTTTAATTAATATATATTATGAAATTTGGGAAAGAATAATACGCATCAATCCTGGATTAAAGATTGTTGTCGCGACAAATGGTTCTGTTTACAACAATAAAATAGAAGGTATTTTACGAAGGGGGAATTTTCATTTCAACATATCAATTGATTCGTTAAATAAAGACCAATACTCAAAAATTAGAAAAAATGGTAATCTAGAAAACACCATGAATAATTTTTATAGATTTTTGAAATATACAAAAAAGAATAGAAGTACATTATGTATATTAACAAATCCAATGAGAAATAATTGGGAAGAAATGCCAGATTTTGTAAAGTTTTGCAACCACTATAACATTCCTTTATGGTTTAACACAATTATACATCCGAAAGAATTATCATTGTGGGCATTACCATTTGAAGAATTATCCATAATTTATAATAGGCTATCCAAATATCATTTTGCGCCCAATATATTTAAGCCACAAAGCTTACATAACATTAAAGCATTTCGTAATTTAACTAATATTCAAGTATTTAATTGGATGTTGGAATCGAAAAACAAATTTAGGAAAGACAATACTATCAATACTTTTGAAGACATTAAAAAATATATTTCGGAAAATACGAAAAATAATGATGTAATTCAAAAAATCAGTTTCATTGAGAATGAATTAGTGTCGAGGGCTATTGATAATAACTTATTTTTTAATTTAATCAATAATTATTCAATTGAAGAGTTTATCGAATATCTAAAAACTGTTAAACAAGAAGACATTTTTGATTCAATGAAGAATTATTTGTAGAAATAATTAATGTTAAGTAAATTAAAAAACATATTACAAAAAAACAAACTAGTTACACTTCTGTATAACAAGTTTAATCACATTAAAATTAACTTAAATACCAATTCCCCTATTTCACTACATAAACACACAATAAAAAACTATAATAAAACGAGAACCCCAATAATAATTAAAAGTATATGTAATGCCCCATTTACTTCTTTACATATTGGTATAGATGGTAAATATAGAGTTTGCTGTTACAACCGAGAGTTTTTTTTAGGTGATGTTTTTGAAAATACTCTATCTGAAATATGGTTTGGGGACAAAATAAAAATATTAAGAGCAAAATTAGAAAAATTTGATTTTTCGGCAGGGTGTTATGCTTGTAAAGTTCAATTTGAACAAAAAGCATTTCAAACGGTATTAGCAAAAAACTTCGATGAATTTAATAACATATCTAAAAAGTATCCACAAATTATTGAGTTTGAATTATCAAATACTTGTAATTTGGAATGCGTTATGTGTTCAGGAGTTTACTCATCAAAAATAGAACAAAAATTTAAATCGCAAGATGAATTTAAATTAAAGTTTGATGAAAACAAGTTGTTAAAAGAATTAGTGGAATTTATTCCTCACTTAAAAAAGGCTAAGTTTTCTGGTGGAGAACCGTTTCTAATACGATCTTATTATAAAATATGGAAATTACTAAATAAGTTAAATCCTAATTGTGAGATAACAATACAAACAAATGGTACAATTCTCAATGAAGAAATCAAATCTACTCTTTTGCAAGGAAATTTCAATCTTATTATTTCTGTTGATTCACTAATAAAACAAAGCTTTGATCAGATACGAATCAATGGAAATTTTGAAAACTTTTACACTAATCTTTTATGGTTTATAGATTTTTGCAAAAAAGAAAAACGATATATTGGGATAACAACATGTGTTATGCGCCAAAACTGGAAGGAAATTCCTAATATAATAAAGTTATGTAATAAAAAAGAAATTAGCATTACTTTTAATAGGGTTTGGGATCCACCCAATTGTGCTATCTGGGGGAGTTCATACAGTTATATTAGCAAAGTACTTGATTTTTTCGAACAAATAAATTTGCCTTCTGACAATTATAAAGAGTATAATAATTTAAAAGCTTTCAACGACATTAAAAATCTTGTTAAACAATGGCAAATAGAAGCAAAGTCAAATGAAGAGTTCCAATTGAAGTATGGAAGTTTAGCTGTTGAAAAATTAGAAGATATTATAAATAATAAGCTTAATACTATTCCCCTTGATGAATCAAAAAAGAATGTCTTACAAACAATGCAATTAAGTTTACAACAATACCGAACTTGCTCAAATTACAAAAAATTGTTAATTGAACTTATTAAAATCCCGGAAGAAATATTAATAAGAGAACTTAAAAACAACTCACAATCTCAACTTAACCAACAAATACAGAATTATCTTAATAAAACAGCCGACTAAACCCCTTTAATCCTCTCTAATTCAACCAAATAACCATCAACAATACTATCCCAATTATATTTTGTAATAATGTTCTGTATTTCATTTTCAGGTATATCAATTTTTTTCAAAAAGAACTCATTATTATAGACTAATAATTTCTCAGCAATATTTTGAGCGGAGATGCTCTTAATTACAAATCCATTTATTCTATTCTTTACTAAATTATATTTATTAGCCTCCTTGCTCGTCAAAACGTATAAACCACTAGCCATTGCTTCAATGATTGCTACTGACATTCCCTCCGCTTTGGATGGCATAATAAAAAGATGGGATTTACCATAAATTCCCTTTATCTCATCAAGAGTTTTCCAACCAATAATTTTAACGACTTCTTGCAATTTACTATTTACAATTGCTTTATTCATTTTATTTAAAAGTGGCCCATTTCCAATAAAACTCATCTCGAAATCAACTCCCTGCTTTTTTAATATTTGTAAAGCTTTAATGACAGCCAATGGTTGTTTTTGTGTAACAAAACGCCCTGTGTAAACAATTTTCAACTTTTCAAACTGCCGCGATTCGAAATTTGCAAAAAAGTCTGTATCACAAGCATTGGGAATTACAATGTTTTTCGTTTTATGATGTTTTCCGGTAAAGTTATCAGCATTTTCTTTCATTTCTGGTGTTTGTAAGAATAATGCAGATGATTTCCTGCAGATTTTTCTAATTCGAAAATATAAGCCTAAATGATATAAGAACATTTGTTTTGGGAAAAACCACGGAATGTCATGTCCATGACTCATTAATACATACGGGATATTAAACTTTCGTGAAAGCCTCATAGCGACTTCACCACCAGGTAAAGTAAAATGAGCGAAGATTATATCTATTTGAATCTTTTTAAGGTAATCACTACAAAATTCGAGGCTTTTTATCATCCACGACATCATTTCATGAACATTAGACCCCATCTTATTTCTTCTTTTACTATTTAGCCTGTAAATAGTAAGTCCTTCTGTTTCCTCTTTGCAGGGCAATTCCCGATAAGCTGCCGTAACTACAGTTACATTATGATATTTAGCAAGTCTTTTCGAAATATTCAAAGTAACCTGACCTGCCCCTCCTCCTAAAGGTGGGTACTCATAATTTAACATTAAGATGTTCATTAAATCAAACCCAATTATTTCATTTTGACAAAAATAATAATTATTACAAAACTTACCGTATTTTTACACTAATTCAGAAATAATTTATAGTTTAGCAATATAAAAATCAAAATGTAATGTTTATATGGAATATCAATGTTTAAGTTTAGAGAAAATATAATTGTTGGAATAATTGTTAAGCATTTTCGCAAAGCTATTATTATTGCCTTTATACTTCAAATTGTTGCATATACAGGATTAGGGCTAAAATCATTTACACTAATTACTCCAATAATATTTCTTTTAGGAATTTGGTTATTAATTGAGTTTTTAATAAGAATTTTTGTAAAAACTCAAGCCAAAATAGTTAACTATACTCTACTCAATTCAACTATAGTATTTACAGCAATTATTTTAGAATTTTTTTTAAGATTATCGGGGGCCGTTGAAGTTTATTCCGAAAAAAGAAGTTTCTGCTATCAAAGTATATATGATAACTGTGCAAACTATTACATTAATGGCAATGACAGAATTAAAAGTTTGAAATCACCGCAAGAATTTTCGTATACAAGGGTGCCTAATAACGAAGGTTATAGTGATAATAATTGGACAATAACAAAGCCCGACTCAATAATCAGAGTTCTTGTTATGGGAGATTCATTTACTGAAGGTGATGGGGCGCATAAAGATAGCACATGGATAAAATTTTTAGAGAGAAAACTTAACAATAATCGTTTAAATTTCATGAATGCAGGATTATCAGGAAGTGATCCGATTTTTTACTATTATAACCTTGAAAAAAAATTATTGAAATATTTGCCGGACTTTGTCATAATTTGTATAAATCAATCCGATATTGATGACATAATTGTTCGTGGTGGAACCGAAAGGTTTACTGCCAATGGAATAAAATTAAAAAAAACACCTTGGTGGGAACCGATTTATGCGGCAAGCCATATAAGCAGGTTATTCTTTCGATGTTTCTTCGATAAAAATCTTATTTTAAAGTCCGAAAGTGAAATAAGAATTGATGAATCTATAAAAACGATAGAATCAACTCTATTGAAGTTTAAAACTATATGCAAGACTAACAATTGTATATTTGTATGCATAACTCATCCAACGAATTGCGAACTTGAGACTAAATGTAATTGTCTTAAGGATATTATTCAATTCTGCCGAAGCAACGGAATTATTTGTATCGATTTATATGATTATTACGTAAATAACGGGGTTAGTAACAACATAAACTTTTATTACTGGGAAAAAGACGGTCATCACAATGCAAATGGTTATAAAATAATGGCGGATGGAATATATTTTGGATTAATAAAAAGTAACATTTATTTACAAAACTGAATAATCATCTTTTTTACTTCTTGATTTCCCAGTTCTAGTGCCTGATTCCACTTTTCACATGCACAAACGGTATCTCCAAGCTGATGCAAAACACTTCCTAAATTAATATAAAGACCAGCATCATTTGAGTTTATTAGAATTGCTTTTTCAAAGTCTATTTTTGCTTCATGAAACTTATTGAGTACAACGTATGAATTCCCTCTATTTTTCAATGAATTAACATTATTTTCATCATATTTTAATGATTCAGTAAAATATTGTATACTTTCAAAATATTTCCCCTTCATAGCCATTTTTGTTCCAATATTAAAGTAGTAATTAGAAACGACAGCATTATTCTTAATTCCTTTAGAATAATCATCTATTCCCTTAATTATATCCAAAAGCATATAATATTTTTCTGAAATTTCTCTATCATTAGGCTTTTTTAATAATGCAATTTCAAAATCTTCTAAAGCCATTCTAGGACTACCTGTTTCAAAAAATATAATTCCTCGATTCTTATAAATAAGAAACTCATCAGGATTTAATTCAACAGCCATATCATAATCGGTAATAGCCTTGTCGAGGCTATCAAGTTTGTAATAACAAGCCCCTCTATTCAAATAATATTCAAAATATGTTTTATTAAGAACAATAGATTTATTATAATTATTAAGCGCTGTAATTATGTCACCATTTTCATAATAATACAATCCTATCGAATAAATAGCATAGTGATTAGATGGATTTTTCTCAATAACATCTGACCAAAAATTATATGAATTCTTGTAAATATTTGAACGTGTATATGACTGAATTGAGTATGCACTAACTAGAACAAGCATACCTATACGTAAATAATTTATCGACCTAGGTTTAGCTAGTATCAAACTTTTGTAAAACCTAACAAATACTATAATTAACCCTAAATATGCTAAATATGTATATCTCTCGGCAACAATAACTCTCCCTTTAATCGGAATAATATGCAAAACAATTGCAATATTTATTAAAAAAAATAAGAGGCCGAAAACAATTTCTTTTCGCAAGGAAATATTCTTTATTTTTTTTACAAAATAAAAAGCAGTCAATATTAATAACAGCAAAATTAGTGGACTAATTTTTAACCATAAGCCTATTTGACCATCATCAGGATAAGGATACATGCTGTTCTGATAAAATGGAAAAACAAATCCGACAATGTAATAAACTAAACTAAAAGAAAAATAGAAAAGAGTATTAAGCGAAAAAATGCTTTTTAAAGTAAATATATCAGACCCAAAATTAGGCTTTGCTAAAAAATAAATAGATATAATTATATTAATTGCAATGACTACTCCTAAAATAATTACTTTACGAGACTTAATTAATCTGTCAAAAAGTCCCGATAAAAACTCTTGATTTCTAGTAGATAAAATAAAGAAAATTAAAAACGGCAAAAAATATCTAATTGTTTTAAAAATAAATGGAATTGCAGCTGTTTCAATATTATTCGCTAATATATGAATTAATGTAATAATTAAATAAACAACAAAAAATAGTATAAAACATAATAGTACAATCTTATAAGTTCTTCTATTTGAACATAGTAGATTTAAATTATATATAATTTTTCTTCGTACGATTGTTTTATTTTTAAAAACTTTTGTATGGAGTGATACTTGATTTAAATACCTAACTAAAAGTAAAGGAATTGTGATAAATACGAAAACAATTAATACCGAATTGATATTAGAAAGCTGAATAAAACCAATAATAAAGATTAACAATATAGATTTTATCATAATTCTATTCTGAATATAGTATTCGATACTTAAAAGTGCAAAAACAAGGCTAATTGCAGCTACTTTACTAATAATTGATAAATAAGCAAATATTAAAGTCAATAAATACCAAAGTATTTTGTTAGTTTTTAGAAACCTAACATAGGTTATTATTCCAGATAAAAAGAACATAGTATATAACAAGTCTTTCCTTTGAATAATCCAGGCTACAGATTCAACTTTAAATGGATGCACTGCGAAAATTAAAGCTATCCAAAAAGCTGAATTCCTATCTTTAAAAAGAACATTTATTAGATAAAAAACCAAAAAAACATTTATAAGATGAATTAATATATTAAAAAAATGAAAATATTGAGGATTGCTACCAAAAATTTTAATTTGTAATTGAAAACTGAATAGCGTTAAAGAAATGTTCGAATCAAATTTGTATAATTTTAAAAAACTGGTGATTCCAATGTCTTCTTTTAAAATTTCATTCCCTGTCACATAAACAGTATCATCCCAATTCAGAAATTCACCATCCAAAGCCGGAATAAAAACTATCGTAGTAATAATTAACAATAATAAATAAAAATATCTCGACATTTTTATAACATTTCAAAGTCTTTATAAGGAAAAAATCTGCAATAAATTATAATAAAATGATAAAATATAATATTTAATATACTTTTTTTTACAAATATATGCTTTTTTTGAAAATATTTGAGATTTTTATAAATATAAAAAAAGTAGTGATTTAATGACAACTTAAAGTATGTTAAAACTTTAACTTATGTTTATAACTTTTATCATAAATTATTAAAAAAAAATTTGTAGTTATTATTTTAATTATTATCTTTGTTATATTATGTTAGAGATGTAGAGACATTATGTATAGTAAATATTACATATAAATGAAAATGCCAGTTTTATTCAGGAAGTTTTTTAAGAATAAATTCTTGTATAAATGCTTTTATCTTATTGCCTTGCTCATAACTTTAGCAACTAGTTTTTCATTTGGACAATGTACTAATTGTGGTAGCAATTACCCTACCGGAACTTTCACAACGACATCTAATGCATGGACAACCATCAGCACTAACATTTGGGGTAGTGAATACCATTATGCAACTCTTAATACTGGTTATATTTATCAGTGGAAAGCCACAGCAACTTCAGAAACTTATGATACTCAATTAACCTTGTATCCTTCTGCTACATGCACTGGATCTATATCTTATAATGATGATTATACTCCACCTGGAGATAACCAATCTTTAATGGCATATCAGCCGGGAACAACTGCAGTTAGGATATTGTTATCTCAGTGGAGTTGTACTTCCAATTCTACAAGCACAACAATTCAATGGAGACGAATTCCTACTACACCAACTATTTCAGCATCTGCAACTTCTATCTGTTCGGGAACATCGGTAACTTTAACTGCATCTAATCTAGCTGCTAATGATGATTTTATTGATATCCAATGGGGTACAACAAGCGGCGGAACACAGGTTAGTGCTGATGCTTATTCTGTAACGGTATCTCCTGGCGCTACTACAACTTATTACCTTAGATATTATGTTAAAGGCGGGAATCCTTCTGGATCAGGTATTTATACTGGAGTAGCTTCAGTTACTATAACAGTTAGTACACCCCCAACTGCACCAACTGGAATATCAGTTACTGGAGGGGGTTCATCTATTTGCCTTGGTGAATTAAGAACTCTAACGGCTAGCGGTGGATCTACAGGTTCAGGATGTACTTATCAATGGTATGCAGGAGGTTGCGGCAGCGGGTCTGTATTAGGAACAGGAATATCACTAAGTAATATAAGCCCTGTTACAACAACCACTTATTATGTAAGAAGAGTTGGTAATAGTCCATGTTCAAATACTACCGGCTGCGCGAGTATTACTATTACAGTAAATTCAGCTTCAACAGCACCGACATCAATAGTAACAACTATTATTCCTTAAAAAATATGAAAAACAGGCAACAAATATATAATAAGATACTTACTACGAGAGTGATTTTTCTCGTGTATATTCTTGTATATGCCTTTTCATATAGTGCAAATTCTCAACACTCAACATTAAAAAGAGACACTAATTATTCCCAAGAACAAGACAGTAGTGTTTTTGAAATAAACGGAAACATTGAACCGGATTTTGTTGAGATAGTAAATTTTTATGGCAAGGATTATTATAAAATATATATGAGTCCTGAAAAACTTTGTAGAAAATATAACTCAAATAGTCTTGATTTAGATAAATATAAAGGTTTTTACTATCAAGAAGTTCAAATACTTCCGAATATAAAAGAAATTGCAGATTCATTAAAACATATTACAGGAGTTGATTCGATAATTATAATTAATTCAACAAGTGTATGCGTTTTTATGACTGAGGCTAACTATTATGCCAGATTTAGCGACGAAAGAATATCAACATCTGAAGAATATCCGGGATATTATATACACAGACTTGTATTTAGGGAAGCCGGCCCCATAATACCAATAAAATACACTTTCGATGATAAACCAGAAATATTAGAAAACAGAACTCCTTATGCACGACACTATTTAAATAGTGATGGTTCTGTTACTGCTTTTATGACAATAGTACCGACATCTTACTATTCTCCATCAACAGAGGAATGGATAGACATTGATTTAACAGAACCTATCAGTCCAGAAATAATTGCATTGTTAACTTCTAATCCGACAAAAGACACTTATTCACCTCCAATGACTTATTATGGATGGCATGCTGAATATAATAACGATGGAGATGCTCCATACAATTTTATTGACACAGGTGTTCAACTAGGGTATCTTAGTCCTGTAGGGCAGGACAGCGATTGGTTTGATGAATACCATCGAGCATCATACCAATTTGACATAACAAGTATTCCGGACGGTTCTGATGTAACGTATGTAGGTTTATGGACTTATGTTACTAGTAGTGGTTATGGAGAATTCGATAGTCATAACAGTTATGCAGATGTCAAACAACTTACTTTACGTGTAGCTGCTTATGATTATGTTTCTACCGCCGGAGCTCGTGATTGCAAAAATCATGATTTAATAGCAAATATTGGAACTAACACAGATGCAGGTTCAGATAATTATTTGGCTTATTTTTCATACGACTATGTTTCCAAAGGTGAAGGATGGACGACTTATGGCTACTATAATTTAGGTGCAACTGCATGCAGTGATGTTGAAGGTAAACTTGCAGGTAATTGGTTTTGTCTTGGGTTGCAGGAATGGGGTGAAGAATGGGGCTGGTATACTGATGATAGGGGTGTTGTATATACTAGTAACGTAATATTAAAAATTAATTATATTCCGTGCTGTCAAGGACCTACTACATTAGTCGCCTATGGAAATGGAACTTCAAATCCTTCAGTATGTTCCGGAGCGCCCCTTAATCTTACAAAATATCATCATGAGGGTGGCGGATGTGCATGCGGAAGTTGGCAATATGCTTGGAAAAACTGCACTACTAACTTATGGTGGAATGGTGCATCATTTGCTAGTGCAACTCCAGTTTATAACTCTAGTTATATTTCAATAAACACATCTATTACTGCAAATACCACATTTACTCTTAGAATGAAATGTAGTGCTTGTGCAAGTGGTGATTACACTGATTCAAATATCACTGTTTCATTATCTACAGGTTCTACGGCAGCAACTTCAATAACAGGGGTATTCACAGTTTGCCCAGGAACTTCTACTACTTTAACAGTTAATGGAGGTTCTCTAGGGGCAGGTGCTAGTTGGGTTTGGTATTCAGGAAGTTGTGGTGGTACTTATGTTGGAGTTGGATCCAGCATTAGCGTTTCTCCTGGAGCTAACACAACGTATTATGTTCGCGCTGAAGGAAGTTGTAGCCCAACAGCATGTATAAGCCAATTAGTAACTGTTCAGTCAAATTCTTTAACTGCTACATCGGCGACTGCTGTTCCCGGTACAATAGTTTCAGGAGGCAATAGTAATTTAAGTGTAGTTGGAGGCACGCTTGGTACTAATGCTCAATGGGTTTGGTATACAGGTAGTTGTGGAGGAACTACGGTTGGAACTGGTGCTACAATAAATACTGGAGCTCTCACTGCTACTACTACTTTTTATGTTAGAGCAGTAGGTACATGTAATACCACGCCTTGTGTTAGTGTAACAGTATATGTTCCGGGGTCTGTAAGTATTTGTCCCGGTAATAGTGTTAAACTAGAACGTTCCGGAGGAACTTTAGGAAGTGGGGCAAGTTGGAAGTGGTATTCCGGTTCGTGCGGTGGTACATATATCAGTACTGGGGATTTTATTACAGTATCTCCCGCGACAAACACTACATATTTTGTAAGGGCAGAAGGCACATGTAATACTACCGGCTGTGCAACAGTGCAGGTAGTTATTAACACTCCTTCTACTGCTGCAAGTTCTATATCTGGTACAAATTCAACAATATGTGCAGGAGGATCGTCGACATTAACTCTTAATGGAGGATCGTTAGGTACCGGTGCAACATGGCAATGGTATTCTGGCTCTTGTGGTGGGACAGCTGTTGGTAATGGAACAAGTATAACAGTAAGTCCGGCAACGACAACTACATATTTTGTAAGAGCTGAAGGAATTTGCAATTCAACAAATTGTGTTCAATATACTGTAACTGTTGTACCTGATCCTAATATCAGTATTACTGCTAACGGTACTACAGGGATGTTTTCAGTTTGTTCGGGCGCAAATATTAGTTTTGTTCAAACAAATAGCGGAGGTACCGGAACAGTTACTAATCAATGGCAATATTCTACTAACGGCACTACTTGGACAAATTGGACGACTTCAACAAACCCTACTTATAATAATATAACATCATCTCTTTATTTCAGGTGCGTTAGAACAGCGACAGGATCAGGCTGTGGTGATGCTACTTCAAATATCATACAAGTTGTTGTAGAACCTGATCCTTATATCAGTTTACAACCTGAGGATCCCGGAGATATTTGTATAGGAGGAACATCACATGATATGATAACTCTAGTTCTTGGTGGTACAGGCTCTATAATTTATCAATGGCAATATTATAATGGATCTACTTGGGTTAACGTAAGCAACGGTACTCCTGTAGGTGCGATTTATTCAGGAAGCGCAAGTACAACATTTTCTGTATCAGGCATTTCTGTTGCAGGTGTTTATCAATACAGATGTAGTATAACTCAAACAGGATTAGATTGCGGAAGCCTTATTTCTAATACAGTAACACTTGAAGTTAAACCTGCTCCTGCTATTACTGCATATGGTGATATTACCATTTGTGATGGCGGGAATGCAACAATATTTTCCACAACAACCATTGAAGGTGCGGGTATTTTAAGTTATCAATGGCAAAGTGGACCATCCGGGACAGGTCCTTGGTCTAATATTGGTGGAGCAACAACTCAGTCTTATCATACTCCAGAATTACATAGTACAATATATTATCATGTATTATTATCTTCTACGGGCTCTGGATGTGGATCCGCAACATCTAATGCTGTTCAAATAACATTCCAACCAGATCCTTCAATAACTGACAATCCAGATAATGGCACAATTTGTCCAGGAGGATCTCACCAAATGTTTGCTGATGCAACCGGAGGTGTAGGTAGTTATCATTATGTTTGGCAATATTATAATGGAAGTACATGGATTGATGCTCAGGATTCAAGCATAAATCATTATACTGCTTCTCCCGGAAGTTCTACTAATTATCGTGTGATTGTAATGTCAGACGGATCTGGCTGTGATGTTGCTACTAGTGGCACTGCAACCGTAACCGTTGTAGCTGAACCTATTGCTCCCACTGCCACAAAGTCTCCAAATGTTGCTACAGTTTGTAGTGGAACAACTTTGACCTTAACCGGAGTTACAGATAATGGAGGAGGTACGGGCTCATGTAATTTTGAATACTGTTACTCTACAAATGGCGGATCATCATACTCTGCATGGAGTACATCCCTTCCTTCTTTTGCTGCTACAGG
>JAKQEK010000250.1 GCA_029558535.1 Bacteroidota bacterium | reverse complement strand
TATTCAAATCCTTTATCATTTATCGGATTTAAAAACTGTTTCCCGTACTCTTCTAAATACTTCTTATTATATGGATATCCATTCGGAATTTGTCGGTCATCTGGCATCGAAATGTCCACTACAACATTATCAAGATTTAATGTAAATTGCTCCTCAATTGACTCCCTAGTTTCGTCTCGGATCATCTCGCCATTCTTAACCAATTTCTTTATGAGTTTCGGCCATGTTTTAAATACAGTTCCGCCAAAAATATAAGAAGTCATTTCCATCTCCGATTCAAAGCATCACTTACAATATTTGCTAAGTCTTCAGCCAAATCAAGTCTATTTGCGTCAATACATTTTTTCTGAAGTCGCAAACACATTTCTATCTGATAAAAAAATGTGTGATCTTCACAACTCTTGAAAAAATTTTCGCGAATTGCATTCACCCGACTATCCAAATCAAGTTTTACATAAATTTTAATCTCTCCCATAATCATCTTCAAGTTCTTTAACCTCGGATCTGGCTAACGCCACCCAATATTGCAACTCATTTACTACATCTAAAATATTGTTAGACTCTATTTCGTGATGTCTTGATCCATCGTCCAATGTTAAACAATATGAATAAAATTCTACTCTTATCAATCCATCACTGGCAAAAAATATTCCTATATTTGGCTCAAATGATTTATAATGTATACTCAGTTCTACTGCACGTTTTCCAAGTGTCATTAATTCATTGATACAACAAAAAAATACATAATACGTATCAAACCAAATATCATCATTTTCCATAATTAACACCTACGAATAATTACAATCGTTATTAGTAGTATTTATTCCAGTGTTATCTGCAGAAATCATTTTTTGATACTGTTGAATTTGGAACTCTAGTTCTTTTTCCAAAGTGTGTATCTTGTGTTGATCTTCTGCAAATCCATAGTTTTGTTCAATTTTATATACATAAATAACTTCACAAACATAAATTATAGTTGCTGTCTCACCATCTTCTCCAGGAATTATAAGTCTTCCTTGAGCAAATTCGTAATCGTCACATTCAAATGTTTCTTCTTCTGGTGGAAAGGCATAACGCATGTAAATAGTAAATTTCTTTTGCATGTTAACAAACCCCTAATTCATCTTCTTTTCCAATTTTCATCAAGACCATTTCAAGACATTTTCCTAAGTCGGCAATCGTATGTTCATTCATGTATATACTATTAGGAAATCCGCCATTATATATTAATATTTCTATATTTCCTTCTTCATCAAAACGTTCCGTAATTTCCATCTCAGCAGAACATTCTGCATCTCCACAACTACATTTTATCCGATACATACTAGTACTTATACGATCTTATACTATTTAAAACTTTCGCTCTTCAATAACGTGCAACATTCATTTATAGAATCTTTATTTTGTTCATACTGTTCCCATTTTTTTAATGATGTAATTGAAATTGATAATGTTTCTTTAGTATTTATAATATCCCCTGGAATAAACCATACATGCATAACATTTAAATCATGTCGATTATCAAATCCTACACAAATAAAATAATCTGCAATAATATTTTTCCCTATGTGAAAAAACCATCGTTGTGATCCACTTTTTCTATCATGTAATACAGAAGATTTTCCATCTACTTTATATCCTTTTCCACAAATAAAATCATAGCCAATGTTTCCATTTTTCATAACGGTTACATTATTAAATATTTTATGAAGAAGTGATTCCGTTATATACACTCCTAAATATGCAGGACATTCTATATTATCGCCCATCGGTCCTTTATCTGCTCTATATTTATAATTACGCAATCGTGCATCTAATCTACTTTTTTCAATATCTTTTCTATAATAATTATGGTGATATTCTCTTTCACATTTTTTACAATATGTACTTAATCCATCGCGTCTGGCAGAATTTTTATAAAAATTACTTTTTGGCAATATTCTATTACATCTTGGACATTTCTTGTGTGACATGTCATATCACTTTGTTTTCATATTATATAAACTTTTCGCTACCATCTGTCGAAAGTTGTTTGTCCTTTGTTTAATAACAATGGAGACATATTAAAAACGTCAAAGATGCGCTCCAATGGGGGAAACATTTGTCTATTTATATAATACTCAGAATCTAATTTATATCTTCCATTTAATATGTCTTCAGGCAATACAGATTTTTGATGCAATAACTCTTTAGAATTTCCACGCCGAATAATATATCCAACTCGGTCTCCTAATCCAAATTCATTTCTATTTTCTTTCATGAGTCGTTTAACTAATTCCGCATGTGGTTGTAAATTAGTATATTCAATTCTTCCATATTTTTTTGTTATAATAAAATCGTCAAGAGAAACGTTAGCATTATTATCATCATTAATATTATAATTCCGAATAGCAGATATAGCATTTTGTGCATATTGTAATGCTCCGTTCAAATCGTCTTCTTTTAATATTAAATCAAATACACGTTGCATAGTTTTAACTGTTATTGGTGCCCAATCTCTTCTTCTGAGTTCTATTCCTCTAATTTTATATTTATCATCATTATCTAATAGGATATATCTCTTTTTTGCAAAAAATATTCCACTTTTAAAAAAATGTTCAAATAAAAATTTCATCGGATCTATTAAACTATCGTTGATCTTTTTCAGTGTTGGTTCTAATTCTATTGCAATATCTTTCTCAGATCTCCATGTTGGCATTCCTATAAACACACTATCGGTATCTCCACCAAATACCTCATATCCATCATTTTTAATAATGTTCATTGCTAATAATACTGCATCCCGTCC
>JAKQEK010000222.1 GCA_029558535.1 Bacteroidota bacterium | reverse complement strand
TTTTATTATTCTTCAGACACAGCCAAAAATAAAAAGTATAAAATAATTACTGGAGAGAGTTTTAAATACAGTAAATTCGAGATTGCTGAAGATGAAATAAATAAAATGCCTGAAGGGTGGGCGATTTCAAAACATAGCAGCATAAAGTTTTCGGAAAACGGCAAACTTATGTATTTTGGGACTACCCCGGTTTATTATGAAAGAAAAACAGACAGTTTGCCCGAGGACGAAATTGTAAATCTTGATATTTGGAGCTGGACAGACGGGGAGATACAATCAGCACAACTGAAAAAGCTTGACAAAGACAAAAAGAAATCATATACGGCGGTTTACAATTTCGATAAAGATATTGCTATGCAAATTGCCGACAGCTCTATGGATGAAGTAAGAATAAGCAAAAAAGGTAATTGCGAAACAGCTTTAGCTTTTAGTAATTATAAATACGAACACTTAATTCAGTGGAAATCTGCAGACATTAAAGATTATTGGTTTGTTAATCTTGTTAGCGGTGAAAGAAAGAAATTTGCATCTGCTTTTGATGGAACGGTTTCTTTGTCTCCGGGCGGTAAATTTGCTGTTATATACGATAAACAAGATTCTACATGGTATATGCATGATTTGCGAAGAAATATCTCATATCCTTTAACTGACTTGACAGGTGTTGGTTTTTATAATGACGAGTACGATCATCCGGGATTGCCTTCAAATTACGGAATTGCTGGTTGGCTTAAAAATGACAGGGCAGTGATATTATATGATAAATATGACTTGTGGCTTTGTAATGCTGGTAAGGCAGGTGAGATTGTTAATATTACCAATTCGTTTGGACGCGATAATAATATTGTTTTAAGATTTATAAAGACCGACAATGATTCAGAATATATTGACGAACAAGAGTTGATTCTTTTGCAAGGCTTTAATAAGAAAAGCAAGGAGTCAGCAGTTTATTCTTTGGATTTGAATAGCGGTACAACGAATTTGATTTATTCTGCCAACATGAGTATAGGAAATATCACTAAAGCTAAGGACACAGAGGTTTACAGTTTTTCAAAATCAGATTATAACACTTTTCCGGACAGATATATAGTTAAAGATTTGTCAGACTGGAATAATTCAATACAAATAACCGACATAAATCCACAGAAAAGTGATTACTTATGGGGAAGTGTTGAACTTTACAACTGGATTGATTTCAACGGAGATACTGTTTGCGGACTGCTTTATAAACCTGAAAATTTTGATCCCAACATAAAATATCCGATGATTGTATATTTTTACGAAAAATACAGCGATCATTTACATGCACACTATGTTCCTGCACCAAGTCGTTCTGTAATAAATTTCCCTTTATTTACAAGTAATGGGTATATTGTTTTCATTCCGGATATTAAATACAAAACAGGCACACCGGGAAAAGATGCATATAATTCTATCGTTAGCGGTACATATTCTTTGATTGAAAAAGGGTTTGTAAATAAAGACAAAATCGGCATACAGGGACAAAGTTGGGGCGGTTATCAGGTTGCATATCTTGTGACACAGACAGATTTGTATGCCTGTGCTATGGCAGGAGCAGCAGTAAGCAATATGACCAGTGCTTACGGAGGATTAAGAATGGAAGGTGGTAACAGTCGAATGATGCAATACGAAGAAGGACAGAGCAGGATAGGAGCGAATATGTGGGAAAATCTGCCTGCTTATATCGAAAATTCACCTGTGTTTTATGCCGATAAAATTAACACTCCACTACTTATGATGCACAATGACGGAGATGGAGCTGTGCCTTGGTCACAGGGAGTAGAGCTTTTTCTGGCAATGAAAAGACTTAATAAACCGGTTTGGTTGCTGAATTACAACGGAGAGGAACATAATCTTAAAAATCGTGCAAACTGTAAGGATTTGAGTATAAGAATGTCAGAGTTTTTTGATTATTATCTAAAGGATACTCCGTGTCCGCAATG
The DNA here is from genome assembly GCA_029558535.1 of Bacteroidota bacterium. GTDB lineage: Bacteria > Bacteroidota > Bacteroidia > Bacteroidales > ML635J-15 > Bact-19. Next base: position 21,171 of record JAKQEK010000222.1, on the reverse strand, counting down.
GCTTGAACAAGGCGTTCCTGCGGTGTGGAAAGGAAGCAGATAGTAACATTGATAAGAATAGTTTTCTTTATTATTTTTTGTTGATTTTATTTAGAAATTAAACAATCGAATGAGGCTTTGTACTTTTAAATTCTGACTGCATATAAGCAACAAATAAGAAAAAACTATCCGTAAATTCATACTAACAATTAAATACAATCTATTATTTTCAGTATGCAAAATCTGTAAATGCTTAAAGATTAAAAGTTTATGAAAGAGAATTGCACCACAGAAAAATATTCTCATTATTAATACAAAATCTAATTAAATTTATTTAGTTTTGAATGAATTTAAATTAGTTCAAGAATTCAAATTTGTGATTGCTTTCTTGACTAAAATTTAGCTGATTTTATGTTAATTTTTTTATAATGACAAAAAAAATATCTCATTTCTATTTCTTACAATTACTTTTAGTTTTTTTGATTTTTTCACAATCTGTTTATTCACAGCCTGAATTTAAAAGGAGTTATGCATTAGGTTTGACAAATTTAACATTATTGGATCTCACTTTTATTTTCACTCAGCAATTGCATGAAAAAACTTATCTTGAAGTGACAAATAGCTTTATTTACCATAAAAATGATGAACATGATAATGGAGCTGTGTTGTTACTTACGATACAAGATCCCTATAAGTTATATGATCTCTACCGGTTCCGAATAGGAGTACGTTATTATTCAGAAAAGAATTTCTATGTGGCACCTATGCTGATTTTCAATGCTGGAAGGTTTAACGATTGTTTAATAAAAAGGTATATTGATGATAAAGGCTCAGATGCAAAGGATGTAAATTACCGGTTGAGCAGGACAAGGCTGGAATTCGGATCAATTCTTAAATTTGGTTATTTGAAATATTATAATAATCATTTCCTTGTTGACACCTACTTTGGAATAGGATTTAAATTTAAATACTTTTTTGATAGCATTACAGAGATAAGTCCTTGGCCGTTTTCAGGAATCGCTGACTATGATTATCCAATTGAAAAACAGTATCTGGGATTTATGCCGACTTTTCATTTTGGAGTGTTGTTTGGATATGCAAAGTAATAATATTAACAAATTGGTAATGCAAAAACATAGATTTTACTTTTTACTTCTGGTTTTAATTGTCTTGATTGGGATAAACTCATGCACTGTAAAAAAACGTTTATATCAACCTGGTTATTATGTTGAATGGAACAAGGCAAACAAAGATTCTAAGCATAGACCAGTTATAGCAGAGAGTGAGTCAAACCAAAAAGAGAAGAGGAATGAAACAGTCACAAAGGCTCAGAATTGCAATAGCGAAAATATTTGCTTATCTGAAAATGCTCCTGACGATGAAACGGTATTTGCTTCAAATGATTTAAGCAACCATAATCTTGAAATAGTTTACTCTCAAAGTCAAAATCATATTATAAAAATATCTTCAGAAAAACTGGTTTTAGGGTTTTATGGGTCTGTAAAAAGAGAAAAACCAAATGATTCAAAAAAAGATACTGAAAAAACTGGAAAAATACATTGGATGGCAATCGCCGGGCCTTCCACAATTGTTTTGCACGGGTTGGTCTATTTAATAACATTTGTTTTTAGATTTCCTTTTCCTCCAATTTTATGGCTTGTAACTTTGGCAGGGTTAGTTATTTCTATAATAGCTTTAGTTGAAATAATTAATCATCCCGAGACTTACAGGGGAAAAATATATGCTATATTGGGAATTGCTCTTAATCCTATTACTCTATTTCTTTTGGGTATTACTTTGGGGATAATAATACAAATGTATATTTAAAAAATATTGAGTCAGGATTATTTTCAGTTTATTTATATTGGTTTAAACTATAATATTTTGAGGTATTAATAAATCTTCAGAATTTATTTCACTGCTCTGTAAAATTTGTCAATACTCTCGTTATCACCACTAATATAAATAAAATCATGTTGTAGGAGTTTTTCTTCCGGAGAAATTGGGTATTTCATTTCATCGTTTCGTGAAATAGCTAAAATATTTACACCGTATTTTTCTCTTATCTTAGCTTCAACAATTGACTTGCCAACAACTTTACCACTGTCTGCATCTATTCTTACGCAAGTTACATTGAATTCAGGTATGTTTATAGGTTTTATTGTAGAAGGCATGTGAGCCTGAGTTTGAAACAATTCATAATTATCGGCACGTAATGCACGTAAAATTTCGTCTATTTGATCAACAGGGACAAAGAAATTCTGTAATACTCTTGACAATATAGCAATTGAAGTTTCAAATTCTTCCGGAATAACTTCGTCTGCACCAAGCGATAGCAAAGTTTCAGTATTACTTACATATCTTGTACGAACAATAATATAAACAGATTGTGAAATAGCTCGAATGTTAGAAATAATGTATTTACTTGATTTTGTGTCTGAGATTGCAATAACAACAGCTTTAGCTTTGCAGATGTTCACAGTTTCGAGTATATGAGTAGTACTTGCATCTCCATATAATATTCTTTCGCTATTTGCTTTTTCAGTTTTTACGGTTTCAGCATTCATTTCAACAATGATATATGGAATTTGTAAGTTTTTTGCAGCCTTTGCAATATTTCTTCCGTTAATGCCATATCCGATTATTACAAGATGGCTTTCCAGATCAAATTCATCATTTATATCATCAGATTTACTTTTAGAAATGTAATCGCCTGCTTTTTTTCTCAATTTAACCGGAATTAAAGCTGTAGCCATTTTATCAGAAAATAACATAATGAAGGGCGTAAGGAACATTGTAATTATTGATACTGCCAGAAAATACTGATTCATTTCAGTAGATAGTAAATTGTATCTAACACCTTCTTTAGATAGAATAAATGCAAATTCACCGATTTGAAATAGTGCAAGACCTGTCAAAACTGTTACTCTGGGAGGGTATTTTAGAACTGCAGCAGCAAATGTGGCAATAATGCTTTTTATAATAAAAACGCCCAAAACAAGAAGCATAACATATCCGATATGATTGATAAAGAATTTTAAATCGAGTAGCATCCCTATGGAAATAAAGAAAAAACTGGTAAAAAGCTCTTTGAAAGGTAATATCATACTTGTTGCCTGATGACCGTAGTCAGATTCTGAAATTATCAATCCGGCCAGAAAAGCTCCGAGTGCAAGAGATAAGCCTGCTTCGGCTGTCAACCATGCTACAGCAAAACATAAAGCCAACGTAAAAATGAGTAAAAGTTCCTTACTTTTTGTTTTAGCAATATAAAACATCATTTTTGGAACAATGTATTTTGCACTCACAAATGTAATAACTACAATTAAGGCTGTTTTAAGCAATAATAATGATAATTCTAAAGCAATGTTTGACGATTCCCCTGATAAGATGGGAGTAAGCAAGATCATTGGTATTACAATTATATCCTGAAAAATTAGAATAGCCAAAGCATTTCTTCCGTGAGGTGCAGAAATTTCGTTTCTGTCCTGAAGAATTTTTAAAACAATAGCTGTACTTGACAGAGATAATAAAAAGCCTGCAAAAACAGCCTCATTCCATTCAAAACCAACAAGTTTGCTTATAAGTGTGGCAGCAACGATTGACAAACCAACCTGGATAATACCTCCAACCAGAATAGTTTTTCGCATAGAAGCTAATTGTTTTAGCGACAATTCCATTCCAATTACAAAAAGCAAAAGAATAACGCCAATTTCGGAAATTATTTCGACCTCGTGGCTGGAACCAACTAAACTTAATGCATAAGGACCGATAATAATTCCTGTAATTAAAAAGCCTAATATTGAAGGAAGTTTTATTTTATGAAGAACAAATACTATAATAACAGATAAACCAAGGATTATTAAGAACTCGTTTATTAAGGGTATTTCCATATTTTGATGATAAATTAACTATTAAATAGTAGTATTATTTGAAATCCAAAAATACGAAAATATAAATGAAATAAATGAAATTTTCTATTTAGATTTAATTGTATGATGAATGTCGGTTATAAACGAAGAACCCGGGTTGGGAACCCGGATTCTTGTATTAACCCTAATCAACCATGAAAAAGAGAAAAGTAATTAAGCATTTACTTTGATGTAAAACTGTTTTAGTATATGTTTTGTTGCATCGAAATTTGTTAAATTATAAGAAAGTTGATAAAATTTATCTTAAATGCTTATAAAATAATACTACATATTGCAATTTTTAGAAAGAACAATTATTGTATTATTATTAAAACAAAAAAAGAGTCCGGATTTTTGGTAATCCGGACTCATGCTAACCCCAATCAACCATGAAAAAGAGAAAACAATTCAGATGAATCTGAACTATACAAAAATAGTCAAAAATTTGATTATAAGTGTTGCAGAAAGAAAAGAAAGTGTTTAATAATCCTTAAAGAAATGTTAATATTTGATATAATGATGTGAATTTATAGGTAAAATAAAAAAAAGACCGGAGTTTGGTGCTCCGGTCTTTGTACTAACCCCAATCAACCATGAAAAAGAGAAAAGATAAATCAAAATTGAATTTTGATTTTCATTACAAAATAACAATTAATTTTTCTCATATACTAATAGATTTTACAACTATTAGATGAGTAATACAAAAGTTAAGGTAAAATTGCAGAAAAATAATATCAAATTAAGTAGAAAATTATATTTAGATTTTTATTCGTATTATTTTTTTGTGTAAATTTGTTTTATGAATTACGATTCTGATATATTAAAGATAATTTCGAATAATGTAAAACCTGTAAAGGGTAAAATTCTTATCTCAGAACCTTTGCTTTGTAATGACATGTTTTCGAGAAGTGTTGTTCTTCTTATAGATGAATATAAGGATTCGTTTAGTGGTTTAATATTGAATTTACCTTCGGAGAAGAAACTTAAGGATGTAATTGACGGAATCGAAAATAATGATTTTCAAATTTATTCAGGAGGACCGGTTGAGCAAGACGTTTTATTTTATATACACACTTTTGATTTTATTAGGGGAGCTAAGCATATTGTAGGCGATTTATATATTGACGGAGATTTTGATGATATCAAAAAACTTGTTAATAGTGGATATGCTAATGATTCTAACATAAGGTTTTTTGTTGGTAATGCAGGCTGGGCTCCAAGTCAACTCAATGAGGAAATCAGTTTCAATTCGTGGTTAGTAACATCAGCATCAAAAGACTTTATTTTTAGTGATGGAAATATGATGTGGAAGAATTCACTCAATCTTGTAGATAAGAGATATAAAATATGGGAGAATTTTCCTACAGATCCCGAGTTGAATTAATCAGAAATTATAATAAACAAATCTTCGTTCTCTTCTTTCATAAGGTATTGTTCCCTGGCAAATTTCTCGAGATTGCTTTTGCTTGAAAACAATTCATTGTATTGAGTCTTATATACAGAAATTTCATTTTTATAATAATCAATTTCTTTTTTTAGAGCATTTAAGTCTTGTAAATGTTCAAACCGATCTAATAAATTATAAGTGTCCAGAAAAGTTACCCACAGTACAAAAAATGAGACAGCTACAAGATACTTATTACGGATGATTATAAGTACAAATTTCCAAATGACAGCTACTTTATCTTTCATTCAACAAAATTCGCAAAATTCGGTCTTAAAATCAAAATAGGAGGGCTTAAACTTATTAACATGTTAATGTTTATGTCAAAAAGTCGAATCTATTTATTCAGTTATTATTTGCTCATTAGTTTTACGGCTATGTTTTTAACTTCATCAAAAATCTTGGATTTCTCTTTTTCTGAAGCATCAATAATTGCCTTAAAGTACTTGTGTTCAACTACTTCCATTCCGCAGAAACCAAATATGCAGTCTTGTGTTATAATGTTTAACGCTTCTAAACTTTTATCGTTTTTATAAACATTTTTAGAACTTGTAGTGTTGAAGATTGCAACTTTTTTGTTCTTAAGCAATGGAATAACTTCATCACCCTTAAATTCAAATGCGTATCCCATAACAAAGACTCTTTCTATATACCCTTTGAGTATAGCAGGCATCCCTGACCACCATATAGGATAAACAAAACAAATAATATCTGCCCATTGGATGAACTTTTGTTCGTTCATTATATCTATAGGATGTACTTCATTGGCGATAGACTCAAGATCTTTTTTGCTGAGAACGGGATTAAACTTTATTTCGTAAAGGTCTCTTACGACTACTTCGTGTCCATTGTTATGAAATGTCTCAGCTATTTCATCTCTTATTGAAGATGTAAAACTCGGCTCTTTGTAATTTGCATAAATAATCAGTGCTCTCATTGTAATTGGTATTAAGTAGCAAAGTTAATCAACAATTGACAGTTTTGTCCTCACAAGTCAAAAAAAATATTAACATTTTGTTTTCTTTCATGCGCATTCGTTTAATTATTTAGATATCATGGAATTTGCAGATAACAGGAGAGGGGCATATAAAATAAAAATCGCCCAAAATTTCATCTTTTATAAAAAGATATTTTGGACGATTTTCCTATATCAAACTATTATTTTATACCCAAATTCTTCTTTGTGTTTTTCGGTAAAGCATCTTTATGAACGACAATATTCATAGTTTTATATTTTACGAAGCTTTCAGAAGCGTAAAAATATCCGTCATAAATATTTGCAGTATTCCACGAATTCTTAACATAGTAGTATTTTGTTCCATTCTGATCTGTTGCAATTCCGCAAATAAGCATTCCATGATCGTCAGTTGTCTGGTAATTGTCAAATGCAATCTGTCTCATTTCCTGAGTGATTTTTTTCTCAGGTACAGGTTTGTCAAGTGTATAGAGTAAATTATCTTTTTCTTTGGCAGATAGTTTTTCCCACTTGTCTCGTTCCAGTCCGTCTAAATCAGGTCTGTCTTCTGCCGGAACAACTGCAATACCTTTTGTCCATTTAAAACCTTTTTCGCTTACATCTGCTCCCCAGCAAACAGAATAGCCATTATTGATAGCATTATCCATAATTTCAATCATTTCGTCCATAGGAACATTGTATGCTAAACCCCAAGCCCAATTGTCCGGAATTTCCAAAATAAACGGTTTGTAAAAAGGATGATGGGTATATGAGGTTATGTTGATATAATCATCTGTATTTATTCCCAACTCTTCTGCGTAGGATTTTGGAGTATATTTTTTACCATTGTATGTAAATTCTTTTGGCTCCTCACCTAGATAAGCATCTAAAATTCCGATAAACCCTTTTAACCAAGCTGTTGAAAGTTTTTTATTTTCATTTTCTTTGATAGCATCAACATAAGCTTTTAAAACAGCATCAAGTTCTCCATGCACATGATTATCTTCTCCGTAGTTAAGACCTTTGTATGCTTCTTCGGGCACAATACCAAAGTCACGAATTACATTGAAAACATCGTGAAAAGCACCACCGCCGCCAAAGTTAATGTTACCATGCATTCTAATGTATTTTTCAGCTTTAGTTTCATAGGCCTTTCTGACTACATATAATTCCGCCAGATCGGTTTCAGGTTTACCCATTCTAAGAAGCTCTGCTTCTACAAATGCTAAACCGCTATAACTCCAACATGTTCCTGCCCGGTATTGGTCCTTAACAGGACTTACTTTAATTTCTTTTTTCAAAGTAATAACATAACCTTCATCTTTCTTTTCAGTTTCGTCCTGAGCAATAACACCCATTGACATTACAGAAAAAGCAATAATTCCAAGTAATAATTTTTTCATAAATAAGTTTTTATCGTTACGGTTACAAATTTATAAATTGTTTTGATTGAGACAAACTTAAAATTGCTTAATAAGTTAGAGATTTGTTAACGTAAAGAAAAAATGTGACAATTTACATGCCGGAGCATAGAAAAGGGTAATCGGTAAAAACTTGTAATCGGTAAACGGTAACGAAAGTTTAGTGTCAAATTGACGTTTGCCGTCATTTTTTGTAATTTCTGCCGTTTGTTTGCCGTCATTTTTTTTAAATTTTGTTGTTTGTTTGCCGTCATTTTTTTTAAAATTTGTTATTTTTGTAAAATAATTTATAAAAATTCCATGTAATTATGACATACATAAAAAGACAGATAGACTCAGTGCTAACAGATTGGAAGGATGATGCTTACAGAAAACCTTTGTTGATTCGTGGAGCAAGACAAGTTGGAAAATCATCTGCGGTTAGAAATTTGGCTAAAAGTTTTGATTATTATATCGAAATTAACTTTGAGATGCAAAAGTCAATGCATTTGATTTTTGAACAGGATCTCGATCCTCATAAGATATGCGAGGAGTTGTCCTTATTGACGAATACTCCGATAATACCGGGTAGAACTTTGCTGTTTTTAGATGAGATTCAGTCGTGCTTACCTGCTATTTCGTCTTTGAGGTTCTTTTATGAGAAATTTCCTGAGTTACATGTTGTAGCTGCAGGGTCTTTATTGGAATCTGCATTAAAACGTTTGGCATCTTATGGAGTAGGAAGAATCCGGTCACTATATATGTATCCATTTTCATTTGAAGAATTTATTAATGCATCAGGTGAGTCAGGATTGTATGAAGCTCTCGTGAATTGTAAAGTTGGAGAGCCTTTTTCTGAACCAGTACACTTTAAATTTCTTGATTATTTAATTAGATTTGTCATAATAGGTGGGATGCCTGAAGTTGTTGCAACCTATATAAGAACAGGTAGCTTACTCGATTGTCAGGTAATTTTAGATGATTTAATAAATTCATTCTATGACGATTTTGCAAAATACAAGTCGAATGTTCCGACTTCGAGGTTGAAAGAGGTTTTTATCTCAGTTGTCAATCAGACTGGAAACAAATTTGTTTATTCCAAAGCTTCAACTGATGCCAATCATTTACAAATAAAGGAAAGTGTTGAATTGCTGCAGTTAGCTGGATTGATTTTCCCTATTACACATTCTTCAGGCAATGGTGTGCCGTTAGCAGCAGAAATAAATTTAAAATATAGAAAATTTATTATTCTTGACACAGGCGTTTTTCAGAGAATTTTAGGACTTGAAATATCAGATTTGATACTAGGGGCAAAGCTTGAACAAATCAATAAAGGAGAGTTAGCTGAGATTTTTGTGGGTATGGAGTTGGTTAAGAAATACTTTAAATTTAATGCTGCACAATTATTCTATTGGCAAAGAGAATCGCAGGGCAGTCAGGCAGAAATTGATTTCCTAGTCCAAAGTGGTAGAAATATTGTGCCAATTGAAGTTAAATCAGGTACTAGAGGTAAGATGCAGAGCTTGTATTTATTTTTGCGAGAAAAGAATTTGCAAATAGGTGTAAGGACTTCGATGGAAAATATCGGTGAAGTTGATAAAATAAGAATTTTTCCAATGTATGCAATAACAAGATTGCTCAAGCAACTTTAGATGAATGGATAAACAGATTTCCGGTTATGTCCAAAATTATTATCTAATAATAAATTTTTGCCGTCATTTTTTGTAAAATTAACAATGCTTCATCTATTTATATAATACAATCTGATTATACCAAATTTACAAATTTGATAAATATTAAACTGTTAGTTTAAATATATATGTTTAAAAAGTTAATATACAAATAAATACAACTAAATAAAAATCTTCTGTTGATCAAAAGAGAGTTCAATATTTTTTGGTAAAAATTTGTTTAATTCTTCGTGTAAACCCAGTTTGTGACTGATATGTGTGAGATATGCCATGTCCGGATTGCATTCTTTTATTATCTCAATTGCCTCGGAAAATGAGAAATGTGAGATATGTTTGCGTATTCTTAAAGCGTTAATAATTAAGATTTTAAGACCTTTTAATTTAAGCAATTCTTCTTTAGAAATAAAATTTGCATCTGTTATATAAGCCAGATTATTTATCCTAAATCCGAGTATTGGTAAATTGTAATGCAAAACCCTTATTGGTTTAATTTTTATTTCGTTAATGCAAAACTCTTGTTCGTTAATTACATTCAAATTTAGACGAGGAATTCCGGGATAATGGGAATCATCGAAAATATATGAGAAAGTCCTTTTAATGGCGTTTAAAACGCGTTTTTCGGCATAAATCTCCATTGGCTTGTCAGAGATGTGATTAAAAGCTCTGACATCATCCAAACCGGCAATATGATCTATATGTTCATGTGTAAAAACAATAGCATCGAGTTTGTTGATGTTCTCACGCAACATCTGTTGTCTGAAATCCGGTCCGGCATCAATAACTATGGTTGTTTTTTCTGATTTTATCAGCAAAGAAGACCGAAGTCTTTTGTCTTTCGGGTTATCGGAACAACATACAGGGCAGTTGCAACCTATAATTGGAACGCCTTGCGAAGTCCCTGTACCTAAAAAAACTGCTTCCACTATTTTCGTTTTTACAAATATAGTTTAAGTTATGCGAATTTAAGATTTATTTATTTAAAACCTTATTATTAGAAACAAAGTTATATTTTTGTAAAAATAAAACCTTTAGTGGATAAAACTAATGCCAAATTATTTCTTATTCCAAATTTAATTGGAAACACTCCTACAACGGATGTTTTGCCTCTTATTGTACACAATGTTGTATCGTCAATTAAGCATTTTATTGTAGAGGACATTCGCAATGCTCGCAGGTTTCTGAAAAAGCTCGATTCTGAAATCTTGATTGACAGTTTGGTTTTTTATGAGCTGAATAAACATACTACTCAAGAAGAAATTTCTACTTATTTAGACGTTTGCATTGCAGGAGAAGATATCGCTTTAATAAGTGAAGCAGGTCTGCCGTGTATTGCCGATCCGGGTAACCAAATTGTTATGATGGCACATAAAATGAATATTAGAGTAATTCCTTTCTCGGGACCTTCATCTATTTTTATGGCTCTAATGTCGTCGGGATTAAACGGTCAAAATTTTGCATTTAATGGTTATTTATCTGTTGAATCTCAACTTCGGATAAGACAACTTAAAGTATTAGAAAACAAATCATTACGTGAAAAACAGTCGCAAATTTTTATGGATACTCCGTACAGGAATAATAAATTATTTAATGAAATACTTTTAAATCTTAATCCAGATACCTATCTTTGTGTCGCGTCAAATATAAGCTGTGAAAATGAGTTTATTATGACAAAAAAAATTGCAGAGTGGAAAAAGTTGAATATAAATTTAGATAAAAAACCTTGCATTTTTATTATTTAATTTGCATTTGAGATGATAAATACCAATAGATTACTAAAAATATTTTTGATTATTGCCGGAGTTACTGTAATTACAATAAGTTCCGGTAAAATATTTAATTATAGTTTTTCATCAAAGGATATACCGCAGAACAGAACTACAGTTCTTGACAATAAAACTTCTTTCTTTCCCGAAATTGCCGAAGATTTTTCATATTTTAATCATGATTCTGTTCAGGATTGCTATTATTTATATGATAAATCAGATAAATTGATTTGTTATTTGCTTCTTACATCTCCTTATTGCGATGAAATTAAAGGATTTGGAGGAAATGTACCTTTTGCGATAGTTTTTACTCCGGCTCATAAAATAAAAGAGTTATACCTTTTGCCAAATTCTGAAACACCCTCATGGATTGACAGATTGAATTCACAAAATTTTTTTAGTACGTGGAATGATCTTACCTGTAAAGAAGCTTCACAAAAACAGGTTGATGCGGTGTCTGGGGCAACTTTTACGAGTAGTGCAGTAATTCAATCTTTAAATAAGCGTTTAAGTACCTTTGCTGCAACCAAAGAAATTGAAAAAAGACAGAGCTGGTTTAATACTATTGGTATTATTCTATCTTTTATTGTTTTGTTATTTGCTTTATTCAGTTTTGTTGTTCCTCAACAAACAAACAGACTTAGAATTGTACTTTTATTTGCCTCTGTTGGCGTATTGGGATTTTGGTCTGGGGATTTTTTAAGTATAGCATTATTGCACAATTGGTTGGTAAATGGGCTAAGTATTAAATCTCAGATATTTCTTTTTATCGTTTTAATTTTATCTATTCTTATTCCACTTATAACAAACAAGTCTTTTTACTGTCAGTTTTTATGCCCGTTTGGAGCAATACAGGAACTGACCGGGAAAATCAATAAAAAAAAAATTGTATTTGAAAGTCAATTGACAAAAGTCCTAAAAGCGATTAAATACGTATTTCTTTTCGTTTTAGTTGTTTTATTGGTAGTAGCTACTGACCTTAATCTTGAGAACTTCGAACCCTTTTCTGCATTTAAATTCAAGTTTGCTTCACTGACAGTATTGATCCTAGCAGTAGTAATGCTGTTTCTCTCTGTTTTTATAAACAAGCCCTGGTGTAGGTTTTTCTGTCCTACAGGGGCGTTTTTGAGTATGTTGAGAGGTCATTCTACAAAGAATAAAGATAAGAAATCTATTAGCATTTCTGCACTTTTTAATATTATTTTGGTTATATGCCTTGGAATAATGATTTATTTTAATTTTATCAATCGTGATGAAAAAGATTTAATACAAACACAACAACAAGAAACAATTATTATGAGTAATACATTGGAAGTAATTCATAACAGGAAATCAGTACGTAACTTTACTGATCAGGAATTGACCAGTCAGCAACTTGAAACGCTTGTTAAGGCAGGTATGGCAGCTCCGAGTGCAAGAAATTTGCAGCCATGGGCATTTATCATTGTTCAGGAAAGAAAGCTTTTGGATGAACTTGCAGATTCTTTGCCTTATGCGAAAATGCTTAAAAATGCTCAGGCAGCAATAATAGTCTGTGGTGACTTGTCAAAGGCTGCTACTGATACTGATTCATCCTATTGGGTTCAGGATTGCAGTGCTGCTACTCAGAATATTTTGTTGGCAGCAGAAGCAACAGGACTTGGAGCAGTATGGACAGCAGTATATCCATATTCGACCAGAATAAATCCTGTAAAAAATGTTTTAGGTCTTCCCGAAAAAATAATTCCATTGAATGTTATTCCGATTGGTTACCCAACCGGCGAAGACAAACCAAAAAACAAGTGGAAACCTGAAAATGTGCATTGGGGGAAGTGGTAAGAATAGCCGTGTTTGATTAATAGTTGAATAATTAGAAAAGAATAATAAAAAAATGGTCTAAATTTAGACCATTTTTTTATTAAATGCCTGACTACTAATATTTTAGTATTTTATTAGCTTATAATTTACATTAGAATTATTTTCGTCAAATCTTATAAAATAGATGCCTGAATTTAATTCGCTAATATCAATTTTGTTATTAGAAATTACTTCAGTTTTAAGAACGATTTTCCCCGTGCAGTCAATAATCTGAACATATTGAAAATTACTTTGTTCTGAAGATGAAAACTGTACATAAGAGCTTGCAGGGTTAGGGTAGATATTTATATTTGTATGTTCTGATGTCTCTTGATTAATATAACTTATTGTTTCAATTGTATTTGTTGCTGGATAAAAAATATACATATTTTCAGAAACATTATTGTTTTCATCCTGACCACCAAGAATAAGGATTTTATCATCTGCAAATGATGCTGTAGCGTTCGAAATTGATACTGGAAGAGTTTGTTCTACTTTTGTCCATGTCATAGTCGTAAGATCAAGTTTAAATATCTCATTGTCAAATAACTCCAGCTCATTTTCGTAATCATAAGTTCTTCCACCAAATGTGTATAAAATATTGTTATCCGGATCCTGAACAAAAGCCATTAGAGTAAGTTCGGTGAAAAAATCTCCGCTAGTACTGACGTATTCCCAGCCACTTTTACCAGGACCCCAGTTCCAGATATTTGCACTATAACTTGGTTGAAAACCCGGTGTGTCTCCGTCCCAATCGTGCAGCATTCCACCAATAACAGAAATTGCACCATTGTAAGCTGCAATAGCCATACCCTGAAGTGCTTCTACACCAGAGGTAAGCATATCTAATATAAAAGATTTTCTTTGTAAGTTGATTGAGTAGAAACCGTCAAGAGATTCTCCGTCACTATTGCTTCCGCCATAAATATAGACCTTGTCTCCAACGACTACTGCTGCTTGCGAATATGCACAATTGCCAAGAGAGGCACTGTATTGAGTCCATGTATTTGTTGAGAGATCTAATCCCCACAAATCATCCAAACATGAGCCTCCTTCAGTTCGTCCGCCTTTAACAAACATAGTGTTGCCATACACCCAGCTTACATGATCTCTTCTTGCTGATGGCCCCGCGTTTGTTTCTACTTCTGCATATTCTCCCGGAGCTTCACATTTCCAAAGCTCATTCGAATAAGTTCCTGTACTTTTTTCTCCACCAAAATAATAAATTGTTACGCCTATTTCAGACCCTTCATTTTGAACCGTTATTGCAGAATGTCCGGTTGTTGCAACTCTTCCGTTGCCTTGAGCAAAAACTATTAAACTTAAGGTTGATAGTAAAATAATTAGTAAACTTGTCTTCATGGTTATTTACATTTAAATTAAACAAATGATTAAATATCACATACGAATAAACAATTAAATACAATAAAAAAGTAAAATTATAAAAAACATCAATATCGTGTGTTAAGTTTGAAAAATTAATTTTAAGATAGTTTAAATTTGTAACCTAATAATTCCATTTATGAAAAAACTCATGAAGATTTATTTGTGGCCAAAGATTTTATAATTCTTGTCTTTTAGGATGTCTTGAGGTACATTGCCTTGATTGAAAATGATAATATTATAGCCTTCATTGTAGTATTTTGATAATGTGTCAGCCGACGGGAGTGAAGAATATGCAGTACAATCAGTATAAAACATTGCTTCGATAGGGTAAGGATGGTTGAATATAAGTGTATTTTCCGGTATTTTATCTTTGTTGAGTTCTTTAAGCTCTTTTACCCATTGAGGATTTTTGTTTTCAGCAGAGAATAGTTTCATTCTTTCGACACTGTATCGTATTGGTAAAACAATTAACAAAATTGCCAAAGCGAAATTTATAAATTTATGTTTTCCATCAACTGCTTTATCGGTTAGATAAGTTGAGAACCATGCTGTTATTAAAAAAAGGGCAGGAGCTACAAACAAGATATAAGCCTGCATTTTAGTCTTTGCTATGGAAAAGAATACAATCGGAATAATTATCCATATTAGTAGTGCATAAAGTTTGAAATTGGCTTTGTTTTTTAAACTTTTAATTATGAGAAATATTAGTGGCAGATAAACCAGTTCGCCATAATTTGTCCCTATGCGTGCAAGATAATACCAAAATGGTCCGGTTTGATTATCTAATACTTCGGTAAAGTGTTTGATGTTATAGGAAGCTGTGTAGCTTGCTTCAGCCGGAAATTGGGAATGGATATACAACTGCCAGGGAAGAAAAACTACAGTTGCAATTGCTGTTATAACAAGTAGATTTAAGAATAATTCCGATTTCCTAAATTTCTTAGAATCAACTGCAATTAGCAAGTATATCGGTATTACTATCAACGCGGGCAACCATTTGGTAAGAACTGCAAAACCTATAGAAATTCCTATAAATAATGAATAAATAGGTTTTTCACTAATTACATATTTTGTACTGAAATAAATTCCTAATAAAATGAAAAACATAAAATGGATATCGTAATGATCAGTCGCGACTTTCCCACCTGTGAGTTCCAGAATAAGTCCGTTTGTTGCCATCAAAAAGGCTGCAAGCCAAGCAGTTGTTCTTTTTGGATCATTTTTAAAGAAGAATAGCGATATTTGAAAAATAAGCCAAATTGCCAAGCATGACAAAATGATAGAAGGGAATCTTACTGCAAATACGTTGTTCCCAAATATGTAAATTGAGGCAGCCATGGTCCATAATGGTAAAGGTTGTTTGTGTAACCATACGTGATTGCAAGACCAGTCGGTGTAGTCTATTTTATGAATTGGATTTTCGTAAAGTGTCGGCTTCAAAGGATGCTCAATAAGATTTTTAGCCACCAATGCATGATATTTTTCATCGTGAGGATGTAAATATGAATCAGAAGTGGATATAATCCGCAATAATAAGCCGGCACAGATTAGCAGTAATAAAGAAAGTCTGTGTTTTGATTTTCGGAGGAAAAATACTGAAAATCCCAAACTTAAAATTGTTGTCAGCAACAAAATCAAATTTCCGGTATTACCATTAATAAATTCCATTTTTATTTATTGTTTTTGACAAACTTTACAAAATCCATTATGATATAATAGGTAAGGGCAGGAAAAACTATAAATATCAAAGGATTCGAATCCCATGCTGCTGAAAAATTAAAACTGAGAAGTTCAATAAAAGCTCGAGTCAATCCGCACCCGGGACATCTAATATCAAATAATGTATGCCAAATACAAGGTATTAAAATATCAACTTTTGCAAAGACATATAAAATCAATCCTATAAAATAATAACCGGCAATGCCGGCTATTAAAAAGTGCTTTTTTATATAAGGAAAAATTACTTTCCTAAAAAGATAATTAGCCTTTGAGTGGTCTGCCATCACTATCTCTATAACTACCAGATGCTATTTGAATAAGGTCAATCAATGTCCAAATTCCACATCCACCCCAGGTAAGTAATTGGATAATTCCAATTCCGATATGACCAGTGTAAAATCTGTGAATTCCATGAATTTGTACAACGTAGCCTAAAATACATAAAACCAAAGATGTAGTTTTATCTTTCTCTGTCGAATTAGCAGGTTGTGGAGGCACAGGATTTGGATTAGGGTTTTGATAATTTGGCTGTGGATTAATAATAGGTTGTGGATTTTGATTAGCACCACAAACCGGACAAACCATAGCTTCCATTGGGATTTGAGCTCCGCATGTAATACAATTTTTCATATTTTTGATATTGAGTTAATAATTAAAAAAATAGGGCTATAAAATAATAGCCCTGTAAAATTTATGAAGAAAATTATGATTCCAATGGTCTTCCGTCAGCCATAGGTAATTTGTCCATGAACAACATAATAAGATCGTATAATGCCCAAATACCGCAACCACCAGCTGTAATAAGCATAATCCACCAATTGCTGTATCCCATCATTAATCTGTGAATTCCTAATGTTCCTGCGAACCAACAAATCAAAATCATCATCATTTTCTTTTGAACGGGTTTCTGTTCTGTCATAGTTGTACAATTTAATATTTTTGCCTACTCTCAAGTTTTCGGCTTCCCTTAAATAACTTTTTGGTAAAAATATATAAAAATTATTTTTTAACAATATCTATTTTAATAATTTTTATAAAAATTTGTTAATATCTGTAATTTATTATTTATAATATCCTTGTAAATGCACGTCTGTTAAGGATTTCCCGTACTTCGAAAATTTATGATTTTAGTTGATAAGAAATTTTAATATACTATTCTTATCATCACTGTAAATAATCTTAATGAAATATATCCCTGCTGCAAATGACTTCAAATTTATAATTGTTTCATCATTAATAATTTTACCGGTCATTATTTTTTTACCAAAAAGATCATAAATGATATAATCAATGCTATAAGTAATTTCTGCATCTGATTTTATTATTAACTCTTCAGTAGCAGGAATAGGAAATACAGCGAAATTAAAATCTCCGGTAGGTTCCGGCAGCGAGTCTTCAAGTGTTTGATTAACAATCAGCAGTAAATAAATTGTGCTGTCACATCCATAACTATTAAATAGGTTCAGAGCATATGAATACGTTCCGGGTTCGGAAAATACTGAAAGATCAAAACCGTTTTCATAATATCCTAAACCAACGTTTATACTATCTGTAATTTCTGTTTGGGATACAGGGTTCACAACAAGATTTAAAATCACAAGACTATCACATTCGTTGATTGCAGTATAAATGATTGTATCAGTACCTTCATAATCCATATTAAATCCATTCTCGATGTATATGTCTCCTTCACAAATAGCTGCGTTAATATAAGTGCGGTAAAATTCGCCGACAGTAAGATTCAGCGTGACTAAACTGTCACATCCATGTATTGTCGGAATAATTGTATCATATACTCCGGGTTCAGTTAATATCTGACCGTAAAAATCATATTGAGCATCCTCGCAAATCATTATTTCGCTAATTTCTGCTATATAACTTGGATTAACAGTTAAATGAAGTTTTACAATGCTGTCACATTCAGGTGATTCATAACTAATTATTTCATAATTGTGAAGGCCTGAATCATAGACCGGAGGAATTGAAAAGCCATTACTGTTATAATCATCTCCTGCACATATTTCGTCATAAATATTTGTTGTATATGAGAAGTTAAAATAAACAAGGTATGTTGATGATTGATCTCCTGATGAAACAGTTATGTTCGCAGGAGAACTCCCCGAACCTTGAGTTATTGTTACTGATGCATTAGGGCTTTGAGCTGTAGCTGTAATAGTTTGTGATTGACCACATCCCGCTTCAATATAATAATTGTTTGTAGATGGGCTAAATCCATTAATGGAAGCTCCATTAATTTTTATATCAGACAACATCGTATTATATACAAATTCAATATCATCAATATAAAGAACATCACTTGTGCTTCCTTGACCTGCAATAAGATTAGTTGCAAAAGTTAAAAGGATATAAGCAGGTTCGTTAGCAGGGTAATTATAATCAAATGCTACAGTATGCAATGTCCATTCCTGATTACCTCTGGTAAAGTTATCAGTTGCATGAGCTACAACATGCAAACTTGCATTTGCGTCTCCGTCTTCTGGATCCTTGTAGTTGTAATTATCATGTATAACTGCATGCATTCTTGCAGTTTGTGTTGTTGACGGGCATACAAATTTTGCCCAGAAACGAATTGAATCAGGTTTTGCACTAATTACTTGTCTGAAGTCCGGATTTGCTGTTCGCGTTATATTATAATTCTCAGAGAAATTTGTTGGGGTGGTACTTCCTACTCTTATCTGTCCAGTCGATATATTCCCGTTTGCAATAATTCCTAATGCTGATGTGGCAAATAGCTTACAGCTATAGCTTCCGGTTGAACCGGGTCTGGTATCTGTCGATTTTGCATGTCTTGTTGCCGTTGCTGTTCCGCAGCCTATAAATAGCGTACATTCCGCTGAAGGAAAACCATTCCAATTTGTTGGCTCGGCATCTGCACTTGTGCCATCCCAAATCTCAAAACCACCGTTTGGTAATTGATATACCTGAGCAAATAGTATTGAATTTCCTATACTCATCAAAATTGTCAATATTAGCAGCAGTTTTTTCATAATTTCTATTCTCAAATTCATAAGCAAATTTACTTATTATAAATGAAATATAATTAAGAAGTAAAATAATTTTACTCACACCTGAATGTGAATTATCTTATTAATAATAGATTTAAGCTTAATAAATCTCACCTATCTGTCAATGTGGCATATTCTGTTTGACTGTTTAAGACAATATGGCATAAGAATGTAGTCTTTTTCTGCAAAAACTTCTTAAAATATCTGTCGGCATATAATTTGAAAATGTTTGAGTGATAAAATTAATAAAATAACTAAAAATATGGAGGACAAAATTATGTTAGTAAAAAGAAATTTAAATGGCTACTTGCCATCGGTGTTCGACGCTTTTTTTAACAATGCTGATTTGGCTGAAAATTCAGTAATGTCTACAAGACCTGAATTTAATGTTTATGAAAATGAAAAGGACTTTGTTGTAGAGGCTGCTGTTCCGGGATTGGAGAAAAAAGATTTTAACATTGAGGTAAACGACAATGTTTTAGAGATTTCGAGTCAGAAAGAGATGAAAGAAGAAAAGGCAGAAGAGAAGTATTATTATCGCGGGTTTTGTTATGGAAGTTTCAAGAAATCCTACAGTTTGCCTGATAATGTTGACAAAGAAAAGATTTCAGCAGATTACCAGAATGGTATATTAAAGGTTGTTATTCCGAAAGACAAAGAGGCAAAAATTGTTAAGAAGATTAAAATCGGGTAATTTTAACGATTTAACGAGGAGCGGGAAAATGATTCCCGCTTTTTTGTTTTAATAAAATTGTTTTAGACCTTTTTGTATCTTTGCAGAAATATTTATACTATGAAAACCAAAGAAGAAATAGTAAAAAACTGGCTACCTCGTTACACCGGTAAAAGTCTGGAAAGTTTTGGAAAATACATTTTGCTAACCAATTTTCAATTATATGTTGAACTTTTTTCCGAGTGGAATAATGTTCCGGTAGAAGGTTTAGATAAAAATATGTCTAGTGCTACTTCCGGCAATATAACAATAATAAATTTTGGTATGGGTAGTCCAAATGCAGCAACAATTATGGATTTGTTGGGTGCTATTTCTCCAAATGCAGTGTTGTTTCTTGGTAAATGTGGTGGTCTTAAGAAAAAGAATAAGTTAGGAGATTTGATTTTACCGATTGCTGCAATCAGGAGCGAAGGTACTTCTAATGACTATTTGCCTGCAGAAGTTCCTGCATTGCCTGCTTTTCAGTTGCAAAGAGCGGTTTCAACATCTATTCGTGATCGTGGCAGAGATTATTGGACAGGTACTGTACTTACAACAAATAAAAGAGTCTGGGAATACGATGATCGTTTTAAAAAGTACTTAAGAAAAACAAGAGCGATGGCAATTGATATGGAAACAGCTACAATTTTTGTCGTTGGTTTTGAAAATGGAATACCTTCGGGTGCATTACTTCTTGTAAGTGATCAACCAATGATTTCAACCGGAATAAAAACAGATAGAAGTGATAAAAATGTAACTGAAAAATTTGTGGAAGACCATATTAAAATTGGTGTAGAATCTTTAAGACTTATTGAAAGAGGAGGGTCCTCTGTAAAACATCTGCAGTTTTAAAAAAAACCGCCGCAAGGCTGTTTTTTTCTGACATTAACACAGTAATATCCATTAATGGATTACAGTAATTTTAAGATAAACCTATTTTATTTTAATGTTTTGTAATTATTTAGGAGCATCTATTATTCGCTTTTGTTATAGTATTTGTACCCGCCCTATCAGGCTATAATTTGACAAATACATATTCCAAAAGCTATTATTCCAGCTTGTGAATCCCGACTTAAAAGTCGGGGTTACTAATATTGAGCCCTCCGGGCTCAGAGTATTGAACTACCTAAATAATTACTGCACTCCAGCGCGAGTTACTCGCGTTGGAGTATTCTATCATCCCTGACTGGCTCTGAAGCGCGAGTTACTCAGATTGCAATGTTGGACAAATATCAACTCTAGTTGAGCCCTCCGGGCTCAGAGTATTAAACCACCTGAATAATTGCATTAAAAAGAGGATTTCTCACTTCGTTCGAAATCTGATATGAATACTCATCATCCAATCTAAA
>JAKQEK010000020.1 GCA_029558535.1 Bacteroidota bacterium | reverse complement strand
TCTTCAATCTTACGCTTGTACACCAATTCGGTGTCCTCTGCAATAGCAAGCGCACGGTCATCCCGTATCTGCTTGTTGTTCCTTTTGAGTGAGCCATAGAATGCTCCATTCAATTCATTAGCAACTTTTTCGTCTTCCATAATACAAATTTTAAATTAATAATTATTAAGTCTATACAAAGATAGTTATTTTTTTCTAATTTCAACCAATCTTTTATTTCCAGTTAGCCATTCACGGATTTCCTCAACACTATACCAACCTGCATTATCATCATCGTCACTGTAATTTATCCAGTACATGATATCATATTTAGTATTCATTCTCTTTTTGCCTTCTTCCAATTTTCCATTCCTATTGTTATAATCAATCCATTTGGGTGAACAAGCTAAGAAATAATGCAACTCATGATACCCACCTTTATTTTTCTGAATGATTTTTTTCATTCCGATTTGTTCTTCGTAGTCTTCACGGTCAAAATATTCCATATCACCAACAAACATCGCATGTGATGTTTCCTGCGGAACACGGTCAGTTATCAGAAGACAAAGAGAAGAACCAGCAAATGGATTTTTTACTCTCAAATCGACAACTGCAATCGTAAGCCTTTTTTCTTCAATCGCTGTTTTCAGTTCTTTGAGATATTCAACTTCCTTATCACCCATGACCGCAACACCGAAACTTGAACCATCCCAAGCAGTAATGATGTTATCTTTATCGCCTCTGGTGCTTGGATGGTCTTTATTCCATTTTTCGTTCCAGATAAGGTCTTCTTTCCAGTTTTTCAGGTCGTGTGGAAGGTTTTCAAATTGTTTTTTCTCGTACCAAGACTGTCCAGTATAGAGTATTGCAACTTTTCTCTTTTTGTATGTTTCTTCAATAAACATAAATGGCGGAACTTTTGTTATGGTGCGATTTTTTATTCCAGCATTCTGTTTCGTGGCTTCGGGCATCCCACAAGTTCGTTTAAGGTCTTTAATGCCCCATTCGTGTTCAGCACAATAATCATAACCAAGTGCCACTCCGATGAATTTACCTTCATCAACAATAAGTCCGTTGTCTTGTGATGCTCTTCTCATTTTTTTATTTTTGTTTTACAATGATACGAAAAAATTTGAATATTGTTGCTTCTATTCCGAAATATCATTATTAATTACCCAAAAATTTATGCCAACTGAAACAAGTAATGCAAAAATAAAGATGAATATGATTGCTCCTGTTGATGGTTCAACTTTCAAATAATTAAATTCTTCAAATGACCTTCTTTGGAATTGATGAAGATTTTGATTAAGAAAATTATAATATTCATCCCATGTTTTTTCAGTAAGCATTGGATATGAAGATTTCACTTTTATTATTGTATCGGCAGATACTTGTTTTGGAACTGGTACAACACCTGCAGGTAGCTTTTCACCAACTTCGCCCAAAACCTTTTTCTGGATATCTTTGCCAACAGGTAGTACTTGTGGTATATTTCTTTTAACAAGGCTATCCTTATAAGTATATAAATTTAAAACTTCATTCTTTACAGCTACAGTAAGCACATCCGAATGTGCCCATGAAAATGCATCCGCCCACAGAATTTCATCGCCTTTCTTGCCAATACAAACAACCAATTCATTCATGTTGCCTTTTACCCAATAATTCTTTTGTTGTTCAGTAATAGACATCGGTTTATTTTCAAAAACAAGTATCCAAAGACGCATTTCATTGGCAGGACCAAACTTACCGTTCAATCGTTTAAACTTTTCTTGTGTTTCTTTACTTACATTGCCACCCAATATAGTGGGATATTCCAATCCGACAGTTCCGCCAGAAAACCAACTGCTTTTATACGGTGGGTATTTAAACAAGCCAAGACTGTCAGCTTCCTCTTCTTTAACAATTTTCATATTAAAAATCGATAAATCAGATGCTTTTACCTTATTAACATATGTGTGTTGGCTTACATATGCCTTACGGGTATTATCTTCGCCACCCCAAAGAGTCTCATATACATAAGATTCCTTACCAACACGTTTACCTTCGAATTTAGTTCCCTTACTACCTACAGCATAATCACGTGGAGAATGGTTTCGTCTGGTATTAACAATTGTTCTTCTGGTGCGAAATTGCACCACAAGTTCATCATACTGTTGTTCGGAAATACCGAACACCTCACCAATATTTGTTTTTGCCGACCAACTCGGACCGTAATCATCCTGATGTGAGCAGTCATAATATTCAGTACAATATTCCGTATTACCATCTTCATCCGTCCCACAAGCAACTTCTCTTGAACAAGTCTGATGATGCCATTCATTATATGGTTCTTCTTCATATACTGCAACAACTGTTGAACCCCAATATTCGGTAAATTGAACACTGGAATGGTCAATGAGTAATTTAGTAATAAGTGTTACAATAAGCACAGAACCAATAGGAATGAAGAATTCCCACCACACAAATTCATGTTTTTTAATTAAATAAAATATTCCAGTAACGATAATTGGAATGAATAATGCGAAATATACTATCATTGTCGAATGTTATGGGTTAGACATCTTTTGGTATAAACTTCAATAAAAATTCCCTGTCTTGCGTAAATGTCGGGCATTCATCTGCAACCCAACGTGTACGAGTCACAGTTGAAAAACAATCAGGTTGCGCCATTCCTTTCGGTAATTCTTTTGGTGCTGCAACCACTTCATATGATTGTTTAAAAACAAACCTACCACGCTTATATTTTGGAGCATAGTCATTCCAGTTGATACCCTTTTGGAATATCATTTCCTGTTGTTGGCTTACGTTTTTACCTGCAAGTTCTTTGTGACTATAAAGACTCTGAGCAACGCTTGAAATTGAGTTGCGAACAGTATCCTGTTGTCTCCAAATGAAATAATTTTCAACTTCATAATCACTTGGAATTGTGAACACTCTGGCATCAAACTCAGCAAGTTTAATGCCCAGCACATCTGTCATAAGAACCTGTTCAAACGCATTAATGCCATGTGCCTCAATATCAACATTCATGTTTCCATAAGCACGTTGCATCCTCAATTGATTGAATTTACTGGTTGCCATGCTTGCAGCAATACTTGCCATCTTCTGGATGTTACCATCAAACCAAGCATCCGTACCAATTTTATCAAAATCGGTAAGCAATATGCTGATTTCATCGCTTTGAACAAAAGCAAATTTTGCACCCTGTATGTTCTTGCAAAGATAGCAAGCCATTTCGTCCATATCATTAATGAGACCATCATCAAAAGGACGTGTCAGACCTTTTGTGTAAGTATGGAATGCTTTACCGTCAATACGGATTATTGTGTATGTTCTGCGGGGAAGAAATGTCCTTGTCCTATTTTCATAGTAGGTCTTAATACGGTCTCCTAATTCATCTTTCATTGTTTAAATATTTAATTGCATTATTTAATAAATCAATATTATCGCAAAATTTACCTAATCCCAAATTACAATTTGAGCATAATAGTCCTCTAACAATATTTGAGTTATGGTCGTGGTCAACAGCAAGCATTTTTCCATTTTCCTTTTCGGTTTTTCCACAAATTGCACAACCGTTATTCTGTGCATCAAGAATTTTATTATATTCATCAAGAGTAATATTAAAATCTGATTTTAATTGAGTATTTTTGTGATAATTTTTGTGTGTTGAATATTGTAATTTCGATTTTGTTTTATTACATTTTCTACAATAAATTGCAATTCCAAATGCAGCGTGCTTATCTTTATTAAATTCAGAAATTTCTTTAACTCCATCACATTTAGGACAATAACTAAAACCCTTTTCAATTAATTCTTCTCGTTTAGTTTTGGGTTTATCTAATTTGCCGTGTCGATATTGGCGATGATAATGCATTGAACAAAATCCCTTAGATTTTGCAATTTTTTCGCAACCATCAACACTACATTTCATATTATTTTAAATTATTTTGTAATTTACGTTTAAATAATTCAACAGTTTTCTTTCCAATTGCTTTTTCCACCGCCTTGGATTCAATAATTTCATTTTTGCCCTCACGATACACATCTTCAATCATTGCTTTAATGATATTTCCAACTGATTCCATATTTACATCATTTGGAAATTTCTGTAGTACATGAACCAATCTGAGTTCGACAACCCATTCTTCTGCAATTGCCTTTGCATCTTCAAGCACTTTAAGTTGTTCTGGACTTACTTCACGTTTGGTTTTATTTTCCATTTGCTCATCAGGCTTGTACTTGCAGATAACCCTTTCACCGTTATTCAAACGCATTTCAATGAGTGGACGAAGAACAATACCTTCACGTTTCTTATCATCACCACAACCATTGCGAACTGCCTGAACGGATGGTGCATCTCTGTATGCATTGAGGTTATCGAGATTCACTTCAATTTTATCGTAATGCACAAATTCGATATTGAATTTCTTACAAACATCTTCTGCATTTGGAACATTAAGCCAAAGTTCACCAACTTGTACATCAAAGCCAATAAACTTGAGTTCCTTACCATAGGTATGTGACATGCCCTGTTGCTTACCGCCATAGGCTTCACCATAGATAGTAACATCAACGTCTGGAAATATTTCTTGAAATTTGGCTTTAAGAAATGTTTGGTCAAATAATGCAAGAAATTTCTCATGGCTTTCACCACCAGCAAAGAAATGAATTTGCTTGTTTTGAAATCTCCAACCAATATGACTGCTTGTACCATGAATTTTTTCCAATGCATAAACCTCTTTAAATAAGAGGATTGTCTGTTCTTTGTAAAGGTTTGAGATATGCATATACGCCATGACTAATTATTTTTATGTTTGTTTAAATAATTTTTTATCTTATCAATATCGATATTATTTTTTTCGATAAATCCTATGCAAATATTACAACGTTCATCATATCTTTCAAGCGTCTGGCACTCCATAATTATTTTTTATTTAAAGTCATTATCGCTGCAACGTTTTGCATCATCTTTGGTATTGCATTTGTTCTGCAAAAAACTACGTTATTTTTTCCCCCATCACTCATGTTTTCAACAAATCTTTTTTCTTGTTCTTCAGTAAGAGTAACAGGATTACCATCCATATCTTCAACACCACAATAAATTGTTCTCTTTTGTTCTTTCTTTTTTTTCATAACAACAGATTTTCTATTTATCAATTACTGTTTCTTCAACAATTATTTCAAACATTGAAAATCTTATTGAACTACGAAATCCAAATGATATTTCAGTATCTTTCAACATTTCCTGTAATTTATCATATACAGGAAGATAAAAATCAATATTTTTCTTTATTTCATCAGGGTCTAACACAATGATTGTAATGAACATATCCATTGCTTGTGCATCAAAATTTTTAATTTTTTCCAGCACAAAATCCTGAAAAGCCTTTACCTTTTCGGGGTCAGGTGTTGCATCACCATTCATCTGGTTTCCCAGCATCACCATTTTTGTTTTATCTTCCCATTCCATATTATTTCTTTTTAATTAAAAACTGGTTTTATCTTCATCAAACCAGCAAACTTAGGTTTAGTTGAAAACTTTCCTTTTAGTCGGTGCTTCCTTAGTTATGGCACGTTATCCGACAATTTCAACACGCAGCCACCGTGTTAGTAATCGTGATTAGAGTGGGATTCGAACCCACGTGTATGGCATTGCACTACTTTTCAAAACTCAATTCTATTAATATGCAAACTTTAAGTCCATTACATCACCACTCTGTCATCCAATCATCCAAAAATCTTTCTGCCCGTTTTCCACACGGAACACCTTACTGGTGGTCGTTAGTGCCCAAATGAACACTATTCAAGTGTCAGATTGCAAACAACATCCTCTGGAAAAGGATTGCAATCCCCCAACTCTGACATAGTTAATCCATACCCGTTGATAAGTATGAAATAGATTGCCGTTTGCTTTCAGCAGAAAGACTTATATTACACAAAAGAATAAATCAGTTTCGTTAGTGCCAATTGGCAGCAAGGATATCAAAAATGCCTCTTACATCCTTGGGGGTGATTTATTCTAATTTCAAAGAACAATTATTATTTTTACTCTTTCGGTTTTTTCTCTGGGAAAATTTTTGTATCATCATCTTTGCCAGTGCTGAATGCCTGTTCGGTTTTTGCAGATGTGACAAGTTTAATTTCCAAGTCTGGACGACCACCAATTATTAAACTATTGGGGAATGTAGCCTTCATTGATTTAAGTTCCCTATCAATGTCAATAAGTTTTTTCTGTTCCATTGTAAATTCGTTACGGCTACCTTCAATGGTGTTCATCAGGGTTTTATAGAGACTGGCATCGAATGTTGGATTGCTTTCCTGTATCCACTTCATAAGAGTTTGCTGTCCTGCACCTTCATCTGAATACCTTGCGTTCATCATTTCAACATAAATTTGACGAAATCCTTCTTTGTATTCATTGGTAACATTTGCCTGTTGCTGAATTTTCTTCCATGTGTTGTCAAACACAACTTCGCAATTCTGCTGAAATGCTTTACCAGTAACAAACTTCTTATTATAGGTGTTTGAAAGACCTATTGCCCAGATTACTAATCCGATGACGAGTACGCCAATGACCCCTAATGTAATTAATGTTCCTTTTTTCATGCTTTTATCAATTTAAATTTACGACAAATATATAAAAATAATAATGGAAATCACAATAAATTAGTTAAATATTTAATACAAATTTTACTTGTTTCCATTTCTTTTCTTAAAAGTCTTTTAATATTATCCATTTTTTCTGGATGTTCATTTTTCAAAACAATTCCACAAAGAGCAATCAAATTAAGAAGTGGAGTGAGTTTATTTCTTATGTCTGCACCGACAATACCGCTTTCAATAATGTCAAGTTCCACAAGTTCATAGTCATCCAAATTAATTTCTGGTGGAAGCGGAACTGATTGTTGACCATAATAAACATCCATCAATTCTCGTGTTGCTGTTAATGGCTGTGGATTAGGAAGTTCATGTGTATAAACCACATATGTACCAGTATTTGGGTTTGTGTCATGTCTATAAAAACATATTTCCACAAATTCCTTTGTATCTTTTTTTCTGAGTGCTTTACATTTCATGATATTTTCTTGTTTAGTTTTTCTTTCATTTGTTTCGCAATACCCAATGCCATTTTGCATGATAGTGTTTGATATTCCAATATCTTAACTCTCTTTTCATTGCGCATAATAAAATTAATCAACGCTTCTTTTGTTGTGGGATACGCATAACGTTTTTTTGAAGTTTTTGAAACCCATTTTCTTATCAGTTCAGGAAAACGTTTATCACCAATCCAATATCCTTTTGGTGTTTCTTTAATCAAATCATACTCATACAATTCCACTGTAGGGTTAGGAAATGTTGGTGATGTCAGTTCACCATCAATATCGTGAACTGCATATTCTCTTATTATATAACGATAAAATTTCATTCTAATTCTTCTTTAATGATTTTATAACAACACTGTTTTTTTATCACATTAACAAATGCACATCTGATTAACTGACCGAGATATGATATTGGCTTATTGGAGACTTCAGAATTGAAATTTTGTGCGTGTCTACAACATTCTTCATATGCTTTGGCTTCACACATGCTCATTGTGTTATCGTCAATATTTTTATATTTGTCTTTATTAGATTCTTCCCACACCAATTGAATGACGCATTCTTTCAATGTATTATTTATTTTTTCATTAATCTTATATTCGTTTATTGCAACGGATAATATAGATTCAAACATTTTTCTTTCCTCTGGTGCTGATGTCAATGGTATCATTTCAATTCTTCCTTTTTAATTTTAATTCTTTTGCCCTCTTTTTTTAATTTGGCAATCAATTTTTCTTTATGTTCATTGCCAATTCTTTCAGCAGCTAATTTTGCATCCACACAAGATTCCAGTCTCTCGTCATCATATGGCTGTCCGTTGAGTGTAGCGTTGCCAACATAAAGATTTTGAAACGGCTTTGCCATACCATCCCTTAAAAGAAGATTAACAACAACAGTTATTTCTTTTGTTTCTTTGTCAACAATATATGTTAACGAATATGTTCCCTTTTCAGTCATTTTCTATACTTGATATCACCAGAAAGAGTTTTTACACCACCTGTAATGTTTTCGGCTTTTACGTCACCACTTGTAGTTGTAACATCACCGCCAACATTACCACACTCAATGTCACCGCTTACTGTTTTCACGCTGCCAGTCACATCACCACACTCCACATCAGCACTTGTACTTGCGAGAGTATTGACATTTCCTTTAACCATTAGCTTATCGCACATGTCAATATCCAATTTATCAATATCCCCATCAACGATAATATCAATATGTTTTGCATCAGGAGTCACATCAACGCCATCAATTATTACCTTATTATTTGTAACAACAATAGAACGTCCAGAAAATGATTTGCCGTTTATATTTACCATATCGAATAATTTTTCTATGTTACGAAAAAATCTGCTCATTTGTTTCAATGTTGATTAACCATTTCTCTTTGAACATATTGCCAAAACCAACTATGAAGCATTGATGGATATATTACATGGTCGGCAAAGCCATATAAGCCACATGAAAAGAAATCATGGACTTCAATAATAAGAGTAGCATAGTCACATACAGCCACATCAAGTGTATATGCTACTGGTGCTGACTTATATGCATATATCATACTTTTAATTGCACTGACCTTTGGAAATTTAGTGAACTCACCACTGTAATTCTGTAATCCAACAAGTTTACCTTTATATACAAATGCACGCCATTCACTCTCAATACCTCTAAGATATTCAGAAATCTGATGGTTTCCGACAGGTATGGGAACTGAATATGTTGTTCCATACATTCCATTTTCATTACAGTCAACTAATTCTGTAAAATATTTTATTTGGTCATTACTTTTCACAAAAAATGTTCCCGCTTGATTTTCTAATGACATATGTGTGCCATTAAAAATTTTTCTTTGAGTGAAACAAATATCGAATAATTCTTCTGGAACGTTGATTGGTTTTGGTGTTAAATCATAGAATTGTTTTAAGAAAGCAGATACGAATTCTACGCTACCAACTGGCACATATTGTCTATGTAAAGATTTAAATTTAAAATCTATTGCATTTTCAGTTGTGTCAAGAAAACGGTATTTGATTTTATCTGCATTTTGTAGCCAATTGCGGAATCTGATTGATTCCATTAATGTAAATGAGAAATCATGCCTGATTTCACCATTAATTTTTTGAATTAAAAACTTCATGGTCTTTAATATTAAGTATGCTGACGCAAATGTATATAAATTTTCCTAAAAACCAAAAAACTTTGCAATTATTATTTATTTACTTATCTTTATCCCCCGATTTAGTATTTAAAAATATAAACTAAATTTATGGTAAATTGGGAAAGTGAACTTAAACGCTACTTGGCTAAGAAATTCAAGGAAATAATGGGTGAAGAAATTCCATTGGAAAATATTCATGCCGTTGAAGTTGATTTTAATTTAACTCTTAGTGCCTTAACTATTTCTGAATTGGGAAATATTTATGCTTTTGCAATAATGAAAGAAGATTTTGAACAAGCAAAAAAACTTGCAGAACAGTTGGAGAAGAAGGGATATAATATTAAAATTGAAACCGATGATGTTAAAAGAGTTGGCAGTATTAATGTATATAAAAAATCGAGAACCAAAGTTAAAAAACCAGTGGTCACTGTTCCAATGAAAATATATCCAGATGGAATGATTGTTGACTTTGAAAAACAAGGAGACTTCTAATGAATCAGCCAGTAATTTTTTTGGATTTTGATGATGTGATGGCTACAACACATCAATACTATGGAAAGAAGCGTCATCCTGTATTTAATACTGTTTATCCATTTGACCCCAAATGTGTAAAAGTGTTGAATTCAATTATTGATGTTACAAACCCTATTATTATTTGTTCAAGTGATTGGAAATTACATTACAATCTTGAACAATTAAATCAGATTTTTGAGTGGAATGGAGTTAATGCAAAAATAGCTGATATTACTCCTTCATTGTGGGGTGTTAAATATTTCAGACTACAAGAACTTGAGGATTGTCGTGCCGAAGAAATAAAACTCTTTGCAAATAACAATAATATCATTAATTTTGTGGCAGTAGATGATTTAAATTTGTTTAAATGGCTTCCTGATAATTTCGTGCATTGCACAAGACCAAATGAAGGCATTAAGCAAAGTGGAGTCAAGGATAAAATTTTAAAAATATTAATGAAATGAGTTTTTTTGTAGTTGATGTCGAATCAGATGGTCAGATAATCGGAAAAAATAGTATGGTTTGTTTCGGTGTGGTTAAGCTAACGCCAGAACTGGATAAAACATTTTATGGTAAAACCAAACCAATATCAAAAGACTATGACCCAAGGGCACTTGCAGTGAGTGGCTTTAGCAGGGAAGAGCATGAAGGTTTCGATGAACCCTTTATTGTTATGGATAATTTTGCCAAATGGCTTGAAGAAAATACTGTTGGCAGACCAGTATTAATTTCAGATAATAATGGTTATGATGCATCATGGATTAATTACTATTTCCATGTTTATCATCACGGTAATCCATTTGGCTGGTCATCCAGACGTATCGGTGATTTGTATTGTGGTATGGTAAAAGATGTGTTTGCAACATGGAAGCATCTTAGAACAACAAAGCATACACATAATCCAGTGGATGATGCAATGGGTAATGCGGAAGCATTATTAAAAATGAAAGAAATGGGACTTAAAATAAACACAAAATGAATATACTTGACACAGTAAAGAATTTGATTTTATTATTTCCGCTACTGATTTATTATTTCATTGAAGCATTGTTTCTTGGACTTTTCATTCAAGTAATCTGGAGATTTTTTCTATCTGAATTATTTAACCTATACATCGGTTATTTTCAATGGGTATGCATAATCTGGATTGTTAAAGTTATATTTTTCGACATATTTAAAATTATAGCATCATTCAATAACATTACCACCATAATGAAAAGTAATGGTGAAACTAATTTAAATCAAGATGAGATACGTTAAAGATACCCCAAGAATTACAGTTAAATTTATTGATGCGAATACTGAACAACAGATTTTCGAAATAAATGACAGAAGTTGGATGAATCTTGGCGAAGTGTTTACCGACCATATTGCCACATCATTAATTGAACAGGAGTATAAAACAAGAAAAGGAAAACCGCCAAAAAAACTGTTGGTTTTAGCTGTTGCTGAATTTGAACTTGAATAAACTGTAGAATGCACATATAAATAATGTGCATTTTTTGCAACAATTCCCATTAAATTCTCGTATCACCATAAAATATTAAAATTATTGCTATGAAAAAGTTAATTGTTTTAATAGGAATTATGCTGATAACAGTTGGTGTTTATTCTCAAACCCAGCCTTGGATATTTAATGAAAAACCTGAATATACGGCACACGTGGGTATTAAGCCATATCAATTTATTATTGATGGTGAAACATATGATTTGGCATATGATTATCTGGGAGATAAGAAAATTCCCAAAAAATTGGGGGATACTTTAATTAGACCTGTTTATATTTTTCGGGAGATTAATGATACTACTTGGGTTAAGGCAATCGATACTCCAATACAGGAAGATTATTTCATTGGTACAATTAATGGTGGGAAATACAACTATTATATCTCAAATACCGAAGATGTATACAACTGGAAAACAGATAAAAACGGATGTAGAATTACCATATACGACAGTGGAAAAATACTCATAAGTATTGTTAATTCATATTCAGACGGTAAGGAAAAAGGAAGGCGGGGCATAGAAATAAACGAAATATTTCTCGTACCTATTGGAAATAAAATGTATAAAAAGCAATGATAAAAGTAAAAACGCTTATAGAAACCATTGGCACAGATAAATTTAAAGAATTTCTTGCCAATCCTTTTGAAATTGACATGCTATATCCTGTATCCAAAGATACATCAGTTGTTGCACTTTTCGAAGGCTGGAAGGGAAAAAACATGATGAATTGGCATAAATTCACCGATGAAAATGATAACATTCTTGAATTCTATACTGACTATTATATGGTTAAAAAAACTGTGGGAAAATTAAAATTGGTCACGTATCAGCTTCCTCTTCCTCGCACTATCAATGATTTTATTAATGATATGGACAGACTTGGCATTGATTTACTTTGGGGTGAATTTATTGACTTAAATTTTGAGCCAAAAGATTATCTCGCCAAAGATGAAATAGAGACATACTTTTTTAATCTCCTTTGTAAAATGGAGAAACCCAATGAGATGCATTGAAATTTGTTTTTTAAAAAAAATGTATTAACTTTGTCAGCAATAATAATAACATGGAAATTAAAGATTGGAATCTTTGGAATAACATTACATTTAAAACAACCAATTTCATCAAAAATTATGATTTGGTTGCGTTGAATGATAATGTTATTACCGAACATGAAGGAGAAATATTTGAGATACGAACACATCTCAATAAGCCACCTTTTATTGTTGGCGAATTTGGAATTTCCGTGTGGAACATTAAACTGGCACTAAAACTTGGAATTGATATAAATCAATTATTAAAAGACCATCAAGCAGAAAATGTATATGACGAACTGAGAGATGCCATAAAAAATGAAATTGGTATACATATGTACAGTAAGGTTATTTTAATTCAAAACTTTATTTTACATCCCAATTATCGTAAGCATGGCATTACAGAAGAATTTATTGAATTTGTTTATCGTGGTTTTTATGATGACAACAATATTATAATTGCTTTGGTCAAGCCATTGCAAGATAATCCGATTGATATCGACTTCTTTTTAAATCAAAAACATGTTGAAGTAAGAAGAGTTGTAAAAAACTATCATGATGTTGATGTTGTTCCAGCAAAAGAATATTATTCAATTGAAGACCTTTTCAAAAAAACTGATAGGGAAATAAATGAATACAAGTTATTTGCACTTGCGAATAAGTGCGGATTTAATAGAATTGGCGATTCACACTTGTTTACATTTAATCCTGAAAGAATTTTACAGAGAATACGTGAAAAAAGAGAAGTTCAGCAAAAAAATAATGGTTTAATTTAAATTAAAAAATTATGTCAGAAGAAGTAAAAAATAACGAACAAGAAGAATCATCTTCAAATGAGCCTCTTAATGAAGGGCATTATATTGAAGCTATTGATAGAGCATATATCACAGCCAGCTTTATTGAAACCACTCTGATTGAACATGCTGTTTTTGAAAAACATCCTGAGTTAAAAACAAAGGTAGAGATGGCACAGCAGCTTATTCTTGATGCATATCAGGAAATTGGGGGGTTAATTATAAGGCTATTCACACCCGAATCAGAATTGCCTGATTTCATGAAGGATAAGAAGTAAGTATTCTTTTTTACAAAAAAAAGTATTTATAGTTACCTAATAATGAAAAAGTATTTAAACATATTGGTGAAGATTCGACAAAAAATACCTTTAGCAATCAAAAATTTGGTTAGTGAAGCGATTTTTCACACCCCGAAACCCAGAAAGATACAAATTTCTGGGCATTTTCGTTTAAATACGGTAAATTTTTCCAAAAAAACTCTGAAAATTTTTCTCCTTAACTATTTGATTTTCAGAGAAAAAATAACCCTATAAAAATAAAAAGTTATGAAAAAAATTATTCTATTAGTAGTTTTTCTATTTTCATCGTTTATATTCACCAATTCTTTTGTTAGTACTGCAGAAGACAGTGAGATGAATAGTGATATTATCGCAAGGAATAGAATCTTGGAATTAGAAAAAGAAATGTATGTCAAAAATTTAATTCAATATATTGAATTTGAATCGGAAGTAATAATTCCAGAATATATTGAATTTGAATATGTTGAATACATTTATCTGATATCTGATACACTTGGAGTTCCAACAAGGACTGCATTCAGACTTGTCTATAAGGAATCCGCTTTCAGAGATACTGTTGTATCTCCTGTTGGTGCTGAAGGTCTGATGCAGCTAATGCCAGATACACGTAGAATATATAAAGAAATTTTACGTACCGATACATTAAATCTCGACAAAAATCGAGAAGATATATACATTGGTTTGAATATGCTTAAAGATTTACATTCTTTCTGGCTTGAAAGGGGGAATTCTGATAAATATTCATGGAAATTATCACTTGCGTCATATAATGCTGGCAAGGGGAATGTAATTAAATATCAGGGAATTCCACCGTTTAAAGAAACACAGGATTTTGTGAACTTTATCTATAAAGCACATTCAAATCCACAATTTTTTGCCAATTACGCTAAGAAATATGAAAACGAAATTAAAAACCGCACATGAGGAAGAATATTCCTTTGGAGAAGTAAAGAAAATATTCGGTGTTTTACTTAACTATTCTGACGAGGATAACTGGAAGGATAGTTATATATATGTTTTCAATCCCAAAACAGCCAGATATACTTTTTTCAACACTATTGTTGATATGATTAATTCTCAATTATATGGTGACGAGAAAATTAAAAGAGCATATATGGATGAATGGGAATTTGATGAATATTTTGATGCACCAATGGAAGGAACATTCAGGGAAAAGCTGAATTGGGTTTAATTTAGTATTTATAAGGGATGATAAGTCCCGAACAAGATATTATACTTAAAAATTTCTGGGACACCATGCTCCAGATTGATAAACTCAATATATTATCAGAAAACGATTTTTGGGAAGGTTTGAGTGTATATCGCTATGATTATATACCAGAAGACCTTAAAGAAGTTTTAATGCGTAAAATCAAAGATAAAGGGGTAAATTAGAACTTTTTACTTGCTGGATTAAATACTTCAATACGATTTGCATCAAATGCCGTATCATAACCCTCTTCCCACCACTCAGACATTTCTTCCTGATTGAAGACCATGCAGTTTGCACTTAGCTTTCTCGGTAGCCAATAAACAGTAACTTTTGCACCGTATTTATTTAGCTTCTTTATTCTTTCGTAGAAGTAATCAAATTCAATATCATAACGCATGGCGTTAATACTGGTTGTTACATTCTCCATTAAATTGTCAATCCTATTACCTTCGTAAGTTACAATTGGCTTTGACCTGTGCAAAATGATATCAATATCTTTATATCCTTTCATCATTAACTGGTCAATACCAATCAATGCTGTCAATCCACCATCACTCCAATTACCAACATGAAAACTGCCAGTGCTGTTATTCCAACTTTTTTTCACGAGTGAGGTGAAATATGGAAAATTGGCACTGCACCACATCCAATCTTTGAAATCTTCATATTCCTCATCTATTGAACTGAAATAATGTATTTTCGATGGTGTTTCAAGATAATTTTGTGTGCCAACAAGTATTTCTTTATTTTGGTTTTTTAGTTCTTCATAGTGCTCTTTAGTGAAAAATCTGTCAATTGTATTTCTGAGAGCATTTGATGTGTATATGCTTTTCTGACCCATCAAGAGAGTCATGATTATCGGAAGTTTTCTTAATTTACCTCTTTTTGTCAATGGTTTACCTTTATACCAACATTTATCAAATACGTCATCGTTATTAACTGAAGTATATCCTTCTTTAAGAATTTCCCATTCTTTAAGTGCAGCTAATGGCGCAATCAAACTACCCGTTGAAATACCAACAATTGTATCGTAATCGCCATTTATTCTGGCAAGAGTACCGCCACCGAATGCACCCCATGAACCACCGCCAGATATAAGTGCTGCTTTTTTTGTGTTCATAATTTAAATATCATCATACACATCAAAACTAACAACATTATTAGCCGAAAAATTAGCCGTATATGGAGTAGTTCCATTCGAAAATGAATCCGTCCATTCATATCTGGTTGGAATTGGAAAACCACTTTCCTGTGCAAATACACTTCCCATATCAACATAATAACTACCAGCGGGAACACTTGTCCATGAAAAATTAGCAGAATAACCGTTTATATAACATGAATCATATACCGTAGTGTCTGAACACCTTAAATATGCAGTACCTTCCATACCAGTACCCAAACCCACATAATTTACACCGACACTAACATCAAATGTTGTTGGTGCTGGCGCATAACTATAAAACTCAGTCATAGAATGTGGAGCAGTTTTACCAGCAATTGTACTTAACAAACTAAGACAACAATTTCCCGCAACACTTCCATTAACAGCACATGCAATACTTGAACAGGCACAGCCTGTGATACATGTTCTTAAAGCGATACAACCACTGCTTGGCATTGCCATAACTATAATTTTTTATTTAACAAGTTTTTATTCTTTCAATTTCAAGTTCCAAACTTTGAACTTTTTTCTCTAATTCTTTTACCGCTTCAATTAAAACGGCAGTTAGTTTATCATATTTTATTCCTAATTTTTCATCAGTAATACCATATTTTAAGTCTTCTTCACTTGGTAGGCTATGTGACACAACTTCAGGTAATATAGGTAAAACATCTTGTGCAATTAAACCAATACGGTTTTCATTTTCATTATCGTCACAAAGTTTATAACAAATACCACATAATTGATTTACAACCGAAAGTGCATTTGAAATTGGCATAATGCCAGTTTTTAACCTACAATCAGATGTTGCAACCCAATCCACACCAAAACCACAATTAGTACCCAAACAAATACCATTTGTTACGGTACATAATTTTGCCAAACCATTATAAAATAGTGTAGCATATCCACTGCCTGAGCCATGACATGCTCTAATAATCAAATCATTACCAGCATAAATATCAACATTACCATAAAGAGAAGCGGTAGTACTGTTACCACCACAAATATTAGTTGTACCACCACTTGCACCACAACAACCACATCCCCCATAAATATAAACATTACCACCCAAATTGCCACTACAACTTCCAATACCGCCATTTATGCAAACATCACCACCGCAACATTGCTTGCTACATCCGCCACGAATGGAAACAAAACCACCTTTGCCATAACATAATGCACAACCCGCCCATAATTGAACAGCACCAGCATAACTATATCCATTACCCCCAACGCCACATATTGAACCACCACAATTTGAAGTAGTTGATGTACCAAGTGCACAACCCGCATAAAATGAAATATCGCCACCACGTGACCCTCCACTTGTAGCGTATCCATTACCTGCTGATATTGATACACCACCAGCACTTATATATTTATCAGGTGTAGCACCACATAATCCACATGCACAACCACTACGAATCAAAACTGAACCACCAATTGCAATAATTTCACCCGCAGGATTTGATATCGTGCGACCATTTCCACCACATAAATATAATGTACCACCACATCCATATGTTGAACCAGTTGCACTACCAGCACGAACACAATTATTTCCACCTTTACTGCAAATACTTGGTGCACAAGAATCACCAGCACTTAAATATGAATAACCACCACATGCAATGCCCGTAGAACCACCTAAATAGCCACAACCTGCAACAACGCATACCGCACCACCAATACTATTACCATTGGATGATGCTGAACTATCACCGCCACACAATGCTGCTATACCACCCGTTGCTGCACTTGAATAAGTACTGCAACCAGCAATAATTTTAACATTACCTGCTGCAGAACCCGATGCTGACATATTAGCACCCATTATCTGAAGATGTGATGTGCCTGATGATGGAGCATCTGCCTGTGAAACACATCTTGTTTGACCATTTGCAAATTGTAAATTCAGACCATCATATGTTAATGTTGGTTCACTGCAAATAGTTCCAGAAGATGAATATGTTCCAATGCCGTTATTTGTTGAACCTGTCCAAACAAGTCCACCACCACCCGATGGTGTTTCCCATGATGCAATACCACTTGCATCAGAAGTTAAAACACATCCTGATGCAGCACCTGTTGTTAATTGAATTACTGGTGCAATTAAGCACGTAGCTGCACAAACTATTGGTGAAACTATACATGTTGTTCCAGTAATCTCATCTGTGTTTATTGAACTAAGAAATTTAATACTCATATCATTTGTATTTTATATAAATACAAAAAAACGGAGTAAATGTTAGAATTTTACTCCGTTTAAATCAATAAATTGAATAATATGATATTATAGCTGTCTCAGTTCATTTAAAAGCTGAATGACAAGGTTTGTGTGCGTTACTGATTGGAGACCAATAAACTCCCATGTTTTATCAGGACTGGTTTTTATATTTTCCCAATAATATTTAGAAAATTCTGGAAGCGGAAGTACATCAGTAGTTCTTTTTAAACCCATGAAATCGGAAATAAGCATCAATGGCATAATATCATATCCATTAAACTTCCAAACATTAACCACATCCATTAATCCCGATTCCCAAGGCTTGATATTCAATGCTCTTTTAAGGATATATGGCAATTGTTTATCTGCAATCTTATCCTTATTTACAATAAACCTTTTAATTAACATCGGAATATCATAGCTTATGATATTATAGCCACAAAGAGTTGGAAATACTTGAGGTGTTGACCTTGAGCCATCACTTGAAACTTGTTTGAGTTCATCCATAAATGTTGCAATAACAATATCTTCATTATCGTTTGCAATCTTTTTCAAGGTTCTTTTTATCTTACCATCCTCAATATAAAGTTTTGCATATGATATTACAACAATTCGTGAAAATTCGGGATAGTAAACAGCATTTTCTTCATATTTTTTCTGGCTATATGTTGCCATATCTATCATTTGCCCTTCAGGAATACCATTATATTTGGTTTTGAGCAAATAATCCCAGCGTTCATATAACGCTTTATTGTTTTCTTCAAGTTCTTTCAATGTGGGATATTGAAGAACTCCCTTTACATTGAAAAACAGAGTGTCGTATATTGCACTTCTGTTAAATACATCATCGAATAATGCCATGATTTTACAGTTTTAATATTACAAATATAAGAAAAATTTCAAAATTACAAATTAAATATGAAATGAAAAAATTTTACAATCGCAGGTCTTTTCCTAATCTTAGTCTCATTGTAGATGTCTTGAATATCTTCAAAGCTGTAACTATTTAACTCATCTTCATCATATTTCCCGTCACAATTTTTCAAAATGTATGGAATTAGTTTACTGGCTTTGAGTTTTTTATTCTTGTTTTTTCTTTCAACTTCCTTTAATAACAAATCACCGCTTTGTTCTATTTCTAAAGCGGTGTGATTCTTTTTTCTATTTGTATCTTCATTAAGATACTCAGAAAATGCCTCATAATTGTCATTATCATCGTCAGAATCGATTGATAATATATTCTTATCGAGTGACATTTAGTTTATTCTGTTGCGTGAGTTGTAGTTTGTTCTGCTGTGCTATCTTCTTTCTTAGGTCTTCCAACCCTCCTTTTTTCATCTTTTTGTGATTGCAATGTTTTAACAAATTCATCACTATTTTTCTTAAATGAATTGTCTTTCAATTCATCTAATTCTTCATAAAACCTCTTAGCCTTTTCTTCAAGCATGCGTTTCATTTCCTGCATTTCATTGGTGAATTCTTGTTCTTTTTGAGCAATCTTTTCATTCGTTTCAATTATAATTTCAACAAAATCAACTAAATCATCCACGACAATATTTACATTATTTGGCGCAATTTCAATTATATTCCCCTCTTCAAGTTTTTCAACTATTTTGCAGGAAATTTCATTATTCTCAGTGAATACCCATCCTTTAGGAATACCAACGGTGAGAAAATACCATCCCTTTTTCGTATCTCTCGTCATTGAAATTAAATAGGCAACAATTGGTTCTAATGCAGATTCTATTGGTTTCATTATATTAAATATGAAATAAAAATTCCGATTGATAACCAGAGTGCAGCTTTTTCGAATGAAGTAAGTTGAAATCTGGTATTTTCTTTCAATTTAAATCTTCCATACATTTTTATACTCAGGTCACCAATAACATAAAGCATAAAAATGATGGAAGATATAAATAAAAACTGATATATTTCAGTCACTAATTCTGACATATATTATTCTCCATGTGTCTGTCCCTGATGAACCTTACCTGCTGGCTGTCCCTGAACAGGAACTTGTTCTGGCATCACCTGTGGTGGCTGCTGTTGTGCTGGTTCTTGGAAATACTGTTCAACCAATCCCATTTGTGCATTTAGCACTGCAAGATTTGCAAGTCTAAAAGACATTAAATCAATTTTTTCTTTGTAATTTGCGTTTGGGTCTTGTGCGAGACGCACTAACTCAAGTTCTTCATAATACTTGTCGTTTCTAAGTTTGTTTAACAAATCGAGTTTTAAATTTGCCATGTTTCATTTTAATTAAAATAAAATTATTTTTCGCTTGTAAATTTAGCGATTATAAATACGAATGTCAAGGATTTTTAAACGATTTCAAGAATATTTTTTTCCTGATTTATTGATTTATCGTAAATATTGTATATCTCAATGAGAATGTTGATGATATTCTTGTTTTTTTGTTTTTCAATTTCGAAGATATTTTTCCAAAATTTTTCATAATATGGTAAAGAGGTATCCCTGCCCTTTGTACCCATTATTTTATAAAATTGGTGATAATAATAAGCATAAAAATATTCTTTTAATTCTTCGTTTTTGGAAAAGTCAATGTCTTCTTTTTTAAATTCATCGCAAACCTTATTAAAACACCAATTATAATGATTTCGAATATCTTGGTCTTCATGAATACTTTCATAATCAATATAATAGTGATGAATATAATATAGAAGATTTAATGCAAAATCTTTATAAATTTCTACACGGTCTTTAACAATGATGTATTTTTGCGCAGTACCCATATTATTTTAAAGATTTTATTTCCGAAACCCATCTATAAGCACCAGATTTTCTATTGGGAATATCTAACGCTTTTTGAATTGACGATGGGTCTCTATTAATTTCTATTGATGCTTCTTTAATTGAACCAAACCTATTAATAACATTACCGTTCACATCTATTTGATAGATAATTTTTTTGTGAGCCATAACATTTAATTTTGGCTTATTGTCCACATATGACCAATAAAAACCCCCGGCAGTTGATGTCACGCCTTTAAGTGTTTTACAAATATTTGATGCGGGAATTTTCGTTATTCTTTCTGCTTCAGCAATTGATGGAAATTGATTAACAATCGCAATATTTGTATCGTATTGTATAACACGTTTTGAAGAATGAATATTATTTTTCATTTTTTTTGATATTTTTAATTTAATATCATCAGAAATATTATACGATTCTCCACCATCAGTACTGTTTACTAAATTACAACCCAATTCACGATAAAATTTAATATAAAATTTTTCTCTTTCAACCCAATTGTTAATATCAACCACTTCTAAAATCTCTAAAAGTGGTTTTTTACCTTCCTTCAATAAAGAAAA
This sequence comes from Bacteroidota bacterium, assembly GCA_029558535.1. Classification (GTDB taxonomy): domain Bacteria; phylum Bacteroidota; class Bacteroidia; order Bacteroidales; family ML635J-15; genus Bact-19. Next base: position 8,446 of record JAKQEK010000020.1, on the reverse strand, counting down.
TATCCAACATTCTTTATGTGTTCTTTTCTTTTTTGATTGAGGTATGTGGTACACCAATAATCTTCTATTGGGGTTATTTGATTTACCAACATACCTCACATTGTTTTCAAGGTCTTTTAACACATAAATATATGTTTTTAATACTTTGTTCATGTTAGTGATTTTAACATTTCAATTAATTCGGGTTGTGGATGAATATCGCTTTTGTCACTTCTAAACGATGTGTGTGACCATACACCCGGTTTTCCTGAAAGTGCTTCTTGCGAAATATCAAACATAGTGGAATTATAATCAAGGGGAATTCCATATCTTTCATTCCAATAGACTAAAAGTTTTCTTACTGCCTCAATTTGTTCATCTGTATATTTCTCAAATCCAAAAAATCCTTTAAATCCTTCTGAATATGTTTGAACATTCTGAATTGGTCTTACATTTAGATTTGCAATAAATCGCTTTAAATTTGCATCCCATTTTGCAGGATACCACTGTCTATTATAGCGAACCAATGCACCCCACGCATCAATTTCAATACCAATACTTGCTTTATTCAATGCTTTATTATTAACAGCTTTTGTACCTAAATGATGTGCCCAAAATTTAGTAGAAAAGCATTGATATATTTTACCATCCCAACCCACAATAATTGCAGTGCCTACTCTTTCTGTGGTTTGTCTCCACCACGAAATATCACCATCAACACCTTGTCCAGAAACAGTATGATGTAAAACTATTTGTTTTTTATTGGTTTGCTCTCTAAAATATTGGTCATCAGGAAAATCAACTTGGATGATATCATTCAAGTTTAATTTCATATACTCGACAGCCTCATCATTTTTTGCACTTAAAGCATATGACTTACTATCCTTTGCCAAGCCAAATGTGGCTTTGTTCCAACTAAACTTACTCATCGTATTATATTTTCTTATAAATACTTCATTATTAAAATAAAAAAGGGGTGACAGTTAATACATCACCCCACAAATTTAATACAAATTCTTGAATTAGTCCAGATATTTGGTAACCAAAGCCTCATATTCCCACTTTGAAATACCACCAAGTTCTTTCCTGATTTTTCTTATTCTTAAATTATTACAAATTATCGCTGCAGTAAATAAATATATAACCAAAATTGCCAATAATATACTAAAAGTAATTGTTGGTATTCCGATAGCCAATTTGCTCCAATTTAAAATTGTTCCTAACATTCCTAAAAGGAATAATGTAACTTCAACACCAATGAATATATTTTTTAGCCATTTATCTTCAGGCTTGGTGTTTTTTGAAAAATATTTAAAGGCAAATTTTATAAATCCGCTTGGCGGAAATTTATTATATGCTGCCAAGAATTGCTCTTTAGTTATGCCTTCTTCAACTAAATGAAATACTTTATTAAAATCCACGATTTTTCTTAACATTTTTTGTATCAACAAAATTGCTTGGCTTATATCCAGTCAAATGTTTCATTTTTTCAAACTGTTCATTTATTACTGGTTTTTCAACCTTTTGTTGAGATTCAGTTATTTTTTGAACAGGTGCTTTCCATCTGTAAACTGCTGTGCCATCTGTATAATATTGATATTCTGATAATGCTTTAACAACAGTTTCATTAACCTGTACTTTACTACTATATGTATTACCAAGACCCGCAAAATTTAATTCAGAATATTTTTCAAGGTCTGCAGCATTTACGATTTCAAGAGTTTCATTTAATTTAAAATCAATTAAACGCCTTTTACCAAGTTCATCATAATATTTACCAGTCACAACCGATTCATTAAGACCTTTTTCATCCTGCCAGCCAGTTTTAAATCTGTTATATTCTGTTTTTTCATCTTCAGAATCCTGCATTGGTTGTGTGTCTTTTTCATACATCGGTGCTTTACCTTTGAATTCCATCTGGTCTTGCCTCATCTTATAGATTTTGTCACCCATATCAGCTTTCATACGGTCTTCAAAACGTCCGCTTGGCTTAGTGTCAAAAACAGTACTGTGTAAACCCTGACGCATCATATTAACAGTTTCCTGTTCATCATCAGTCATGTTGCGTTTTGGTATCTCATCACCCTTATCATTTGTTGAATCACCGACATTTTTCAATGCTTCATCGCCTTCCATGTCGGCAGTTTTGATTTCTTTCTTTTCAATATCCAAACCTAATTTCTGTGGGTCTTTGGGAACATCAGTTTGCTGGTCTTTCCACATAAGTTCTTTTTCAACATCAATAATTTCCTTAGTACCGCTCTGTCCCAAGTCTTTTTTGAAATTCTTTTCGTTTTCACTACCAACACGGTCTCTTAATACCAATGCTGATGGTTTTCTATCTTCTGCCATTACTTTTAATTTATTATGATGAATTGAAAACGCTTCCAATTCGTTATTTAATTCTTCTAAGAGTTTCTGGTCGCTTTCATTCATTGTACCAGTTGCTCTTGCGCCCATATCAACGTTACTTGGCTGGTCACCAGTCGGAGTAGCTTTGTTGGACATCGATGTGCCATTATTCTGTATCATAGTTTGTGTGTCTTCTTCTAACCCAACCTTATCGGCAACTCTGTTGCCAAGTGCTTGCCCTGCACCAGTTGCTGCTGCTGTACCAAGTGCCATAACTGCTGGTGCAATTTCATCAACCTTTTCTGGCAATTTATCGTGCTTTGTTGATGCAAAATCTTCAACATCTTCAGGACTTACAGTCTTAGCAATTTTTTTAACTGCACCACCAACTTTACTTGGACTTAATTCACCCTTTTGTACAGCATGTGCCATACCAAATAAACGTTGTTGTGCTTTGGATGTTGATTTCTCGTTTAAATTTGGTCTATCCATAACACCTGTTTTAATATCTTTTTTTATAATTTTTTTATCTTCTGGACTCATATTATTTAAGCTACCAAATGCCTCACTGTGTTTTTGAATATAATCTACATCAGTTTGTTCATTTAGTGTTTCAACGAATTTTTCAAAGCCAGTTGGGTCAGTTAAATAATTACTTTCTTGAATGATTGTGCCCCCGGGCCAGATTGGTCTGCGCATTGCTTTACTTTTTCCACCTGTTTTCATTAAATCACCACTTCCCCAAGCTGCAGGACCTGCATATCCGCCTGAACCCATACCACTACCACCAACACTGGCTGTTGTTGTATTTTCCTGTAAAATATTTCCTTCATCATCAATCAATGACATGTTTCCGTGGTCCGATATAAACCAAGTATTTGGAAACCAATTGTTTGATTGTTTCCATGTTTTAACAGCATTTAATGCATCATCCATTTCACTAAATTCACCAATAAATTTTCCCCCACAGGAAACACTATATTTCCAGCCATTTGATTCAATAAAACAATCTTCTTCATCTGGTTGATGTTGTGTATTTTCTTCATCCTCTTCTTTTAGTTTTCCAACAAATGCACCTGAACTTGCACCAGCACCCGTAGTTTCATTTGCTTGATTAAGTACCTCAAGGTTATATCCAATACCCTCAAGTTCTGCTTTCAAGTCCTTATATTCATATGGTAAGGCTTCTCTGCTTTCTTCAGCATATGCTGGATGTACAGCCGAATGCTGACCAACATGAGAATACGATACCTTAAACTTACCTTCTCTGTCAAAATTTTCTTCAGGAAAATATGCAAACAAATCTGGGTCTTGTGGGTCTTTCTCATTAACCAAAAACTTTACCTTAACTGGTTGTTCTGGCACTTCAACACCTTCAGCAGCCATTTTCATTGGTTGTTCCTCTGGCGTTTTTAATTCAGGTTCTTTAACTTTAAATTGTGGGTTCATTTTCTTTATTGTTTCTGCACCAGCTTTTTTAGCTTGATTTATGCCACTTTTATCTCTTCTTTTTTTCTCTTTTGGAATTGCCATTTTATATTTCTGAAGATATTTTGGACTATTGAGAACATAATCATTAAATATCATGTTCATAATGGTTTCATTATAATGATAACCATATTTTTCTTCACCCTCTTCAGACATTTCATTATAAACTGCCAATAACTTTGGGTCTGAAAACACCAGTGCTTCCATTTTCGGCAATCTGAAGATTTTTTTCTTCAATGAAAATTCCTTTTCGGTTAACAATCCGTCAACTTCTTCCGTTAATTTAATATTATCCTTCGTCATAGTTTTCTTAAAATTTTTCTCAAAATTCTGTGACTGAGTACTAACTGGAGTTTTGAGTGTTGGCTTTATATCTTCATTAAACTTTTCCATTACTTAATATCGGATTTCCAAAATTCTTTTTTCTGCCATAACAATTTATAAACAGATTCCATCGCATTCTTAATAGTTGTTATCAATTCATCTCTTGATTGACTATTAGAACTGCGTAAAATCTTCTTAACTTCCTTATCTAAAGAATCATCAACAAATTTCTTTATTTCACTGTTAACGATTTCTTTTACTTCATTCCTGTCCATGTTATGTTTGTTTATAAATACTTAGCTGACACAAAAAATTGATATTAAATGAGAGAACGCATTCTCATTTTGAAATGCGTTCCCAATAAACATATATAAATCCCCCGTGCACGAGGTACGCTATTTTTTCCAAATAGCTACCGCAGTAGCACCGCCAGCAATTCCAACACCAATGTATATTAATGGTTTAGCATTCTGCTTCATCCATTTACCAAATTTATCCCAGCCACTTTGGTATTCAATGCCCGGGATGGCATAACTCTCCACATTAATAGTTTTAAAATAATCATTTGTATTGGTTACGCTAAATGATATTGGATATCCACTTTTTCTATCATCTTTCCAATGGAATTCAATAAATTGTGAATTTGGTAATGAAAATTTTTGAAAAGAAAGTGTCGGCTTGACATCAGGATATGCTGGTAATACATTATTTGCCCTAATATCATACTGTATATTCTTTGTTGAATCTGAAAAAGTGATTGTTTTTTCTGTGGTATCGACTGCAACTTCTCCGCCAGCAATCAATGAATCTAATTTAACATTTGTTTTAATAACTGCTGCTGCAATTACTTTATTTCCATCTTCAAGTTTTTTTATCCTTTCAAACATTTCTTTCTGAGTTTCATTCAACAACCCATTAATTTTTTCAAGTTCTTTCATTGATGTTTGAATTGTGAGTTTTTCAGCGACCCATTCCTTTTCTTTATTTTGATAAATTTTCATGGTATCCTGAAGCGCATCCAATACCTGAGATGTATTTTCTTTATCTTCTTTTAGACTATCAATTCGATTACGCTGATAATATATAATGGCACATAATATAAGTATTATTACTGCTACCAATGTCGTTAACATTTTCTTTTGTTTTTTGAACCATTGGTACTTTTCCTTAATCCATTCCCAAACCTTTTTCATAATTTATAATTTTTTATAATAAATACTATCAGAAAAAGAAAAAAGCCTGAATATCAGGCTTTACTTATTGTTGAATTAAATTGTTTCTCCAATATTTAGAGAATGTGGTATCATAGTATGTTTGTAGCTTTTCTATTATTTCATCATTTTGAGGATTATCTGGAGAAAATCCCTGAAGATAGTTAAACTCAACCCTGCTTGTAACCTCATCACGTGTTACAATAAATAAAAATTGAATAACACCGTTTACAATACCACTCCAAAGAACCCAATCATCATATACTTCCAAATCTTTAAATTCAAAGGTAACATCATTGTCAAAAAGATTTATAAGTTTCTCTTCTTCACGTCTTTGGTCATAAATAGTCTCTTTGTTACTCGCTTTTTTTTTATCTTCTTCCGTATCAGTCTCAGGTGCTTTAACTTCTTCATTAAGTTTACGAGTAATTTTAAGCATATCACGCATGGTTATATCTTTCTTTGGTTTCTGAGTTTCCTCGTTTACCACAAATTTTTCACCACGCATTCTACGCAATAATATTCTCATTTGATTTGGAGTGGTCTTGTCGTTCATGTTGCAATATTTATTATAAATACTTTATTCTAAATCATTATTTAGCATTTCATTAAAATTCTGTATATCAAACAACGGATTTACATCACTACTGTCTTCAATGTAATTACTTCGAAATACTATTCCTTTAAATTTTATCGTATCTTTATGATAATGATGAAAATCAATACATTTCTTTTCGATATTATGCTTATCGCACAACACTTTACATAATTCAACCGTGCTTAAAATCTGCTCATCTGGAAATCTTTCCCAATAATGATATCCCAGCCAATCTTTTTCTATCACATCATCTTCATTACAAAGTTCATTCAACCAATTGATATATTTACCATCTGATGATTGAAACAGGCATCCCATGTTTTCCAAAACAATGGATATTGATTGATTATCGGCTTCTTTTTTTCCAAGAAAATCACTGTGAAATTTGCTATCAAAATGTTCAAACACCAATCCATCTCTGGAAATTGTATAGGTATTCCACCTTTTTGTTTTTCCAAATTCTTTGTGAAGTAATCTTGTGATGTGATAGCTGTTTTTTCTTAAACTTGTGGCTAAAACTATCTGAGTTTTTACTGTTTGTGTTTTATATCGATTAACTTCCTTAACGTTATATGTTTCATTATCTATGTGCATCATAATCCATGTATATCACTTCAACCCCGCCTTCCTGAAAAATAACCAATGCTCTTTTAAACGCTTCTCCGAATTTAGGGTCATTAAAGTCAGGTTCTTTGTCCACAAAAACCTTTTTTATTCCTGCCTGTACAATAAAACCAGCACAAGTATCACATGGAAATAAGTTAACATATATATCTGCACCTAACGTGCTTTTTCCCTGTCGTGCTGCATTAATTATTGCATTGGCTTCTGCATGTATAAACCAATGATATTTTTCAGGTCTTTCATGTCTTGCATCAATATCATCATTGCAGCCTCTTGGCATTCCATTAAAGCCAGTTGATATTAATTCCCTGTCCTTAACTATTACTGCACCTATTTTTCTTGAACGGTCTTTACTCCATTGTGCAACTTCCAAGTCTGCAATCCTCATAAATCGCAAATCCCATTTTGTTATTTCAGTACCCATAGCCTGTTTTTTTTCAATTGTTTCGCTTTGTTAATTAATTCCTGAAGTTTCAAATAATCGAAATCATCACCATCAAATGGATAATCAACATCAATAAGGTCTGATTTGGCAAGGTCATCGACAATTTTCAATGCCTCTTTTATTAATTCTCCCTTTTCTTTGTTAATCAATTCCATATTATTTCATATTTTCGATGGCACGAAACGCATCATCATATTTTTCAATAATATTTATTGCTTCATTATATGTTGCTGCAATATGTCTTCTTTTACCATTCGTCACAAAGATACCTAATCTATCCATATCTTGCAAGAACTCTTCAACAAGTTTATTCGAATTTTGTATTGTTGTTTTTTCTGCAACAATTTCTTTTAATTGTAAAACTGGAATTACTTGGTCACCTGTTGTTAGTTTACCGTCACCATATATAAAAGTAAGCAATGAACGATATCTGTCTCTTTTTTGATAAATTTTTTCAAATCTTTGCTTATTAATTTCAAATAATGTGTGTTCAAAATACTCTCTGAAATATATGCCACCAATAATAACCAATTCATTAAAAATAACAATAATGATAAACAAAAATATATTTTTAACATCTTCTGTTCTATGTGTTATTTGTGCTGCACTTAATTGGTTTTCCAATTCAGAAAGTTTAGCATTTAATTCGACATTTAATCTATTAATTTCTGCTTGATTATCTGAAATAATGTTTGTGTTTTTATCGATGCTTGATTGATATTCTTTTCTTGCTGTTACATAATTCAACGGAGTTTCAGCTAATTTTTGACGTAAATCATTGGTAACTGCCCTCAATGCTTCATTGTCATTTTCATAGATTTTCTTTCTATTTTCATATACTAACGATAAACTATCACTAACCGTTGAAACCTCTGTTTGTACCGTAGTATTCTTAAATGTACTTGTTGATGCTAAGTTTTTTGCACCAGTGATTGATAAATAAAAACTCAATGCAATTATTGCAAATGCAGTACCTAACCATCCAATAATTTTAGCACTTAGTTTTCTATAATTTGCCATATAATCACTGGAGAAATTCCTAATTAAATATCTTTTGGTTACTTCAAATATTGTTAAGAATATCAAAGTCAATGATACGGCAATAAATCCGCCCCAAAATCCTGAGACAAAATGTAATCCAATTGTTTTAAGTAATGCGGGATAAACTAAAAAATATGCAAAGAATATTGCACTGGCATTACCAACAAAAGAAAATCTCCACAACCATTTATCCAATCCTTTATTATTGCCCTCAAAATCTTTTGTGCTGATTTTCTTTCTTAATTCGTCATATTTTTTCAAATCCATAGGTAAATTCTTTACCCATAAATAGTAAAAAATATAGTTTTATTCAATTTCCAGTGATGATATGCCATCCTCACTTAATGTCACATTTATCAGATAATCAGGATTTATCTCATGATT
>JAKQEK010000171.1 GCA_029558535.1 Bacteroidota bacterium | reverse complement strand
CGGAAAAATATCTTTCAGATTCAGCAGTAAATCGCGTTCACCACCTCTCCAGCCAAAAATGGATTGTTTTTCATCACCTACAACTATTAAGCCCCCAAAAGGTTTGGAACCTTCTCCGGCAGTAATTTCTTCTATAATGGGTTTTAACACATTAAATTGAATCAGGGAAGTATCCTGAAATTCATCTATCAGTAAAAAGCGGGTTCTATGGCTTAAGAATTGATAAAATTCCGTTGCTGAAACAGCACTTTCGGGATTTAGAAAGGGTGGTTCTTCACTGAAAAGAGCTTCAAAAGTAAACCAGGTTATGTCATCATAAGTTAAATTTTTATAGCGATAAAGCAAGCGATCATATTCATCCAGTATATTTTTCCATATTTCAATAATTTCCTCTTGTTCGGGAAGATATAATTTCAGCATCAAATAATCAGCCAGATGGCGTTTTGCTTCATTTTGGGCATTCTGAAGTTCCATATTTTCTGCTCCAAATTTCTTGTCGCTAATTTTCTGTTTACTCCAGATATTGCTTTTATCTAATATGTATAGCAGTTTTTCTGCTGTATCCAAATTAAGCTGTTTTAAGTTATTGAAAATAGCAATAGGAGTTATGGCATCTTTCACAACCAAATTTTTAAAGTCCTTATTAAAATAATCTTCCAAAGATGCTTTACCCAAAGCAGAACAGATATCTGCTACCAATGCTATAAACTGTTGCATTACCTTCAGGAATTTTTGATAGAATTCATCCGGCTCGGTTTGGGGGTTTAAATTCATTAAAGTTCCGTTTAAAGAAGAAGCATTATTGGTTTGGCGTTTAGTAATCATATAATAGAGCCAGCGTTGTTCAATTAAGGAACAGAAGAAAAAAGTATAATCATCCAAAGAGCGGCTGATTTTCCGGCTTAATAAAGTTTCAATTTTATTCCTTAAATTCGGTTGCATTATATGATCAAGCAAAAAGGGCATAATCTTTTTCACAGCTTCAGTATCTATCTCATAATGTTCAATATTGCGTAAGGGACGCACAATATTACGGAATATTTGTCCCGTGTAGGAATCAATAGTCATAACTTGCAAATGGCTTTGATCGCAGATTAATTCCTTGCGTGCACTGAGCAGTAAATTCTTTTCCTGTTCACTTAAGGGGAGTTCTTTTAATTTATTAAGTTTTCGGAGGTTTAATAATAATTCTTT
>JAKQEK010000170.1 GCA_029558535.1 Bacteroidota bacterium | reverse complement strand
CATATAAAAGAAAAGAGAAAATATTTTTTTGAGTAAATGTCTTTTTCAAATTATGATAGACATACTTTCCAATTTTTTATTTTTAATCTTCCGAAGCATAATAAAGCGTTATCCAGTAAAAACAAAATATTTTCTCTTTTCTTCTTCTGGCTACTCATTTTGATAAAAAGTATTTTTTCTTCTTTATTATTTTTATAATTATTGCATGTGCGAAAGCACATGTCCGTCGAACATTTGCTTAACCGGCTTTTCCGCGCCCGAAGGGCTTGGCGTAAAAATTGCCGAGCGTGCCCAACGCAGTTGGGTCGCGAAAGCAATTTTCATGACAAAGGAAATGTCCGGTTGAAGCATTTGTTCAACGTCTTCACTACATACAATCAATATAAATAATGATTCCTAATTTTTAGAGACTTCTTAACACTACTTTCCAATTATGAATTCAGATAAAAGAAAAGAGAAAATATTTTTTAGAGACAAAGTCACTTTCAAATAGTAATAAGCTCTTTTCCACCTCTCTATACACAACCGAAGTAGAAATAAGCAACATCCAGTAAAATTATAATATTTTCTCTTTTCTTCCTCTGTACACTCATTTTTGAAAAAAGCAAATTTGCTTCTTAATATTTTCCTAACACACATTGCATGTGCGAAAGCACATGTCCGTTGAACATTTGCTTAACCTGTAATCGCGGTCTGAGCCATAGGCGAAGACTTGGCGCGGTTTGTGCGTAAAAGAGCGAAGCGATTAGCACAAACCGTGACAACAGCGATTATCAGGTTGAAGCAGTTGTTAGATTATTATTTAATTGCCAATTCCCCGCACGCTGCCTCGATTGAATCTCCCATGCTTTGCCTTATTGTAACTTGGACATTGCTCTGCTCTAAAATATTTTTAAAATGATTCAGTTCTTGAACTGAAGCTGGTCTAAATTCATAGTTTTTCTTGCCGTTATACTTCAACAGATTTACGATTACGTTTTTATTTCCAAACCATCTTGACAAGCGTTCGCTATCGACCCTTCTGTCATTTATGCCTGGCAAAAGCAGATAAGCAATTGAAACTTTCCTATTGTGCCTTCTCCCATACTCCATAGTTAACGAAACAACTTCATTAATGCTATGTTTTGACATCCCAGGTATCAAATAATCTCTTGTTTCCTGATCAGTGGCATGCAAGGAAAGCACAAGTTGAATTTTTATATGCTCTTCACGAAGCATCTGTAATTTGTCTATAGGACCTACAGTTGAGATACTAATACCATCAGTTGGAAAATCTAGACCGTTTCTATCTCTAAGAATATGAACGGCCCGTATTATCTCGTTATAATTGTATAGTGGTTCACCAATACCCATAAATACAATCCGATTTATTTTTTCATTAGTAAATAGAAATTGCTGAATTATTTCTGCTGTAGATAGATTTCTGATCAGACCATTCTCACCGGATTTGCAGAATCTACATTGTACTGGGCATCCAACTTGTGTACTTAGACAAATTGTATTTCCAGTTCTTCTTTTTATTATAACAGTCTCAATCTGTCTTTTATCAGATAACTCAAATGCATACTTCTTTGTAAATTGATCAGTCAAAATCTTGACAGGAAAAATCTGTCTAAATGAATTATGAGATGTAGTAGGTTTATAGAGCTCTTTGTAGATAGACTTAGCTACATCATTACCAAAAACTACTGAAAAATCACGAAAGGTGTAATTAGCAGGATTTAAGAAAAAGTCTGTCAAATTATTGGGCGAGTTATATTCACCACGAAATCTAGTTTCCATAGTTGTTTCCTTCATTTCTCTGCTGCAACTTATTTTGCAGACACAAAATTGACCTAATCATATGAATAGGTAAAAAAGTGAGGAATGAATTAAAACTATATAAACCAGATTCCGTAACGCATACTATTAGGCTACAAAATATTTTTAAGTTTGTCAACGTCTCAGCGCCGAAGGCGTCAATCTAACATTTGCTTAACTTGCATTGCGTATATTGGCGTGAAAATTGCCGAGCGTAGCGACAAGCAATTTTCATGACAATAGCAATGTCAAGTTGAAGCAGTTGTTAGAAATCTTCATTTCTTATTTCTAATATAATTTTTCTTTTTTATACATATATTAAATCAGTATATTTCTTCAAGTTCTATTTGATAATCATGATTATTTACTATCTTTTTACTCAATATTTTGTTAAATCTATTTAATTCCATGCAGTAGGCAAAATCAGAATAAGGCGCAAATCCTTTTTCAGAAAAACCTTTACCTGTTCCCAATTTCAATTTTTCAACAATAGTTAAAAAATTCAATGGATTTCCCAGTAAAATAGATTTTAAATATTCTGCAAAATAATAATCCTCTTCTCCAATAGTGACATTTTTTGGAGCAGTGCAATATATATTTACTACATTTATTTTCTTATTGTAAATATATTCTACTAAAGCATTTAAATTTACAAAGCTTCCCGCAACAACCTCATTAGTAATCTTTTGTACAATTAATCCTTTTGTTCCTGCTGTTGTGGTATGAATGATTGTTTTATTTGTAAAATCTTGATTAATAATTTCCGTTGGTGAATTACTGAAATCAAATACATTAATTTTTATTCCTTGACGTTCCCCAATTAAAAGTGAATCAGTAATAATTTCTTTTAACTTAAATGCTTGTTCTATAGAATCTACTACAATATATTTTCTAGGATTATTTGCATTTATGAAGTAAGAAACCGAAAAGGCTCTTAATACATCAACAACTATTGTAAATCCATTAATTTTATCTGCATTATCTTCGGGTGAATATATATTTACTTGCAATTTTAAAACCATTTCCTAATATTTATTGTAATAATTTTTCCG
>JAKQEK010000012.1 GCA_029558535.1 Bacteroidota bacterium | reverse complement strand
AATCATGATAGACACAGAGTTGATGATAGTGTATAATTATGATGACAATACAAGCTTGCTGACAAAAACAAATGGCTTATTACCTTTTCTAAATGTTGGGAATAATTTAGTGCAAACAACAGGAGTTTCTCAAATTGAAATCTTAAAGAATGAGAGGTGGTTTTAAATGTTACAAGGAGCAGGCACAGAGTTAGATCCTTACTTGATTACAAACTTGTTAGAACTTAGAACAGAAGTAAACGACAACACCAAATTTTATAAAGTAGTCAATGATTTAGATGTGGTAAACACAGAATACGAAGAATTTTGGGGCACTTTTTATGCAAGATTTAAACAACTTGATTTTGATAACAAAAAACTTTCAAATTTAAGGATAAATGACGGTATATTCCATTTTGAAAAAATTACAGACGATGCTTTTACAGCTAAAATCAAAAACTTTAGATTTGAAAATATAACAATGTTAGATACTTCGATATTTATCACAAATCAAGACGACGTCGGTAATTCTTTTTCTAAAACTCCATTTTTTTTAGAAAATGGGAGAATTAAAGCTATAAACACAATTGGAACTGGAAGAATTTTAATAAAAGAAAATGCTGGTTGGCCGTGCCCTTATGTTATAAAAAACGTGGAAATAGATATTAAAAGTAATGTTAGTTTTGAGATGCTCGCTAGAGCGTATCAGAGCACTTGGCAAAATGTTTTGATAAATTTAAATGTGGTTGGGTCAATAAACATGATGTTACACTCTAACGTAAGCTATGGAGTCTCTCTGCCTTCCCCAGCTAGCACGATTGACAACATGATGGTAACAGGCAAGTTTGGTTTGAGCTCTGAATATTTGATACTAAATTTGGGGCTAGTTGAAAGTAGTCCACTCACCAACGTGTGGGTATTAGCGGAGATTACTGGCCAAGGAACGTCAGGCACGCAGTTTGTCGGGATAACGTCAGCACAAAATAAATGTTTTTATATCACTGAAAAGATAACCGGATTTGGTGGATTTCAAAGCGTTACCAACGTTTTACAAGTAACAGACGAGCAAGCACACAGTTACGAGTATTTATCAAGTCAAGGATTTTTAGTAGTAGAGAGCGAGGGGTGGCAACTTGAGTGACAGATACATTAAAAGCGGGTCTTATCCTTATCTTTTATCAGATGCCCCAACACCCACTTTCCCAATTTTGCCTTTTGACGAAACAAAAGATTTTTTTACAAGCAATAGATACGTACCACAGATTGACGGTTACACAAACGATGGATATCCTTTTTTATACTTTTTAATCCCTAAGTTGCAATTTTTTGAATATGTGCAAGGTGATTATATCACTGTACATGATATAGCTACAGCACAAAATGATTTTAATAACAACGGACTGGCAATATTAGAGCCAATCAGGGCGATAATAACCGAGGAATTAGATGGAATTTATGATTTAGAGCTAGAGTGTTATATTGATAGCTTGGGGAAATGGCGGTTTTTACTAGAAAACAATATAGTAAAATGTAACGGACAAC
>JAKQEK010000168.1 GCA_029558535.1 Bacteroidota bacterium | reverse complement strand
GATAACAATGTAGATATAACCGATTATACTTTAATAAAACAATATGTATTAAAAGGTTTAACAAATTTAAGCACTGAACAAATTATGGTATCAGACTTAAATGGTGATGGAAAAGTAGATGTAGATGATACAAATATACTAGAGTCTATCCGACAATTAAATAAATTCGTCATAATAACCAAATCATAATACAAGCAAGATAGGCAAAAGCCTGAAACATTGTAGCTAATTTATCGTACCGAGTAGCGACACGGCGAAAATGTTTAAGCTTATTAAAAAAGCATTCCACCAGATGACGTTCTTTATAATGATAAAAATCACATTCCCAAGGATTTGTAGCATTGCTTTTTGGAGGAATAACCGCTTCTCCATTATTATTGAGTATATATCCAAGGATTTCAACCGTACCGAAGGCTTTGTCACCCAAAACCGTACTTCCTTCAATATCATATCCTTCTAAAAGAGACACTGCTTCCTTGCTGTCATGGACTTCTCCTCCTGTAAAAATCAAACGAATTGGATTTCCGAGTCCATCAACAAGTGCATGGATTTTTGTGTTTTTTCCACCGCGAGAAAGTCCAATATATTGCTTTTTCTTCATTTCTTCTGCGGTTAAATCTGATTCTTCTGCCCCCTTTTTGCACCAGCTGCATGCTGATGCACTTTGCATGAGGTGCTGTCAAAAGATAAGTCTTGCATATCACAATCTTTGCTAAGTTCAGCAAATATAGCTTCCAAAATGCCGCTATCTTTCCATTTTTTAAAACGTTCGTGTACTGTCGATTTCTTCCCATAACAAGCTGGAAGCTCTTTCCACTGTGCTCCCGTATGATTCAACCAAAGTGCACCGTTTAAAACATCACGGTTTGAAGTTCCGCATGGTCTACCTGGCTTGCCAGTTCTTTCTTTTGGTAGCATATCTTTTATACGCTCCCATTGTTCATCTTTTATTTCATAAGTTTTTGTTGACATATTTATCACCCCTACACTTATTTTAATACTTTTTGTGCAGTTTGTCAATTGTCGGATAGACTCTAATAGCTAATACTGAAATTGAATTTAATATAGCTTTTATTGATTTGTTTTTCAAGAAATATATAAGTAAAAAACATGCTATAAAAATGTATGTCATGACAACATAATATTGATGAACTGAAACACTTATTGCAACCACAATACTCCAAATAATAATCTTTTTAATTAAACTTTCAAATTTTTCATGATTTACACAAATGCAAATAGACATTAAAATAATCCAATTTCCTGCTAACGCAGTATGTTCAAACATTCTTTGAAACGTTATAGTAGAAATTGAAATAAATATTGTTGACATAAAAATAAAAAAGTAATTTTTGACATATTTTTTCACAATTAATGCTGCAAATCCGCCTTGTAAAAAAAGACACATCGCACCCCAGATTCCAAAATATTGAAACTTTTCTGGTAATATTGGTGAAAGGATTTTAAAGAAAATCGCAAACATAGGAATAGAATCTGTGTAAATTATACTAACTGGTTCTATTGTCAGTCCTTTTATCATTCCAAAAGGAAAACTCCAATCTGAATCTCTAAAAAAAAGCCAACCTTCATAATGCTGATTTAAATCTCTGCCTGTCCATAGCCAATCATCATATGTAGGGTTGATAACTAAGCAACCATATACAAGTGCAAAGCATATAAAACCTATTATAGCACCAATAAAAAAGCAAATAAAAGAACTTCTTTTTTCTTTCATTTAAAACCTC
>JAKQEK010000149.1 GCA_029558535.1 Bacteroidota bacterium | reverse complement strand
GATGCGATTTTGAATTGACTCTTGAAAGCCGGATCAACGTAGGAGAAACGCAATTCAGATTTTGTGTTTTACAGTATTGCAAAAAGTTTTTAATGGCAATGGTGCCAAGCTGTGCGGTGCTTGAACTAAAGCGGTCTTGCAGCCAAAGTGTGTACTTGACAAAGTCGGCAATAGTGTATTCTGATAATGATTTTTCACCGCAAACCTGCAAAAACCTTTCAAACCAAATCTTATAATTGACACTGGCGCGGGGTGCATATGTCCCCTTCCAGTTTAAATAATCCTGTATTAATTCTTTCATAAATAACATAAGACCCGCCTGGAACGAACCTGACGGGTCTTATGTCACGCCTATATTACAGGCGTTGGGTAGCTTATGCAAGTTTTAAAAAAAACATAAGCTGACTGTACTTTATCACAGCAAGTAAAAAAGTAAATAGATAAAATACCGGTATAAGACTGTCCGTTGTTCGTTCCATATTCACCGGAGTGAAAAGTCCCACTGAAGGGCAACGGCTCTTGGTATTAAATTGATAATGCTATAGCGTTTAAAGGATATAGGAAAGAAGGAAATTTGTCAAGTGGAAAAGTGAAGCGTCTTTAGAATTTCTTTATCTCCACAAAATGTTATTCTCTCTCCAATAATTTAAGAATAACTGCTTTGAATAATTTTGATTCAAGGAATAGAACTATCGGGAATGAATCAGACGTTCTATCTTCTTCTTTGGAGGGCATGTCGATAACGGTTTCAGTTATGTATTTCCTGATAAGTTGTAATACTGCTTCTTTATTAGATGAGTTTCTTAACTCTTCAACAGCAATTTGAACAACAGCCTCAAACTCTTTATCTGTTTTTTCTTTTGCTAACTGTTCTTTTGCTTCTGTTCCATTGATGTAGTCAATAGGACTGAAATAGTCTTTGTCGTTTAGGCTGTTTAGTGCGAGTTTGAAATTTTCAAAGGCTTGTTTGAATTTTATAGAGAATTCGATTAATTCTTCTGTGTGGCTTGGGCTTAACATACCGTGATTATATACTTTGTTTAAATTAAGGGCAAGCCAATAATTTAAGCTAAAAAATTTTATTTAAGGAATATTGAACTCAAAGATTAAAAACTGGGTCTTAAATAGTATCTTGTATTTAGGTAATCTTCAACTAATCCACCAACACCGCTAACGCCTGGAAATAAAACTGAATAATTCAAGTTGATTTTTTTGAAAAACGATAAGGCTTCTTTTTTCCATTCAAAAGGTAATTTAATCTTGGAGAATGAATTTAGGTCAGGTTGATTAAGCACGTCTTTGTTTGTTGGTCTTAAGAAATTAAAAAATTTCTCGTAGTCAGAATTAAATTCTGATTTAGTTTTTCCAAGATCATCAATTGAAGTAGATAAATCCCCTTGAATCATAAAACAGCCTTGTTGAGCAATCACCCTGTTGTCTTCAAAATTCGGGATTAAGGGGAATAATTCGTCAGATGCTTTACTAATCATACTCTTGATCCTGCTATTGTAATAGCTGTTAACTTGATCGTCATTTATCCAATAATCTTTTTTTTGAAAATATAATTTATATTGTTCAAGTGATAAGAGCTTATTTAACATCAGGTTTTTAGAATTTTCTTCCCCTTCTCTAAAGAGAAATTTATCGGGGTTCAAAACCCAAAGAGCCCCTCCGTTTTTATGTATATTCCTAAAAGCAAAATAAAGCGCAACTGTCGGAGACATAGTAAAATCTATTAATCTAGTTGGCGCACCGTAATGTTGCATTAGAACAAGCCATTCAAATATATTTGTAAGTATCCCCAAAAACCGGACAATTTAAAAGTAGAGAAAAAAGCTCTAATTTTAAATTGTAATGAAAAAAAGCAAATTCACCGAAACACAAATTATCACCATGCTCAAAGAGCATGAGAGTGGTAAAAAGACGACAGA
>JAKQEK010000135.1 GCA_029558535.1 Bacteroidota bacterium | reverse complement strand
GATTTTTCAATTTCATCGTAATTATAATAGTTTCTATTAATTTTTTGAAATAAGGGGTTCGTTTTGGCCTTGTCAATTTTATTATATAGCGGAATTAATTCTAAGTAAACTGTCGAATATAAATCACCAGGGCCAATAAAAAAATTATCATTGGTTTTTACTATTTCAATGCAAAGGTTAATGGCTTTTTCGTAATCCTTGATATAAAAGTATTGTCTGACCAGATAAAGTTTTGCTAATAATGCAAATTTTGAATGCGAATAATTTTTAATGAACTCATTTAATTTGTTGATTTTTTGTTGAATTTTATCAGTAGGTGTAAGGTGGAATGTTATATCGCTATCGACTACGTTTAATAAGTATTGAGCTAGAGGAGCATAATTTTTATTGTTGATAGATATATCTTCAAGAATTTTTTTCTTCTGCTTTTCATTGTATCGAATTCATCATCAGTCATATTTTCAAGATCAAGTTTTCCCGCTCTTATAAGTATCCACGCTTTTAATTTATTATTAGTTGTTTTTTCATCGTAATAGTCTGAATTTTCATATTTGGTGATAAAGCTGTTATAAATAGGGATTTTGGTGCAATATACAGTATTAACATTTTTTTCAAGTGCTAATGCCAGCAAATTAAGTATCATAATTGAGATAGGTTTATCATAGGTTTTAGATAAATCGAGTTTGTAGTTAATAATGAAATTAAATGTTTTATTTTCCAAAACGCTTAATTGAATTTCATTGTTTAAATGTTTAATGAGGTTTATTTCATATTCTGGATAAGTATAATCATTGGCATCTGGCCATGAGAATTCTTCACCATAGATATTAGAAAATGGAATGAATAATAAAATTAATGATATAACAAATAATCGCATAATATCTCCAGTGTTATATTTTAAAATTTGATTATTGAGTGAATAAATGTTTTCTATTGCTAATAAATATAAAGTAAATTTATTTGTTTGTCAACATTTTTTTCGCGGCGGGGCGAGGTGCAACCGAGCGCGCCGCGAAAACGAGTTAGCTTTAATAGCAATCCGTTCTTGTTATGTATTATTTATGCATGTTTTCGAAGCCATGCGGGCATCAGCCCGCGGGCTGAGAACAAGTATGGTTAAGATGAGGCCGGGCAGGAGGGGGTTTCGCACAACGCCCCGCGCGTTGGCGAAGTTCGGGCGCCCCAAAAACGCTTGCGTTTTTGAGGGCGGCCGAATTTGGTTGAGCCCGCGTAAGCGAGCGGTGGCCGCAGCCACGGCGCACTTTTTGCCTGTATATCGAAGCATAGATTTTGATGCGCATCAGTGTTTTTGATGTGTCACAATTTTATTTCCCAACG
>JAKQEK010000134.1 GCA_029558535.1 Bacteroidota bacterium | reverse complement strand
TCGATTTAAAGGCAAAAAGCGCGCCGTGGCTGCGGCCACCGCTCGCTTACGCGGGCTCAACCAAATTCGGCCGCCCTCAAAAACGCAAGCGTTTTTGGGGCGCCCGAACTTCGCCAACGCGCGGGGCGTTGTGCGAAAGCCCCCTTGCCCGGCCCTATTACAATACATCTCAGTTCTCAGCCCGCGGGCTGATGCCCGCAGGGCTTCGAAAATATGCATAAATAATACATAACAAGAACGGATTGCTATTAAAGCTAACTCGTTTTCGCGGCGCGCTCGGTTGCGCCTCGCCCTGCCGCGAAAAAAATGTTGACAAACAAATAAATTTACTTTATATTTATTAAGCAATAGAAAACCTTTATTCACTCAGTATTCAAATTTTAAAATATAAAACTGGAGATATTATGCGATTACTTGTTATATCTTTAATTTTATTATTCATTCCATTATCTAATATCTATGGCGAAGAATTTACATGGCCGGATGCCAATGATTATACTTATCCAGAATATGAAATAAACATCATTAAACATTTAAACAATGGAATTCAATTAAGCGTTTTAGAAAATAAAACATTTAAATTTATTATTAACTACAAACTTGATTTATCTAAAACCTATGATAAACCTATCTCAATTATGATACTTAATTTGCTGACATTAGCACTTGAAAAAAATGTTAATACTGTATATTGCACCAAAACCCCTATTTATAAGAGCTTTATCACCAAATATGAAAATTTAGACTATTACGATGAAAAAACAACTAATAAAAAATTAAAAGCATGGATACTTATAAGAGCGGGAAAATTTGATCTTGAAAATATGACTGATGATGAATTCGATACAATGGAAAGCAGAAGAAAAAAAATTCTTGAAAATATATCTATCAACAATAAAAATTATGCTCCTCTAGCTCAATACTTATTAAACGTAGTCGATTGCGATTTAACATTCCATCTGACACCTACTGATAAAATTCAACAAAAAATCAACAAATTAAATGAGTTCATTAAAAATTATTCAAATTCAAAATTTGCATTATTAGCTAAACTTTATCTGGTCAGACAATACTTTTATATCAAGGATTACGAAAAAGCCATTAACCTTTGCATTGAAATAGTAAAAACCAATGATAATTATTTTATTGGCCCTGGTGATTTATATTCGACAGTTTACTTAGAATTAATTCCGCTATATAATAAAATTGACAAGGCCAAAACGAACCCCTTATTTCAAAAAATTAATAGAAACTATTATAATTACGATGAAATTGAAAAATC
>JAKQEK010000123.1 GCA_029558535.1 Bacteroidota bacterium | reverse complement strand
GTTTTCGTTCAAAGACTGCAATTAAATATTCGATGTCCATCGTTATAAATTTAACCACAGCAAAATTAGCAAAACATGCGTAAATGCAAATATTTTCAAAAAATATATAATAGTTTATTGTATTGATCTTATGTGATTTATATTTCTGCATCAAGTATAAACTCGAAAGTGGTTTTCGCATGTTTGAAACTTTGCATTCACGAATGTCGTATATTAGTTGCGTAAATAAGACGTTGGGCAACATTAAAATTTCCGCGTTATGATTGATTTATTCTATAAATATTAACCTTTAATTGACAAAACATGGAAAAGACATTTCTGATTTTTGGACTATTCTTCGTTTTAATTTCAGCTTGTAAAAAAGAAAATTCAGCTACAAATGAAAATAAGACAATTGTCTTGTATCAGTCATTAGATAAAAAATTAATAAAAGAGGGGTTTGCATTAATTGATATTGACAAGGATTCAAAAGATGATTACAAAATTGAATTATTTCATAAACAGCTTACAAATATATACTCTACTGATACTTTCTTTGTGAAATTTTATCCTTTACAGATTGGATATACGTTTCTAAAGAAAGAGAACGATAATTGTTTTTTCAAAGTTGGAGACATTTATTCTGGTCAGCAGTCAAATGACACAATGATTATTTCATCATACTTTGTAAAAACTGGTGTTGAAGGCCAAGGAGACAAGTATATATGTACAACAAGGCAAATAGATGATAACTCTAAAGTTTATTTTCATAATGGTTGGATTAGATTATCAATTAATAAAACAAGAGATACGATAAACCTATTTGATTGTGCCTATGAAACCGGCAATTATGGTGGGATTAAAATAGGACAAAAAGAATCAAATTAACGTTGCCCAACACGCGGTCATAAAACATTGGGGTTTTAGTAGTATGCAAAACGCATCGCTCGCTAGCAAGGTTCTTATCGGTTGATAGGTTCGTAGCCACGAATTCCCCAACGTTTCATACCGCCAAACGTTGGCGTTCATTGTAAAAAGGTAGAAATATCAAACTAATTAGGTACATTTTATTTATTCCAATATTCTCCTCGAAGTGAGGATTTTCAATCCGAAGCAATGTTATATCAAATGGTTACCAATAAACCCACATAGGTTGAAAAATAATTCCCGTGGATCATGCCATGACCAACCCCTGCTACCGCAGATTTTATCGCGTTTGAGGTCTTTCATAAAACAGAAGCTTATTTTTGCGAAAAATT
>JAKQEK010000007.1 GCA_029558535.1 Bacteroidota bacterium | reverse complement strand
ATTAAGCAATAATTAAAAGGACTCATATAGAGTCCTTTTTTGTATAATTTTAATTAGTCTAATTATAATTAGTCTACAAATGAATAATGGCATAATGGGCATCCAGTAATAAGTGAATTACCTGTTTGCCCATTTTTTATAAGCTCTGGTATAATATCTCTATGACAGCTAAAACAAATTCCATTATGAGGCATAAAAAATGGAATATTTTTTGTTTTACAGTATTCTACTTGATTTTTTATAAATTCTTCTTTTGTTATTTGATTCATTGTAGCCTCCTACTAATTATTATCTATAATTGAGTATATATTATTTCTGTGGTGTAGTCAAGTGTTGATAAATGTTTTTCAAATCTATCTTTCCCCACTTGAAAATAATGCTCATCTTTTTCTATACCAATAAAACTTCGTTTAGTATTAAGGCACGCTATTGCCGTTGTAAAACTACCCATTGTAAAGTCTAAAACTGTTTCTCCTTCGTTTGTGTATGTGCGTATCAAATATTCCATAAGAGCTACAGGTTTTTGGGTTGGGTGGATTTTCTTGCTGTTTTTTGTTCCCCTATCTATTTTTAATACGGAGCGCGGAAATCTTTTTGTGGGATTATAATTGCTTGATATTTTTGTTTTTGTATTTCCGTAAGTTTCTATTGTGTTCATTTCTCCAACTTGGCTTTTATTGTTTTTATTGTTTTTTGGTTGCTTTGATGCTTCGAGTATTGGGTTATAATTTGGTTGTTTATCATAAAATACACATATATTTTCATGTACTTTACCAACCTGTTTTTTTAGTAAAAATATGTTTGTAGGGCGCTCCTTCTCCCACACCCACTCATACTTAAACATTTTAGGATTACTCATTACAAGAGCCGAAGTAAAAGGCTGACTACTAAATAGCACAATTGCCCCGTTCTTCTTGGTAATCCGTTTTAGTTGCTCCCACATTTGTTCAAAAGGAATAATAGTATCCCACTTACAAGCTGTGGTTCCGTATGGTGGGTCTGTCAAAACACAATCCACAAAACCGTCTGGAATATATTTCATTACTTCCATACAATCGCCATGAACTAACGTGTTTTGCAAAACAACTCCTGCGGCTTTAACTTCCATTTCGTTAGTTATTTTTATCAAAATATCAACCCCCTAATTATTATATATAATCAATTAAAACGTCTGTATGCTTTTAGCATAAATTTTTCCATGCTGCTATCTTTTTTTATAAAGTATATAACAATAGCTGATTTATTATTTTCTGGTAATATGCAATGATACCATGGTTTTTCTGCAAACATATCTGGTGATATAAAATCTGATAAA
>JAKQEK010000107.1 GCA_029558535.1 Bacteroidota bacterium | reverse complement strand
CATCTTAACATACCCCCTCGATACAACCACACATCCAGCCCTGCTCTTGCGGATATAGTGTCTATTTCCTTTTTAGTGTAAAGCCTATTCAATCTTATCATTTGTTTACAAAATTTACGTGAGGTAGGGATTATCGGGTCGCCAAATCCAGGTTTTACCGTGTATTTATAGTAAGATCTAACTACCTGTATATTTGTATTTTTTAAGATATTTTTACCATTCCTGGTTATATCAAATCCTTTAATATAGCCGTTTTGCTCTAAAATTTCTAGGCTTTTGTTTAATCTGTCTTTTGAAATACCTAATTCGTCGATTATTCCTAACAAATTGGCTTTTTCGTTTATAGCATTTAATATTACATAGTCATTATAGCTTAAATTTTGTGCAAATTGCATATATTTCACTACTTCATAATCTTCAATTCCACCACTTCCATCCTCTTCTAACTCGTGTTCATAGACTATTTTTACTGTATCATCTATATTTTTACCTGTTTTGCTAAATAAATCTAGTATAAAATCTACATTTTCATCTTCAACGAACTCTTTTTCGCTACTAAACATATAATTTGTAGTAGATTGTTTTAGAAAATTAGGCAAAATCTCTTCTATTTCGACGTTTATACCTATGTTTTTAAGACAATCTAATAAATATTTGCGGCGAGGTAAGATATATTGACTTCTAAAAATATCAAAGCTGGTTGCAAGCTCTGTAGCTCCCCCCAACTGACCAGGTGTCTTGATACCTACCAACAACGGATTTGTGATTTGGTGAGAGATTAAGATATCTTCTTTGACAGCTTCCCACACTGCATTGTATCTATCAACCATATCCGTTTGTGGAATAGGATTTACCACGACAGAAGGTGATTCACCTTCACTAAAATTTATATATGCTGCCCCCCAACTATTTTTATCGTAAATGGATTTTTTTAAATCTTTGATATAGTCTTGTTTTTCCTCCTCGCTCAACTGCTTACCTGCGATGATATCTATTATCGAACTTGCTTTAAAACCGTTGTAAATTTCACCTAAATTATAGAATTTTATCGCTATATCTGTCAAAATCGAGGGTATAGCACTATTGTAAATCGGCACAGGGTAATTATTTATCGAATTTACATTATTTTCATCTGATAAAATGAACGGGTCAAGGCCGAAAAACGCTATTGCACTGTTATTTATCCACTCTTCATCGAAAAAATCACTGTAATAAATGATATTCTTGCGACCAGTCCAGTTCTCGCAGTAGGCATAACTTCCATCCTTCAAAATTCTGACGTTTGCCACGCTTATATAATCACACTTTAGTATGTTATTAAATTTTTCGAATTTTAGAGCAAAACCGTTGAAAACTTCATAGTCT
>JAKQEK010000090.1 GCA_029558535.1 Bacteroidota bacterium | reverse complement strand
AGACTCCATTTTTGCAGCAAGAGTCTCCGCTAAACGACTGTCATATTCTACCATGGTCAACTACCTGTAAACTGACAATCCTTCTATTTTTTTCCTTTCGATTTTACCAGCCCTTACACGCTTGTATATTGCCGACACGCTTATGTCGAGCAGGGCACTCATTTGTTTATACGTATACCACCGGATCCCATCAATATAAATCTCTAGGTTCTCCGTCTCTTCAAAATACGTAGGTTCCTTCCCACCACTTACGTTCTGTAATTCCTTATCCATAGTCTTCTTAAAACTTAAAATATTTACTAACACTACTCGTGTCTATCATATAACTGCTATGTTTATCCTTTATATACATAACATACTCTACAAAGTCCATTGGAGAATACTTATCACACGACATCCTGTCCCTTTGCTCTTCACTCATGTCTTTGTATTCGCTACACTCATTTTTCCTCTCGCAACTATTACAATTTCTTTCCATTCGTCAAAGATAATAATTTTAAACTTAATTCCATAAAACGTGACAAAAATTATTTTGTAACACGCCTGTTATATTTCTCTGCATTTACCAATGCCTTTAAGAAAATCTTGATGATATTGATCCACATTTTTTTACTCGGTTAAATGTAAAAATTCATCCAGAGCAGAAGTTAATCCCGCGACACCATTCCCGGTAAGCCAGATATCGTGATATTCCTTGTGGCTATCCTCTATCTCAAAAAGAAATTCCTGCTCATCTCTATCATAATAAACACTCAACTTATTTCTTCCGTTTTCAGCACTAAATATTTCTTCCATTTTTCTGTTATTTTTGGTTTTGATTATTCTCGTTCGTACATTTTTTCTTGACACGTCATGGTTATTTGGGTCCCCATTACTCGCCCCTGCCGTCTGTTGTCAATACCCTTATTTTGTCCATTTACTTTATGTTGTAGATTTTTGTTGTCATTGTTTCTTATTCTCCCAATAATGCATCATATATCTTTCTCGCTGCAATTTCCGCCCAATCCAAATTTGGGTGCTTGCGGTGTTCGGATTCTATGCGTTGCTTGATTCTTGATACAATAGTGCCTTTTAACTCCTTGTCGTTATTCACGCTTCCATGAAGCTCCACATACTTATCCTTTGCCATTTCGATAATTTTACCACGTGAGTAAAAATCCCTATCGACATATATTTCGTTCATGTATTCCAGAAATATTGTCGTCTTATTGGTGTCTGAATCTCCTGTATTCATCATGTAAATTTTAAGTTGTTATTTAATTTTGCATTACTTATTTAAAGTTCTACCTTTCCCCATCCCGATAAATAGTGAGGTGCTATTGGGGTTATTCATATATATGCCTATTAGCTTTCCGACCCAATGCGTATTTGTTCACGACAAATG
This sequence comes from Bacteroidota bacterium, assembly GCA_029558535.1. Taxonomy (GTDB): domain Bacteria; phylum Bacteroidota; class Bacteroidia; order Bacteroidales; family ML635J-15; genus Bact-19. Next base: position 1,676 of record JAKQEK010000090.1, on the reverse strand, counting down.
TCAGCACCACCACTATACTTATTTCAGTTCGCCCCTCAATACTTTTTCGTACTGCTCCCTTGTTCCATCCCATTTGATGGCGTTTTCCCAATACATAGCCAAGTGGTCAACATAGTTGCCGGGGATGCCCCCCCTATAAACGGCTATGATTGCCTCACATGATGTATAGTCCCAAAAAATACACATATCGCCCTCTTTCAGAATTTCCACCAGTTTTTCTCCATCCCATTCCAAGCCTTTTTCTTCGTCAAGCCATTTGATAAATCTTGCCCTTTCTGCATCGGTGGCTTTTCTAAAAAGTTCTGAAACCCAACAAGTATCCCCATCGTATACACTGTTAAATAAGCAGTTAAAATAATGCCTGCTATGGCCATTCCTATATTCATCAAAAATGACAAATATCTCTTTTTCGGCATCTGGGCATATCAGCACATCCCCTCTTTTGAATTTAGTCCATTCGGGTTCCTGCTCCACCCCAACGACAAGATAATTCTTGCCGTCAATTACTTTCCCCTGAATAGTAGCCTTGCTGCCTTCGGGGATCTCTAAAGTTGTGTTCATGTTTTTCATTTTGTGTTTATTGTTTCTATACCCCATTTAGTAGGGCGTATAAGCATTGATTCTATTTTTAAGTTATCGGCAACCTTAAACAACATTCTGCAAAAGTTCAGGATTTTCATAAATATTACCAATTACTTTATGTTGTTTTGAAACTCTTGTATGGATATTTCCAGAATCAACATAAAATCTATCCTCATCATATTTCACGACACCCAATCCACCAAAATCAACAATATCACCTTCGTAAATATCATTAATACCAACATTTTCCATAATGACTAATTGTTGTTGAAAATATGGATTATTCAAAGGATGCGGTTCATCTGTTAATTTTTGTTTATCAGAATAAAAAACAATCCAATCATTACCATCATTTCCAGATTTAATAAATTGAAAATCGTGGTGCATAACTTTATTTTGCACATCCCACGCTCTAAATTTTGCACATCCCACGCTCTAAATTTTGAATTTTTCATTATTACCAAATTATAGATTTATACATTGATTCAATTTTACTATGGAGTGCATTTGACACTTCCATTTTATTTCCGAGTGCTTCGTTAGCACATTCAGCAGCAAACTTTTTAGCAACATCCTCTGCATATATTTGCATTAGTTGTTCTGTTGTTAGGTTTTGTTCTTTTACAAAAGGATTTTCCATAAATTCTTTTGCTGTTTTTAATTGATAGATTCGCATTTTTCTGTTTGTTTTAGTGAGTTTAAATATTCATTAGTTGTATCAGTTGGCATACCAAAAGTTGCCATAACATCATCTACAATAAGTTACCAACAAGCGTAAGAAAGGCAGTGCATTTAATCGGCTTATGTGGTAACTTACCATAATTAAATATTTTTTTCAAGGTGATTTATGAATAACTGAATCTCATAATTTAACTGTTTCATTTTTTCAATGAACAATTCTTTAGTATCATCGCTGGTAAGGTGTAATCTTACTTTATTTCTGCAATCGGCAAGTTCTAAAAATGTTTGTGGATATTTCTTACCAGTATCTAAATCTGTTACCTCACCATCAAATGCTACAACTGAGCCAGTGGAATCTGAATTTATTGGGTTTAACCAAGTTCTGCTATTATACATATCAAAAATATTTAATT
>JAKQEK010000081.1 GCA_029558535.1 Bacteroidota bacterium | reverse complement strand
ATAAATATCATAAAATATTGAAAGCTGTTCCTTATTTACTTCTTGCCCCTTATAGAATTCCGTCACTAATTGGTATGATTCTGCTTTCCTAATAGCAGATCTTACTTTTTTTTCAAAAGAATTGTTCCAAACCTCATCAATTCCTTTGGATAAGTCAATATATATATTATCCAAAACATCAATCTGATTAGAATAGGTATGAAACTTACGGTTATCAATTATGGGGCAGTAGCGGACAAATTCCGTTACTACATTTGTTTTGCTGAGATATTCTTTTAACGAATTATTATAATATTGCAGAAAATCTGGATCAGATACATTGCCAATTGGTCCATTATATCCATAAGCCCCGGAAATATCAAAATATTTATCAGGTAAATTATATCCTAAAGCATTAATTTCTTTTCTTATATAAGGATAGAAAAGGAAATTATTATCATCTTTATAACAGCAAAAACATTCTATTTTCCCATTTTCAACATTTGAGTATGCCTGATAATATTTACTTGAAAAGAATGGAGATTTAATACCATTAGGTAGAGAGGAAAACAGCTTATCCCATTTTTCTATATTTGAAGTAGTTAAAATTTCATAATCTACCATAGAATTCTTCTTCTAACATAGACATAATAATTAATGATATATATTTACCATCTTTGTAGATAGAATTCCTCATAATTCCTTCTTTTGTAAAACCTATTTTTTCATATAAACCTAAAGCAGCAGCATTATCTTCTCTAACAGATAAAAATACTCTATGCAATCCCAAATCCCTGAAAGCAAATCTTAGCGTTAATTTTAATGCTTCTTTTGAATATCCCTTGGATCTTTCAGTTTTATCACCTATATATATAGCTGTTTCTGCTGATCTATTAATTAAATTTATATCTCTAAGAATAGTTAATCCTATAAGTTTATTATTCTCAATTAGTTCTATTCCGAAAACTGTTATTGGAAAATTAGATGTTAGTATTTTTTCATACCATTTATGTTCCATTTCTTCGTTTACAGGAAAAGGATGGCCTGCATACATTTCTACTATATCTGGTTGATTATGCCATTTTAAAGTTAAAGGTAGGTCTGTAATTGTTAATGCTCTTAATTTAACATTTTCCATTTAATACCTCATTGAACTTGGTAAATTAACAAGACATTCCTCAATCTCAGATGAAATCGGAATTTCCGTTTTTAGACAATGACTAAACATATTTAGTTTATTCATCAAAATCCAGGCAGGCCGGCACATAACTTTTTGTGAATTTGCCTGTTCAAGGAAAGCATCTCTTTCTTCAATATTTTTAAGGAGAATAGCATTCAGCCAATAATTAGAAATACAGTCCTTGGGTTCTGTAAAAAATTCTATGTCCGCAATTGGTTGGAAATAGTCCTGATAAATTTGTGCAGTATTTCTTTTGTTTTTAAGAATTTCCGGTAACATTTCCATTTGCCCACAACCTAAGGCAGCATTAATATTTGGCAAGCGATAATTGTAGCCAATCATATCGTGTTCAAATTTCCAGGGATGTGGTTTTTTGGCAGTTGTGGTCAGATGTTTTGCCAGGGAGCCAAGTTCATCATCATCAGTTAAAATCATCCCCCCTCCCCCCGTAGTTATGGTCTTATTGCCATTAAAGCTCAATATTCCTAATTTCCCGAAAGTGCCTGTATGCTTTCCTTTATAGTAACTGCCAATTGATTCTGCAGCATCTTCCACAACGGGAATATGATAGCGGTTGCAAATGTCTATGATTTGATCAATTTCACAGGGATGACCAAAAGTGTGCATAGGAACGCAAGCGGCAATCTTCTTCAGTCCACGAATTTTCACAAATTCACTCGAATTACTATTAGATAATTTTTTGACTTGTGATAATTTGTGTAAATTCGTGGACTCTTGTATTTGTGATAATTCGTGTAAATTCGTGGACTCTTGGATTTGTGATAATTTGTGTAAATTCGTGGACTCATGGACTTGAGATAATTTGTGTAAATTCGTGGACTCTTGGACTTCTTTTAGATAACAGGCATCATCTTGAATAATAGTATTTGCAGATAACCAAAGCTCTAATGAAACGGGAGACATCCCTAAGGTCTCAGGATCAATATCTACAAAAATT
>JAKQEK010000030.1 GCA_029558535.1 Bacteroidota bacterium | reverse complement strand
TATGGTTCTATATCACCAGCTTCATTGGGAGCAATTCTTCGTTCGATTGTAGCGATGGAACAACAAGGAGCAACGAATTTTTTCGGTGAACCAAGTTTTGATGTAGAAGATTTACTGCAAACCAGAGGCGGAAAAGGCGTGGTAAACGTTTTGAGAGTTGCAGATATTCAGAATCAGCCGCAATTGTTTTCTACATTTATGCTTTCGCTTTTTGCAGAAATTTACATGACTTTTCCAGAAGAAGGAGACAGCGGAAAACCAAAATTAGTTCTTTTTATAGACGAAGCGCATTTGATTTTCAATGAAGCGAGTAAAGCTTTGCTTTCGCAGATAGAAACGATGGTGAAACTCATCCGTTCAAAAGGAGTAGGAATTTATTTTATCACTCAAATTCCGGGAGATGTTCCAGAAAATGTACTTTCTCAATTAGGGCTTAAAATTCAGCACGCTTTGCGTGGTTTTACTGCAAAAGACAGAAAAGAAATTGATAAAGCGGTAGAAAATTATCCGATTACCGAATATTATGACGCAGCCAATTTAATTCAGAATTTAGGAATTGGGGAAGCTTTCGTAACAGCGCTTGATGAGAAGGGAATTCCAACACCGTTGGTTCATACTTATTTGATTTCGCCAGAATCTAGAATGGATGTTTTGACTTCTGAAGAGATAGACGATTTGGTTAATTCTTCTGATTTGGTTAAAAAATATAAAAATGAGGTAGACAAAGAATCTGCCTACGAAATTTTAGCCAAACGCATGGAACAAGCTGCGGAAGTAGAAAAAGAAGTAGCACAAGAAAAATCTACGGCAAGACGACCCAAAGAAGAACCAGGAATGTTTGAGCAAGTCATGAAATCTAGAGCTGGAAGAACATTCACTACCACTTTAGCCAGAGAAGGCGCCAAATTTGTCCTCGGAATGTTTGGTTTGAAGATGAGAAGGTAGGGCTTTCTCAATGTATTAAAAGAGTAATAATCTTATTATAATATAAAACGAACAACTTAATTTTTAAAAAACTATTATTATGGCAAACTTACAAAACAACAGATTGAATGTAACCGCTACCGCTGAACAGATGACAGCAGTTAAAACAGCATTGCAAACCATTAACACAAATTTACCATTTTTGGTTGGGCTTACAGACGCAGAACGTTCTTCGCTTTCTTCTATGGATGTTAATAACAAGACTTTTACAGAAGATGCTCTTAATTCTGCGAACAATAATCCTACTTTAGTGCCAGCTTATATTAATGTGGCTAATTTGCAAAACGACCTTACCCTCTTTTCTCAGCTAGACGAAATTTTACTATTGGCGCGCCAATTATGTGAGCGAATAGAAGATACCAAAATACTAGCAGGATCTGAGGCCTATGAAGCGGCAAGGCTATTTTACCAAGCTAGTAAAACCGCAGCCGAGGCAGGTGTGCCAGGAGCTGATGCTGTAGTGAGTCAGTTAAGTGCTAGATTTTCTAACCAAGGCGGAAGCGGGCAGCAGCCAACCAATCCTTAAAATTATTTCTTCAATAAAATCCTGCTTTTGGCAGGATTTTTTTTGCCCTCTTGTGATAGGAGGCTAGCTATAATAGTACTTAACTAGTTTAGGTTTATAGTATGTTTCTATCAATATTTTGGAAACGTGCCCCAATTTTGCTTTGTGAAATCATATTTTTTTATTAAAATAAGTTAAACATAATCGTATGTTTATTTAGTATTTAATATATGATTAAATATATTTTATTTTAATTTATACTAAGGTTTTATTATAGTTTAACTAATATTCAAAATATAATTATATTATAAAAAATAATATTTTTATTTATTGTAAAATTAAAATTAATAAAGCTAAAAATATAAATAAGTTAATACTCATTTATAAATTTTATATTTTTTTATTGTGAACTTATTGTATATTTGTGAGCAAAAGACAATAATATATCACATGCCTATTATTAAAAAGTTTACCCAGACCAAAGCAGATGACCCAACGCCGATTGGCAATCTGGTGCATTGGTTCATTAAGGAAAAACACATTAAGAAAAAAGATGTGGCAGAATCTTTAGGCGTATCGGGCATTACTCTTAACAGCTATTTCAAACAAAAATCTTTACAAACGGTTATTCTTTGGCGTATTGGCAAAGCCAT
>JAKQEK010000002.1 GCA_029558535.1 Bacteroidota bacterium | reverse complement strand
CCTTGTAATACTCCGTCATAGGTTTCTTTTTTACTTGACATTGCATTGTTTTTGTAATAACTATATTCATATTTCTCTACTTCTTTGTCTTTTACATAATTCGTCAGAGTTTTTAAATTGTTATTGTCATAATATTCATATATTGATTTAGAACCATTTGGATAAATAATGCTTTCTCTTCTGCCTTTTATATCATAGTTGTATTCTGTACGTTTTTTAGCATCTACTCCACCAGATATATCCATCGAATATACATATTTCAATCTTCCAAATTTGTCATAAACCTTGGATGAACTTTTCCCATTTTCGTAATTTACAATTTCACACAATAAATCTGCTACGAAAACATCATATTTATATGTACTTGGTATACTATTTGTTGCTTCTTTTTTAGTTACTCTTCCTAACTCATCGTATTCTCTGGAAATTATGTTTTCTTTACCATTTTCATTTACTATTGATTTTTCTACATTTCCATTTTCATCATAAGTGTAACTTTTTGTAATAACAACTTTGTCAGCTTTTTTAACTTCTTCTTTTGAAACTAATCCTTGTGATGTGTAAGTGTATGTCTTTTCATTGCCACTTGGATCAATGGTTTTTTCAACATTTCCATCGCTGTTATAGAAAAACTTCTCTATTTTACATCCTGTATTTCTTTCTTTTATACTGTCAGATGCTGTATATTCAAAAGTTACTGTGTTTTTGCTGCCATTTATTTCTTTCTTTATGTTTCCTTCTGCGTTATATGTATATGAGGATATTTCAGTTTCCTTTTCACCATCAAATGTTGAAACTTTGACTAATCTATCCAATCCATCATAATGATAAAGAGTTGTATTTCCTTCTCCATCAATCTTTTTAAATACATTTCCTGCATAATCATAGCCCTGTTCTTCTGTGCATATTCCTGACAATATTGTTTTTATATGTTGTCTATTTGCGTTATATACAAATTCTTTCTTTACATTTTGTGCATCATATGAAAATTCCTGATCGCTACTATTGTTATACTCTATACTTTCATATACCTCATCTGCATTTGATTTTTGTACTATTCTTCCTAATCCATCATATAAAAATTTTTCTTTTTTTGTTTCAACTCCATTAAGTACAGTTAATTCTTCTATTAAATTCCCATCTAAATCATATGATTTTTTATTTTCTAAAACTTTATCTGAACCGTATTTTTTGATTGTATTTACCAATCTATTTAATTCATCATACTGATTTTCAGTTTTAAATCCTTTTCCATCATATTCATATCTTACATTTCCCTGTACATCGTAAGCCCATTCATTGGTTACACTTTCCGTAAGTTGTTCAGCTTTTAACTCATTATCAGCAACATTTTCAGGTCTTTTTCCTGTGGTCTTGGATTTAAGTCTACCTAAATTATCATATTCATTTATTTCAACTATTCCTGAATTTTTGATAAATATTTTTGGGTTGCCTTCTTCATCATAAATGGTCTTTATCTCGCTATTTACTACCTTTTCTTCACCATTTTCA
>JAKQEK010000001.1 GCA_029558535.1 Bacteroidota bacterium | reverse complement strand
CTTTTTTTATTTCAATATCCTTAATTTTGAATCAATAACAGTCCTAACTGAAATTAGTAGTGATTTAATAGCAAACTGTCATTATCTGTATGATTAACTCTATTGTTTTCAAACTACTTGTTTCTTAACTTAATGACATTGCTTCATTATACGATTTTATTACCAAAATAAAATCTATATCATTAGAAGCAAGCCAATCAAACATTGATATAATTTGGAATATTTCTAAATTGTATTCTCAAATTCACTGTAATCCTTGGTATGACGGATATAATGTTAATATTAATTACTAAAATAGGGTGATTATATGAAAACTCAACCTAAAAATACTATTGAAAATATACCAAGTCTGATAATATCTTTTTTTATTCTGCAAATTGTATTTTTCGTTCCAGAATTTATATCAATTCTAAAGCATAAAGAAAATTTTCTGGTTTTATTCAATAGTTTTACTACAGATATAAAAGGTCATGCATATTTTTATGTATTTGGGTCATTGATATTGATTATGTTCATTATATATATATCCTATATTACATGGAAAAACAATACCATTAAATATGGAATAAAACATTCAGGCAAAATTACAGGATCTTCAGCTAGTTTATCACAAGTTAACAGAAAGAGTACAATGCGTTATAAATACAAAGTTCGACTTGAAGATAACAGAATAGTTTTTACACAAAACTATTTAGATAATGAGATTGAAAGATGTAATTTAAGAACTTGCACTGTTTATGAATACAAAGGTAAATTTGTATTCTGTGATTTTAAATAGCTTATATCTGCACACTCTCCATTTCGGAGAGTGTGATTTTTTTTGATCAGAGCAAATCTGATGTAGTATAATAAAACTTGACACTTCATACTCAAAAAAATATAATAAGAAAAAGGAGTGTTGAGAAATGGCAGAAGCAAAAAATTATGATAAGAGCTACAAAGAGCAAGCGATAAAGCTTGCGAAAGAAATCGGAAATAAGAAAGCAAGCAACGAGCTAGGAGTGCCGTATAGCACATTGTATGGATGGATAACGGCTGCAAAAAATGGTGAGCTCGACGTTGATGAAAGAACACCAGAAAATGCAATGAGCCTTGCTGAAGAGGTCAGGAAGCTGCGTAAAGAAATCAAAGAGTTTGAGAAGGAAAATAAGAGACTGAATGAACTCAACGAATTTTTGGAGGAAGCCAGTGCTTTTTTCGCAGCCAGCCGTCAGAGGTCTGCAAAAAAGAAAGAATGAAATTTATTGCCCTGAAAACCGATGATGGAAAAATCAAGGGAAAAATTGCTTTCTGTTGCAGAGCACTTGATGTTACTAGACAGGGATATTACAATTATCTAGAAAATCGTAATAAGCCTTGGAAATACGAAACTCTGGCGGCTGAGATGATGAAAATTGTTAAGGAGGACGAATGCAACGATACATATGGAAAGGTTCGCATGCACGAGGCTCTTTTATTAAAAAATCCAGAATGTATTAAAATACCAAGTGAAAGCACCGTTTATCGTGTGATGAACGATATTGGACTTACTCATAAACCCAGAAGAAAGCCCAACGGAATCACCAAGGCTGACAAAGAGGCAAGAAAGTCTGATGACCTACTGAAGCGTGATTTTAAGGCAGATGAGCCATGTGAAAAGTGCGTTACAGACATAACAGAAATAAAATCAAAGGAAGGAAAGCTGTATATTTCTGCGATTTTTGACTGTTACGATGTCAGTGCTTTAGGACTTGCAATAGCAGATAACATGAGAGCAGAATTATGTGTCCAGACGGTGGAAAACGCCGTAAAATCACATCCACTCTTGCAAGGGGCAATACTCCATTCAGATAGAGGGAGCCAATATACAAGTGAAAAATACAGGCTGGCAATTACCGAATCAGGGCTTGTGCAAAGTATGAACAGTGCTGGTGGCAGATGCCACGATAACGCACGCTGCGAAAGTATGTGGGCGAGAATGAAAGAAGAACTATTTTACAGTAGAAACAGAAAATCAGAAAATTACACCATAGAAGAGCTTAAAACCATGATATGGCGATACTTTATGAGTTATTGGAATAATCGCAGAATTTGTTCTGGAAATGGCGGGTTGCCACCTGCAGTTAAACGCAGACGGTATTATGAAACGCAAAAATCGACAGCGTAAAAATTTTCGGTGCGTATAGGAATAAATATCCATTTCGCTACGCTCCATGAATATTTATTCCTATACGCACATGTTATCCTCAAAATTTTTGAGTAAAATGTGTCAAGTGATATTGACAATATCAAAATTCCCTTACTGTTCATAAGGAGAAGTTTGACAGTCTTGTGGAACAAGCAGAAACGTATTTTTCTCTTGTTGATAAGCCACAGATTTCTATTCCTGAACGTTTAAAGTTGAATATATGCAAGCAGACAATGAAAGGTAATAATATTCAAACCCTTTCAGATTTTGACCAATTAAAAGTATTACAACAGGAAACAGACAAAAAAATAACAGCTCTCAAAAATAGCTTTGAGAACTGCAAGCGTTTATATGATACTTACTCTGATATTGCTCATACATATCATGAAATTTCTAAAGGGGATTATATTTCAAAGCTTGTTGCTGAGGAACAAAAAAAGCGTGAGCAAAATGCTGTGAAGGAAAAATCTCGCCGGAGATAGTGCGGATAAACAAAAAGAGAGTATGAGAAGTTGGCTCACGCCATCTCTTCATTCCAGCAACAGACAAATCAAGTATTCCAAAGTAGTATTTATTTTAATCTTTCACTTTGGAATGCATATATGATACTCTTTGAAAGCCCTATTTCGCTCATAATTCAAAGCTCTGATTTAAATACCAAATTGCTACAGAACAAAGGTATACACAGACACTCTCCATCAATCTTTAATTGAGTCAGCAATGAAACTATTTGGTTTCCCTTGTTCATATCATAAAAATATTCCAAAAGAATGTAAGTGAAGTTGGGCTATGTATTATTTTCAGGTATACATTGCATATACACACTAAAAAACCATAATAACATGGCATAGAGAATAGGTTCACAATATGAACGCAGCCCAATTGTATATGTTACTGCACCATATATACCTGTAAAATTGTTGTTTAGCATTTCCACCTCAAACAAACCAAATATATTGAATAGTAATGAGGAAACAATAAGTACAATTATACTAACAGAAATTCTTTTTTTGTTTACAGACGTATTGATTTTGCCTTTTGCAGAATCAACCAGTAATTTAAAAAATAGAAAAGATGTCACTGTTGAAGCTATAAAAATAGGCATATCTTTTATAAAACGAAATACGACTAATTTAGTATAAGATTCGGACGATTTTGCCAAAGAAAATGGAAGTTCAAGAGACCACTTATAGAAAGGCAGGCGTACTGATATTTCCTTGCCTGACAGAATTGTAATTAGCTCATAAAGTCTTACTCCGAATCGGTAAAAAATAAAACCTAATGCAGTTATTAAGCTTATTATCGCTAATGCTTTTAAAATTGCCTCATTTCTCTTTGTACTTTTATTTTGTAATGCTCGTTCATGTTGACGCAACAGTAACCCACAGCATAAAATAATGAATGGAATTACGAGAACATTATATATCTGGCAATAATATTTTTGATTTGCTAAAATACCGATAAAAGAAGATGTATCATGTGATTTTATATTAATAAAACTAACTATTTCCAGGAATGTGTTACCTAACATCCAAGCAATTCCTGCTGTAATAAACAATCTTGATGTCTTAAAAAAATTTCGGCTAAATAGTGCTTTTTTATCTCCATTTCGCAAAGCCAAAAGAATACATATAATTATAATTATAGGAAATGAATTTATAATAATATCTCCCAATGAAGATATATCCGGACGTTGCAACCAGTTTATAGCAGCTTCCTCCGATACAAAAGAATTCTCCATATTTAATTCTATAAAAAAAGTGCCGCAATAGAAATGTGAAATAAATCCAGTGCCTTTAGTTCCTAAAGCAATATCGTCCTGAACCATTAGTCTCGCTACACTTTGAAACGCAATAAAAAAAATAACTCCAATTAAAATACATTTTACAGTGAAATAGGTAAGGTGTAATCGCTTTTGTAATTTTTCCGGAATACTCTTAGTTTCCAGATCTATGTTTTTATGCATATTAATCTCCATTCTGTCACAAGTAAGCCAGCACAAATAGGAATGAGAAAATTTGCTGACACTCAACGTTTTTAGCGTATATTTGTATATTCTGATTATA
>JAKQEK010000471.1 GCA_029558535.1 Bacteroidota bacterium | reverse complement strand
CATTTTTTTGCAATTTTTTTATCTGTGCAAAAGCGTTGCATATGTACATTTTATTTTGTGATATAATCTTCAAAATTTTTACATTTCTTAAAAACCCATTTCCGGTTGCACCATCGTTGCATATGCCTATATATCTTTTTTGCATTTTTGACATCATATACCATGACGAATGGAGCATATCCGATATCCCTTATTGTGTAAATTCTATGCAAATCGAATTCAATATTTGTATTATAATTAGTTAAAATATAAACACCAATTTTCCTATTGCTTATTGTTGTATATTTTTTGAATAAATTTAATTTTTTTAAAATTATGTCTGAATCTTTTTCGCTATCCCATGCAAAATGTATTCTCTTTATTTTCATTTTGTTTAGCATATAAATAATTTCCTCATTCAGCAATCGCACATCCAAACCTTGCGTGAAATCTATATTTGTTTTACAATCAATTAATTGTTGTAATAATTCTATTCTTTCTTTGCACGCTAAAATATTTGGATCAAGCAATTTTATGTTTTTCTGTCCGTTCCAAAAATTATTAACATCTGCAACCTTTACCGATTCACAACCTTCGAGTTTGCTAACAATACAAAAATCACATTGTCGTGGACAGCCACGTGTCAAATAACCATATGCAGTATCCGTTATCCCATATAAGGAATAATCGGGAAATTGTTTTTCTATTCTTTTAGGCAATTTCGTATCAAGATTATATCCTGCACCACCCTTGTATATTTCATTTGCTTGTATACAAACATCAAAGTCTCTCGTAAATGTAAAAACTTTTGACATATAAACGATATCATATTTTTTTAGTGGAATTATAAATTCAACATCGCAATTATTTTCTTTATAGAAATTTGAAATTTTCATCAATGCTAAATTTGGAAAATTGTGACTATCGACATCAACTAAACCTATTTTCATTTTATTTTTTCCTCTCAAAATGGTATATCGTCATCATCGTCATTATACGCATTATCAGATTTTTGTTCTTCGCTATCATCGAGCTTAACTCTAAAAATATCGCCGTCTCGTGTGTGGATAAACGTTATGCGCTCTTCAAGCTTCAATTTTTCATAAAAATTGTTTCTCCCGTATGCGGTGCGTTTTTCATCTGCGCACCAATCGCAATATAAATCATATAGTAACTTCGGCCGGTACGCATCAATTGCACTGCAATATATTTCGTCGTGCAGAAATTGTGTAATACTGCTACTGCTTATTACCCACTCCGTTCGTTCGCTTTCAACCCATGCAGGAGTGATAAAATCAAAGTCGTTCTGTATCAG
>JAKQEK010000455.1 GCA_029558535.1 Bacteroidota bacterium | reverse complement strand
ATCCATCGCAGCAAAACTTCTGATTACAAAATCTGTGCCCTGATGTCCATCGTATGTTTTTGAACGGCATTTATGATCGTACCCATCATTTCCGGCACCCCAGTCAACGTAATTTACAAGGATAAAATCTTTGAGATGCTGTCCCGCAATGGGCGTGTGCAGAAACTCCTGAGCCATCAGGTTGAAAGAAAATGAAAAGGTACAGGTACAAAAAACCAACTGGCGTAGTGTTTTGGTATTCATTCCTCGTGTGAATTATTTTTAGTTTTGCAAAGCATGGGCAGGATTGTTGGTTATCCGGGTGTATCTTATTTTTGGTATGGTCGTTTTACATGGAGCTTAGGGTTATAAAGCTACAAAAAGTTGGCGATTTCAAAGCACAAAATTTATCCAGCCAAAGGCGGGACTGTCAACCTAGCACTGAACTTGATTGGAAGCACAAAGCTCCAGGTTTGCACAGCCTGTGGCGCCGTAGGAGGTATCACTCCTCCTGACGCAAAACGTGTGTTGCCACCAGTGCTTCCTTGTCTGACGTGATTTGTCAGTTTTTTTTGTTTTAATTTGCATTGTCTTTTTTTGTGAGGTGGGGCATTTTTGAAATTTCTTTGTCTCTTGGGTTTGTTGTGCAAGCTCTTTGATTAAGCTTTGCACTGGGCTTTGGCTTCTGTGGCTTTGGCAATGTGCTTGGAAATTGCGGGGGCTTATTTTGTTCCAATGGCTCTTAAAAATGATTCTCGATAAGTCGAACTTATTGGAAATTTATTGTCAGCAATATAAACATGATTGTCTTCAATCCTGCTAACCCATTTCAGGGAAACAATTGTGCTTCGATGAATTTGAATGAATATGTTGGAGGGTAGTTCAATTTGGCATTCTGTTATTGAGGTTCGCACCATTACTCTGTCTGTTTTTGTGTGATAAGTTACGTAATTACCATAGCCTTTTATAAAAAGAATATCGTTATAAATTAGTTTTATTTTTTGATTTCCTGAGCTCACGAAGAAGAATTCAGAAGAAATTGCTGGATATTTTAACAAACGGTCTTTTGCTTTATTGGTTGCTGCTAAAAATCTTGAAAAATCAAAAGGCTTTAACAAATAGTCAATAGCTTCAACATCATAACTTTCTATTGCGTATTCACTATATGCTGTTGTGAATATTGTTAGTGGTTTTTTATTTAAATGTTTTACCAGTTTTATGCCGTTAATATCTGGCATGTTAATGTCAAGAAAGAGCAAATCTATATCAGTTTCTTGCAAATACTGGACGGCTCTAATAGCATCAGTAAATACATTCTCTAATTGTAAATAATCGATTTTTGAAACATGATTTTTAATTATCTCGAGAGCCTTTGGCTCATCATCTATGGCTACACACTTTATCATTTATGAAATTCAATTTTTAAGTAACTAAAATACCTTTCACCTGATTGGTTTGAGTGTAATATATACTGTTGTGGATACAATAAATTAAGTCGCCTTTCCAAATTTTGTAATCCGACACCTTTTAATTCACGATTGTATGTATTAGGAATTAATTCATTGGATGTTTCCAATTGAAATGATTTGTTAGTTGCATGAATTTTAATTGTTATTAATGTTTCCTTTGAAGGGCTTGCTCCATACTTAAATGCATTTTCAATAATTGGGATTAATAGAAGTGGTGCAATTTTGGTACTATGGGTAACGTTTGCATCCACCTTTATGTCAACATCAAGACGGTTATTTTCATTAAGCCTTAACTTTTGCAATGCAATGTATTTTTCAATGTAATCAATTTCTTTTTCAATGCTTATAAGTCCCACATTGGAGTCATGAAGATTGTATCGCATCAATGTGCCTAATTTTATAATACTGTCTGCAGTTTTTGGACTTTCTTCTTCTAAGGCTAACGCATACATGGCATTCAACGTATTGAACATGAAGTGTGGGTCGACTTGTGCTTTAAGAAATGCAATTTCGGTTATTAAATTATCTGCCTTTAATTTTTCGATTTGTCTTAAATTAAGAAACCAGTCTCTTGAGGTTATAAAAAGCCACGATATAGCAAATGCCAAAACAAATGAAATGGAAATGTTTTCATTTCCCAAAAACTGTGCGGTTGAATTTACATTAATTCTAACCCATTCAATGAACAGGAATAAAATAATTACTAGAACTATATACAGAAACCATTTTTTATTTTTGGCTAAAATTGGAATGAACAGATAGGAGTTGACTGCAAAAACTATTGGAAAACAAAGAATAATTACCGTAAGATTCGTGCTCTCAAATGAGTGCCAGTAATTGCCTCTGCCAAAAAATGCCATGGTAAAATAAATCAACCCCAAAAGAAGGAGTAAAAGCAACTCCGCTCTTTCAATTACAAATACCTGCATTTTACTTGGTGATTTCATCATTGCACTATAAATATTATTGATAGCAAATTTAGTAATTTTGAAGTAGAGAGGTTTAAAAATATTCTTTGTTATTACTGGTTTTTATGTCTATTAACAAACAATTTGGGTCAATGACAATACTATAGGGATTGTAGTCAAGGTGAAATTTTAACTGGTTTTTGGATTTGGTTACCCGCACCAGTTTTTCATCGTATGGTAAAGGCGAATCCTTTTTATAAATGCCAATTTCAATATAATCATTCAACGGCAATAATGTAAACGTATTGGCTTTCTTTTCATACTTATTAATTGAATAGTTTATGCTTATTTCATACATAGAATTTGATATCGCTTTAGTTTCTATATTTTCTATTTTATTGTCATAGTAAGTAACTGATTCAAACATATCATGTATTAAATACAGCAGTGAATCTGGTGTTTCTTTTCTGATGAAATCAATCATCTCTATGGAGGTGGTGTATGGGGCCTTTTGAAATCTTACTTTTTGCATATAGTGCTTTAACGCTCTATTCAGGGCTTCCTCTCCAATGTAATGGCTCAGGGCGTTAAATGCCAACATTCCTTTTTGATAAGCAACGTGTGATTGACTATTTCCTGTGTTTAGAATTAATGGTAGTTCTGTTTCTTTAGCTTCCTTATGTTTATTCAAATAGGTATTTAATGATTTGTTTAATAGTTGAAGGGATTTGATTTTACCATATTGCTTTTCAAAGACTTTTAAGGATACATACTCCGCCATGCTTTCTGTTATCATTTTTGCACCCGCAACATCGGCTGGTATAGCCTGCATTCCCCACCATTGATGTGCAAATTCGTGGCTTGCTCCAAGGAATGAGAAATTTATAGTTGTTTCATTTTTGTCATCTATGGCCATAATAAAACCTAGTTCTGAATAGGGAATTGTGTTTGCAAATGACTGGGCAAAGTCTCCTCGGGTTCTGGCAAATTCTATAACTCTAATTTGCTTGTGTTGGTATGGACTAAAGTATTTTTCACAATATTCAAGTGTTGCTTTTATACCGTTTATCATGTGTGGTATATTGTATTCATGTTTTTTATGATAATAGATTTCTATCGGTATGTTTTTGTAAATCTCCTTCTTTATTTCATATATTCCTGAAACAAATGCAAAATCAATGGTGACAGGTGTTGTAGATTTAAAAGTGAAGTAATTCCTTCCATTTGCTTTCCACTTCTTTTGTAAATACCCTGGTGCAACGGCAGTTTGATATTCTGATGTGCTTACTGTAGCTTCAAAATTGATATAATCAGCATCAGCAGAGCGGTTATGATTATTTAAAGCCGCTGAATCAGAAGGCATTTTCCGTGTTTTGTTTGGGTGATATCCAATGGTTGGATAAATGAGAGAGGTAATATAAGTGCCATTTTTTTCTACCAACGAATTTTTGTATAAAATAGAGTTAGGAATACTTTTTACAGTAAAGTTTATAATTATGCTATCTTTTGGTTGCAATGCAGTTTCTAGCTTGTAAATTTTAATATTGGCTTTCATATCATTTGTAATAAGTCTTGCTTCTTGATTGATGGATATTTGTGTAACGACATCAAACGGTGTTTGAATCACTATGGTATCAATGTTTTTTTGTGATTTATTGATTAGCGTATAGTGACCTTTTGACATGAAAGTCTGATTTTCTGGATAAATATCCATTAAAACATTAACGCTTACTATCCTGGGCTGAATCATCTGCTCATATTCATTATATTTCTTGTCAGCATAATCAGTAATATCTTTTATTTCTGTTTCAATAGCAGGCCTGTGTAAACGTTCCACGTTCGTATTAATCACGTATCCAGTACAAATAAAGGCAGTTATAGCTATTGTTGTTGGTATGGCTATTTCTCGGTTGAGTCTCTTATATGCAATAGTAGCCCTTTCTTTTAAGGAAAGTGCTATTCCTCTTTGCCATAGCAACATGCATCCAGCAAAAAGTATCAATGCAAATAGAGACCAATAAAATTTGTAAATGAAGTATGCGTAAATGGAATGACTGTGTCCACTTAAATCCGAATATCCTAAATAAAATCCAGCATCAGGATTTTGATTGAAGCGATAAATGTATTTTTCAATACCTAACAATGGTAGTTCTGCCGGACCAAAATATACTAATATTAGTATAAAGAGCCCTAGCCATGTATTTGTGAACAAGGAGTGGATCAATAAGGCAACAATTGCCCAGATAGCGAAACCAATTAAGTGTATACCATATAAGTCAAAAATATAGTGTAAGATTTCAAAGTGGTAGTATTTTTGAGATAGTTGAACAATAACCCCCGTAATCATGATAATTGATAGCAGTAATATTTGAATTTTAATAAGTGCAATCAGTTTTGAAAATACCAGTACCCAATTTGGGGTCGCTGTTGAATCAACCATTGAGAACATATTTGTGGCTTTATTACGATTAACTAAGAAGCCAGCGTAGAGAAAAGTAATGAAATTAATGAGTAGCGTAAAAAATAGAACAGGAAATGCTAACATTACCCATGTTACAGGCAAAACTTTTACGCCATAGGGCGAATTCATCTGAGATAGTAAAATATAAACGAATACTGCTCCTGCTAAAATAATGCTTGAAAAGGCACCGGTGTAAGTGACGGATTTAAATTCTATGGCTGATAACTTCCACGATTTGTATAAGTTAGACAATAGTGAAAAACTAATCCTAACCGATGGTAATTCTACTTTTATTACTTGCCTTGCTCGCTGCACAAGCTTTTTTCCTCTTGGTTGCTTATAATAGTTTAATTGGAATGGATTTACACTAAAAGTAAATATTTTGTGTGTAAGATAAGTTAAGGTCGCAGCTATTGTTAGCCAAAAACATCTATTTAGAATAATAAATTTTGAATATGGTAACGGGTTGTTGTTTCGATCTGTTAAACTCCAATCTTTGGTATAATAGTGGGTTGCTGTTTCGCCAAAAGGTTCAACCATCATGGCCATAAAACTGATTTCGGCACTTGCAGTTAGTCTTGTTGCTATTTCCCGAATGATTAAAGCCACAACTATTGCAATAAATCCAGTGTATATATTTCGTGATATGGAAACTATAAAAAAGACTAAGATGCCAAACAATAAAGCATTGGGAAGAAAATAAAGAAGAAACAATTGAAAGTATGATGAGAGATCAAAAGGCAAAACAAGAGATTTATTAAGCCCTGGTAATTGAGTACCTGCAAAGCAACCTACAAAGAACAATATTTCAATCAGAATGAGCGGAATTAGTGAGCTGATAAATTTAGCATATAAGTAATTTTGTTTAGTAATAGGATAGCTATAAAGTAGACTATGCGAATTGGATTTAAAATCTCTGTATAAGGAATTACCAATTATAGAAGGTATTATAAAAAGTAATAGTTTGTTTGCTAATAACATTAAATTAAACAAAGCAAATGATGAGTTAACAACACTTTTTTCACCGCTTTGTGTTTCGCTAAACATGCCTGCATTGCCAGCTGTCGATAGCAAGGCAATGGAGAATAATATGAAGCCATAGAAATATACAGATGTATTTTTTGCCCAATATTTTAATTCATAGGATAAGATTGTTTTGAACATTACCTGCTAAATTTAATCTTTGTTTTCCCCAGCCATTTTTCTGTATCAATCACTTCAAAGTATGGATTACATTCAAACAAGTGTTTGATGATTGGAATGTGGTCGTTTCCCATAATCAGAAAAATGGCTTTTTCTGAGTAATCAAGTTGAACAATCATTTTTGAATATATTTTTATATTTCTTCTGTACCAATCCGCTGTTAGTTCAGATCCTAAGAAGTATGTAGAGTCGTAATGAAAAACATTGGTGTTACCCAATTGTGGAAAACAGTTAATGTAATGTGCATGGGAAGTTTGTTGGACACATTTTGAATTTAGCCACTTCATGATTCCAATAAGTCAGAATTCAGAAGTAAAGAATCTTCATTTATAAGGCTTGATTCCGGGATTGTAATGCCATTTTCTTTACCATTCAATATTTCTATTTGATTGTTTTTTCTGGCATACTCCTCAATTTTAGAATAGTAATATCCATATTGTCCGGGATGGTCACAACTATATATTGTTCTATGGTTTAGATCTTTTGCTACCCGAAATGCGACCTGCCAAATTTCATTGCGTCTTTGTCTTGGGTCTCCTTTTTTATAAGCTTGAAATAAACTATCCATTTTATTTTGATGTTCGTAGTCAGGCATTCTTTCAATGAAGATTTTATCAGGTTTTTGTTTCTTTACAATTTCACATAGTTTGAGAATGCTTTTTTGATTCTTTTCGCTTAGAACATCAAAAGTTGAATCGGTTTGTGCGAAATGAAAGGTGCCTAATAAATGCACTTTTATTTTGGGTTTGGCACTTTGAGAAAAGGCACATGAAAATAAAAGTGTGGTAATAATTGTAAAGTAAAAATTTATTTTAATCATTGTTTTTGATTTTGATCTTTTTTCAATGAAATGAAATACACATCTTCCAATTGCGGTGCCACACTTGCCCATGAATCATCAGGGGGATTTTCAGTATAAATTTTTATTGTTAGGCTGTTATCTACATTGTATTTTGATGATAGTATTTGATGTTCCGATTCTTCAGTTTCTAATAGTTCTCTGGGTATCTTCCTGGCCCATAATTTACCATGAATTTCCTGAATTGCTTTTTGGGGGGTTGTGTATTTTAGAACATTTCCTTTATTCATGATGCAAATATTTTGGCACAAGTCTTTTATATCTTCAACAATATGCGTAGAGAATATTACAGTATTGTCCGTTCCAATTTCTCTCAGCACATTTAAGAATCGGTTTCTTTCAGCAGGGTCTAAACCTGCTGTTGGTTCATCCACAATAATGAGCTTGGGCTTGTTTAATAGGAGTTGTGCTATGCCAAATCGTTGTTTCATTCCACCCGAAAAACTTTCTACATTTTTCCTTCTGGCTTCATATAGGTTAGTGATTTCCAAAACGTATTGTATGATTTTACCTCTTTCACTCTTTGAAGTAATCCCTTTTAATATTGCGAAGTAGTCAAGGAGTTGTTCTGCTGAAACCTTAGGATACACCCCGAAATCCTGAGGTAAGTAACCCAACACACTTCGCACTTCCATTGGATTTTTTAGTACATCAATTTCATTAAAGAAAATACTTCCGCTATCTGGCTTCTGTAAAGTGGCAATTGTTCTCATTAAGGATGATTTTCCGGCACCATTAGGTCCAAGTAATCCAATCATCCCGTTGTTTAAAGTCAGGCTGATGTTGTCTAATGCTTTAACACCATTCGTATATGTCTTATTGAGTTTGGAAATTATTAGGGCCATAAACTTTCATTCAAAATTTGGATAATACAAAAGTCCAGTTTTGAATACCTGTTACAAAATGAAAGTGATGGAATGGGAATTATTTGACGTAGGATAGCTTATAAATGGTATGAATGAAATTTCGTAAATTTCTTCGGCGAGGTGGCTTAGTTGTGGCTATTTTGGTTTAGCTGTTGGGTCCGTTTTGTGTGTCGTAATAAACCTAATGTGCCAGTTGTGCGACTGGCTGACATTCTTTTTTGAAAAATGCGGGTGGAAAAAAACAAAAAGGGGTCGGTCCCTAAAAGCATGGGATCGGTTTACTCATTTTCCGTTGTCAATATGGATTGTTTGGCCTTTTCCCCTTGTTATAATTTACTTTTCTTTAATGTTTTCTCTCCGTCAATGTCTGCATTGCCGTATCGTTTTATACTTGATGCCAAGAGTGTGGCACTTGGCGCAGTGGTGGATTTTAGAGCACGATATGTATCCAGCCAAAGGCGGGACTGTCAACCCAGCACTGAACTTAATTGGAAGCACAAAGCTTCAAGTTACACAGCCTGTTGCGCCTAAGGAAGCCTCACTCCTCCTGATGCAAAACCTTGCTACAGGCTGTTATTTTTCCTTCAACCATTTGATAGCTGCTCTTATTTTTTCATCATTTAATAGGTTGTCGAAGTTGTCTCTTTCATTAATTGTAAGCTCAGGATTTACAGTCG
>JAKQEK010000439.1 GCA_029558535.1 Bacteroidota bacterium | reverse complement strand
TCAGGCCAATCAAGATCAAGAATCATGGCAGAAGAGCAAAGAGTCTCTTCAAATATGGCCTCACTTATATTTCCAACTTGCTTTTTAGCAACGATATAGATAAATTTACCCAATGCTGTAAATTTTTGTCATGTACTTAGTTTTGTTGCATAATTAAAATGCAACAGAATATAATTACTGTAATTGGTGTAACAGGAAATATTGGCGTTCCTGTTGTGAAAAATCTTATTAGTGCAGATTTTAGAATAAAAGCAATAGTTCGCAATACGGATAAAGCAAAAAAGCTATTTGATTGTTCTGAACATGTTGAAATAGTGAAAGGGGATTTACGAGATTTAAAATCGTTACAAAGTGCATTAAAAAACACAGAGTATTTATATCTCAATCTTTCAACACTCACAGCAGATATAAATGTACCCTTTGCCGAAGAACGTGAAGGTATAGAAAACATACTAAACGCGTTAGACAAGAATACAATCAAACAAATTATTCAAATTTCCGGTTTGGGTGCTTTGGATAATCAAGATACACAAAATACTTTCAGATTTATACCTAATATTATCCGCAAGCAAGGACAAAAGCTTATTAAAGAGTCTGGTATCCCTTACACTATTTTACATTGCAGTTGGTTTCTGGATAGTTTTGTTTTTTATCAGAGAAAAAACGTGTATTCTGTAATAGGCAACAACACTAATCCGATTTACTTTACTAATTGCTACGATTTTACCCAACACTTGATTAATGCAATCGGTAACGAAAAAGCATTCTTTAAAGAATTTCCCATACAAGGAAAAAATGGGTACATACATTCAACAGCCGCTAAGGGTTTTCTTGCGGTTTTATCCGAAAAATCAAAAGTAAAAACCTTGCCAGTGGCAATTATCAAACTACTGGCAATTTTCATAAAGGAAATGAAGTTCGTGAAACATATGTCAGACTATTCTATCAGCACCTCTGAATCTCACTTAGTTGATGAATACGCGACATATTCAATTCTTGGCAAACCGCATTTTGATTTAAATGATTATGCTATATGGCTAAAAGAAAATCAGTTTTACAATTATTTAATGGATAAGAAATAAGCATATGAAACGCAATATCAAAAACTCATCATCATTTTTTTAATATTAATTTCGACATCAAGCTGTATGACAACTAAAAATAGTATTGTACCTGCATCGCTTTACAAAACCGAAACTGGAAAAAATATCGCCTATACAAGTTATGACAAAGCAATGACACTTTGGAATATTGATTACAAAGAAGAATACGTTTTAACTGATTTCGGCAAATCTCATGTTATCATTTCAGGACAAGAGGATGGTCAACCGTTAGTATTACTACCAGGTTTGTTTGCTGATGCTACCATGTGGTATCCCAATGTTTCAGTATTATCGAAAACTTTTAAGGTTTACACGTTAGACATGCTAAACTATGGAGGGAAGGGACAACCAGAAGGTAAAGCGATTAAAGATATTAAAGACTATCAAATTTGGTTTAACCAAATTCTTAATCATTACAATTTAAAAAATGTTTCTGTAGCTGGGTTATCCTATGGTAGCTGGCTTGCATTAGCTCTGGCACGCGAAAACCCCTCAATATTATCGGCATTGTTGTTGCTCGACCCTTCCGAAACTTTTATGCCAATGAATGGAGGTATTGCTTGGAAAGGGTTTAAAACGTTCATGTTTTTCCCGAACAGAGAGAAGTACCGCAAATTCTTTGATTGGTTAGGTGGTGGCTATTCAGACGAAAAAATGGATATTTGGTTTGAACACATGCTTGATGTTATAGAGTTTGGTTCTACAAAAATGACAGATGTACCCATGCACAGAATTTATAAACCAGAGGAATTAACCATGATAAAAATGCCTGTATTGGTCATGGCAGGTGGAAAACCTATACTATATAAAGACCCGCAAGCATTTAAAGCAAGTGCAATAAAGGCCTTACCTCATGCAAAGGTTGTTATTGTTGAAGAAGCCGGTCATGGACTAAATATGGAAAAACCTGATATTGTTAATGAAGAAATGATTGATTTTCTAAATTTAAATACAAGATAACTAAATGGCTAGTTACAAGAAAATGCCTTTAAGCTTCGGCAGAAGGATGGTTGCTGCTTCTGCTTCGGTTACAAAAGATAAAAATGCTATACATTGTATTTCCGAAGTAGATATTACAAAACCAAGAGACTTGATTAAGAAGCATTTCGAAAAAACAGGAGAAAAACTTTCATTGACAGCATACATTGTGGCATGTCTTTCAAATGTTATTAAAGATTATCCTCAATTTAACTCATTTATCAAAGGCAAAAAACTAATATTGCTTGATGATATTACAATAAGCGTATTAATTGAACGTGAAATAGATGGAGGAAAAGTCCCTGAACCAATAGGGATTCAGAAAGCACAGTACAAGACATATCTTCAAATGCACAAGGAAATAAGAGAAGCCAAAAATCAACAAACCGACAAACTTGGTAGTCTTTCAGGTAAAATTTGGATTAACTTAATACCGAGTTTCTTTCTAAGATTGATGATTCGGATGGCAGACAAGAATATTTACATGGCAAAAAAGTATGGAAAGATTGCTGTTACTGCTATTGGAATGTATTGCAAAGAACCAATTTGGTGTATTCCACATGGTTCAGCAACTGTACTATTGACAATTGGGAGTATTGACAAGAAAGTCATTGAATTAGATAATCAATTCGTTTCAAGAGAGCATCTTTGTTTATCCGTGTCTTTCGACCATGATATAATTGATGGTGCACCAGCTTCAAGATTTATGAACGATTTAATCAATGAAATAAAAAGCGGTGAGAATATAGAAAAATGTATCTATCTATGAAAAAAAAGCCAGCCTGTAACAACGTGTATAAAACATTTGGCAGTCAGTGGTTTATCGAGCGGTACGGCTCGTATCAAAAACAGTTGTAACTTGATAGGAAATCGCTTCGAAATGCCAAACGTTTCATACACGCAGTCGTTATGGGCAAGGGTAGAAAACCAGACTGCAAACAAAAGATTGAAAAATGGAAAGTATTAAACTAAATGACATATTACGACTTGACAATATTAACAACGTGAAAATTCGTTTCAATTTAATGTTTGCTCAAAATTGGAATCCGATAGAGCTTTTTAAAAATGGAGATATTTCTACAATGCTCGCTGGACAATATTGGAATTATAACAAAAACAAATCATACAAAGCAGGACAAATCACGGTTGGACTTGTTAAGATAAAACCGAATGAAGATTTTTGGTTGCTGTTTCATATCGGACAAGTAACTAAAGACTTGAATATACTAAATGGCGTTGGCTACGAATATCAAGACCTACCCGAATATAAAAAATACGTTGGACGTTTAATCGTAAAATTTAAGAATAAGGCACAGACAATGATTCGTAACGCTGAATCAGTAATAGACGACTGTTATGTATCTCAAATTTTACCTGACACTTTTGACAACGACTTATTCCCTGGTTATGAAAAAATAAATATTTCTTGGGACGAAATGAAACGTGTTTTGGAAAAAGACAACTGGAAAACCGCATTACAAAATCAAAAAGGCGTTTATCTGCTGACAGACAAATCGAATGGTAAAATGTATGTTGGGTCAGCTTACGGAGAAAATATGATTTTAGGGCGTTGGAGAGCATATTTAGCAAATGGACACGGTGGAAACGTAGGACTTAAAAAACTAACCTTTGACCATATTAAACAAAATTTCAAATACTCAATCCTCGACATTTACAAATCGACGACAGACGACCAAATTATCATTGACAGGGAAAGTTGGTGGAAAGAAGTTTTGCAAACTCGAAAATTTGGATACAATGAAAACTAATGAACCCCAGCCCATAACACGCGGTATAAAAAATTGCTGGCTCAGTAGGTTATTCAAGGGTTGTAGCCCACCTCAACTTTTGTGTAACTTGACAGGAAATCGCCCGCAATCGGCAACTTTTCATACCGCCGACCGTTGTGGCGCATGCTGGAAAATGTCTATGCAATCAGCCAGTTTTTATTAGTTGGACAGGTTTTTGTAAATTTGTAAGAAATTAAATGATATGGAATACTTAAGAATAGAAATAATAAATCCCAAGGCAAAAAGCTTGATAAAAAACCTTGCTGATATGGATCTGATAAGGATTAGGGAAGAAAAAGTAAAATACGAGCTTGAAGAGTTACTTGACAACCTTAGAAAGTATTCTGATGAGGCTCCTTCATTGGACGAAATAACAAAGGAGGTCGAATTTGTCAGAAAAGCTCGATATGAAAAATAAAAAAGTAATCCTTGATACCAACTTATGGATTAGTTTTCTTATTTCCAAAGACTTCAGCTTCCTTGATGACCTTGTGGAAAGTAATAAATTAAAACTTGTATTTTCAACAGAGTTATTACACGAATTTATAACTGTTGCCCAAAAACCTAAATTTAAAAAGTACTTCTCGAAAAACGATCTGGAAAGAATTATTGATTTTATTGATAAATATGGGATTATAATAGAAGTAAAATCAAAGACCGGCAAATGTCGCGATTCCAAAGATGATTTTTTATTGAATCTGGCAATTGACAGCAAAGCTGATTACCTGGTAACCGGGGACAATGATTTGTTAGAAATTAAGTTCATAGGGAAAACCAGAATCTTAACAATCAAGGAAATAATTTCCGAATTTTAAAGCACGACGCCACAACAAGCAATATAGCCAACGGCGAGGGAAGTAGCAATTTGAAGTCGTCTACCCCGTATTATGGTTTGTAACGGTAGATAGGGACGAAGCACGCGAAACTGCCGCTGGCCATATTGCTGGCCGTTGTGGCGCATAAGTAAAATTTAAATATGATACTTTAATAATTCCTATCTTTCCTATCTTTGCAATAGAAAAAAATGCCATGACAGGAGTAATATTACATACTGATTCAAGTAAAGACCTGGAGTTAATTATTCAATTAGCTAAAAAACTTGGTATTTCCACGAAGAGGCTTACAAAGGAGGAAATTGAAGATTACGGTCTTTCAGTTGCTATAAATGAAGGTAGAACAGGAGAATATATCGATACCGAAATTTTCATAAAGGAACTTCGCGGTGGAAGTAAAGATTGATAAATCCTTTCAAAAAGATACCCGGAAAATAAAAGATAAATTACTTTTAAATAAGATTGTTGCAGTAATTTCAGAAGTTCAACAAGCTGAAAGTATTAATCAAATTAAAAATCTCAAAAAGTTAAAAGGCTCAGCCGAAAATTATAGAATTAGAATTGGAGATTATCGTCTCGGAATAATCATTTCAGGATCTTCTTTTGAATTTATTAGGTGTTTGCATCGAAAGGATATATATAAGTACTTCCCAAAATAAATTACGCGCCACAACAAACGGTATAGGTCATGGCTGTTTTCTGTGCTACCCAAGCTTTGTAAACGTAATTAAATTTTGCATACCCTGCCAGGAAACTGCCTTTAAGGCGCCACGCTCCATACCGCCGGCCGTTAGCCCCAATGATAAGATATCAGGCAAAATCAATTCGGCCGGAATAATGAGTATCTTTACATAATTAATGAGGAATTGTATATGTTGACCAAAGAAAAAGTAAAAAAGACCATTGACAGGTTGCCTGATAGCTTCACAGTTGATCAGGTGATTGAAGAATTGGTTGTACTAGATAAAATTGAGAAGGGTCTTAAGGAAGTTGAAGAAGGTAAAGTCTACTCTACACAACAAGTAAAAGATCAGCTCAAGAAATGGCTGTAATCAATTGGACTCACAGATCGGTTAATGATCTTAAAAATATTGCAGAATTCATTGAGAAAGATTCTGTCAAATACGCATCATTGACAATCCAGCGTTTAATGAATGCGACACACTTATTGGAAGAAAATCCAAGATAGGTCGTAAAGTACCAGAGGCTGGTCATAAAGACAAAATCCGAGAAATTATTCAAGGCAACTATAGAATTAGAGCCTGTGAAAGATTTTGTGTAAACTGGTAACTGCCGGGTTTAAAGAACGCCACATCTGTCACCAAATTTAATGATAAATTGATTTATAATTTGTCCCCAATCCCTGACGGGCATGATCCATTTTCTTTCCTTGTTAGCA
>JAKQEK010000424.1 GCA_029558535.1 Bacteroidota bacterium | reverse complement strand
ACAAAAATGTCAAAATTAACAGAAAAAGAATTTTTAGAAATGTATGGTGAGGCAAAAGTTGTTTTCACATCTTATTACAAATACTCATTTTCATTTAGGGGTGAGTTTAACGGCAAGTCAATTTATATTAGTGTTGGCGGTAACTCTGATGATATTTACAGGTTTGACGTAACAGCAGGAAAGGAATATGCCGTTAAAGAATTAGGAATGAATTATGCCGAAGTTAAAGAAGGTGAAACAACTATTGCCGAGTTTACAGTCGGATGGTAGCACTTGCATATAACGTTTTGGGGCTTTGCGAAGGCGGGCATAGCACGAACTTAATTATTAACCGCAAGCTGTCCGCCCGCTTGCATAACACGCTGTTATAAGCAGTTATTAAACGAAATGGAAAAAATAAATGAAACAGGACTATTTTATAATAAAATAGAGGAATCCTACAAGCAACTCGTAAATGAGTTAATGCAAAAAGATTGTCAACGTGTGGAATTTATCAGAGGTATGTTGTCTGTTTATTCAGAGATACTAAAAGATAAAAGTCATTGGAAAACTGAACCTATAACCTATTTTAGATAATTGAATATAACGGTTCGGGTATTGCCGTTCGTTGCGGAATTAGAATTACAAAACTTTAAATTATATACAAATGCAAAACGAAGAAACAAAAGTTCAAAATAGCACAGAAGCCAGCAATGACGGCAATACTGTGTTAGCAGCAGTGCGGTTATCAATGGAAGAAATATTGAGAGATGCAGTAAGAAGGAAAGCAACTTACTCAGTTCAATATGCGGACTATGATTTAAAAACTTGGACTGCACCAGTAGAATTGACACAGAATAGAATGGATAAGTTGCTTGACGATGGTTCTATACGGAAAGTTCGTTTGGAACTTGAAATGTAGCATTGATGCTAACTACTTTATATGAACAATAACGCTACGGAGCAAGGTGTTTTTAATTTTTTTTTTTTTGTGCGATGGGCTAAAATTATTCACATTGAAAACCAATACTTTACAAAGAAAATTACAAATACGCCTCATAAAATGAGACAAAGTCAACAATATTATTTAATTTAAAAAAAAACCATGATAACAGGATTCAACATCGGACAGATGCAACACTTTCTAGCTATGTCCAACAAAGGAAATGCAGACTTAACACCTGCTCAAATTAAGAAGATAATGAAAGTTACGCCTCCTGAATGGCTTACTTCTATGCGTTACTCAGGCACTTTCTCTAACACGATGAATTTGTCAGAGATAGGTTTCGGAGTGCAAGAGATTGTCATTCCATTATGGACACAGCTATACGGAAAGCTATATCCTAGCTTGTTTGACAAGCTCAAGATGCTAAAATGGTCAATTACTAAAGACTATTCAGCTATTGATAACGCTTTAAAAAAATATGTAACAAGCTCTTATATTGAAAATATGTATAATGTTTATACTAAGATGAAAGTAGAAAATTTTCACTTCACTTTCAATTCTCACACTCCTTTTTTAGGCAAATGCAATCTTGAAGATAGCCTTGCAACGTTGAGATATGTTAAGGATAATTTTAACATCAAAACGGTAGAATTGGAAAATGAAACGTATCTATCAGATTATCTGACAGGTGGACAGAAAGCACCATTTATGGCTAATATAGATGCGTTCATTAAATATCTTGACTTAACTGTCATTCCAGCTATCAGAGAGATTGTAGGCGATGGGGTGGAGATTGGTATATCTATGTGCCAACCTCATAATAAGGTTTGGAAATATTGGAGGAAAAGGGCATTGGAATTAGCGAGTAAACACAATTTGTTTTTAGCTCCTCATATTTATATCAAAAAAAATACAGACATAGAGATGTTGAATGAATTAAACAATGAGTTATCCGAGCTTCAAGATTTCGACATTTATATTACCGAATTTAGCACCTTGCCCGAAGCTGGCACGGTGTCGCAAGAGCAGGAGTATATATTTATGCGTAAGTTTAGTGAGTTTGCTAATAAAAAAGAAAATGTAAAAGGTATATTTAAACATACTTTATTCGTGCCTCAAACTAATCATTATTCATTTGTAAAGTAATTAGCCATGATGAGAGAAATAAATTTTAGCTGTTCGGCTATGATTACAGAGGAGAATGTTTTAAAATTAGGATTTATAAAACATTTAAATTTTACATACAAAATGTTCCTAAATAATGTCTATGGATATTTAGATGAAATTGAGGTATTTTTTGAGCCGAATGAAGAAATAAACATAATATTTAAACAGCAAACTTTTGACTCAAAAGATTTAGATAAAAATTTAATTTTCATTAGAAAAATGAAACATATTTTTGAATTGAAATTATTAATTGAGGTATTGTCAGGTGTTGGGTTAACTGACAGGTAACGGTGTTTGCGTATAAATAATGTCTGTTGATGACAGAATGAAGATGGTTGAAAGTTGTGGTCTTGCTTTAAGAAAATTGATACACACCTATACTGGTTTAGATACTCATAAAATTGATGAGTTTTTGTAAGGTTGCCGATAACGTTAAGGTGCTTTGTGCTGTGTGGGATTTAATGCACTACGCTTTCAACCTTGCACAAAAGCCAATTAGAGGTACAAACTCTGATATTACCACGTCTGC
>JAKQEK010000423.1 GCA_029558535.1 Bacteroidota bacterium | reverse complement strand
ATCCTTAAAGCTAATAATCATCTTCACGGATTTCCCACCTTCATAAGGAACAAGACTAACACCTGTTTCTTCAATATAAGCATCACCGGCATCTTCGTCAATATAAATCAAAGCTTCGGCTACATCAATACCTTCGACCTCTACCGAAATCAAATTTTTACATCCGGGCATAAGTTTACCATACTCATCAAGAATTGGAGATTGCACCGTGATTTTACTACTGTCAATACCTTCGCTGTTTACCTTCTGTTCTTTATTACCACAAGAAATTAAAGATAAAGTCACCATAAATATGGCTATAAACACTAATACATTATTTTTCATATTTCTAATTCTTAATTTGCGGTGCAAATATAATTTTTTTTACACTTTGTTCAAATTATTTAATACAAAGTACAATAAAAACATTAAATTGATAAAATGCCAAAGGAAGTGTTTGTCCTGCAATTGCTGTTTGTTTATTTTGTTGCTGATTTCGAGTTCATGGTTTCTTATATTGCTTTGTTTTTTTGCCACTAAGACACTAAAACACTAAGGTTCACGAAATGTTTATTCCGTTTTGTGTGATTTTGTGATTTCGTGGCTTTTTCTGTTTTTGTTATTTGTTAACACATTTACTTTTATACTTTCTTTCGTACATAATATTTCCTTCTCCTATATTACGTTTACAGTCAGATCTGATTTTTGTCTTTCTGATAATATTATTACATTCATCATGAAAATAGATAATTTCTTCTGTAATTAAACATTTACTGGAGGTGATTTTTATTCTCTTTTTTGTAACATTTATATTGCCCTGATGTGTTTTTGTAGTGTCAACCTGCCATTCAGTCCACCTGTTTTCTTTTACAATATTATCTTGAGTGAAAGCTGCGGTCGTTATTAGCAAACAAATTATTAGTAATAAAAATATTTTCATGTGTCAATATTTATAATTTCAACTATCTTACAATATTTTATTCGTCGTTTACACAAAATTATAAAAAACTTTTACTTTTTAATTCTCATATATTAAACTTATAGCTTTTTCCAACAATTCATCACGACCTTCTTTAATTCCTTGAATTGTAGGTTTAATTTCGATATCTGGCACAATTCCAATTCTTTGAGTTTCTTGTCCATCTGGATAATAAACACCTATTCCACTAATCATAGTGATTATTCCACCTGGCAAGTCAAATCGTGAAACATTTCCGTCTGCACCTGCTGTTGTAGAGCCAATAACAATTGAGTTTTGATTAACCCTGTACGCCATTGTATGAAACTCCGCAGAACTTTGGGTAATTTCGTTAATTAATATAATGACTTTTCCCTGATAATAATTTTTGTTTTTCTTTCCTGAGTATAATGGTTTTGTGTAAGTAAAAAGACCCGGAGTTTTAATACTCCCTTTTGTGAACTTAACAAACTGAGTTTTTTTTGGCATTAAATAACAACTTAATTGGTATAAAGGAAAATCTGAAGGGTAATTTCTAATATCTATAATCAACCCTTTTGTGTTCTGAATTTCTTTCCAGATAACAGGCAGATACTCCTTTTTCAGAGAACCATTATTTATATAGGCTATATCTTCATTTATCAATTTAAAGCAAGTATCAGAATACTCATATTTGCTGTAAACATTTATTTCCTCGTATGAATATGTTTTTAAAGTTTTGTTTTCAGCTCTACCATTTCTAATAAACTCTATGTTAATTATCGAATCATTTGTTCTCAAAAGATCAAAAGAAATGTTTCGTAACTTGGTCGGGTAATTCGAAGCAGGTGCGTATTTCATTTTCTCAGCAATAATTTCTTCTACAGGCTGATTATTTATAACTGAAATAATATCTCCAATTTCAAGACCAGTTTCCTGCCCTGATTTTTCATCATAAAAACCGGTTACTACAGGTTTACCTTCAATAAATGAAATTTCAGCTGCCGTATAACGCAGTCCGAAATGATTATTTAAAACTTGATTGCCACCCCAAACGTTTGCGTGTGTATCGTGAACTCGTCCGATAAGCTCCAGAACTGCGAGTGTGTATTCTGTTTCATCTTTTGCAGCAATGAATTTCGGAATAAATTCTTCTAATACACAGTTCCAATCTTCCTCGATAAGGTTTTTATATGGAAAGTAATATTGAATTATGTTCCAGTACCTGAACAAAGACAACAGACGAAATCCTGCATCAGGATATGTCATTGAGGAATAAGCATTCTCATGTTTAAATTCAGGATTACCTACTAAGAAACGTAATCCAATGTAATAATGCATTGTTGGTCTCTTTGCATTTTTCACCTGCAATAGTAAGTTTGTTAGTTCATCCGAAAAACCAAAATTCTGTATCCAGTCTAAATCCGGTTTAATTTTAACATCTGATGCTTTAATTACTTTTTCCTTACCCTTCGAAAATTGTCCTAAGCCCTCTATCCAAATTATAAAAAGGGAATCACAAGTACTTTTATCTTCGGAATTTAGAACTTGTGGAAGAATTCTAAAAAGCTCATAATCCCAGTTGTATTGTCCTTTTGCAATATTTGGATGATAGTATTTCAGGAAGCCCCAAATCAAACCAAGATTTTTTAGATTGTCAATTTGATCTTTACTAATTGAAGAAATATTTATTCCTGAACCATTGTCAAAGTTCCTGTCTCTATCGGCAGGCAAAAGCTCTCTTTCAAGTGGTTCTATATTATTTATATCTTTTCCATCAATAGTTACAGTAAAATTGTCTAACCACATTTTGCCTTTTCCAACAAATAATCCTCCGACAAAAATCTGCTCTGTTTTTTCAGGGTTCATCTTAAGGGTTATTTCATATTTTGTCCAGTCAGTTGTACCCTTTACTCCATTTTTATACATATTGTCAAATGCAACGGACGGGTCAATTCTCATCCATAGACCTGCATACCCGTCAGTAACATTTTCGGTTTTGATATAACCTGAAAGTGTTATTTTCTTACCTGCGTAACTGTCGGGTATTTTAATTGCTAAAGCCTTAGTGCTAGGGTTACCTTCAATAAACTCAATAACTGCAGAATATTTCCCACTAACTACGTTAGTTGAATCAAGAGAAATCAAATAATTTGAACTTCCGTAGATTTCCCAACCAACCAGACTGCCCTCTTCAACAGTTTCAAAGTCGAAATTAAATTTTGCAACAGCATCTTCTTTTTGACAATATGATGTTACTGCAAAGAAAAAGATAAAAAATGGCAAGATTAAATAATTCATTTATGTTTGTATTAAAAAATATGTGTATGAGCAACTATTTTGACATTAACCCATACCGTAAGCTTCTGTTTTAAGCCGATACAAAATTAAATAAAAATGTAAATGTTTTTATAAAATTTAACCATGCATTTACTTAATCTTGCCTGAGTTTAGTTGTTTTTATTTTTTCAGTTATTTTCCTCATTTTAATATAAATAGTCAATCGCTCTCAAAAAGATTTCACGGTCGTTTATTTTAGGACGTGTCAATTCGCTAATATACATCCTTATTTTATCCAACGTTTGTAAAAACGATTTTACCATCATTATACAACCTGTCTGGGTATTTATATTCATTTTACCCCAATCTCATTCTTCAAAATTAACACTTTCTTTTTGATTCATCAACAAAAAACTGAAGAATTATTTCGAAAGTAACTCGGAATAATCAACCAAAAAATGTTTTTAATTGTGTTTTAAAAAATACTAACAATTCATTTTATCATAAAAATTAAATTTTAACTTTGCAGGAAACGAAAACAAAATAATTATGATAAACGATAAATTAATAAATCCGAAAAGCGTTGCAGTAATTGGAGGTTCAGACGATATTCAAAAGCCGGGAGGTAAAATCCTGAAGAATTTAATTGATGGCAATTTTAAAGGTAACTTGTATGTTGTTAATCCAAAACTTGATGTTGTGCAGGGAATTAAAAGTTATCGCGATGTAAAAGACTTGCCTCAGGTTGATTGTGCGATACTGGCAATTGCTGCTAAATTTTGTCTGGAGGCTGTTGAAACTCTTACGCAGAAAAAAGGGACAGGAGGATTTATAATTTTATCAGCCGGGTTTAGCGAAGAAAATGCTGAAGGTGCAGAACTGGAAGACAAAATTGTAAGTGTGATTGATAATGCCGGTGCGAGTCTTATCGGTCCCAATTGTGTCGGATTGTTAAACCAGACTTACAATGGTATTTTTACTACTCCAATTCCAGCTCTGAATTCAAAAGGTGTTGATTTTATTTCCGGTTCCGGCGCTACGGCAGTTTTTATTATGGAATCTGCTATTCCAAAAGGACTTAGATTTTCTTCTGTGTATTCGGTTGGTAATTCTGCTCAGATAGGTGTTGAAGAAATACTGCAATATCTTGACGAGACATATCAACACGGAATTTCGGCTCCTGTTAAATTGTTGTACATTGAAAATATAGACAAACCTCAAAAATTATATCGCCATGCTTCTTCTCTAATAAGAAAAGGAGCAAAAATAGCTGCAATAAAATCGGGAGGCTCCGAAGCAGGTAGCCGTGCTGCATCCTCTCACACAGGAGCTTTAGCCAGTCCCGATGTTGCTGTAGAAGCACTATTCCGCAAGGCAGGAATTGTTCGCTGTAACGGAAGGGAAGAACTTGCTACTGTAGCTTCAATATTTATGCATCCTATGCCAAAAGGTAAAAATATGGCGATAATTACACATGCAGGCGGTCCGGCAGTAATGTTAACCGATTCTCTCAGCAACGGCGGTCTTAATATCCCGCATATAGAAGGCGAAAAAGCAAAATTATTGCTCGAAAAACTATTTCCGGGAAGCTCTGTTGCAAATCCTATAGATTTTTTGGCAACAGGAACTGCAGAGCAACTTGGTCATATTATTGATGCCTGCGAAAATGATTTTGACAACATTGATGCAATGGCTGTAATTTTCGGAAGTCCTGGTTTGTTCCCTGTGTATGATGTATATGATGTACTTGACCAGAAAATGAAATCATGCAAAAAACCTATTTATCCGATTTTACCATCAATTATTAATGTAAAAGACGAAATTGAATATTTTATCAAAAAAGGAAGAATAAACTTCCCTGACGAGGTAAATTTTGGAAATGCACTCTGCAAAGTTATAAACACTCCTCTGCCTCAACCCGAAAAAATACTTCTACCGGATACCGATAAATCAAGAATCAGAAAAGTCATTGATAATGCACAAAACGGCTATTTAAGTCCTTCAGAAGTTTTCGAGTTGCTTGACGCAGCCGGTATAGACAGAGCCTTTGAACAGGTGGTTGACAAACCCGAAGATGCTCTTGCTTTTGCACGCAAACACGGATTCCCTCTGGTTATGAAAGTTGTTGGTCCAATCCATAAATCTGATGTCGGTGGTGTAGTGTTAAATGTAAAAGATGAAGAAACTGTGCTGAGAGAATTTGACAGACTCATCAAAATAAAAGATACTTATGCTGTTTTGATGGGAGAAATGCTTAAAGGTACGGAAGTTTTCATCGGGGCAAAACGTGAAGACAAATTCGGTCACATGGTTTTAGCAGGTCTTGGAGGTATTTTTATCGAAGTTCTGCATGATGTAAATACATCAATATCACCTGTTTCGCGTGAGGAGGCTGACAGTATGATAAAAAGACTGAAATCCTTTAAAATTATCGAAGGTGTCAGAGGTCAGGAAGGTGTAAATCAGGAAATATTCGTCGAACAAATCGTAAAAATATCTGCCCTGCTTGAAGCTGCCCCCGAAATATTTGAAATGGACTTAAATCCACTGCTGGGTAATATGAAATACATCAAAGCTGTTGATGCAAGAATAAGAATAGAAAAGTAATGAAAAAACTGAAAGACTTTAGCAATCACGAAAAGGTTCTTATCGTAATGCTGATTATTGCAGTTATTCTATTTGCATCATCATGGAAAAGGATTTTTAATAAAGTTGAAGATGTTTTAAGTATTTATAAAGGCAATAATACTGAACAGGGGGAATAACCCTAGGCGTTTTTGCCACGAAGACACTAAGGCACGAAGTTGTTATAAGTTTCAAATTACATCAAACCACAACAGACTTATCGGCAAATAGTAATATATATTAGTTGTTATATCCTTCAAAATTACATCAAACCACAACCCATATTAAAATAATTGCCAACCACTTTGGTTGTTATATCTTTCAAAATTACATCAAACCACAACCAAGTGCAGGTAGAATAGGAATTGGGACTGGTTGTTATATCTTTCAAAATTACATCAAACCACAACCTACCAATAACTTGTTAAAATCGGTCTTCCGTTGTTATATCTTTCAAAATTACATCAAACCACAACTTAATACTTACAGATTATGCACCTGCGTTAGTTGTTATATCTTTCAAAATTACATCAAACCACAACTTTCCGTCATTGTCTATGTTTAATAAGCTAGTTGTTATATCTTTCAAAATTACATCAAACCACAACGGCGTGAATGTTGCCGTTTTTTTCTCTTTCGTTGTTATATCTTTCAAAATTACATCAAACCACAACTACCAGGCACAGAACAATATTAAAATCAAGGTTGTTATATCTTTCAAAATTACATCAAACCACAACCAAGGATTCGTTTTGATAAAATCAAGAAAAGTTGTTATATCTTTCAAAATTACATCAAACCACAACAGATGAGCCAAAAACACCAGCTGACCACGCGTTGTTATATCTTTCAAAATTACATCAAACCACAACCCGATATTTAGGCAAGTTCCAAATGTCTGGTTGTTATATCTTTCAAAATTACATCAAACCACAACTGGGAAATAATCAATGTCACAAAGATTAGTGTTGTTATATCTTTCAAAATTACATCAAACCACAACTTCCTTGCCTTCCTTTGCTTCTAAAATTCTGTTGTTATATCTTTCAAAATTACATCAAACCACAACCGAAAGGAAAATAAAATAATCTCCGCCATTAGTTGTTATATCTTTCAAAATTACATCAAACCACAACCTTGACTCTAACAGTAAACCAACAGCTGAGTTGTTATATCTTTCAAAATTACATCAAACCACAACGCTGATAGTGGTTTATTATTCTTTGTCCTTGTTGTTATATCTTTCAAAATTACATCAAACCACAACCTTTTAAAGTTGACATAGGAATATCAAATTGTTGTTATATCTTTCAAAATTACATCAAACCACAACTGCAGCTTATGATACTGCCGAATTATCTGGTTGTTATATCTTTCAAAATTACATCAAACCACAACCCAAAATCGGTTAATTCGCCTTTACTATTTGTTGTTATATCTTTCAAAATTACATCAAACCACAACTTTGCTTCGCTTCGCAATTCTCGCATTGTAGTTGTTATATCTTTCAAAATTACATCAAACCACAACGAAGAATTAAATAAAACTGATTCAGAAATAGTTGTTATATCTTTCAAAATTACATCAAACCACAACAGTGATAGAACATTTTAAGAAATTACCCAGTTGTTATATCTTTCAAAATTACATCAAACCACAACTAGTTTGCTTCAGGAAATACATCTCCCGAGTTGTTATATCTTTCAAAATTACATCAAACCACAACAGAAGGTAACGCAATCTTGTAATCTGTGTGTTGTTATATCTTTCAAAATTACATCAAACCACAACGGAGAATAAACAGATACTATTGTATTTATTGTTGTTATATCTTTCAAAATTACATCAAACCACAACCAAAGATATAAATTTTAGGAAATAAAAAAAGTTGTTATATCTTTCAAAATTACATCAAACCACAACTATTTACGATTATGTATCTTCTGCTATCCCGTTGTTATATCTTTCAAAATTACATCAAACCACAACTAATAATATGAGTACAAAAATCGAATGGACGTTGTTATATCTTTCAAAATTACATCAAACCACAACTTCTTTGCAATAGATAATTGAATTAAGGTGTTGTTATATCTTTCAAAATTACATCAAACCACAACTGCTTCTTTTCGTTGCTGTAGTTGTGCATGTTGTTATATCTTTCAAAATTACATCAAACCACAACTTGTTTCTGTTCTGGTAAAATCATAAATACGTTGTTATATCTTTCAAAATTACATCAAACCACAACTCTACAAAATAATATAATATAATTCAATTAGTTGTTATATCTTTCAAAATTACATCAAACCACAACTTCGTTTAGTCCGTTAATAGTTTGTCCCATGTTGTTATATCTTTCAAAATTACATCAAACCACAACATGAGAAGCGTCAATATTAGTTGTTTTAATGGTTGTTATATCTTTCAAAATTACATCAAACCACAACAAGACTTGGCAAAGATGCGGAAGTGAAACAGTTGTTATATCTTTCAAAATTACATCAAACCACAACTGACATTTTATTTCTTTTTTAGTTTTGTTTGTTGTTATATCTTTCAAAATTACATCAAACCACAACCCCTCTAAAAGTCAATGTAACCACGCTATCGTTGTTATATCTTTCAAAATTACATCAAACCACAACCCCTCTAAAAGTCAATGTAACCACGCTATCGTTGTTATATCTTTCAAAATTACATCAAACCACAACAGTATCTCTAAAGACCTTATAGCATCGTCTGTTGTTATATCTTTCAAAATTACATCAAACCACAACTGCTTTTAAATTCTTCGGAAAAGACAATTCGTTGTTATATCTTTCAAAATTACATCAAACCACAACCGGACATAAACTATATAGCAGACAAGGTACGTTGTTATATCTTTCAAAATTACATCAAACCACAACTTATATAGGTTTTAGCTTTGTCTTTCGGATGTTGTTATATCTTTCAAAATTACATCAAACCACAACTGTAATCGGTCAAGCGTAAACTTTGCGGTAGTTGTTATATCTTTCAAAATTACATCAAACCACAACTGAACTTACTCAGTTAAAAAATAATCCCGAGTTGTTATATCTTTCAAAATTACATCAAACCACAACTATTTTTTTACCTCAACAAAATCCAAAGGGTTGTTATATCTTTCAAAATTACAT
Source organism: Bacteroidota bacterium (assembly GCA_029558535.1). Lineage (GTDB taxonomy): Bacteria > Bacteroidota > Bacteroidia > Bacteroidales > ML635J-15 > Bact-19. The sequence goes on along the minus strand of JAKQEK010000423.1, from coordinate 88,653 downwards.
CAAACCACAACTTATTCAGACAAGATATACAAAAGATCTTTGTTGTTATATCTTTCAAAATTACATCAAACCACAACCCAACAAAGCGTTGAAGCTTGTATAAAAGAGTTGTTATATCTTTCAAAATTACATCAAACCACAACGCAACTGATTTGAATAATTATGTTGTAAAGTTGTTATATCTTTCAAAATTACATCAAACCACAACTATATTGTGTTGGTGCTTATTTGTCAAATTGTTGTTATATCTTTCAAAATTACATCAAACCACAACTTAACTTGTAACGTGCCAGAATGACACTAAGTTGTTATATCTTTCAAAATTACATCAAACCACAACTGCTTCGAGTTTGCTCAAAATGTAGAAATGGTTGTTATATCTTTCAAAATTACATCAAACCACAACATAGCGCCATAAAAGCCTCAAATATCAAGGCTTACGAAAGTCTTTTTATCACGAAAAAACAATCAATTTACTACTATGAAGTGACAAAATGTAATATTTTTTGAATCCTATTCCAATATGTCAAAGAACGAACAAATTTAAAATAATTCCAATTGCACAGGTTGATTTTTTTGTGCAATTTGTTTTTTACCCCAGAAATTTATCATATCTCCGTACTGTTTGTCAGTTATCTTTAATAAACTTACCTGTCCGTATTCCGGTAAAAATGATTGTACACGCTTTACATGAACATCTAGACTTTCTTTTGAGGCACAATGTCTAGTATAAACCGAAAATTGCATCATCGAAAAACCATCTTTCATCAGATCTTTTCTGAATAACGATGCAGCCTTACGCTCTTTTTTAGTATTTGTCGGTAAATCGAAATAAACAAATAGCCACATAATATGATATGCATTTAGTCTTAATTGTTCCATTATTTAAATTCAGGAAATTTTATCGTTTTAACTTCTCCTGAATAACATTTTGCCAGTGATGCAGTTGTCATAGATAATGCCACCATCAAAGGACGTCGCATTTTATCAATGATTACATCATCTGTCAATACTTGTAATAATTCTGCCTTCTCTTCTTTGCCCAAGGAAAACAAATCAGAATTTTTTTTCACCATATAAAACACTCTCCTGTCAACATAAGGTCTGTAAGGCTCCATAATATCATCTGCCAGGCAATATGCATTGTATTTGTTGCGGTGATGAATCCCTAATGTTGGCAATAATCCCGATCCCACCAAAGAACGAGCAACAGCAGCTCGTAAAATGATATAACCATAATTTAACAGTTCGTTAGGAAATTCGCCAAACCTGTCTCTTGTAAATTTCAATCCTAATAACCGTGACCAATACAATCGAGCAGCAGTTCCTTCCTTGTTTTCTGAATCGCCTGATTTTACATCCTTTGCTAAAGCCAAAATGTCAGCACTAGGTCTATCGAGCAATTTTAATAGTTTAGCCTGATTTTGAATTTTATATTCTATTGTTTGCTTCCACAAATTCTTTTGTAATGGAATACTTGCATTAATCTGATTCCTAAATATTTCGGTCTGAATACTGTGAGAATCTAAATTAAGCAACATCGATTGAGGCATGTGCTTTGAATCGGAAAAAACTACTGCAACATTATTTGCAACCAACGCTTCTAACAATGGCAAACTTACCGAAATTTGCATATTGTCGAGAACAATAAAACCAATATCTTCGATTGGAACAGTACGAATTTCCCCGCTATCTTTTGATTCGGCAACCAACTGTAAGTTCTTTAAACTTAAGCGATATGGATTGGAGAATGAAAGTGTTTTTTTGAGCATATTAATTTAATCTTACAATTTTACCCGTAGCGGTCAATTTGAAGTCAATACCACAAATTAGAGCATTAAACTGATTTTGATTCATTTTTCTTAACGGAATATATGCTTCATTTACACTAAATGTACCATCAGAAAGCTTTAAATCCGATGTAGGACTCGCTTCTTGATGATGTTTCATAACGATTACACCATAGAAGTACTTTCCCTGAATAGCTTGCATTGATAATCCAGTTATTTTGTAAAGTCTTTTTTGTAAATCATTTTGTTCCAAGTCCCAAATCTCATTTGAGGATTTCTCATACAATAAAACTAAAGTTCCAATTTTTACAACTCCTTTTAAATTTAAACTATCTTTCCCATTCAACTTAAAACTTGGGAATAACTCCGAGTTGTTACCAGCACTTTGTTGATTTAGTAGTCTTTGTACAGAAATCTTATAAAAATTTGCTGCCTCAATGTTGTTTACCAATTCAAAATCTCTCTTTAGCTTTCCTTTCTCATCAACTCCTTCATATATTGCCATTGCGTAATTGCTGTCATTAGCAACATGGGTAAATTCCTTGTGTGGTTTTCTGTTTTTTAAAGTTTTATCACGATTTTCTTTTAAATGAATTGGATTTGTAACAGAAGGAACGAAAATTCTCACTTTTTTAATTTCAACACCTTTATCTTCGGACATCCATATTTTACCATTCAATTTATTTTTTTGATTGGTTCCGGTAAAAACAAGAATTCCAGATTCAACAGCATCTAAAACTCTTTGAGTTACAACATCATCAACAATTTTATCAATATCAGGTGCTTTTATATCTAAAATAGATTTTCGTACAACATATTTAATTTGTTTTTCCTCCTCACCTTTCTTATTTAATACTTTTCGCTCAATTGCGCCATAAAAAGTTTCTTTATGCAAACTGCCTCTAACAGTATCTCCTTTTTGAATAATAGGCTGACCAAGATTGGTTTTTACAATTTTACCTCGTTTCCGCAGTTTAATTCTACTTTGTTTTGGCAAAACATCAGCAGTATAATGTGAAATTAAAACTTCATTTTCGATATTCTTTAAATCTTCTGTAAATGTGCTCCAAGGTTTTTCAAATATAGGCTTGTTAATCATCTTCGCCCTGTCCATTTCTTCCCAATCATGATAAAATTTTGCCAAATTCTCATAATTATCTTTTGTAATACAAGCAATGGTTATTGCATCAATACAATGATGTAAATGGTTACTACGTTCTTTTTTTATATATTCATCCTGCAAACCCCAAATTTTTCTAAAATCAGCCACAGTGCTGCCTTTAACGGTATAAACTTTTTCGAAAATTGTATTCAGATACATTCTTGCATATTTTGTAATAATCCCGGTATCTACAATTTGACTATTCTTAAAACCATCAGGAACGTCTATCATGTCAAACCTTTTGCATTTGTTGTACCAATAGTCTCTTTCAAATGTAAGTTTATGTCTTTTTTGTATAGCTCTGTCTTTAAATTCTTTGTCAGGAGCATTTTTTGATTGACGCACTGCTTTTGAAATCTCAATTTCAAAATCTTCGATTTTCTTTCTCCAATCCTCAATTCTAATGATAATATCAGAGTGATTTTCTAACTCAAACGGTATTCGATTCTTTTTGACACTTCTGTTAAAAACATTGTCGCACAATGTTTTATTTACTTGTGAATTATCAAATGACAAACTTCTTGGGATGGTATGTTCAATGTCGAAACTTGGATTAGCTCCTAAAAATCCACTTAATAATATTTCTTTACCAGTATATAAACATTTATGCTTTTGTTCCTCCCATAATTGATATTTAAGAATATCGTCATCAGTTGGAGTTAAGGTGCTATTCTGCGAGGTATAATATTCTTGAATTCTTTGTCTATACGTATCACGTAGTTTTTCTCTGTCTCTTTGCCAACTCTGATAGGCTTTACGCTCATTTGCATTCATTAAATCTCTTGACATTTCAATACTAATTCGCGTATTTTGATCAATTACTCCATTTCTGATTAACTCATTAATAACTTTTCTAAGCTGATGGAGAGCTCTCATCGCCATCGGATTTTTAATAGCAGATATCATTGGTGAACCTAGATATCTATAACCATCCGCACTTCTTTCAGGTTCTTTATATACATCAATTGCAGATGGGTGGTACATCTTCAATAATTTAGTCGAATCAACTTTGTAAGTTTTTGAAATAAAATCCTTCAACCTTTCATCAATAGTTTCTATAACTGCAAATTCACCTCTCCCATTATTAAGTAACATTTGCTTTTTTAATAATTCAAAAGTTTTGCTTTCCAATTCTGTTTTGTATGTTTCAGAAAATCTAGAATATGTGTTTTTACCAAAATAATTTATTAAAACTTCTCTCACATCTTTTAGAAAATAATCTTCAGACTCAGGGCTCCAACATTCTCCATTCTCACGACAGTTTTTAATAATTCCGTTTACAAGCTCAACTATTTCTTTCTCTTGTTTTTGAGTATTAATAATTGTTGTTATTTGATTTGAAATATCATACTGATTTTCCGGCAAATTCCAAATCTCTGCGGGTAAACAATTACTCATATTAGCAAGAAAAACGGCATGAGAATAAATAATTCCTTCTCTTAAATATGGTAATATTTTTTTAATGGCCTTTATACTTAAAGATGCAAAATCTTGTTTTAATCGAATTTTAATATATTCTTCAGTTTTAGCACAGTCTAGCAGCAATTTATTTAATGAGAATTCTTTAAGTTTAGTTTCATTATCAAATGTTAAAAGCGCATGCCAAGCATCATGTACTACTTTGTTCAGTGAGCCATCATTTGTAATTACAATTTTGTGATTATCCGAAATTAATTGGTCTCCAAACAAATCAGCAAATCTTGCAGTAACAGGACAACCTGCAACAGTCGTTGACATTGAATAATTAAATAAATAGTCTTCAGCATTAATATTTCTATTCTTGTAGAACTTATACTGTTTTTTAGGAGCAAGTACTTTTGCAATATCCTCAAATTCAAAATTATCTCTCTTCAAGAAGAATCTTTCGACAACTTTGGCTCTTTCTTGTGAATTCAGGAATCTTAGTTTATCTTCATTTGGCGTTTTAATTTTTATATTATTTATAAAACATAGCATTCTATATTCCTCAAACAAAGGGTGTGAAACGGCACATCTTGGTTTATTCTTTTCAAAAACACATTTTCCTATCAACCCCTTTTGTGATTTTAAAGGTCTCTGATAAAAAATAGCTTTTCTTAGTTGTTCAACAAATTCGTTTGGTAATTCCTGGAACGAACAAATTTTTTCGAATTCCTCAAGGTAGTGTGCTTCTCTATGAGTATAAGTATCTCTAATTTTTTCTAAATTTAGATATTTTTGATAGAAGTATTGCCCTAATGTTAATTCTCCTTTTTTCTCTGAAAGTTCATTAATACTGCTAGTGACAACGCCATCACTTTCCTTTGTTGTTTCTAGCCTATTACTAAGAAAACCTCTGCGTTGTGTTATATGGTAAAAAGCACGTCCAATCTTAAATCGCTCTTCTTTTTTAGACATGTCAAGTTTTATCGTAACTGCAAGATTTCTATAGTAATAAGGATTTACATTATTCTCATCATCAGTCACCCACCATTTTCTAAAATCTAGATTTTCTGGATAAATCTTTTTAAATCTCCACATATTTAAATCACTTTCGGTAAGTGTCGGACAAAATCCATACTCGCTTAAAACCTTTAATGTTTGGATTTTTCTAAGTTTTCTTCTGTATTTTATTCTTCTGGCACTTCTGTATTTAGTTCTTTCTGCCGCTTTTGAGCTTTCAATTCCTTTTTCAATTTTAACACCTTCTTGAAAAATCCTCACGCCTTTATCAACTAAAGAAAATTGGTTATTCTCTTTATCCACAACAGCCCATCCGATACTGTTTGTACCTAAATCTAATCCAAGTATTTTGCTCATATTATAATAGAGTTTATGGTTTTACAGAAATATTTTTTAAAAATAATAAATATAATTTGCAAAAACATACAAAAAGATTATTTTTGTATTGGATGAAAATCCAAAATTACATCTTATCACAATAAGGCTATATGCCGAAGGATAAGAATCCTGTACTCCCGCTTCGGTGGGAGTTTTTATTTTTCACGAAATATATAACATTGTAGTTTATTTCTCAACGCGAAAAATCCCTTTGCATCGTCTTAGTGTTTTAGTGGCAAAAACACTATGTAGTTCGCGTTATATTTTCTGTGTGCTCTCTGTGAAATTACTCATTCGCACTTTTCGATTTAACAAATAAACTAAACAACGGGTTTATAACAAACGAAACTATCATACCAAGACTACCGGCTCCGGGAGAAGTGAAGTACCATGGGATTTTTTCGCCGGCAGGGAAATTTACTCCAATAAAATACAAAACCAAACATGTTGCTAAGCCCAAAAAAGCCGAAGAATAACCACCTAATTTATTAACCTTTTTCGACAGCAATCCCCAAATAAATGGTCCTAAAAAGAATGCTCCGATAGCTCCCCACGAAATTCCGAGTATCTCTACAATAACATCAAATTCGACTAAAGCAAGTAATACTGCCAACAAAATAAACACACCGCTCATTATTCTCATCAGACCTGTAATTTTCTTATCCGAAGCCGTTTTATTTATATAACCTGCATATAAATCTTTGGCAAATGACGAACTTGAAATTAAAACTAATGCGGCTAAAGTGGACATTGATGCCGAAAGTATCAACAATAAAATTATTACAGATAATGATGTCGGTATTACACTGGTTAGCAATTCCGGCATAAGCCTGTCAAACAAAGGTGCACCTTCATTAAACGCAGTAGGATTACTTACCGGATTTAAGAAAACGCGGGTTGTTGAACCAAGAAAATATGCTATACCTCCAATAATAATAGCGAAAAATGTAGAAGCAACCATACCTATTTTAATAGACTTCCTGTCCTTAACCGCATAAAATTTTTGAACTAGTTGAGGCATCGCAAATGGAGCTACACTGGTAAGAAATACAACTGAAAACAATGACCAGAAGCCGGGAGGGCCTACAAATTTAACAAGTTTAGGATTTATTGCCTGAAGAGTATCAGAAATCGAAGCGATTCCTCCTCCTTTATTTATTGTAAACCCGACTAAAACCAATACCGAAACCAACATAATAATTCCAAAAATCATGTCAATCATAGCCATTGATTTGTATCCGCCCAAAATAACATAGGTAGCTGTAAACACACCCATTCCAATTAACACATAAGTATATGGAATTCCAAGTGAAATATTAAATAAATATGCTAAACCCATAAAAACTGCCGCAGAATATGGAATTAAAAAAATGAAAATAACAATAGTCGAAAAAAGTTTAAACATTTTACTGGAGTACCTTTTTTCGAGAAACTCGCTCATCGTTGATACTCCATATTCTGTTGACATTTTCTTTATTCTCCAACCCATAATAGCCCAAACTCCTAAAACGCCAACAAATGCATTAAAAAAGGCTACCCACAAACCTGAATAACCGTGAGCCCATCCCAATTTACCGGCAAAACCGATAAAAAGCACTGCAGAAAAATAAGCTGTTCCATAAGAGAATGCCGACATCCAAGGTCCTACATTTCCTCCACCCAAAAAGAAATCGTTAAACGATTTAGTCTTTCTAAGACCTAATATCCCGACAAAAATGATTCCTATACAATAGATAGCAATAACAATGATTTTCACTAACATATTTGATTTTTTTAATTTTTACTTAATTTATAATATGCAAACTTAATTTTAAAATTTGTTTTTTCAAACTATAATTTTGTTTTTATAAAAAAGTTTTTCAAACTATAAAAGATTATTAAGCAAAAATATATGATGGAGCTTTTGGCACATATATTTGTCGTGTGGCTGGCATTTATCGCGGATACAAATATTGTGACAAAAGCGTTCAAGATATTACAATAAAATAAGCCATTTGCAAAATATTTTGTATTTTTAACAATTGATTTTTCTTTATATTTTTGATACAATTTTGATTTATGGGAATCGTTGAAAACTTAAATAGTCTTAGACAAAGTATTGGAAATGCCAATGTGAAAATTGTTGCAGTTTCAAAAACCCATCCAGCAGAAATGATAAAAATAGTTTATGAGGCTGACCAAAGGCTTTTTGGTGAAAACAAGGTACAGGAGATGGTTTCAAAATATGAACAACTTAAAGACTTGGATATAAAATGGCATTTAATTGGTCATCTGCAAACAAATAAAGTTAAATATATCATTTCTTTTGTCGATATGATACATAGTGTTGACAGCCTTAAACTTTTAAAAGAAATAAACAGACTGGCTGAGAAAGGATCATTGGTTATTAATTGCTTGCTGCAATTCTATATTGCTAAGGAAGAAACTAAATTTGGTTTGGATTATTCAGAAGCTGAGGAAATATTAAATTCAAACGAATTCAAAGAAATGAAAAATGTTAGGATTTGTGGAGTAATGGGAATGGCTTCCTTTTCAGATAATATGGAATTAGTCAGAAATGAATTCCGCGAACTAAAGCAAATATTTGACAAATTAAAGCAAAATCATTTTTCGCATAGCGAAGCTTTTTGTGAATTGAGCATGGGTATGAGTAGCGATTGGAAAATCGCAGTTGAAGAAGGCAGCACAATAATTCGTGTCGGAAGTAATATTTTTGGTAACAGAATCTACACGTAATAATAATTTGATTATTTTTGTTGCTGATGAAAAGCGTACTATTAATATTAACATTTTCCTTTCTGATCATTGCTAATGGTCTGAAATCGCAAGAATTACCGGTACATGAGCAGTATATGTTCGATTATATGTTGGTTAATCCTGCATTTGCAGGTATGTCAGAAGTTACCTCACTAAAAATTATTCATCGTGAGCAATGGATTGGAATAGAAGATGCTCCAAGTACTTCATTTTTACTTTTTAAGCACAGACTGAACGAAAGAACCGGAGGTATTGGAGGGTATATTTTTTCTGACAAAAACGGACCAAATTCAAAATATGGTGGACAGTTAACATGGTCTTTTCAGGCACTTCTTGACAGTAAAAGATATTCAAGAACAATGCTATCTTTTGGTATGTCTTTCAGAGGTCTTTTACATACCTTAGATGAACGCGATTTTGAAAATACTGTATATGATCCTCTAATAACCTATTCGAGACTTACAACATTTGTTCCAAACGCCAATGCAGGATTAGTATTATCATATAATCAGGCATTTTTAGGAGCATCTTTCGATAACTTAATACCATGGTCTGACAGGATGTATAACATGACTATCGAACCTGTTAATTATGTTGTAATGAACACCCACATTGGTAATATTTTTGATTTGTCGCAAAGAATTCAATTCAGACCGTCTGTATTATTCAAATCTAATTTTCATGGAATGAATCAACTTGATGTAAATGTTAAATTCCATGTTTTCGGTGGCAAACCAATACGTTCTGTTTATATAAGATATCAAAATGAATTCTGGTTCGGATTTTCTTACAGGCAAACACTTGACTGGAAAAATATTTCAGCTTTATCGCTATCTCCTACATTTGGACTTACCATTGACAAATATACTTTTATGTATTTATACGATCTTGGATTAACACATTTACAACTGTACCATTCCGGAACCCATCAGATTTGCCTCGGAATAAGATTTTTCCACGACAAATACAGAAACTGGGGTAAACATAGTCTTCCGGTGTTTACAGACGATTTTTAAACAAATCAAGTATTTTTTATTACTTTATAATGTTATTCATCTGTTTATAGATGAATAACTTCATTATGAGCTGCTGCTGCTGCTTCCATTATTGCTTCAGACATACTCGGATGCGGATGAACAGATTTTATCAAATCTTTAGCTTTACCATTAAGTTTTTTCAAAACAACCATAGATGCAATCATTTCAGCAATATTATCACCAATAAAATGAGCTCCGAGTAGTTCATCTGTAGCAGCATCAAATAAAAGCTTTACAAAACCATCCTTATTGCCGGCAGAAGCTGCTTTGCCAGAAGCCATAAAAGGAAATTTACCAATCCTGTATTCTATTCCTTTCTCTTTTAGCTTTTGTTCAGTCATTCCAACAGAAGCAATCTCAGGAACACAATATACACAAGAAGGAATATTGGTATAATCAATTGTTGGAGGGTTGAGTCCTGCAATTTTTTCAACACAACAAATAGCTTCTGCAGAAGCTACATGGGCTAAAGCCTGACCGGGAACTATATCTCCAATTGCATAAATACCCGGAATATTTGTTCTGTAAAATTCATCAACAATAACTTTAGAGTTTTCAACCTTCATGCCCAATTCCTCAAGTCCGATATTCTCTATATTTGTACTAACTCCGGCAGCAGATAGAACTACTTCACATTCAATCTGTGCTTCCCCCTTTTTATCTTCATAAATGACAGTACATCTGTCATCAATCACGTCAACGCGTTTAACCGCAGTACCAGTCATCACTTTTACACCTGCTTTTTTAAACGAACGTGCCAATTGCTTCGAAACCTCCTCGTCTTCGAGAGGAACGAGTTCAGGTAAAAATTCAATAATGGTAACCTCTGAACCCATAGAACTGTAAAAATATGCTAATTCAGTACCTATTGCTCCTGACCCTATTACGACCAATGATTCAGGTAGATGATTGAGACTGAGTGCCTCGCGATAACCTATAATATTTTTACCGTCTTGTCTAAAACTACTTATTTGCTTTGAACGCGAACCTGTAGCCAAAATAATATGATTAGCCGAAATTTCTTCTATACTCCCATCATCTTTTAAAACTTCAAGAGTATCATTTGACTTTAACTTACCAAAACCATTATATACAGTTATTTTATTCTTTTTAAATAAATACTCTATTCCCTTACTCATATTTGCCGCAATTTCACGACTTCGGGCAATTACTTTATTAAAATCGGGCTTTGCAACACCTTCATTCATAATACCATAATCTTCGCTATGTTTAAAATAATTAAATACCTGTGCCGATTTCAGCAATGCTTTAGTAGGAATGCAACCCCAATTTAGACAAATACCTCCTAATTCAGCTTTTTCTACAACTGCGACATTCATCCCTAACTGAGATGCACGAATTGCTGCAACATATCCGCCAGGTCCACTTCCCAAAACAATTAAATCAAATTTCATACACCGTTTTTTTATTTATTTATTTTTTTTTCAAAAATAAACTTTTTTTGCTTATTTTTGTTCTAAATTTAAGTACTTATAATTAATCGATTTTAAATTAATTATTAAAATTTAAAATGTTTATAACCAAAAATTGATTTATGGAAAAGTGTATTTTAGTCCCATTTGATTTCAGCAACGAAGCTAACTTTGCTCTTGATCATGCATATGAATTAGCAAGAATTACATCCCTACCTATTCATTTATTATATGTAGTTTCAAACGAAAAAGAAGTCGAAGAATGGCATGAAGAATTGAAAAGAATTGCTGACAATTATGCAAAGGAACATAATTATAAAGTTGAAGCATTCGTTAGAGCAGGTAATTTATTTGAAACAATCTATAATTATGGTATAGAAGCAAATGCATATTTGGCTGTAATGGGGACTCACGGTATCAAAACAATAAAAAAGGCTATGAAGGTTATTAAAAAATTCGTTAAAATACCTTTTATCCTTGTTCAACGTCCCATTAATTTCGGATCTTATGATAAAATTTGTGTCCCGATTGATGATGATAAAAAATCCAGAGCAAAGTTTCTATGGGTAAAATATCTGAACAATTTGTTCGAAAGCAAAGTCTTTATTATTTACCCGGAAGTTACTGATGCTGCAAGAAAAGCAGAAATTAACAGTAATATAATGTTTGCAACATCAATTTTCGAAAAAGATGCAATTGATTTCGAAGTAAAAGCAGTATGTGAGACAAATTTTGCTGACAATCTTTATGATGTAATGAATAATATAGAACCTGATGTAGTTTTATTTATGACAGATAAATACAAAAAATCTATTACTGAATTAAAAAGACCTAGAAATATCGAATTATCCAAGAAAATTCCTATTATGTGTGTTAATCCAAGAACAGACATAGTTAAACTGGGCGGATTCGCTTATTAAAAAAGATTTTTTCATTTTAAAAATCAGCTTGAAACAAGCTGATTTTTTTTTCTATATTTCCCACTTTAACCTTAAAATTTATTTTACAAAAAATCGTAATTATTTAGGTGGCATCTATTATTCGCTTTTGTAATAGTATTTGTGCCCTACCCATACTCCTATAATTTGACAAATACATATTCCAAAAGCTATTGTTCCAGTTTATTAAACCCCGACTTACAAGTCGGGGTTACTGACATTGAGCCCTGCGGGCTCAGAGTTATAAACCACCTAAATAATTACAAAAAATCTTAATTAAAAGATTATAAAAAACTTTCGTAAAACATATTTTTTCAGTATTTTTGTACATTAAAAATAATACTGATTTGTTTTACAACACTAATAATCAATAAATTACAAAATAAAATGACAAAAGTAAAAAGAGTTTATACTTTCGGAAACAAAAAAGCCGAAGGTGACAGCAAAATGAAAAATTTGCTTGGTGGTAAAGGTGCAAATCTTGCTGAAATGTGTTTATTAGGGTTACCAGTTCCTGCAGGTCTTACAATAACAACAGACACCTGTACGGAATATTACGAAAACAACCTCGAACTTCCTGACGGCCTCATGGAAGATGTATGGGCAGCAATGAAAAACATCGAAGACATTATGGGTATGAAATATGGTGATGCCGAAAACCCTCTTCTTGTATCTTGTCGTTCCGGTGCGCGTAAATCAATGCCCGGTATGATGGATACTGTTCTAAATATTGGTTTAAGCACAAATACTATTCCCGGTCTTTTGAAAAAAACCAACAATCCAAGATTTGTTTATGACTCATATCGCCGTTTAATTATGATGTATGCTGATGTTGTTATGGACAAAGCTGAAGGTCTGGACAAAAATATTCGTCGCCAATTAGACGAAATGCTTGATGAGTATAAACACTCAAAAGGGCTAAAATCAGATACCGACCTGAGTACTGACGATTTAAAATTTTTATCCGAAGAATTCAAGAAAAAAATAAAACTTGTGTTAGGAACAGAATTTCCTGATGATCCTAAAGCTCAATTGATTGGTGGTATTAAAGCTGTTTTCAAAAGTTGGAATGGTAAAAAAGCAATATCATATCGTCGCATAGAAAGTATTCCGGACGATTGGGGTACAGCAGTTAATGTTCAAGCAATGGTTTTTGGTAATATGGGTGATTCTTCTGCTACCGGCGTAGCGTTTACAAGAAATCCTGCTACTGGAGAAAACCTATTCTATGGAGAATGGTTAATTAATGCTCAGGGCGAAGATGTTGTTGCCGGTATTCGCACACCGAGTCCGCTTAATAATGACACAAAAAACGACCAGAATAAGCATCTCATGTCAATGCAGGAACAATATCCGGTCATCTATAAAGAGCTTTGTGATATTCGTACAACTCTCGAAGATACTTATAAAGATATGCTTGATATTGAGTTCACTGTTCAGGAAAGTAAACTATATATGCTTCAGTGTCGTGTAGGTAAAAGAACAGGAACAGCTGCCCTTAATATGGCGATGGATATGTTAAAAGAAGGCAGAATTGATGAAAAAACTGCTGTTTTACGTCTCGACCCTGCTCAACTGGACGAATTATTACACCCAATTGCAAATCCTACTTCAGAAGCTAAACATAATCCAATTGTTAAAGGCTTACCGGCAGGACCGGGTGCTGCTGTTGGTAAAGTTGTTTTTTCTGCTGACGATGCAGTTGCATGGTCACGTAGAGGTGAAAAAATAATTTTAGTTCGTAAAGAAACCAATCCAGAAGACGTTGAAGGTATGCGCGTTGCTGATGGTATTCTTACTGCCTTGGGAGGAATGACTTCTCATGCAGCTCTGGTAGCAAGAGGCTGGGGAAAATGTTGCATCGTAGGTGCCGGCTCAATGGATGTAAGCGAAGAAAAGAAAACTGCTGTTATTAAAGGTACAGGACTTGTCATCAAAGAAGGAGATATTATCACATTAAACGGAACAAAAGGTAATGTTTATAATGCAGCTCTCGATTTGATGGATGCCACTGAAAATCCACGTTTTCAGGAATTTATGACAATGGCTGATAAGTTTCGTAAAATGGGCGTTCGCACAAATGCTGACACACCGGAAGATGCTCAGATTGCACGCGATTTTGGTGCTGAAGGTATAGGTCTTTTCAGAACAGAACATATGTTCTACGGTAAAGGAGCTGACGAACCTCTGTTTATTCTTCGTAAAATGATTCTAGCATCTAACGATAATGAAAGAATTGCTGCCATTAACGAACTTTTCCCATTTGTTAAACGCGATATGAAAGGTACGATGGCTGTAATGAATGGACTACCTGTAACTTTCAGATTACTTGATCCACCACTCCATGAGTTTGCTCCACACACACACGAAAAACAAGCAGAAATTGCAAAAGTTATCGGAATAAGCGTTGAGGAAGTTGCAAAAAGAGTTGATAAATTGCACGAAACTAATCCTATGATGGGACATCGTGGTGTGCGTCTTGGAATAACATACCCCGAAATTACCGAAATGCAATTCAGAGCTTTGTTCGAAGCTTCTGCAGAACTTCTTAAAGAAGGAAAGCAGCCTATCCCGGAAATTATGGTCCCTGTTACATGCGACGTCAATGAGCTTAATATTTCAAAAGTAATTTTTGATAAGGTAAAAAAAGAAACTGAAACAAAATTTGGATTATCTGAAATAAAATGTCTGTATGGAACTATGATTGAAATTCCAAGAGCTTGCTTACTCGCGGATAAAATGGCTAAAACAGCTGAATTCTTCTCATTTGGTACTAATGACCTTACCCAAATGACTTTTGGTTTTAGCCGTGATGATATTAGCGGTTTTATGCAGGATTATCTTGATAAAAAAGTTGTTCCTGCCGATCCTTTCCAGACAATTGACCAAGATGGTGTTGGACAACTTATTGAGATGGCTGTGGTAAAAGGTCGTGGTACGAAAAACAATCTAAAAATCGGTATCTGCGGCGAACAAGGTGGTGATCCTGCTTCGGTTGAATTCTGCAACAAGGTTGGATTAAACTATGTTTCATGTTCCCCATTCAGAGTTCCTATTGCCAGATTATCAGCTGCTCACGCTAGTCTTAAACAATCTTAAATAATTCTATATGGAAATAATAGGTAAACTTATAAAAAAACTACCTCCGGTTACAGGTGAAGGTAAAAACGGCCCTTGGAAAAAACAAAGTTTTGTTATCGAAACTCAGGCTGATTTTCCTAAAAAAGTCTGTTTTACAACTTGGGGTGATAAAGTTGAACTAAATTCATTTACAGAGTCTGATATTATAAAAGTACATTTTGATGTTGAAAGCCGAGAATATAATAACAATTGGTACAACGATCTTAAATGCTGGAAAATTGAGCTTAACTCATCTGGCGGAAGTTCAAATATAATAAATGAATTGCCTCCTGTTTCTGAAAAAGATATCCCCTTCGATTTAGAAGATGATCCGGGTGACGACCTTCCTTTTTAATATTATCTAAATCCTGCTCCGGCAGGATTTTTTTTATCTTATTCCCGCTTGACGTAATGCCTGATGATATTTCCTTGCATTTGCTTCATGCTGTGCATTTGTTACAGCAAAAACATGATAACCCGAAAAATCATCTTTTGCGCAAAAAAACAAATAGTTATGCTTTTCATAATTCAGAACAGCATCTATAGAAGACACTGAAGGAATATTTATCGGTCCCGGAGGTAAGCCCGGGTACATATAGGTATTATATGGAGAATTAATTTGTAAATGCCTTGTTAATACACGCTGAACCGAAAAATCTCCAATTGCAAAAACCACTGTAGGGTCAGCCTGCAAAAGCATACCCTTATTCAACCTATTGATATATACACCTGCAACTCTTGCTTTTTCATCATTTTTTTGTGTTTCAGCCTCAACAATTGATGCCAAAATACTGACTTCAATTTGTGATAAACCAAGCAATTCTGCCTTCTGTCTGCGTTCCTCAGTCCAAAACTTGTTATATTCTTCAGACATTTTTTCAATAAACTTTCCTGCCGAGGTATTCCAGTAAAACTCGTATGTGTTTGGAATAAACATAGCCATAAAAGTCTGACTATTAAACCCATACTGATTTGCTATGTCGGGATTATTCATTGTTTCAGCTAATTGAATAGAATCAGCCTCAATAAAAACAGAAACCTTGCCGGCCAAAATATCCAAACTGCGTACGGAAATAAACGTCAGTTTAACCGGCGATTGTTTACCGCTCCTTAATAAATTTACCAACTCATTATTTGACATCCCATTAAAAATCTCATATCGTCCCGCAAGTACTCTTGACGGATATTTTTTATACTCTGCCACAAGCTTAAACGACTCAATATCAATAATATAACCCGAGGCTTCCAATATTTGTACAACATTATTATAATCTGAACCATTTGGAATGTATAAATATGCAGGGCTATTTTCAACTCTCACATTAGACCTGAATACATACCCGTAATACTTATTACCAAAAATAAAACCAACGACTGAAAAAACTACAACAATTATCAAAATTATAAGGAATACTTTTTTCTTTTTCGACATCAACAAAAATATTAATATTATCTTAGCAAAAATATTTGTTTTAACGATATGAGGATTATTTTTCTGATATTTTTTACAGTACTTTTTTTAAGTTCATGCGACACAGATCAAAACAGATGTTTTAAATCTGCAGGAGAAGAAAAAACCGAAAAATATGATCTTGACATTTTTAATAAAGTAATTATACGCAGTGATTTCGAGGTCTATTTTGAAAATAGTACCGACTATGCAATAACTATTACCTGCGGAAAAAATCTTATTCCATATATCAGTCACGATATAAGCGGTAGAGAATTAATTATAGAAGATAATAATGGAGCCGACTGGTTAAGAAAAAGGATTAAACCTAAAATTATCATAAGTTGTCCGTCAATAAAAGAAATAAATATTTATGAAACTTGTGATTTAAAAACTCTTGATACATTATATTATAATAACCTATCTATACAAAATTGGGCCGGAATATTAACGACAAATCTTACCCTCGCAGGAGATAGTTTATTTTTCAGGTGTCATGCCTCAACAGGAGACTATATACTTGAAGGAAGAAGCAATTATGCTTACCTGTATAATGTCGGAAGCGGATTTCTTATAGCTAACAAACTGTTTTGCCGTGTAATTCACATGGTTCATTTATCATTGGGAAATAGCGAAGTTAATGCTTCTCAATTATTAATGATTGAAAATATAAAGTATGGTAAACTATATTCGTTTTCTGACCAGTGTCCCGAAATTATGGATGGTGATCAGGATTGGGGAGATTCATTTGTAAATCTAGGCTGCCCTTAATAGAATATTATTCTAAATCTCAATTGATTTCTTTAAAAATATTCTAAGTCCTACTCCTCTTCCTATCAGCATAACAATCAGTGCAAGCCACATTCCGTGATTTGCGCCATAATACTTAAAAATGTAAAGTGACGGTATAAACAAACAAACAATTATAACCAGCATAACATTTCTTAATGTAGTAGTCGCGGTTACTCCAATATAAATTCCATCATAAATAAATGCAGTAAAACTGGCTAAAGGTAATATCCAAACCCATGGTGCAAAATTTTGCGACATGTTAATTACTTCAATGTTATCAGTTAAAATACTGAAAAGAGGCTTTGTTAACAACATATAAAATACAGTAAAACCTATAGAGATATATAATGCAAATGAATAAGACTTTTTTACAGACTTATTTAATAATAACTGGTTTTTTGCACCTTTATATCTTCCTGCGAGTGTACCACCTGCATACGAAAAACCATCGATAACATGAGCAAAAAACCATAAAAACTGTAACATTACGGAATTTATTGCCAATACATTGTTTCCCAAGGATGCCGATACTGCATTGAAAAGAAAAAAACTACCGGTCAACAGTAACGATCTTATAAATATATCGCGACTAACCGTTATAAATCTTTTAACGGCTGCAAAATTCAAAACAGATTTTATCTTAAAAAAATAAGTTATTCGCTTAAATTTTCTATAATAAAACAATAGACAAAAAATTAATCCTATATACTGCGAAATAACTGTTCCCAATGCTACTCCTCTAATTTCCAAATCAAATACCAAAACAAAAACACTACTAAGTATAGCATTTGAAATACTAATGATAATAGTTATAATCATAGGGATTTTAGCATTTTGCATTCCTATAAACCATCCTATAAATACAAATACTACAAGTGTTGCAGGGGCAGCATAAATTCTAGTATTAAAATATTCTAAAGCATAACCTAATGCTTCTTTTGATCCATCAAGTTTTGTAATAAGTAATTTACCCAACGGTACTTGTAAAGCTATTAGAATAAGACCGGCTAAAACAGAAAAGGACAAAGCACGTAATAAAACAGAAGCAGACTCGCGATAGTCAGATGCTCCATAAGCCTGGGCTGTCAATCCTGTTGTCCCCATTCTAAGAAATGCCAAGCCGGTATATACCAAAATAAAGACCATTGTCCCAAATCCCACTCCACCCATGTATGCCGGAGAGCCTAATCTTCCCACCAATGCAATATCAATTATTCCCACTACTGGAATCGTAATATTGCTTATTACGTTAGGGATTGCCAACCTTAGAATTTGACGGTTCAAATTACTATAATTTAGTTTTTTGTTGCAGTGCTATATGAACAATTACTTTATTTCTTTTTTTTCTTGAAATTATTATAGTTATGAGATTTCCCTCACAATAAACACCTCATAATCACCAAGATACTTAAACCCATATTTTTGATACAGACTCCGTGCTATTTTGTTATCTTTATGAACTTCAAGTTTTATTTGCAACTTCAGCTTATGTGCAAATTTCATTGACTCATCCATAAGTAAATTTGAAAAGCCCTGTCCCTGAAACTCCGGTAATATCCCAAAATGATGTAAATATAAACGACGACTGTCGTTAGTAATCCATGAGGTTCCAATTACTCTGTCAGAACTTTCCTCAATCAAAACAAACAACTCTCCCCCATTTTCTAAAGTATTTAAAATTACTTCCAGATTATCACCTCTGTGAGCTCCACCCATATCTGTCTGTTTCCATACTTCAAGCACAGAATCATAATCTATATCTACGAAAGTTCTTACAAAATAACTCATTTCACTATTTTGTTTCAAGTTCAATATCTTTTTCGAAAGTCATTCCACCAAGAGTAGCTTCAATTTCTTCCGAAAACTCTCCATAAGATTTATCTTTAATACAGATTTTATACTTTCCTCCGGCTTTTACTCCAAAAGAATAAAATCCATTTGCACTACTCGATATTTTAAATTCATTTTTTGAATTTGCAACATCTGTAATAGTCATCTCTGTTTGTATTTCTACTCCTGATTCACTACTAATTTGGCCATAAAACATAACCAAATCAAGAACATATCCCAAATTTTCGTCAATTACAGAATTTATATCAAAAGTATATAAATCAAATCCTCCGGCTCCCCCCAATCTATTTGAAGAAATATATGCTGTTTTCCCGTCAGAAGCAAGACAAAATTGCATTTCATCAGAACAAGAATTTATTGGATAACCCATATTTTTTGGCTCTGACCATTTTCCATTATCATTAAAGCAAATAAACAAATCATATCCCCCCATTGATGTTTCGCCATCCATTGCGAAAACCATAAAATCGCCTCCCGGATGAACATAAACAAAAGATTGATCGTTATCGAAGCTTAACTTTTTTAACATATCCGGTTCAGGAAATTTATTTTTAAATAATTCTGACATGAAAATACTAGATTTGGATTTATTTAAATCTTTCCATGTAGATACATAATAAAGCCTGCTATTTATAAAATCATAGCTTGGAGAATACTCAAGAAATTTTGTATTTAATACACTTTCAATTTTTTCAGGGTCAGTAAAATCTTCATCAGTATCTTTCGTGTCGGTGTACAAATCACCACCATCCTTTTTTTCTGGAGTTTCCTTATATAAAAAATAAACCATATCAGCAGCGGAAACAGAACCTAAAATATAATTCTTTCCCGATGCAAAAGTCTCATCCACTAAAACTGGCAGTCCATGTTTATTGTTAATATCAATTTGCGATTCAAAAATCGAAAAAGGAAAGTTATTTGTAATAGCATTCTTTTCCTGATTTTCTGCAATTTGTCTGTCTGATGTAAAATATAATTTATTCTGTAGTCTCGAACATACAGGAAAAATCTCATTGAATTCAGAATTTATTTCTGATTCGACATCAATGGTCATTAAATTACATTTCACAGGATTTAAATAAGATTCTTCCGCAACATTTATTTGTTTTAATAATATCTTTACCTGATTACTGTCAACAGTTGCTGTACCTGCTGAGATTTTACTTAAAAAATCTTTTGCCGTGGCAAAATCTTCTAATTTGTGATATATACAAGCCTTTAAATATATTATTTCTTTTTCAAGAATATCATCTTTGCAGTTCTCTAAAGCTAGTTTACAATAGTTTATTGCATTATTATAATCTCCGACTTTATAATAGCATAACGAAATTCTATAATTTAAAAAAGAGTTTGTCGCATAATCATTATGGAACTCTAAGTAAATTATCAAGGCGTCATTCACTTTATTATCTTCGTATAGCAATTTTGCTTGCGTCATCTTCCAGTCTGAAGGACTAAGATCAGTTTGTGAAAAAAGAAATAAAGCAGAACCAAAGAAAAGTAGTGATAAAAACAGTATTTTCATGTATTCAAATTTTAAGATTGCTAAAATAGTGTTTTTTTAATATACAAAAAACTCTAAACAGATAAATTTAAATTTCTTGAGTCAATTGCAAAAATTTAGCCATACTCTCCCTCTTTTTTTCATCAAAACGATAATCAATACAATTTGTCAAATAGTGTTCAAGATCAAACCCTTGGTAATTACAAGCATATTTTTGTGCAACTTTTTTAATACTTTTTATTCCTGAAGATAATACACTATTAAAATTAAACATAAAGTCAGAACTAATATCATTTTTTGCAACCCAAACAGCGAACACTACCGGAAGGTTAGTGTAACTATACCATTCCTCAGCCAAGTCATATACAAAAGGATGGGAATTCCTTAATTCTAATGCTCTGTCACCAATTATTACCGCTGCAATGTTTCCTGTAATTCCATCTTCAAATCCGGGTTTTGCATCAATATATTTAAAATTATTTTTCCAGAATTTATTCGCAATAATTTTAATTAATTTAACAGATGTTTTTGATTGATAATCGAGTAAAATACTAGTAATTTCAGATCTTGGTTTCTCTGATAACAACAATACGGATTCAACCTTTTTATTTGCAGAAAGACAATAATCAGTAATTACTTTGTATTTGTCTGACTCTTTCAAAGCTCCTACAGGCACCAACGAAATATCCGCAAGATTATTTTCAATATCATATGCACATTGAGCAGGATGACTTTCTTTTAATATTGCATTTTTTTTAATGTAGCCAGAAGACTCTAGTGCCGCTTTAAACGGCAGTGTATTACAATATGATACTAAAGAAATTCTAATCATTTTTTCTTTTCTAACTTGAACAAAATTATAATATAATTCGCTTCCAAAAAATGAGAATTATTAGTTTTATAGATTAAAATTACATCAATCATACAAATAATTGATAATCAAGATAAAAAATAAATATTTACTTTTTAGTTTTATATAATTTTATTCTCTATATTTGTAAAGGAATTATTCAATTGTAATATTAATATGAAAAAAGTCAGCCTCATTTTAAGCATTCTTTTCATCATAAATTTTAATCTATCAGCCCAATACACTACAACCGGAACGGATTTTTGGCTGAGTTATATGCAAAATTTTGATGATCCTGCCAACACATTACTTTATCTTACATCTGATGTTGCGACTTCCGGAACAGCTTCAATGCCCGGCACAGGTTGGAGTCAAGCATTTACAATTGCTGCTAATGGTTCTGTTATGGTGCAGGTCCCTGCAGCTCAAAATGCAGCAATCGCAACCACAAACACAGCGCTAAACAAAGCTATTCATATAACTGCCAACCACGATATTGCTGTATATTCCGCAAATCAACGAACGGCTTCATCTGATGCCACCCTTGTACTTGCAACCCCTGCTTTAGGTGATTCATATTACGTTTGTGCCTACACACCTTTTAGTGGCCAACCGACACAATTTATTGTTGTTGGAGTAGAAAATAACACAACTATTCAAATAATTCCTTCTGCTGCTGTAACCGGAGGTGTTGGAGCAGGTGTTCCTTTTAATATTACTTTAAATCAAGGTCAAGTTTATTTGGTGCAAAGCTCAGGTGATTTAACCGGAACAAAAATCAGTGCGACAGACGTTGGAGCATGTCATAATTTTGCCGTATTTGCCGGCAACAGGTGTGCAAGAGTCCCCACCTGTGATTATTGCGACCATCTGTACGAACAGATGATTCCTTTAAAAGCCTGGGGAAAAGAATATATTACTGTCCCACTAATGACAAGAAACGGAGACCAATACAGAATAATGGCAAGTGAGGCAGGTACTGTAATAAATATTAATGGCGGTGCTAATATTAACCTAAATGCAGGTCAATTTCATGAAGTATATTTAACACCTGCTTCTTATATAGTTGGAAATAATCCTATTTCAGTTGCTCAATACAGCAGAGGTACATCTTGCGACGGTGTAACTTCAGATCCTTTTATGATTATGCTGTCACCTGTGGAGCAAACACTTGATTATATTGTATTTCAGGCTTTTAATACTACTGCAATCAATCAGTTCTACACTAATATAGTTAGTAAAACAGCATATACAAATCAAGTACAACTCGATGGTGTAACTTTGGCAGGGTGGAATACTGTAGCATCAAACCCTATTTATTCATATGTGAGAAAAAATATTGCTCAAGGCTCTCATGTAATAACATCACCAGAAGGAGTTCTTACATCAGTTTATGGTTTTGGTGATGTGGAGTCTTATGGATATCTTGCTGGCGCTAATATAGAACCTATCAATGTTGACTTTAATATTGTAATCGGAAATGATTCTATTTCTTTTGATGTTTATCAAGACACTTTAAATTGCGAGGAATCAATCAATGGAGTTGGATTTTGTACAGATGGAGAAGGAATTTCTGGAGTTCATTTTGATTTTGGTGACGGGACGAGCGCTGTTGGGAATTCTGTGTTCCATGTATATGATAATTCCGGAACTTATACTGTAACTATGTATTTCACAAGAGACATAAGTTGTCTTGAGGAATCTCTTACAATGCTTGTACATGTTTCAAATGATTTACCACCGTTCGACTTTATAAATGATACTATAATCTGTAATGGAGGACCTTTCGTTATAAATCCAAATGTGACCGGTGTCAATTTCCTTTGGCAAAATAATGCTACAACACCTACATTCACTGTGTCCTCTTCTGGAACCTATTCTCTGACAATTTCAGATAACCAGGGATGCTCTGCAAGTGCTACTGCTGATGTTACATTCGTAAATCTTTCAGTCAGCATTACTGCAGATCCTATTAGTTGCAGTGGAGTAAATGATGGTTCCCTTACTGCTAATCCTTCTGGTGGGAATACTCCTTATATTTATAATTGGAGTACAACTCCGGCTCAAACAACACAAACAATTTCCGGACTTGGTGTAGGAACCTATTATGTAACTGTAACTGATGCAAATGGATGCACAAGTTCTGCAAGTAAAAGCTTAACAATGCCTCCTTCTTTAAGTGTTGACTTGTCATCTATTAGTAATGTAAGATGTTATGGTAATAATGATGGTTCTGCTGTTGTAACTGCCAGTGGAGGCACTTCTCCTTATTCTATCGTCTGGAATCCATCTTATTTAAATGGATTTAGCCAGAGTTTTCTTGCTCCTGGAGCTTATGCTTATACGGTTACTGACTTAAATGGATGTTATGGTACGGGTAGCTTTACGATAACAGAACCTACTGAAATTACTGCAACTGCAACTTCAATAAATGCTGGTTGTTATGGTGAACCTGTAAGTGCAAGTGTTACTGCTTTTGGAGGAACGCCTCCACTTACAATATTATGGCAAGATCAATCGACTTCATTTAATAACCACAATATTCCGGCTAATGTCAATTTTGGTTATACAGTTACAGACGGTAATAATTGCTCTGAAACAGGTAGTGTAAACCTTAGTTCACCTTCTCAACTAGTAATGACTTCTGACTTTACAAACATAAGATGTAAAGGAGAACAAAATGGTTCAATAAGTATTAATATTTCGGGTGGGACGGCTCCTTATACAAGCCTGTGGAGTAATGATTTTTCTGGAACAACTCAAACTAATCTGGGCCCGGGCAATTATGTGGTTACTGTTTTCGATCATAACAATTGTACCATAACCGAAGAATTTTTTATCCGAGAAGCTTCTGTTGGATTAAGTTTAAATGCTGTTGTTAGAGATATTACATGCTACGGTTTTAATGATGGGGCAATACTCTTACAAGCAAATGGTGGTATTAGCCCATATTCTTATGCTAGTTACTTAGGACTTCAATCATTTAGTGGGTCAAATCAAACCGGACTGCATGCCGGAACTTACAATTCAAGAGTTACTGACAGTTTCGGCTGTGAAGCAGACACATCGTTAACAATAGGACAACCAGCTGCACTAACTGCAGATTATGTTCTGATAGACCCTAGTTGTATTGGCAATAATGACGGAGAAATAATTCTTACTGTTTATGGTGGTATCACTCCATATCAATATAGATTTGGAGAATTTTTCTCAGATACTTGTGGCATTTCAAGATTATATGAAGGCATTTACTTAACAGAAATAACTGACTCTAACGATTGTGTATTAAGTCTTGGGAACCTTGTACTTGAAGACATCCCTGTAGATTGTATAAGAATTCCTTCTGCATTCACTCCAAATGGTGACGGAGTAAATGATACCTGGGAAATTCAAGGTTGGGAAATTTTTCCGAGTGTAATTCTTTGGGTATATAACCGTTGGGGACAAGAGTTGTATAAAGCCGAATATGGAGACGAATTTTGGGATGGAAAATATGAAGGGAAATTTGTTCCGGCAGGCAGTTATGTTTATGTTTTAGACGTGCGTAACGGCAAGAAAAAATATACGGGTGTAGTTTCTGTGATTTATTAATTTCCCGAAACAATAAACAAGTTTTCTTTATTGTTATTACCTTTGTTAAAAATACTATATGGAAAGTTTTATAGTTAATCAACCTGATACTTTTTTTCTTATTGCAGGACCTTGTGTTGTCGAAAATGAAGAAATCACTTTTGCAACAGCCTCAAAACTAAAAGTGATATGTGATAAGTTGAAAATTCCTTTTATTTTCAAGGCATCCTACCGCAAAGCTAATCGTAGTAGCGTAAATTCGTTTTCCGGTTTAGGTGATAAAAAAGCTCTTGAAATTCTTTCAAAAATAAAATCCGAACTTGGAGTTGCTATATGTACCGATATACATCTTCCCGAAGAAGCTAAACCGGCATCTGAAGTAGCAGACATATTACAAATACCGGCATTTTTATGTCGCCAAACCGACTTGTTGATTGCTGCTGCAAATACAGGAAAATATATAAACATAAAAAAAGGTCAGTTTTTATCACCAGAAGCTATGCTATTTGCAGCGCAAAAAGTAGCAAGCACCGGAAATAAAAATATATTATTAACAGAACGTGGAACAACTTTCGGTTATCAGGATTTAGTAATTGATTTCCGCAGTATCCCTAAAATGAAAGAATTTGGATATCCTGTTGTTTTGGACGTTACCCACAGTTTACAACAGCCTAATCAAAGTTCAGGAGTAACCGGTGGTCAACCCGAAATGATTGAATACATTGCAAAAGCAGGGATAGCTGTTGGATCCGACGGGCTTTTTATTGAAACACATCCCAACCCTTTAAGTGCAAAATCAGACGGGGCAAATATGCTTAAACTTGAATTAATTGAAAGTCTCTTAGAGAAATTGATTAAATTAAAAAAATCACTTTGAAAAATCAAGATCACCTTGGTTAAAACTAAGTGGCAATAAATCTTCAACCGAATTAAAAATTAATACTGAATCTTTTGATGCTAATAAAATTTTTATCGGCTTTTTGAATCGCATCTCACTTTCTGCCAATGCCTGACGACATGAGCCACAGGGAGAAATATTCTGTTCAATTACATTACCATCGGAATCAACAACCACAACAGCTATTGCTTTAACTGATGATTCCGGATAATTTGCATTAGCGTAAAACATAGCGACTCTTTCAGCGCAAAGTCCGGATGGATAAGCAGCATTTTCCTGATTATTGCCTTTAATTACCATGTCGTTGCTTAATAGAACAGCAGCACCGACTCTAAAATGTGAATATGGAGCATACGCATTCAAGGCAGATTCAATTGCAATATTGACCAAACTTTTATCTTCAGCTGTCAATTCTGCAGGTTTAAATTCTTTGAATCTAATTAATATTTCTCTTTGCTTCATCTTATTAAATAATACTCAAAGATAATGAAAATCTTTTAAATTATGAACCTAAATCTATGTCTATTATTAACTTATTTATTTTTAATATATAAAATTATCGCCTAACCAATCGAAATAATTTTAAACAATATTGTTATCTTTGTGAAAATTTTTGCTATGTACGATGCGTTAAATGCAATGGATTCTGCAAATCTGAATTTCAGCCAGGGAGGCTTGTTAATACTGAATATTGCAATTGCTGTTATAATGTTTGGGGTAGCATTAGAAATAAAAATTCAACATTTTAAAGATTTATTATTAAATCCTAAACCTGTAATAATTGGTTTTATTTCTCAATTCTTATTACTACCTATTTTGACTTTATTGCTTGTTTTAGCATTTTGGAGCAACATTACTGTTGGAGTAGCCATGGGGATGATACTAGTAGCATCTTGTCCGGGGGGCAATATTTCAAACTTTTTATCCACACATGCTAAAGGGAATCCGGCATTATCCGTATCTTTAACTGCAATAGCAACAAGTTTAGCTCTATTCCTAACACCTTTCAATTTTTTTCTCTATGGGAAATTGTATAAGATTTTAGGTCCCTGGTCAGAAAATCAATTGCTTAGAGAATTAAGCATTAATCCTGTTGATATGTTTGTAACCGTTCTAATCCTTTTAGGTATTCCTATTATTTTAGGAATGGTTACTAATCACTATTTGCCAACGCTTACCGAAAAAATTAAAAAACCTATAAAATTATTTTCACTTTTCTTTTTTATGGGAATGGTCGTAATTATGTTTGCCAATAATTACAGCTATTTTATTAAATACATTGCATGGATTTTACTAATTGTATTTATTCACAACGCAATTGCTCTTAGTTCAGGTTATGGTTTTGCAAAACTATTTAGGCTGAGTACTCAAAATTGCAAAACAATTTCAATAGAAACAGGTATTCAAAATAGTGGACTTGGTTTGGTTTTACTTTTCAATCCAAATATTTTTCCACAAGACCTTGCCCTAGGGGGAATGATGATTGTGACTGCCTGGTGGGGCATCTGGCATATACTTTCAGGATTAACAATTTCGACAATATGGCGACGAAAGACGATTTAAATAAATATAAAAACCTGTACAAATTCTCAAAATTATGGGCATTTTGCAGTATCTATGTTACTGCACTGCATAATTTGTTTTATAAAAATATTGTTGTAGAAGGACTTGAAAATATACCTAAAAACGGACCAATAATTTTTGCTCCTAATCACCAAAATGCTTTGATGGATCCACTTGCTGTACTTTTTACAAGTAAGAAACAAATTGTTTTCTTAGCAAGAGCCGATATTTTCAAAAACAAATTAATCGCAAAATTTCTCAATTTTCTTAAGATTCTTCCGGTTTTTAGAATTAGAGACGGCAAAGAAAACTTAACCAATAACGATTTTACTTTTAATGTTGCCGTTAAAGTCCTTGAAAGTGGTCAAAATGTCGGTTTATTTCCTGAAGCCAGACATACTGATAAAAGAAGACTTCTTAATTTTAAAAAAGGAATTCCGCGTCTTGCTTTTTTGGCAGAAGAAAAAAATAATTTCAATCTAAACATCAAAATAATTCCGGTTGGAATATATTATAGTAAATATAATAAAATGAGAAGTATTCTGCATGTTAGATATGGTAAACCAATTAATGTTAACGATTTTAAAGACGAATATTTGGAAAGTCCTCAAAAAGCTATGCTTAGTTTACGTGATGCACTTGAAGAAGCTATAAAACCATTAGTAATTAACATCAGAAGCATTGAATTATATGATACTTATGAAAGTATCCGAATTCTATATGTAAAAAACCTTATTAAAAAGTTTAAACTTGGAAAGCTGAGTGAAATTAACAGATTTAAAGCTGATAAAATTACAATAAAAGCTCTAGAAACATTCGAACAAGACAATCCTGAAGAGATGCAGGGAATCAAAGAAAAAGTGCGTGAATATGAAGAAATTAAAGCTAAATATTTCTTATCAAATCAATCTATCGAAAAACCATTTTTAAGTATTTTTAGACTTGTAATTAATTCAATAATTATTCTTTTGTGTATTCCTGCTTTCTTATACGGTTTAATAAACAATCTTTTCACATATTTCATCCCAAAAATGCTTGTGCTGAAAATTAAAGACAAACAATTTCATTCTAGCATTAAATTCGGCTGGGCTGTTTTTGTTATTCCTCTAATTTACGCAATTCAAATAATAATTGTAGCATTATTTTTCTCTAAATTATGGATAATACTGGCTTATGCAATTTCATTGCCTGTATTTGGGCTTATAGCCAGAGTAATATCAGAATGGATTAACATTTTATCCGGAGATTGGAAATTACTCAATATGAGGTATATGTATAATGCGGATTATCATAGACTGAAAAATCTTCACAAAGACCTTATTTTGGAACTTGACTTAATTATTACACACTGGAATAGGAAGGCCTGATATTTTTTTATAATTATAATTCTGTATTATCTGTTTTTTCAAATTCATTAACTGCTTGAAAAAGTATTTCCCCGGCAATTTCTTTTTCTTCAAATCTCAATACCTCAATTTTACCTACTCCCTTGTAGTTTGTAAACCAAATCTTCAGTATGTCGGTAATTCCTGGGAAATTCACATCAAGTTCTGCAATTGAATTAATATTATAATATGGAGACCCTTTTTTCACTGCAATAAGCTTATCGTCTTGTTCTCCTCTGTCAAGCATAATCATCACTCCAATCAGTTTACAGGCTACAACTTCTCCCCTTTCGGAAGCATCTCCCAAAACTAAGACATCAAGGGGATCGCCATCACCACCCAAGTCTTTTGGCAAAACTGTTTGGGGTATCATTCCATAATTTACAGGATAAGCCAGATACTGAACAATTCGTGGTTTATCGTCAACAAATTCAAGTTTCATGCTTCCATCTTTTTTATCAACTTCCCATTTTTCGAGCGTTCCGGCAGGAATTTCGATTACAACACTAATATCACCGTTCTCACATATAGGTTCATAATCTTTTAAAAAATGTTTTTCGCCGATTAGTACATAAGGAGACTGCCTCTTGGTTGTATCCTGTACAATTCTTACAGGCTTATTGCTCTCTTCACAATTACAGCCAGCAGCAAACAAAAAAATTAAAACAATTGACAGCGATAATACAAAATTTCTCATGTTGTTTTTTTGCAAATATATGTCAAATTCTTGAGTTTAATATTTCTTGTTATATTTCAAAAAAACAGACAAATTACATTAATTGATTTTTTTAAAATTATACTGAAGGCTGCGGTAGTATTACCCGTACATTAGAGCTAACTTATAACTTTTCTAAGACCAAAAGACTTAATATCTCATTTACTCTACTTTCATCAATTTAGCTATTTCCAAACCTTTTTCAGTGTATATTTTTATAAGATAAAGTCCGTTTTCTTTGTCATTAAAGTCAAATTTTGCTTCATTTTGTCCGTTAACCTGTATTTGTCCAACAACCTGACCAAGATTATTTTCAACAACAATTTTACTAATCAAGTTTTCCGAAACAATCGAAATCAAATCTGCTTTGCAAGGATTAGGATAAACACTGCAAGTACCTCTAAGTTTCTGAATTTGGCAGCTCGAAAAATTAATAATCTCAGTAACTGTTGTATTTGTTATTACGGGTATATTGTAATCAAAGTAAATTGCTGCATTATTTTCAATAATATCACCAATAAGTAGTGTGGGTAATGGTTTAATTTTGAATTTTACAAAGCCATGACTCATTTCTTCATTCATTACACTATCAACAAGATTAATATGATTAAAACGGAACCACAAAACATTGTCATACAAGTTAACAACGACATCGTGACTAGCACTTATCAAACGGAAACTCGAAATATCAAGGTTTGCACTAAGTGTATCAATTAAAATTACGGTAAACGCTGTATCTGTTCCTGTATTCTGAAAGTTTATTACATATTCAAGATGCTCGCTGTTAGTAATAAAATCAGGAAAAATATTGCCTCGAGGATAAACTTCTTTTGAATTTGGATCCCATGAGCCTGTTATTATTTGAGTCATCGTAACAGAATTATTATCTATTGTCAGGTCTAATGCATCAGGAGCGCTCACAAATGCAACAACTTCGGTTTCAAGCTCGGCTAACACAGAAGCTTGGAAAATTATCTGGTAAACAATTTCTTGCGATGGATAAAGATCGTAATCAAACTCCGCATCATTGCTCTCCATCAATGATGCTGCAGGAACTGCAGACACTAAATCTATTTCAGGATGAGTTAAGCTAAATTCTAGAATTCCTGTTTTGTGAGTTGTTCCAATATTTTTTAATGTAACAAAAACATTTCCACTATATCCAGGTCGCACAGCTCCAACATGCATATCAACTACTAAATCGTTCTGATCGGGAATAGGCTGAAAAACAAAATCGTTATATTCGCTGATAAGACCATAATTATCACCAAAATTTATACTATAACTTGTAGTACTTACATTATAATACATTGGAGGATTTAAAAGTTCCAGGTCATAAACACCTGTTCCGGCACCTATATTAAAAAATCCATCAACAATTGTATTAAAAACTGAGGCATCATGATTCAAATTAAGTATTGAGTGATACTCAAATTCGTCCGGATCAAAAGAGTAATTTGAATTAAAATCATAAAATGAGGAACCAGAAATAATATTATTATTTTCGGAATAAACACTTACATAGTTTGCTGAGTTTATTTGCACTGGATTTAATACGTAATAGCCAAAACAAGCAGAATCGGTAGCATTTCCAGTTAAGTACAAATTGCCACTAAAAAAGCTCATTTCTTCGGTATTGTAGGTGTCGAAAGAAAAACTAGTTACTGCTCCATTTTCGACACTACCATCCGAATTAAGTTTTAATAAATAATTTAACGAATTACTTTGAGCTGCTGAGGGCATAGTATTAGTGTAAATTAATTCGTAAGAATCGAAAATATTTGAGCTACTTGCCATAGTTGTTTTTCCAGTAATATAAAATCCTTCATCAGATTTGGTTGCGATAAAGAAATTTGCTTCCGACTCTCCGTATTTCTTTGCCCAAAGGTAATTGCCAGCATTATCTATTTTAACTCCATAAGCTGAATAATAAGTAGGTCCTAAATCAAATGTTCCAAAAGAAATTTCACCACCAAAGCTACCGAATACAACAGCATCGTTTCCATCGCAAACAACATCTGATTTCCACCATGATGATGCTTCAAAAAGCAAGGCCCATTCAAAATTGCCATTAGAGTCCGATTTAAATGCACAATCTTGAGGAGATGAACCGGGAACTGAAAGAATTCCTGCACTTCCAAGATCTAGAGTTCCCTTAAAATTTGCTGTGTAAAAAATATCATCATTGTCTGCATAATCAAATTCTATGGACAAATAAGTATTGTCCACTCCGGGAAGTAAATTTACATACTGCCAGTCTCCGTCCGAGCTTAATCCTGCAAAGAAAAACTCTCCGTCATCGGTCGAAATTGTTGTTCCTCCAATAGTTTGTTCTCCAA
Organism: Bacteroidota bacterium; assembly: GCA_029558535.1. Taxonomy (GTDB): domain Bacteria; phylum Bacteroidota; class Bacteroidia; order Bacteroidales; family ML635J-15; genus Bact-19. Next base: position 56,700 of record JAKQEK010000423.1, on the reverse strand, counting down.
CATTTACAAATGGTGATGATACAATTATTTTGTCTGTTCCGTTACCTTCAACCTTAAATGCATCAGCATAATAATCCCCACCGCTAAGTCCAACTTTCGCTGTACGGCTCCATAATACTTCTCCGTTAGGTGCATATTTTATAACAAATAGGTGCATTCCTACATCCGCTGGTATTGTAAAAGGCTCACAGTTCAATTCTGTTGGAACTGAATTGTCACCGAAATATCCACATACATAAACATTGGAATAATCATCGCAATAAACGTCACCTATATAAGTCACGCCTCCACAAGTAAGACTCTTTACCCAAATTAAATCATGGTTTGCATCTCTTTTTATTACAACAGAACTAACTGTCCCATTTATAGGGAATACAGTTCCTTCAATGTTAATTGGATAATTATAATAGGTAGTTGTGTTTATAACATTACCGAAATTGTCTGTCGCGATTCTGTTCATTCCTCCTGTATAAGTTGACCCATCGTTGTCAGAATAAACTCCCGTAAAACTTTGTGCTGAAATAGTGCTAATATATATATAGCACATAATTGCAATCGTAATTTTTTTACACATAACAAATAAGATTTTATAATTTATACTTTCAAAGATATGAACAAATTGCTAATAAAATACATTTTCTCAGTTTTAATTACAAAATACTTTTCTCTCCTTGACATATTTTTAAGGAGTACCATTATTTTAAATTCGAAAAAATTTAAAATAATTACAACTTATTAAAATAATAATTTTTTATTATTTTTGTAAAAATTAGCGGGAGTAGCTCAGTGGTAGAGCATCAGCTTCCCAAGCTGAGGGTCGCGGGTTCGATCCCCGTTTCCCGCTCTTAGAAAAAGTAGTAGTAGTAGTAGTAGTGTTTATCTAAAAACCAAAAAAGTAAATCCTGCTAATCCAACAATTAAAATAACTAATACAAGAATTTTACGGTTTCGAATTTCTTTGTCGTTAAGGGGTCTGATACGTCCTAATTTCTTGTTTTTTTCTTCAATTTTTTCCCCTATTAACATTCCTACAATAACTCCAACAAGAGGCCCCACACCAACTAGTGGTTGAATATCAAGAATTATACCTATAGGAACGCATATTGCACTTAAAATTCCGGTTGAAATAAGCATCCACAAAGTTTTAAAGTAAGCTTCGGGATATTTTTTTTCTATATTCATATTCATAGTTTTTACAAATATAATTTATATTGTCAAATTTTATATCTTTACAAAAATTTTCGACTATGTTGAAAAAACTAATTTTCTTAATTTCAATAATTTCCACTTTAGGGATTTATGCTCAGGAAAACGGCATATATTTCGGGAACGAAGAATTTCTTGATAATGACAGTTCTTCTAATAGTAAGACTCTTCCTTTTATAAAAAAAGATAATAAACTACACTTTGGTTTTTCTGCAGGCTCAATCTTTACTAATTATTACGGGCATAATATCCTTTCAAATTATACAGCACCTGAAATCAGATACAACTTCACAGACAGATTTTCACTATCTGCCGGGACAATATTTTCATACTCTTCGGCACCATCTTATTTTTATGGAGAAAATGGTAATAATCAGGTAAAAAACCAAAACATGATGAATTATTACATGTTTATGCAAGGTAGCTATTTAATTAATGATAAATTGAGAGTTCATGGTTCTGCGATTTTTGACTTATCTCCTCAGGTTTCATCAGGTCACAACGCTTTTAACTCATTCGGATTTGATTATAAAATAGGTGACAATACTTATGTCAGTGCAGAAGTTACGATTTCGAACTCAGGAAATCGTAATCCATTAATGCATTACAATACCGGAGGCATGTTTGAAAATTCTGCAAGACCATATAATAATTCTTTATTTTCAGAACCTTTTCCTTCGTGGTAAATAATGAAAGAATTTAATTCTTCTAAAATTTTTCCAACAACGACAAAGGAGTTAAAAGCTCTAGGTTGGGATTATGCAGATATAATTCTTATCACGGGCGATGCTTTTGTTGATCACCCTTCGTTTGGTTCTGCTGTAATTGCAAGAGTATTAGAACATGCCGGATATCGGGTAGCAATTGTTCCTCAACCCAATTGGCGTGATGATTTGCGTGACTTTAAAAAATTAGGGCAGCCTCGTCTTTTCTTTGGTGTAACTGCCGGCAACATGGATTCGATGCTGAATCACTATACTGCAAATAAAAGGTTACGTTTTCAAGATGCCTATACTCCGGGAGGAAAAACAGGTCAGCGTCCTGATTATGCAACAAATGTTTATTCAAATATTCTTAAAGATTTATTCCCTGACATACCTGTTATTATAGGAGGAATAGAAGCTTCGATGAGACGTTTTGTTCATTACGACTTCTGGAAAAATAGACTTTTGACTTCAATTCTTGAATCCTCGAATGCGGATATGCTATGCTATGGAATGTCAGAAAAATCAATCCTTCAAATTGCCGACAGATTAAATGATTCGGGACAAATTTATAATTGTTATGATATAAAACAAATTGCTTACTTAAGTGACTTTAACGATAAGATTGAAAATGACATAAAACTATTCTCTTACAAGGAACTTCAAAAAGACAAAACAAAATATGCCGAAAATTTTGTTAAAATTGAACAGGAATCAAATTATAATTCAAATCGTAGAATAGTACAGAATCTTCAAAATAAAAGACTGATTGTAAATCCGGTTTTTCCAACAACTACCGAAAAAGAAATTGACAGCTTTTATGATTTAGACTACACAAGATTACCTCATCCCAAATATGCAACTAAGGAGCCTATTCCTGCTTATGAAATGATAAAACACTCGGTAAATATTCATCGTGGCTGTTTTGGAGGATGCAGTTTTTGTACAATATCAGCACATCAGGGTAAATTTATAAGCAGCCGATCCGAAAAATCTGTACTTAATGAACTACATAGGGTAACTCAGATGCCTGATTTTAAAGGACATATTACAGACATTGGCGGTCCATCAGCAAATATGTACAAGATGAGAGGTTTTGATTTAGATTTGTGCGAAAAGTGTAAAAAAGCCTCCTGCATATTTCCTGTAGTCTGCAAAAATTTAGACACATCACATAAAAACCTTACGGAGCTATATAAAAAAGCAATACAAATTCAGGGTATAAAAAAAGTAAGTATCGGCAGCGGTATAAGATATGACATAGTCTTAAATGAAACAAACAATCATATAACAAATCGTCATAATAATGAATATCTCGAATTACTAATTTCGAAATTCGTTTCGGGTCGTTTAAAAGTTGCACCTGAACACTGCTCACCAAAAGTTCTAAAATTAATGCGCAAAACATCATTTAATCAGTTTCAGAAATTGAAATCATTATTTGATAAGATAAATAAAAAATACGAACTTAATCAGCAATTAATTCCTTACTTCATTTCAGGGCATCCTGGATGTACCGAAATTGACATGGCAGAATTAGCCATTGAAACTAAAGATTTGGGATTTAAACTGGAACAGGTACAAGCTTTCACTCCTACTCCAATGACTCTTGCTACAGTGATGTATTATACCGGGATAAATCCTTATACAAATGAACACTTATATGTAGCTAAAGATCCTAAAGAATGTGAAAAGCAATTGAAATATTTTTTCTGGTACAAACCCGAAGTAAAAAAAGAACTAATAAAGTCTTTGGTTCGATCCGGTAGAAAAGATTTAGCCGATAAGTTCAACGGCAAGAAAAAATGAACAGAACATATAAAATAATATCTCTTTGCTGTATTTTATTCTTTGTTGTGTCCTGCAACAGTTTAAAATTTCCAGAAAATGAATTTCATTATTTCACCGGCAAATCGGAATGGACCGAATCTGAGAAAAATTGTTGTTTCTCAGCTATATCAAATTTGTACTCAGCAGACTCAACATTTATTATTTTCAGAAAAGCAAAAATAAAAAGTATGGGTCAGGCACAACCAATGATAAGAACAATACTTAAAAACAGATCTAATCGAATCTATATCATATCTGTCCGTGATAAAAAAGTAAATCAAAATCTTTGTTTTGAAACTATTACTGATAGCGCTAAAACAGGATTGATTGGACACGAAATTGTCCATGTTCTTGATTACAAGACACAATCCTTTTTTGAAATTATTTCGATGGGAATAAAATACAGTTTTTGCCCTAAATATAAAAGACGTGTAGAGTGGATTACAGATTCGCTTACTATTGCTAATAATATGGGTTATGAAAATCTTTGTTTTGCAAATTATATCTATAATTCACCCTTTGTAAGTAAAAGATATCTTAAAAAGAAAAAAAAGTATTACATGACTCCTGAAGATATGATAAGCATTATTGATATTTTATCGCAACTCCGGACAAAACAGGATACCATGCCTGATAATCAAATTTTACATTAATTACTGCATCAGCACCTTCTGTTTTTGCTCTGTCAGCCAAATTTACCATCATTTTTTCGGGAGTATGAAAAATTGCCCCATCTACTTGTATGTATTTTATCTCTTTAAAATCTTTATCGGGTATATCAGTAAGATAAATCTCTACACCATCAGACGAAGGTTTTGGAATATCAACAACTCTAACAGTAACACAACTCGCAATAAAAATCATAAGTGATATTGCAATGAAAATGATAACAGAATTTTTATTTTTCATATTTTAAAGTTTTTAATTCTGTTATAAAACGTATTTTTTTATAAATATTTTGCACAAAATAATTATTTAATAAAATTATTTAATGTATTGTAATACAATCAATTAGCAACATTACAAAATCCACAAGCAATAGTTTTATCGAAAATTATATATGTAAATTTGAAAGTAGAATCAAATAATGACTATTTTTGAAATAAATTTGATTCGAATTGGTTATTATTAATAAACAATGTTTATTAGTAAATAATGTTATGAAAAAAAATAAGAGGATATCATTTTTTGTTATAATAATTTTACTTGCATTTGGGTCTGATTCATTTGCACAATCAACTTTGCAATTAAAATTTACACCTATTGGAATACATCCTTTTAATGAAAAAAATTCTCATTTATTTGAAAATAGAATTGATGCAAACGGCATTTTTGTAACCGAGCCATGTTTTATTTTCTCTTTTGAAAAATTTTTACGCAGCGATACTTTTGCGTGGCGGGGAATGTTTGGATTTTTAAGTGATGCAGCATCCAAACCTGCCTTATTCCTACATTTAGGAGTAAAACAGAGATTGATACAGGTGTGGCGAAATTCATTAAGCATTGGTATTGGTGGCAATTTATACGGAAGAGAATCGTGGAGTACAATTCCTCATTATGAAACAGACCTTTCTTGGGCAGCAAACGGAAAATGGGAATACAAAGTCGGTTTTATGGCTGAAATCGAATATGCTCTTTTCCTGAATGATAAAAATGATCTTACATTATCCATTTTATATGGTCATCAACCAAACACTTTCACTTTTACCTTAGGTTATAAATATTGGATATCTTCGATAATAAAACATCCAAAAAAATGTGGCTCCTGTCCTTTTTCAAAAACAAGTAAACACTGGAACCCTTAATAAATCATGTCAAATTAAAATAAAAGAGTATGGAAGTTAAACGTGTATTTGATATATTGGAGTTATATAAAACAGACTATGCTGAGTTAAAAGATGCATTTTCATACAAAGATAAAGGTTCGTGGGTAAATTTTTCGGCTCATGATTACTATAAATATTCTCATTTATTTGCATGTGGATTAATTAACAAAGGCTTTGCAAAAGGTGAAAAAATTATAACCATGTCCCAGAGTTTACCGCACTGGAATATTGCAGATATGGGAATCTCGCTGGCAGGACTTGTACATGTCCCAATTTACACAACACTTGGTGCAGAAGAACTTGAATATATTCTAAGACATAGTGAGGCAAAAATAATAATTGTTTCTGACGCAAACTTGTACAAAAAATTAAAGCCTATTGCTGATAAAATTCCGGAAATTCAAAAAGTATTTACATTTCATCATATCGAAGGCATTGAAAACTGGGTAAGTCTTATTCAGGAAGCTCAGGAAAATGAAGAAGAACTAATGAAAAGACTTAATGAAATTAAGAATTCGGTAGATGAAAATGATTTGCACACAATAATTTATACTTCAGGGACCACTGGAAATCCTAAGGGTGTAATGATTTCACACAAAAATATATTAAGCAATGCAATAGCTGTTAAACCTATTGTTCCTATAGATCACGGTCAAAAAATGCTAAGTTTTTTACCACTGTGCCACATTTACGAAAGAATGCTAAACTATTCATTTCAGATTAAAGGAATATCTATTTATTATGCCGAAAGTCTGGGGACAATAGTAAATGATTTAAAGGACATTAAACCTCATCTGTTTAATTCAGTACCAAGAGTTCTTGAAAAGTTTTATGATAAAATAATCTCCATTGGCAAAGATCTGCATGGAATTAAAAGATGGATTTTCTTTTGGGCAGTAAGACTTGGAACTAAATACGATGACAGAGGGAAAAATTCTGCGATTTATAACTTTAAGTTAAAAATTGCTCGTAAACTCGTTTTTAAGAAATGGATGGCTGCTTTTGGGGGGAACATTGTTGCTGTAGTTTCCGGAGGAGCCTCACTTCAAGTTAGATTAGCAAGACTATTTACAGCATCAGGTATCAGAATTTGTGAAGGATATGGGCTGAGTGAAACTTCCCCTGTTTTGGCAGTAAACCCTATGGACTGGGACAATGCTTGCTTGGGAACAGTAGGACCTGTATTACAAGGTGTTGAGCTAAAAATTGCAGAGGATGGTGAAATTCTCGCAAAAGGACCCAATATTATGCTAGGTTATTACAAAGACACAGAAGCTACGGCAAAAGTTATTGACGAAGAAGGTTGGTTTCATACCGGAGACATTGGCGAATTTATAGATGGAAAATTTCTGAAAATAACAGATAGAAAAAAAGAAATATTTAAAACTTCGAGTGGGAAATATATTGCTCCACAAGTTATAGAGAATAAATTCAAGTCATCTAGTCTTATTGAACAATTAATGATAGTCGGTGAAAATGAAAAATTTGTTAGTGCATTAATATCACCAAATTTTAACTATTTGCACTTTTACGCAAATAAACACAAAATACACTATCGCGACAATATTGAGTTGATAAAAAATCCGGAAGTAATTAATAAATTTCAGAAAGAAATAGACTTGGTCAATGAAACATTAGGAGATCATGAAAAAATCAAGCGTTTCAGGTTAGTTTCCGAAGAATGGTCACAGCCAACAGGAGAATTGTCTCCGACATTAAAACTTCGCCGTAGTGTAATTTTTAGAAAATATGAACTTGTTTTGAAGGAAATATACGGACATGGTGCAGACAAAACAGAAGATATGGGTAAAGACAAAAGCTCTGAAAGTTTTGAGAGTAGAATTACAAACGGAATGCGTAAGCTTATAAATATTCAGTCAGATAAGGACTGATTATTTGTATAATAATATTTGTACATTTTTAAAATTAAAACATCAAAATTGAATTCAGAAAAGACCTCGGGTTATATTAATATTAATTCTGCCAGCATTTATTATGAATTTATAAATTTTCATTTATTGCATAATAATAAGCCGGTTTTAGTTTTTCTTCATGAAGGTTTAGGCTCGTGTGCACAATGGAAAGACTTTCCATACATATTGTCGAAAGAACTAAATATGCCGGTATTTATGTATGATCGCTATGGATACGGGAAATCCGAAAAAATATCAGAACCCAGAAAATTAAGCTATCTCGAAGAAGAAGCTCTTGACTGGTTACCAAAAATTTTCACCTGTCTTAATCTCAATAAATATAAAAAAGTAATGATTGGACATAGCGATGGTGGAAGTATTGCACTAATATACCCCTCAGTATTTCCTGACAATGTAGTTGGTATTATTACAGAAGCCGCTCATGTTTATAATGAAGAAAAGGCATACGGAAGTTTATTATCAATTGTTGATAATTTTAATCATGGCAATTTAAAGCAAAAACTAAAAAAATATCATGGCAATAACACTGAGACAATGTTCAATTCGTGGGCAGAAATGTGGCTAAGTGATAATTTCCGTCAATGGAATATAGAGCATTATCTTGCTAATATTAAATGTCCTGTATTAGCAATACAAGGTCAGGATGATGAATTTGCTACGTTTAAACAACTCGATTCCATAAAAAATGGAATCAACAATCTTTGTGAACTTTTATTCATAGAAAACTGTAAACACATTCCACACCAACAAGCTCAAAATATTGTTAAGAAAGAAATGATAAATTTCATATCCGGTTTGTGAAATTTTATGATAAAAATCATATCTTTGGCCGTTTTTAATAGAATATCAACTGAAAAATTAATAATATGAATTTTGAATTAACAGAAGAACAATTAATGATTAAACAAGCTGCAAGAGATTTTGCAGTAAGGGAATTATTACCGGACGTATTGGAAAGAGATGCAAAATGCATTTATCCTGAGCGTCAAATAAAAATGTTAGCCGAACTTGGATTTTTTGGAATAATGGTTGATCCAAAATACGGAGGAGGAGGTATGGATTCCATATCCTATGTTTTGGCTTTGGAAGAGATTGCAAAAATTGATGCTGCAACTGCAGTAATTATTGCTGTTCACAACTCATTGACAGCATATGGAATAGAACATTACGGAAACGAAGAGCAAAAACAGAAATTCCTTCCTGCACTGGCAAGTGGTGAAAAAATTGGTGCATTTTTATTATCCGAGCCGGAAGCCGGATCAGATGCAACCTCACAAAAAACTATCGCTGAAGATAAAGGAGACCATTACCTTATCAATGGCACCAAAAACTGGATAACAAGTGCCGATCATGGAGGAACCTACATTGTAATTGCACAGACTTATCCTGATAAGAAACATAAAGGTATTAACGCATTTATTGTTGATCGCAACTCTCCGGGTATCACACTTGGTCCACACGAAGATAAAATGGGTATGAGAAGCTCTGACACTCATTCTGTAATGTTTACAGATGTAAAGGTTCCGAAAGAAAACAGAATTGGCGAAGACGGTTTTGGTTTTTCATTTGCAATGAAATTACTTGACGGAGGTAGAATAGGTATTGCTGCACAAGCAATTGGTATTGCAGGCGGAGCTTTCGATCTGGCTCTTAAATATTCCAAAGAAAGAAAAGCTTTCGGTACTGAAATTTGCAATCATCAGGCTATAGCTTTTAAACTAGCTGATATGGCTGTTAAACTTGAAAACGGTAGAAATCTTATTTTGAAATGTGCCTGGTTAAAAGATCAGGGAAAATCATATAGCATAGAAAGTGCTATGGCAAAACAATATTGCGCTGACTCTGCAATGGAAATAACAACTGAAGCTGTTCAAATTCATGGTGGATACGGATACGTTAAAGAATATCACGTAGAAAGATTAATGAGAGAAGCAAAAGTAACTCAAATTTATGAAGGCACTTCAGAAATTCAAAAAATCGTAATATCAAGGGCCTTACTGAAAGATTAATTTACATTTGTAATTAAAAAATAAATTTTATTAATAATTAAATATAATTGAATTATGAAAATTTTAGTATGCATGGGAAATGTTCCCGACACTACTACAAAAATTAAATTTGATTCTGAAATGAAGAAACTGGACACCAATGGTATTCAATGGGTAATAAATCCATGGGACGAGTTGGCACTTACCAGAGCATTGGAAATCAAAGAACAATCGGGAGGAAAAATTGAAAAAGTATCTGTAATAAATATCGGGAAAGCAGATGCTGAACCAACTATTAGAAAAGCACTGGCTATAGGTGCCGACGATGCTTATAGAGTTGATGCAGAGCCCTCAGATTCTTATTATATTGCTGCACAAATTGCAGAAGTAGCAAAAAAAGAAAATTTTGATATTATTATGTGTGGTATCGAATCTTCTGATTTTAATGATGCTGCAGTTGGTAGTATGTTGGCAGAATTTCTTGATTACCCATCTGTTTCTGCAGTTTCATCATTTGAATTTAATGATGGAAATGTAAAACTTAAAAGAGATATTGACGGTGGAAAAGAAACTATTGTCATAAGCACTCCTTTTGTTGCTATTGTTCAGAAAGGAATTTGTATTAATCCAAGAATTCCTGCTATGAGAGGAATTATGATGGCTAGGACAAAACCAATAACAGTATCTGCTCCGGTTGAAACGGATTCGCTTATCGAAACAACGATTTTTGAATTACCTGCATCAAAAGCAGCATGTAAAATGGTTGATGCCGAAGATACGGATAAACTTATAGAGTTATTGCACGGTGAAGCAAAAGTGCTTTAATCATTGGGAGTTTAATAAAATGTTAATCTTAAAATTAAATGTATGTCAATAATAGTTTTTTCAGAAAACAGAATAGGCAAAATTAAAAAGCAAAGCTTAGAAGCTGTTGCTTATGCCACATATATATCAAAAAATAATTCAAAACCTGTAATAGCAATATCGGTTGGAAATGTTAATAACGATGAACTCGCTGTCCTGGCGAAATACGGTGCATCAAAAATCATTTCAATTACAGACAGTAACTGGCAAAATCACGACAGTCAGGCCTATACAAAGCTGATTGCAGAAATTGTTGAAAAAGAAAGTGCAGATACGATTATCTTCAGTCATTCAAATATGGGTAAAGCAATTGCACCACGACTTTCAGTAAGGCTAAAAGCCGGTCTTGCTTCTAATGTTTTAGCATTACCGTTATCATATTCTCCTTATGTTTTTAAAAGAAAATCATATAATGGCAATGCTTTTCAACAAATGAAAATAAAATCGCAAAAATGTGTTATTACAATTAATCCAAATTCATGCGACTTAGTTGAAAGTCCTGTATCAGTAAACATAACGGACTTCACTCCGACTACTGTTGCAAATGCAGCAACTAAAGTAGAGAATATTGACTTAATAACAGGAAAAATACTTCTTACCGAGGCTTCTGTAGTTGTTTCGGGAGGTCGTGGATTAAAATCATCTGACAACTGGAAACCACTTGAGGAACTTGCCGAAGTGCTTGGTGCCGGTTTAGCTTGTTCACGCCCTGTTTCTGACGAAGGTTGGAGATCTCATGAAGAGCATGTCGGACAGACAGGTAAGATTATTGCTCCGGATTTGTATTTTGCAGTAGGTATTTCAGGTGCAATACAACATATCGGAGGAATTTCGGGTTCAAAAGTCATTGTTGCAATAAATAAAGATAAGGACGCTCCCATTTTCAGCTATGCTAATTATGGAATTTTAGGAGACGCCTTTGATGTATTACCAAAATTGATTGAATCTGTTAAGAAGTTTAAATCTGCATAATGATAATAAAACATTTTTTAATCCGCTTCAAACGAAGCGGATTTTTTTATTTTTGTAAAAACTTAATCAGATGAAGAAATACCTGTTTTTATTTACGATTTATTTCAGTATAGCAATAACTGTTCAATCTCAGGAAACAAAAAACTACAACTGGGGAGTTGAGACTGAATTATTAGCGTGGAGAATAGGTAAGTTCCCAAAAAGTTTTTATTTAGGAGGATGGTATGGACAAAATCATTTCAAATTCTCTTTAGCGACAGGGTATTTCGACCTGGTTCCTAATCATTTACCGGACAGTTTTATAAATGACAAAACTTTCATTTTAAATCTTAAATGTGACTATTTTTTTAATGAACAATACAAGAATTTTTGGGTTGGACCTTCGTTATTATTCGAGAATGTAAATATGATTAGCGAAGAGAATTATTCTTCCGAAATCAGTTACTTTTCTTTAGGTTTCAGCACAGGATTCCTTTTTCTTATAAAAAATATTGTATATATAGGACCAAGCTTGCAAATACACTTTCCTCTGGGTAAACATAAATATATCATTAGTCCGGATAGGTTTTATTATGTACCCTGGAGTTTTGAACCTGGTTTACGACTGGGTGTAAAATTCTGACCTGCAATATCTTGTAATTAATGGTTAAAATGTTTGTTAATAACAATATTATGCAAACTATTAATACTAATGTCTAAATTGTAATTTTGCAACAGAAAATTACAATAATATTACTATGTCACAAATTATATTCTCTATTCTATTACTAGCAACTTTAGTAATTTTTTCATATTCTGCTTTCAGAATTTATCAATTGTTCAAACTGACCAAACCTGCTTATCCCGTTAAGGATTTTTTTAAGAGAATTCAAAGAACAATAGTAAATGCCTTTTTTCAGGAGCGAATTTTCAGGAATAGAATTGCGGGTTTCATGCATGCTATGGTATTTTGGGGATTTTGCCTGATTCTTATTGGAAGTATCGAAATGGTAATTGATGGCATTGCCGGAACAGAACGTGTTTTGGCACAATTAGGGATTATTTATGATATTATAATCGGTGCAGGAGATGTATTTGCATACATAATAGCTGTATTTATTGTTGTTTTTATAATAAGAAGAACAATTCTAAACATACAGAGACTGCATGGTAAAGAACTGCAAAAAAAGAATCATATTGATGCGATTGTGGCTTTAAGCTTTATTCTTATACTGATGATAACCCTTGCAGGTATGAATATTTTCTATATTGCCGGTCATTCTGATTTTGTTGGAACTTATCCTATCAGTGCCATTATAGCGCCAATGTTTTCTTCAATGTCTGCAGATACAATTTCTCAATTACATGATGTCTGCTGGTGGTCACATATTATAATGATTTTCATTTTCGCTAATGTTTTACCTTACTCTAAACATTTCCATATTTTTATGTCAATTCCCAATGTTTTCTTCAGTCGCCTTACTCCGCTTGGCAAAATGACAAATATGGACAGCATAACTAAAGAAGTAAAGCTGATGATGAATCCTGAAACAGCTTTTGCAGCTACTCCCGAAAATGAAGCGCCACCTACAAGATTTGGAATTTTAGATGTAGAAGACATAACCTGGAAAAATTTTATTGATTCATTGGCTTGCACACAATGTGGGAGATGTACCGCTGTATGCCCGGCAAATATTACTGGAAAAGAACTTTCTCCTCGTAAAATGATAATGAACATTCGTCAGAGGATGAAAATGAAAGGATATAATCTTGTCAAAAATCCTGAATACACAGATGGTAAAACACTAATAAGAGATCTTATAAAAGAAGAAGAAATATGGGCTTGTACCACTTGTAATGCCTGTGCAAAAGAATGCCCTTTAAATATTGACCATCCGACATTCATTCTTGATTTAAGAAGATATCTTGTAATGGAAGAGTCAGCAGCTCCTGCACCATTAAATGCAATTTTCTCAAACATTGAAAATAACGGAGCTCCATGGCAATATTCAAATCAAGACAGGTTAAAGTGGGTAGAATAAAGATGAAAGAAAACACCAAACGTTAAATACGAAACAAGGAACACGAAACACGAAACATTATTATATGACTAGTTCAGATTCGAAAATATCAGTACCCGTAATGGCAGAAGTTTTTGCCAGCGGTAAAAAACCGGAATACTTATTTTGGGTGGGTTGTGCGGGTGCCTTCGACAACAGATACATGAAAGTTGCCAAGGCTTTTGCAACAATTCTTAATCATTTAGGCATTGACTATGCAGTGCTGGGGACAGAAGAAACATGTACCGGAGACCCTGCAAGAAGAGCTGGCAATGAAATGCTTTTTCAGATGCAAGCGATGACAAATATTGAAATCTTTAAAATGTATGAAGTAAAAAAGATTCTCACTATATGTCCACATTGTTATAATATACTTAAAAATGAGTATCCTGATTTGGGAGGAAACTACGAAGTTTTGCATTATACAGAGTTTATTGCAAATCTAATAAAAAGTAAAAAACTTAAAACCAACAAATCCAAGCTTAAAGGACAGTTGGTTACTTATCATGACCCATGTTATCTAGGTAGAGCAAACGATATTTACGAAGCTCCACGATACATAATCGAAGCCTTGGGATTAAAGCTCATCGAAATGGAAAAGAACAAGAGTTTTGCCTTATGTTGCGGAGCAGGTGGGGCACAAATGTTTAAAGATGCAGAAAAAGGAGATAAAGAAATTTTTATTGAAAGAACTGAACACGCACTTGCTACTAAAGCAGGATTAATTGCAACCGCTTGTCCTTTTTGCCTGACAATGATTACAGATGGTCTGAAATATAAAAATAAAGAAGAAGAAATAAGCAATTTAGATATTGTAGAAATTATTGCAGTAGCACTCATTTAAGATATATTTCTTTAAACTAAATATTGTTGATTTAAATTTTCGAAGATTTACTCATTTTATTAACACTTCTTTTGTCGTTATAATTATTTTATTAATTTTGTTTGTTCGTCAAAAACAAAATTATGGAATTAACAACATTAGAATTTCAGATAACTGAAAACAGGGCAGATATTACAATTAATCGTCCTCAATCATTAAATGCATTAAACTCTACAGTTTTTAAAGAATTAAATGCTGTATTAGATGAAATTGAGAAAAATGATAGCATTCGAAGTATCATTATTACCGGAAATGGTAAAGCTTTCGTTGCCGGAGCGGACATTGCTGAGATGTCTGATATGAATCCACAACAAGCAGAGATATTTGCAAAAACCGGTCATGACACATTTAACAGAATTGCAAATTTAAGAGTCCCTGTTATTGCTGCTATCAATGGTTTTGCTCTTGGAGGAGGTTGCGAATTTGCAATGGCATGCGATATAAGGATTGCTAATACATTTGCAAAATTCGGACAACCTGAAGTCAATTTGGGATTGATACCCGGTTATTGTGGAACACAGCGTTTATCAAGGATTATCGGTTTATCAAATGCTCTTCATCTTTTACTTACCGCTGATATGATTGATGCCAACGAAGCTTTACGTTTAGGTCTTGTACAAAAAGTGACTTCGCCGGAAGAATTGATGGATGAAGCCCGTAAAATTGCTTCAAAAATTGCTTCGAAAGGGAAAATAGCAGTACAAAAAGCTAAAGAAGTAACTGTTAAAGGATACTTCATGAATTTTAATGAAGCTTCAAAACTTGAAATAAAAGAATTTGGATCCTTGTTTAAAAATGGCGAATCAAATGAAGGGATGCAAGCTTTTCTCGAAAAACGTAAACCTAATTGGTAGAATTAGCAAATAATAATTGAGTTATAAAAACAATAAAACAAAAACAATAAATAAATAATTATGAATTACGACAACAAATTTGAAAACGTTACCGTACTAGGTGCCGCCGGAAAAATGGGAAGCGGTATTCTATTGCTAACATCAATGGAGATGTACGACATTAGCAAAAAACCTGAAAACAAAGACAAACATTATGTTTTATATGCTCTTGATATTTCGCAAAAAGCTTTATCGGGACTTATGATGTACATTCAGGATCAACTTGTAAAACAAGCTGAAAGAAAAATAAATGCTTTGCGTTCAATATACAAAGACAGAGCAGACCTGATTGATAATACAGAAATCATTGCACAATATGTAAAAGATGTAATGAATATAATAAGACCTGTTACTACTTTGGAGTCAGCTTATGAATCTCATATCGTTTTTGAGGCAGCCAGTGAAAATCCCGAATTAAAAGTTAAAATGTTTTCACAGATTAACTTAAACTCTAAGGTTGAACCTTGGTTTTTCACGAATACATCTTCTATTCCAATAGGTCATCTCAACAAAGAAGCTAATCTTTCAGGAAGAATTTTAGGCGTTCACTTTTACAATCCTCCTGCAGTTCAAAAACTCGTTGAAGTTATAAAATGCGATGAATCAAAACCCGAATTATCGGAATTTGTTAGTATTTTGATTAAAAACATGCGTAAAATTGAAGTTCCTTCATACGACAAGGCAGGTTTTATCGGAAATGGTCACTTCATGAGAGATGCTATTTACGGCATGACAACAATGGAAAGCCTGAGAAAAGACATGAGTTTTGCTGAAGCCGTATATTGTGTTAACAAAGTTTCTCAAGACTTCATGATTCGTCCAATGGGTATTTTCCAGCTCATTGATTATGTAGGAATAGACGTCTGTCAGTTTATAATGAAAGTTATGCGACCATACGTAACTGATGAAACAATTCATAGTCCGTTATTAGACAAAATGATGGAAATAAATGTAAAAGGCGGACAAAACCACGATGGTTCGCAGAAAGATGGTTTCTTAAAATATGAAAAGGGCAAAATTGCTGGAATTTATGATATAGATAAAAAGGAATATGTGAAAGTTGAAGACATTTCAACCAAATGTGACCAAACTCTTGGATCTTTACCTGAAGGACACTTGCCTTGGAAAGCTGTAGTTGGAAATAAAGATAAAAACAACGTTCTTTCAAAGTATTTTGATGCGATGAAATCACAAAAAACTTTAGGAGCTGAATTGGCATTGAATTACATGAAAAAATCCAAGCAAATCGGTGAAAAACTAGTAACCGACAAAGTAGCCTATACAGCAGAAGATGTTAACACTGTTTTGCTTACAGGATTCTTTCATGCTTATGGCCCAATTAACGATTTTATAAACTAATTAAAGGAGAAACGATTATGCAACTTAGAAGAAAAATATATATGGTAGCCGGCTACAACACAATCTCTATGGGTAGCGGCAGAAAAGAGTTTAATCCCAAAAAAGCACGTCCGGGCATTGAAGAATATATGAAAGAAGCCGGTCAGGCAGTACTACAACAAATTGGCGGGGCACAAAATGTTGATGAATGTGTAGTTGGAAACTTCATTGCTGCTCGATATAACAGACAGGGAAACCTGGAAGGATTTTTCCCAATGATTGACGAGGGGCTGAGATATAAACCGGCAATTAGAACAGAAGGTGCATGTGCGTCAGGAGCTCTCGCATTGGCTACAGGCATTAAATCCGTATTAGCGGAAACTGCCGAAGTCGTTTTGGTAATTGGAATTGAAGTACAAAACACTGTTAAAGCTGTTTATGGTGCTGACATTTTGGCTGCAGCAGGTTGGGCTAAAGAACGAAAAGATGGACACGCTCATTTCTTTCCGGGAAAATTCAGTGACAGAGCCGGAAAATATTACGAAAAATTCGGATATGATTATACCCGTCAGGCAATGGCAACCTGGTATAAAAATGCTGTTGAAAATGCACGGTTATGTCCAACTGCTCAGGAATATCACAACACAAATTCTGATCTTATGGCTACGGGAATGACAAAGCCAAATGGCAAATCATTTGTTGATAATCTTAATGTATTTGATTGCTCAAAAGTTTCTGATGGAGCTTCAGGAATTGCTATTATGTCAGAAGAAGGATTAAAGAGATGTGGTATTGCAGTTAAAGATGCCGTGGAAGTAATTGGTTTGGGAATGGCAGAGAATAACATTACACAGGGACCTGCTGATCTCACAAAACTTGATGCCACGGCAATTGCTGTTAAAAAAGCTTTAGATATGGCAAAAATAACTAAAGACGATTTAGCCACAATTGAATTACACGACTGCTTCACTATTGCCGGCATTATGGCACTCGAGGCTGTTGGTGTTGCGGAATATGGCAAAGGGGCTCAATTTGTTGCTGAAGGGCATACTGCACGTAACGGAAAACTACCTGTAAATACGACAGGTGGTCTGGTTGGCTGGGGACATCCGACAGGAGGCACAGGAGTGCACCAGGCAGTAACCATGTGGGAGCAACTCACAGGAAAAGCTGGTGAAGCTCAAATCAACATACCCGCAAATAAACCTTATGGTCTTACTATCAACATGGGTGGAGATGACAAAACTCTTGTTTCGATAGTTTACAAAAAGAACTAATTTCTAATTTAATTATATAGCGGGAGTTAAATAAACTCCCGTTTTTTTTAACTTATTGCAAATGAACAGAATCACTCAAATTTTTAATATCAAATATCCGATAATTCAGGGTGGAATGATTTGGTGCAGCGGATGGAGACTTGCATCAGCAGTAAGCAATGCCGGCGGGCTGGGTTTAATTGGTTCGGGATCAATGGATTCTGATTTGTTAACTGAGCATATCCGCAAGTGCCGTGTTGCCACTGATAAACCATTTGGCGTTAACATTCCACTGATTTTCAATCATGCTGATGAATTTATAAAAATTGTAATTGATGAGAAAGTTCCGGTTGTTTTCACTTCAGCAGGAAACCCGGCAAAATATACAGAGCTTCTTAAATCCCATGTAATTAAAGTTGCTCATGTTGTTGCGAATACAAAATCGGCTCAAAAATGTGAAGCTTCAGGTGTAGATGCTATTGTAGCCGAAGGATTCGAAGCGGGAGGTCATAATGGAAAAGAAGAAACTACTACTATGGTTTTAATTCCGATGATTACAAAGTCCGTAAGCATTCCCGTTATTGCAGCAGGTGGAATAGCCTCAGGTAAAGCCATGGCTGCAGCATTTTGTCTTGGTGCCGAAGGTGTTCAGATAGGTTCGAGATTCGCTGCGTCAAAAGAATCTTCGGCACACGAACTATTTAAAAATAAGATAATTGAGAGTGGTGACGGTGATACTTTTCTGACGCTCAAAGATTTAATTGCTGTAAGATTGCTCAAGAATAAATTCTTTGAACAAATACAACAAAAAGAAAAAGAATGTGCCTCAAAGGAAGAACTCCTTGAATTATTGGGTACTGGTCGCTCACGCCAGGGAATGTTCGAAGGCGATACCGAAAACGGAGAGCTAGAAATTGGACAAGTAGCTGCATTGATAAATAAAATTGAAACAGCAGGGGAAATTGTGAGAGAGATTGTGGAGGAATATAGTGTGATAAAAAAACTATTGTTTTAACCAAAGAATTTATAACTTTACTTCGTAAACAAATTTCAAAAGTCATACTTCTTTAAAACATAACAAATAAGTGAACTATGGAGATTAATAATATCACTGAATTAATAAGTTGGAATATTGAACCCAAAAATACTGACCCAATCGATGGAAATAGATTTGTTTTTAGAGGAATGTCCAACAAATGTTTCGAATTAATACCAAAAATAAGTAGAACCAATGATAATAGCTCAAAGAACACGACTCTATGTGAATCGTCTTCTGACAAACAAATAGATCCAGATACAATTAATGATCGCATTGAAAAACTTCGCCAATACCTCAATTTACGATTACCAGCTTATGGGTATGATTTACACGATGTAAATCAACAAAACAAAGAATGGCGTGAGCTTTTTATTGCTCAGCATTATGGGGTTCCAACGAATCTGTTAGATTTTACTCGTAATCCATTAACTGCATTGTTCTTTGCTTGCGAAGATTTGAAAATTGAAGAGGATGGAGTTTTATACGCTGTTTCGATTAAAGCTCAGGATGTTGAGCCAGCAGAATTTGATTACAACAAAAGTGATTACAATATTGCTGCCTATAATTTACTCTCAAACAGTAAAAATAAAAAGTCACCTTATGATTTAGGCAAGCATGTATTTGTTGTCCCTCCAGAATTTGACAAAAGAATAAAATCTCAGAATAGTGTTTTCTGTTGTTTCCCAAAAGACCAGCTTAATATCCCACTTGAAGAATTTTTCTCAGACAATGCTACAATCAACAAAAATGACTCAAATGCAATTTTCAGAATCGTCAAGTGGACAATTCCATATACAAATAAAAATAGCATTCTTAATGAATTGAATAA
The DNA here is from genome assembly GCA_029558535.1 of Bacteroidota bacterium. Taxonomy (GTDB): domain Bacteria; phylum Bacteroidota; class Bacteroidia; order Bacteroidales; family ML635J-15; genus Bact-19. The sequence continues at coordinate 37,099 of JAKQEK010000423.1, read as the reverse complement.
AATTGGAATAAACCATTCCACTATATTCCCAGACATGTTCGGTTTAGGAAAATTCCTAAGTTGGAAACTCCTTAAATAATTATAGCCCTCCTGTACAATGTCAGGTTCCACTACATGCTGACCTACATAGACCTGACAGTGCAGGAAATCACTCCCTCGGATCCGCGATAAAAGGCATTTTTGCCAATTTTTGTGCACGCAGAACAGGATAGCCAAATTCGACATCAACAATACCCAACAAAAGATAAACACCAAATCCACGGAAAGGATATTCTTTTAAAGAATCGGGAAAATGTACAGAATCAAAAAAATTGCCTTCAGAATCAATCCATGTCATAAAATTCATTATCTGTGAGTTTGATGTTCTGACATATTTCAGACAAACAAAAATCCCAAGCATTCTCACCTGTTTACCACGAAATTTTACCATATCCTTAAACTTCACCTCTCCTCTGTACTTCGTTTGTAATAAGTCAAAAAAGTTTATGCTAACCGGAAAATTCAGTAAATCAATTTCATCCCAGGCATCTTCAATTACAGACTGGCACAATTCAGGCAATGAATACTCAGGCTCAGCAAACTTAAAAAGGCTTTTCTGTACAGAATATGAAATTACGTTTTCAGGGGTACGATGTAAGCATGATTTCCACATCAATTCAGATTTAGAAAAGCCTGTAAATCTTAACGCTCCAACACGGATAAGCAAATTAAGTTGCTCACCGGGCACTTCGCAACGATTAATAAAATCCTCAAAACTTTTAAATTTACCATTTAGTTTTCTTTCGAAAACTATCTGGCTTATTAAAGCCTGTTCCAGACCTAATACGTGAACAAAACCAATATAAATATTCTGATCTTCTATTTTTGTAAGATATTCGCTTTTATTAATACAAGGCAAATTTATTGTTGCTCCCAGTCGTTTTGCTTCATAAAAATAAACCCAGGTTGAATAGAACCCACCAAAATTATTGATAACCGCAGTCATGAATTCAAGCGGATAGTAAGTTTTAAGATAAAGGCTCTGATAACTTTCAACTGCATAAGATGCAGAATGGGCTTTTGAAAAAGAATAGCCTGCAAAAGATTCTATTTGTCTCCATATTTCCGCACTAATTTCTTCGGGGCGGTTTTTTTGTCTGCAAAGGTCAAAAAATTTATCCTTTATCTTATCGAATTCTACCCGCGATCTGAACTTACCACTCATAGCACGACGAAGAACATCTGCATCAGCAAGGTCCATTCCAGCATAATGATGGCAAACTTTAAGAACATCCTCCTGATAAACCATAACTCCGTAAGTTTCTCCAAGTTGTTCTTCCATAACCGGATGCAAATACCTGAAACACCCTGGATTGTTGTACCTCACGATATACTCTTTCATCATTCCCGACTTTGCCACACCGGGACGAATAATTGAACTTGCAGCAACTAAGGTTAAATAATCCTGACACTCCAGTTTTGTTATCAGACCACGCATTGCAGGACTTTCGATATAAAAGCATCCTATTGTATTGCCTGCCGAAAGATATTTATTAACCTGATTATCTTTTTTAAATGAGGCAACGTCCCTGATATCAACACTTATATTCCGGTTTTTTGAAATAATTTCCACACAATCTCTGATATGTCCCAAGCCTCGCTGTGACAAAATGTCAAATTTTTCAAATCCCAGATCTTCAGCCACATACATATCCCATTGAGTCGTAGGAAAACCTTTAGGTGGCATATCCAAAGCAGCATAATAATAAACAGGCTTTTCGCTTATCAAAATTCCTCCGGCGTGAATAGTTCTCAAATTTGGAAATCCGGAAAGTTCCGTAGCCATTTCGATTATTTTGCGATGAATCTCATCTTTATCTTTTACCGAAGCCGGATTTTTCGCCAAAATATCCAACTCTTCTTTTGGTAAGCCATTCACTTTACCGAGTTCGCGTAGAATAGACCTGGATTTGAAAGTACTCATCGCCCCAAGTAAAGCAGTATGTTCAGAACCAAAGCGTTTGAAGATATATGAAATCACATCATCTCTGTCCCGCCACGAAAAATCAATATCAAAATCGGGAGGACTACTTCGTTTGGGATTAAGGAATCGCTCAAAGTACAAATTCAGTTCTATCGGATCAACATCAGTAATTCTAAGACAATATGCCACAATGCTGTTTGCCCCGCTCCCACGTCCTACGTAGAAATAGCCTTTATTTTGAGCATAACTAACAATCTCATGAGCAATTAAAAAGTACGAAACAAACCCCATTTTTTCAATTATATTCAGCTCACTTCTCATTCTTTCGGCAGCTCTACGGTTTGCATGTCCGTAACGTTTCTCAAATCCTTTCAGGCTGAGCTTTCGCAAAAGTTTTACATCTTCGTCAACACTGCCGGTGAACAATTTTTTATTCTTGTGCTGAGTATCAAAAACCAGACTACATGAATTAAGTAGTTTAATGGTATTTATAACAATTTGAGGATAACTGCTATAAATATCTCGCAAATATTTTGGATGTGTAAAAATATCATCTTTACTGCAATGAATATCTTGGGGTAATTGTGAGATAAGAATATTATTATCCACAGCACGAAGATGTCTGCACAAGTCGAAATCAGCAGATTTACGAAAACTGACAGAATACAGCATTACCATTCTGTTCAATAGGCAACTTAAGGGAGAACTCAACAACGATTTCACCTGTGACGGCCTTACTCCTATGTATTCGTTTTCAGACAAACCTGACTTGCGAACATTTTCAAGTGGAACAACGACATACACATTATTAAATTGAGGCAATTCGTCTTTTTTCCTCTTTTTCAGGTTTATCTCAGTAAGATATCTGTTAATCTCAGCAAGACCTTCGTTATTCTTTGCAATTAAAACAAACATCTGAAAATTATTCTTATTACGAATATCAACTCCTGCAATTGGTTTAACTCCATTTTTACGACAAGCAAAATAAAACTCAGGAATTCCGGCTGTATTGTTTACATCAGTTAAAGCTATATTTTCCACATCAGAAGCAAAAGCCCCTTCGGCAAGCTGATTCGGAGACAAGGTCCCGAAACGAAGGCTGTAATATGAATGACAGTTTAGAAACATGGGGGGAAGTACTTGAAGTGTCTAAAGTGCCTAGAGTGTCTAGAGTATTTGGGGTTGCCGGTAATATCTATCTTTTGTTTCAACATTGCACTTCTTTTAAATTAATAATAAAATTCCACTTTCAACTTTTGGCACTTTAGGCACTCTAGGCACTTTAGGCACTTACCTATTGATTACTTTTTAATCACTATTAAGATTACAATATAATCTTTTTATCTTTTTCGAACAACTTTTTATTTATTTTAACTTTTTATTTCAACATTGGACAGCAAACCTGCCAAGAAACATTTTGCAGTTTAATTTTTTTTTTTACTTTTGAAGTGACAAAATAAAAATTAATAATAAAAGATAATTATGGCAAAAATCAGAGGTGCTATAGTAGTAGATGTTGAGGGTTGTAAAGGTTGTGGAGTATGTATTCCGGCATGTCCTCAAGACGTACTTGACTTAGCAAAAGAGGTAAACGGCAAAGGTTATAACTATTGTTATATGAAAAATCCTGAAGCTTGTATAGGTTGTGCAAATTGTGCTATTGTTTGTCCTGACGGAGTTATATCCGTTTATAAGGTAAAGGTGGCCTGATTTAATCATTAAAAATTTTAGACAAAATGGAAAAAGAACTAAGGTTAATGAAAGGAAATGAAGCTGTAGCAGAAGCTGCTATACGCTCCGGGGCAGACGCATATTTCGGATATCCTATTACACCGCAATCGGAAGTAATTGAATATTTGATGGCACAAGAGCCCCATAAGAGAACAGGAATGGTGGTATTACAAGCCGAAAGCGAAGTTGCAGCAATAAATATGATTTATGGTGCAGCAGCATGTGGGAAAATGGCTATGACATCTTCATCAAGTCCGGGGATAAGTTTGAAACAAGAAGGAATATCATATATAGCCGGTGCTGAATTGCCATGTTTGATAATGAACTGTGTACGTGGAGGACCGGGTTTAGGAACAATTCAGCCGGCTCAATCAGACTATTTTCAGTCAACTAAAGGCGGAGGTCATGGTGATTACAGACTAGTTGTACTTGCTCCTGCATCAGTTCAGGAAATGTATGATTTTGTTGAAATTGGCTTTGATTTAGCTTTTAAGTACAGAAATCCTGTTATGATTTTGGCAGATGGAATTATTGGACAGATGATGGAAAAAGTTGAAATAGGACCTCAAAAAGTTAGAAGAACTATGGAAGAGGTTATTAAACAGTGTCCATGGGGTACAACAGGAAAACCTACAACAAGAGAACGCAATATAATAACATCACTTGACCTCGTTGCATCAAGACAAGAAGCGTTCAATCTCAAACTTGTTAAGAAATATGATGAGATAAAGGAAAAAGAAGTAAAATACGAACTTATAAATTGTGATGATGCTGAATATATCATTGTTGCTTACGGTTCATCTGCCAGATTAAGTATGAAAGCAATGGATTTATTGAGAGCAAAAGGTATCAAAACAGGTATTGTTCGTCCAATTACATTATTCCCATTCCCGTCAAAGGTTCTTTTTGATTTAGCAGACAGAGTAAAAGGATTTCTAACGGTTGAAATGAGTACCGGTCAAATGGTTGAAGACGTTAGATTGGCTGTTCAGTTTAAGAAACCTGTAGAACATTATGGTCGTGTTGGTGGAGTTATACCGTCACCTGAAGAAATTGTTAATGCATTGGAACAAAAAATAATAGGAGGTTAAATCATGGCTGAAATCACAATAAAAGATATTATAAAAGAAGAAAACCTTGTTTACAAGAAAAGTAAGGTTTTGACCAATAACACTATGAGTTATTGTCCGGGTTGCGGTCATGGAACTGCCCACAGATTAATTGCAGAAGTTATCGAAGAAATGGATATACAAAGCGAGACAGTAGGAGTATGTCCTGTTGGTTGTTCGGTTTTGATGTACAATTTTTTAGATTTGGATATGCAACAAGCTGCACACGGTAGAGCACCTGCATTAGCAACAGCAATAAAAAGATTGATGCCAGAAAAATTTGTTTTCACATATCAGGGAGATGGCGACCTTGCTGCTATTGGTACTGCTGAAACTATTCATGCTTGTAACCGTGGAGAGAACATTACTATTATTTTCGTTAATAATGGTATTTACGGCATGACAGGAGGTCAAATGGCACCAACAACACTAAAGGGTATGCCTGCTTCAACATGTCCTTACGGTAGAGATATTGAAATGATGGGAAATCCGCTTAAAATGACTGAATTGGTTTCTCATTTAGCAGGGACTTATTATGTAACACGTCAAAGCGTTCATAGTCCTGCAAATGTAAGAAAAGCTAAAAAAGCAATTCGTCAGGCATTTGAAAATCAAAAGCTTAAAAGAGGAGTCTCGTTTGTTGAAATAGTTTCGAACTGTAATTCGGGATGGAAATTACCTCCTGTAAAAGCAAACGAATGGATGGTTGAAAATATGTTCCCATTCTATCCTTTAGGCGATATTAAAGTGGATGGTCAATTAGTTACTAAATAATAAAATTAAGAATTATGACTGAAGAAATAATCATAGCCGGATTTGGCGGACAAGGAGTACTTTCGATGGGAAAAATACTTGCTTATTCAGGACTTATGCAAGGTCAGGAAGTTTCCTGGATGCCGTCATACGGACCGGAAATGCGTGGCGGAACATCAAATGTTACCGTTATAATCAGTGACGAAAGAATCAGTTCTCCGATTTTAACAAAATATGATACTGCAATTATCCTAAATCAACAATCATTGGATAAATTTGAATGTATGGTAAAACCGGGCGGAACATTATTGTATGATCCGAATGGAATCACTCGTCATCCGGAACGTAAAGACATTTCCATTTACAAAGTTGCTGCTACACAAAAAGCAACTGAAATGGGTGCTGTAAAAGTATTTAACATGATGGTTTTAGGTTCGTATCTAAAAATTAAACCCATTGTTAAAATGGAAAACGTCATTAAAGGACTTAAGAAATCAATTCCTGCAAGAAATCATCATTTAATTCCGATGAACGAACAAGCAATTGAGATTGGTATGAAAGAAGTTCAACAAGTTTAAGAACAAAAATTACATATTTTAAAGCCAGCTATTTTAGTTGGCTTTTTTTGTGCTACAGAAAAGACAGAATCAACTACATATTCACATCATAATTACCAAAATTCACATCAGCCTGATATTTTCTACTACGAGTGATGAACACATCCTTTAGAATACGTTTGTAAAAACCGGATTTCTTTAGAAATTTGCGATAAGTCGTTTTGTCCGAATCAAAATCCCTACTGCCGTAATGTATTGGTGATATATAACAATAAGTATATTCTGCAACATCAAGTGTTTTACGATATAAAATTTCATCAGGAATTTCTTTTGTTATCAGACTGACAACATTACATTCCTTGCACCTAACTTCCAAATTTTTAACAATTTCGGTATATAGTTCCTGTTTTCGTTTTAAATCAAAATCAGAATAAGCAGAATTACCTATTTTTCGGATAGGTCTGATTTGAAGTACATCTATTGCGTATTTTTTCAGATAATCACCGAAATGCGAAAGGTCTGAAATGTTATCAGGATTTACAGTATAATTAATACGAAGTTTAAACTTCGGGAACTCTTGTTTTAACAACTTCACTGCTTCCAGAACTTCGTATAATTTTTCAATTTTTGCACCCGGCATCATAGTTTCATATACTTCTTTAGTTGTTCCATGCATAGAAACAATTAATTCATTCAAACCAGATTCGACCAAAGATTTGATTTTATTATAATCCAATAATGACGCATTTGTGGTGAAAGAGATATGTGGGATATTGTACAATTTAGCCTGACGAATAATTTCCTCATTATGTAAATATAGACTTGGCTCGGCACCACAACCAATTTGAAGTTTCAAAGCATATTTAAAGAAATTTTTTGACAGAATGGGAATAGAATTTTGATCTAATTTAGTTTTATCGGCTTTATAATCAGGGTCGCTAAAATAGCACATCATACACCTGAAATTGCAAGACATAACCGGATCAAAAAAAACATTTAAATAACGCTTTTTAAGTAAAAATAAAATCCCGACTCCCAAAATTTTAAGTCTTTCGCTTTTTACTATCCTATTTATTTTAAGAATTTTATAATAATTCATATTAATTTCTTAACCTGTCAAAGTTACGAATCTTTTTTATAAGAAATGTAAGATATTAAGTAAGAAAACTACGCTCGGGAAATTAGTTAATAATCCATTTTAAATTAAAATGATTCAAACAATTCTATTTTGAATGATATAAATAATATAAAGGAAGCCCTAATACACTCTCCACTCATAATAATACTTGAATCCATACCCGTTAAAATGGAAAATGATAGCTCTTTGATCTCCGTGTTTATTTCCTTTTATAATTTTAGGAGCTTTCATTGTACCGTCAAATTCTTGTAAATGAGTTTTTGCATCAGGGGTAGCAAAATTTATTTTACCGGCAGTGCCTCCACCCGGATTAATCTCTGCCATATCAAAAGATATTGAGAATTGACTTATTCCCCATGAAGATTCTACTGTACGTTTTACAGTAATTGAAGGAAGCTCTGTATCCGAAAAATACTTTGGAGGATCTGTCCATGTAGTGACCGCCTTTCCCGAGGCAATAGTTTTACCGTTTTTATCAATACGAGTTAGAGTTGTTGTAAAATTATTTTTATCACCGATTCCTACACTAACATCAGAATATGTATCACCATTTGCAAAATGTCCTGTTTTTGAACCATCAGCAGAACTTACAATATATTCCCACCTAGTAAAATACCAGCCGGTTTTACCTTCTGTTACAGGTATATTATCTTTTTGCTCTTCCTTGACATCTGTTTTTACCAGTTCCGGATCCCACTTGTAAGTATAAACTGCTTTAAAACCTCCTCCCATAGAAACTGTAAGTGTCTTTTCTTCATTTAACTTGTAACCTTTTTCTACAGGTTTGGCAGAAATGATTTCGGAGCTGAAATCTTTTGAAAAAAATTCTTCACCGTTAGAATTTTTAAGATTAATACCATATATTCCCTGATTAAATTTTGCTGATTGCTGTTCAGGCTTCCATGTTAGGTTTGTGATTGTCTTAAGACTGTAAGTCATTTTTATATTATCTCCGGGAAAAAGCACTGATTGAGGTTCTGTCCATTTCACACTATAATTAACCCCTGCCAAATGTTTACGAGAACTTTTATCATACCTGTTGTAATAAATTACTATATCTCCCTTACTACCTTCAAATTTTGTGACGTCTTCCATATAATCGCTAGTTCCTGCTAAAACCCTGTCAACGGTTTTAGTTCCATCAACAAAAGAATAATCCGTCAATTTCCAGCCCCCTTTTGTTACAGGATTTTGAGCAAAAGCAATAGTAACCACTAAACTGAAAACAAATAACAATAAGAAATTTTTCATAATAAAAATAATTTTAGTTTAAAAACTCAAACCTACCAAATATTCTGCCATTGATGTACTAATTCACTAAATAATTTAGAACAACTTAAGTCTAACAATTTTCAGCAAAAAATGTTTTTGTCATGGTCTTTGCTTTGCTTCGCAGCAAAGACACACGCCAAAAACACCCTCATCAACAGTAATTATATTAAAATCTCAAAGTAAGTCCACCCATAAAGTTTATCCCTGCCTGCGGATAATAATAAGCCCAGGTCATTTCGTTTCCTTGCTCGTACCAGATACCGCCGTAAGCATTATTCGAGTATTCGAGGTTGAAAATATTATTAATGACGAATTTTAATTCTATTTCACGAACAAATTTGGTTTCAAAACTATAATCAAGTTGTAGATTATTCAAAAAGTATGCATCCAGTTTTCTGTCTTGCGAAGAAGTATTATCAAAATACTGCTCACCTACATATTTTGCTATCCAGCTGATATTAAAACCCGAAAAAGGCTTATAGCTGACTATTCCTGATGAAATGATACCCGGCGAATAAGCAATGTCGGTTTCTCCAAGTTCATAGGCTTCATAAGTTTCGTTCCAGTCTTCATCATAAGCATAAGCCCAGGATGTGAAATTTTTAATTTTGTTTTGGCTTAACGTCACATTAGCATCCAAACTTAGTTTACTTATAGGTTTAACACCTGCCGAAATTTCTATCCCTGCTCGGTAAGATTCCGGAACATTGGTCATAATATCATAACCGACACTTGACTTTTCGCCTGTAGGAACAAGCTGATTGATATAACCCATATAATATACATTTGCAGACATAGCGAATTTCTGAATCTGATATGTATATCCAAGTTCGTAATCATAAAGTGTTTCATATTCTGGAGTTTTTTTCGTGTCTCCTGCAGCATCTTTGAAATTGGTACGTGTAGGCTCGCGATGTGATGTAGCAAATGAAACATAAGTTTTCATATTTTCATTTATGTTATAATATAATCCTGCTTTAGGATTTAAAAACGAAAAAGAATGGTTTTGATCCAAAACTCTTTGATTTCCTTCCGTATCAAGGTCATAATCTATTCCATTCATGAAATAAATAATATTTCTGTATTGTAAATCACCGAACACATGCAATCCTGACAAGACTTCATAATTGACTTTACCGAAAATATTAAATTCATCTTTAAGCCCAGTATTACGATACCATTCGAAGTCTTTTTCAATATATCCGGGAATACTCATCCATATAATATTTCCAAAATGATTACCATCATATAGATTCCATGCCCCTCCAACGCTAATATCCAGTTTAGTATCCGAATAATTTACAGACATTGTTCCGCCGTAGAAATCATTTGCCATCATTTTTCTCTGGATTATATCACTGGTTGTAAAACTTGAGTCTCCCAATAACACAAACGGAAAGGAATAATCCGGCAAATAACTGTCTTCTTTGTACTGTTCGTAATAACCATCTCCACGCGTATAATGAATACCGGTAGTCAAATCAATATTATGAGATAAGTTGACAGAGTAAAGTAATTGATAATGAGTCTGAATATAATTGTCAGTCTGGTCTTTGTAGTACTGTCTTACTCCGTTTTCATCAAAATATTCTCCAGCAGGATTATAGGTTCTGTTTGTTTCGAGCATTTCCTGCGGACATCCCCACCAGCTTATCCCTGTTCTTTCGCGACCATGAATGAGATTAAAACGTAAAAAGCTGTTTTTACCTCTCCAGGCTCCTGTCATCATAACTGACTGATGATCGGAAAACGAGTTCTCTACATAACCGTCACTATCCAGATTTGATAAACGCAGGTCAAATGAAAAGCCATTGTCAAGGATTCCTGTTCCAATACTAATGTTTTCGCGAAAAGTGTTAAAACTACCACCGTACAACGAAACTTCCCCATAAGGTTTATCGTTAAGAGAACCTGTAAAAAAGTTCATACTACCACCAAAAGCTGCTGCTCCGTTAGTTGATGTCCCTACTCCTCTTGTTATCTGAATACTGTTTACCGAAGTTGCAAAATCGGGCATATTAACCCAAAAAACAGATTGTGATTCAGCATCATTCAAAGGCATCCCGTTTACTGTAACATTGATACGGGTTGGATCAGTTCCTCTGATACGGAAATTGGTATAACCGATTCCTGTTCCTGCTTCGGATGTAGCCACAAATGAGGGTGTCAGCTCAAGCATATAAGGCAAATCATGAACTGCATCACGTTTATTAAGCTCATCAGCATCTACGACATCAAAAGTAACCGGCGAATTATCTCCTGCCCGTGTGGCTTTAACAACAATCTCATCACTCATATAGGCGGTGGTTTTCAATAATATTCTACCTAAATCTTCGTTATCAGAATTCATTTTCACTTCACTCGTCCAGTTTTCAAAACCAACAAAAGAAATAATCAGCTTACATTCTTTCGTTTTACATTTAATCGAAAAATTACCGTTTACATCTGTAGTTGTTCCTAAAAAGGAATCTTCAATAAAAACACTTGCCCCTGTAAGAGCTTTACCATTTTCGTCAACCACTTTTCCGTGGATAACCTGCGATTTTGCATAAATTGCAAAAACTACAAAAAACATCAAAAAATAAATTCGTTTCATAATAATTAAATTTTAAGTTACTAAAAATTAATTGGGATGAAACTTAACGGATTAAATCATGTACCTCCCTTCGTCGGTATTACCCGCATCAGGTTCGTAGGGTATGATCTCAGCCTGTTAGGCACCCCTGTCACTTTGACTTTGCAAAGATAAAACAATTTTTCGTAAATGTGAATATGTTTTTGGTGCAGGATTATTGTGGTTGAATTTGAGGAGGATTAAGAATCCTGATTGACACCCGTAGTTTTGTACCACAGTCGACAAATTCATTTTTTAATTCCACTTTACATATCACAAGCATCCAACATAGAATTACAACGCAATTCAATCACTTTTTTCTATTTATATACTAACTTTTTTTCTTGATAAAAAAAGTTACAAAAAAATCAAGACAAAACGATGCTGCCCAACGCTCCTCGAGACGAAACAAAAGAATTGTACGTCGACCTTGGACTAAAACAAACGCCATACTCCCATGGCCTTTGCAAAATTTGTTTTAGAGAACGACACCGATTGTAAATTTGTAATAGTCTAATCTTCGCAATTTCAATTACTCGATTATACTAAACAAATTTATCATCGGCACTTGTCATGTCGGCTCGACACAATTCTATTCGTTTCGCTCTTACCGCCTGAACTTCCCGCCGTTTTGCCAGGCCCGCCCGCGGAGCTTCGAATACTAATCAAAGCTTAATTTGCAAAATTTAAGTTCGTTTTAATTTCTGTCAATTTAAAAGTCAAAACAGTGATGATAGAAAATCAGAGTTTATTCCTGATATGTTTCAACAATCTGGTAAAGTAAATTCTCTGACATTTTTAATTGTTGTCATATCTTTAAAATTTCTTCATTTTGCGGTTTACAAATCATCAAATTTCAATTGTTTTCGAATTGATATAAGGATTTTGAGTATCATTCCAGACTCAAATGCCTCGACTAATCGTCCACTGCAAAATCGGTCATTCCTTACAATTGCCGTTATTATCTTACACTTGGTCAGAATATTAATGCTGTCATAATCAAAATCTTCATCACTGACTATCCTGCGACCTTCATCCCATTTGCCCCAATTAAAATCAATTATAACTGGTATTGAATAAACCAAATCACGGAACTGCTGAACTATTGGGTGTTCTACATAAGGATCCATAACGAGTATTCCTTGTTCCAGAAGTTTCATTGCTTTTGTGTTATCACCGAATTTCCCGACCTTTTCAATCTTTGGAATTAAATCAAGTAATGGACGCCAATCCTTTTTTGATAAACTGTTAATTGTCTCGTAGAAATTATTCTCATCTAATATCATTGTTGTTTGTTTTTGAGCATGGGCGATAACAGTTGAGGCTATATGCAGTAAGGGATTGCGGGCTACTTTCCTGTCCACTTACACTTAAGTATGAGCGGGGCAGAACGCTTGAATTACCATGAAAACCCTTATTGCATATAGCCTCTGTTAGCGGTTCGTTGTTCATTTATTGTCAAATTTTAATTATTACATTTCCTTTTTTATGCCCTTTGTCCACGTATTTATGAGCATCTACGATTTGTTCTAATTTATAAGTTTTGTCAATTACAGGTTTTATTTTGCCCGCTTCAACTTGCTCTTTAAGTAAAATCAAGTCTTCAATACTAACCTTAGGTGTCCCGCCATCAACAGAAATTAACTTTCCGTTTGATGTCAATGATTTACCATATTGTTGTTTTGACAGTTTGAATTTACTCTTGCCTACGGAATCAAAAATAATATCGTATTGTGTTCCGTTTTTGGTAAAATCTTCTATTGTGTAATCAATTACTTTGTCAGCTCCCAAAGATTTTACCAATTCTAAATTAGTTGTACTACATACACCTGTAACTTCCGCTCCAAAGAATTTAGCAAGTTGAACGGCAGATGTTCCGACTGCACCCGATGCACCATAAATTAGAATTTTTTGTCCACTTATACTTTTTGTTTTTCTCAAAACCGATAGTGCCAAAAGACCACCAAATGGAATTGCAGCCGCTTCTTCATAATTTAGGTTATTCGGTTTTTGTGTTATGATGCCATTATCAGAAATGCACTTAAACTCTGCATAAGCACCAAAAGCAGGGAACAAATCCCACCCAAATACTTGGTCGCCTTTTTTAAATTTCGTTACGTTTTTCCCAATCGTTTCAATTACTCCAGAAAACGTAATACCAAGTATAGGTTGTCTTGGTTTTGTCAGCCCAATGGCTAATCGCATTGGAAGCCAAAACCAAAATGAAACTTTTCCGCTTCTCACAATACAGTCACTTGCCGATACAGCTGTCGCAAAAATGTTAATACATACTTCGTTATCCTTGGGAATAGGTTTTGCTACTTCTTGGATTTGAAGAACTTCTGGTTCTCCGTATTTAGTACATATTATTGCTTTCATATTTTTTATGTCTGTTCATTTTTGCAGGGTTTCGTTTACAATGACCGCTAACTCGTATATAACCCAACCAAAGGTACACCAATCTTTTCTTTTTTAGTTGCACAAACGTACCATTTGATTTTTTTCAAATTTAGATTTTTTTTTACAAATCATCAAAAGGAATTTTGTTTTTTGTAAACTTTTTCCCACGCTGGCACGGGAATGGTATTTTTTGAATAAAATAAAGTCTTAAGATTTGGATTTTTAAAACCTAAGAAACAATTTTTCCCAGAGTTTTAAATATAATTTTGATATCGTTTGCAAATCCTGCCTCGTTGATATATTTGAGATTGAGTTTTAGTTTTGCCGGCATTACCTCATTAATATATGTTTGTTCAGGATTATCAGATTTTGCAAGTAGCACATTTTCATTACAATATTCTATTGATGCATAATCGGTTATCCCGGGACGAATATCAAGGACTTTTAGCTGTTCCTCGTTATACATATCAACGTATTTTCTGACTTCAGGTCTGGGACCAACAATGCTCATATCACCCATCAAAACATTAAGCAGTTGCGGCAACTCATCCATTTTGTACTTTCTTATAAAATAACCGACCTTCGTTATCCTGTTATCTCTGTCGCCTACAGTAAGCAAACCTGCTTTGTCCGAATCAGGTCGCATAGTCCTGAATTTTAAAATATAAAAATCAGCATTCCCCCTACCGACTCTGACCTGTCTGTATAAAACACCTCCTTTTGAATCTATAATTATCAGAATGCTGATTAACAGTAAGAGTGGTGATATTAAAATCAAAGCAAAAAAAGAAAATACAATATCAAAAACTCTCTTTACCATGATTCAATTAGGTTATCTGGATTTTTCAATGACTTCATCAACAGAATCTTTTACAGCATTTATTACCTGTATGAGCATATCATCAGTCAGGTCATAATATACGGGCAAACTTATCTCACACATATAATTATTATACGCAACCGGATAGTCTGAAATTTTATAGTTCAATGCTTTATAAAAAGACAACAAAGGCAAAGGTTGAAAATGAACATTAACAGAGACCCCGCGATTAAATATTCTTTGTATTATTTCGTCCCTTTGAGCTTCATTTATGTCCTTAACTCTTATTAAAAACACATGATATGACGATTTGCAGATTTCGTTTTCATATACCGGAAGAATATATCTATCATCATTTTTGAAGCTTGAATTATAAAAGTCAAAAATATGTTTACGCTTAACCAAAGTATCTGCGTCATATCGTTCAAGTTCCACTAAACCCATTGCAGCCTGAATGTCTGTCATATTAACTTTGTAACCTGCAGTAATGACATCATAACGCCAGTTACCCTGAGTTTTAGAAAGAGCATCTTTATTTTGACCATGCAAACCCAAAACGCACAAGAATTTGTATAATTCCTCATTATCAAAAGGTTCAGGCAAATTTAATGCTACTGCTCCGCCTTCGGCTGTTGTAAGATTTTTTACAGCATGAAATGAAAATACTGAAATGTCGGCTAAAGTTCCGGTTTTTCGTCCTTTGTAAACTGCTCCTAAAGAGTGAGCTGCATCTGATAAAATCAGTATTCTGCCTAGAGTTTTCTGAATTTCATTTCTTGGCTCAAACAAACTTTTTTGCGCCGGAGTGTTGACAAAATTATAAATTTCATCGTAATCACATGGCAATCCTGCAATATCAACAGGAATAATGACTTTTGTCCGTTTAGAAACTGCATTTTTCAGCTTGCTCACATCCATATTAAAAGAATGCTCATCTATGTCAACCATGACAGGCACAGCACCGCAGTGAATAACTACATTTGCCGTAGCACAATATGTATAAGCAGGTACAATAACTTCATCTCCGGGTCCTACTCCAAACCAACGCAACATTAATTCAAGTCCTGCTGTAGCAGAATTAAGACATAAAACTGACTTTGCACCGGAATATTCAATCAGATTTCTTTCAAACTTTTTGGTTCTTGGTCCTGTTGTAATCCATCCTGATTTAAGCGTGTCAACGACTTCCGCAATTATTTTATCATCTATTCTTGGAGGCGAAAACGGAATCATACTTTATTTTTAATTGGCAAAAATAACTTAAAAATTATCTAATTCCTAAAAATTTTCATACATCGAATACGAAAAGTCAAGATATTATCACTTAATGGATTGGCTAATCTATCCAAAAAACAAGTAGGCAACAAAAATTGCAGCAATAACCCCTGCAAGGTCAGCAATAAGACCGGCAGTAACGGCATATCTTGTATTTTTTATTCCGATAGACCCAAAATATACAGCTATAATATAAAAAGTCGTATCAGTTGCTCCCTGAAAAGTACAAGCAAGTCTTCCCACAAAGGAATCTGCCCCATAAGTATTCATTGTATCAAGCATTAATCCACGAGCTCCACTACCACTTAATGGCTTCATCAGAGCAACCGGAAAAGCATCAACCCAGCTTGTATCCATTCCTGTCAATGCAAACAGCCATTTCATGCCATCTATCATGGCATCCAAAGCTCCCGATGCCCGAAATACACCAACAGAAACCAGGATAGCTATTAAGAACGGAATTATTTTAATTGCAACTTTAAATCCGCCTTTTGCACCCTCAATAAAGGAATCATAAATATTGATTTTCTTTCGCAAGGCAATTAGAATGAAGACAATGATAATTGTAAACAAAATGACATTAGCAGCAGTTGTAGAAACAGTATTAAGCGAGGAAGCGGACAATAGAGTAAAACCATAAATAATCCCTGTTAATAAAACTGTGATCCCGCCCAAATAAAGCAATACTTCTTTCTGCAACAAATTGATTTTCTGAAAAATTGATACTGTAATTATCCCAATTAAGGTACTCACAAAAGTAGAAAGCAAAATAGGTATAAAAATATCGGATGGGTCGGCAGCAAGTAACTGAGCTCTGAAAACCATAATACTTATCGGTATCAAGGTCAATCCTGATGTGTTAAGTACTAAAAACATTATCATCGGGTTTGAGGCAGTATCTTTTTTAGAATTTAATTCCTGAAGTTCTGTCATTGCTTTCAATCCTAATGGAGTAGCTGCATTATCCAATCCAAGCATATTTGCTGCAATATTCATGACCATGGAACCGTGCACAGGATGATTCTTGGGAATATCAGGAAATAATTTATTAAACAATGGAGAAATTGCTCTGGAAAGATAATTAATAGCTCCGCCTTTTTCACCAACCTTCATTATTCCTAACCACAAGGTCATTATACCTGTCAGACCAAGTGATAATTCAAATCCAAGTTTGGCATTATCAAATGTACTGTTCATTATTGCAGGAAAAACACTAATATCACCAAAGAAGATGAGTTTAATTAATGCTACAATAAATGCTATTACAAAAAATGCTATCCAAATATAATTGAGTACCAAGAGCTTAAATTTGACGTAAAACTAATCCGAATAAAGCTTTATATAATTGTCGTCAGGAATTTTGTTTCAACAAAGTTTTTAACAATGTCTTGCATTGTTACATTTTAGTTAATTATTTAGCCGGCATCTAATAATCACTTTTGTCATAGTATTTGTGTCCTACCGATACTCCCCGAATTTAACAAATACTTCACGAAAAGTCGGGACAAGTTATGCCAAAAGTTATTATTCTAGTTTTGTAACCCCCGACTTAAAGGTCGGGGTTACTGATATTTGAGCCCGCCGGGCTCAGAGTTTTAAACCAGCTAAATAATTACAAAAAATCAGTAAATTAAAACTCTGCGTTCTCTGTGTACTCTGCGGTTAAAAGAATATAATAACAGAAGATAAAATCCAAATTTCAAAATCTAAATATAAAAACTGTTTAAACAAGGGAAGAGTATCTCTTAATCCAGACTCGGGATATAATCGTTTGAAATAACTTTCATTTCAATACGCCGGTTTTGTTGATTAGCAACTACCTGCTGCTCGGTGGGAAGGCTATTTACAAAATCTTCATTCAAGACCGTTCCTGCAGGTAAAAAGGCATATCTGAGATCTGTTTTTGTAATAAGTTTTGGCCTCGATTCTCCGTATCCAACAGCTATCAGTCGTCCTTCGGGAATTCCTTTTGAGCTAAAATACTGAGTTACAGAATTTGCGCGTTTCTGACTTAATTCCATATTTGCCTCATCAGTACCAACCATATCTGTATGTGCCGATAATTCAATAATCAAATACGGATTATCTGTCATTATTCTTACAATACTGTCCAGTACTCGTTTTGAAGGCTCTGTCAAATCCCATTTTCCAAATTCAAATTCTATATTTGGAATTTCAAAGGTCTTATTTAATGATTCCAACAAAATTTCATACTCAAATACTTTATCAAATTCTAATGAGTCGGTTGTAAACCTTGACTTACCGTTAAAATATCCATCTTTTGTTACAACAAAGACATAATCTGTTTTTGGTCTCAATTTAAAATTGAATTTTCCTTCTTTACCAGAAATTGAGGTTGTATCTCTAAAAATAGAGCCATCGCTGCCAAACAACATAACCACACAAGAATCTATAACTGTTAGTTGGTCTTTATCTTTTGCTATTCCGGTTAGTTTAAATTCCAGAGGCGGTTTTACAAAAAAGTAAATATCTTCCTGTTTTGAGCCTTTTCTGTCGGAAGTAAAATATCCTTTATCTTCGTTGGAATAATAGTAAATTCCAAAATCATTGCCGTTGCTACTGAAGGGAGGCTTCATATTTTCGGATTCCCAGCGTCCTTTTTCATTTTTCTTTGCAATAAATATATCCAGACCTCCCATTGTTGGATGCTTGGTGCTGGAATAGAAAAAAGTTTCATCAGCTCTCATAAAAGGAAACAATTCGTCACCTGAAGAATTTATCGCAGGTCCCATATTTTTAGGTTTATTGCCATCTCCACCGGAAAAGTCATAGTACCAAATATCGGCACCACCATAACCTCCCTGCATACGTGCAGAGAAATAAACGATGTTTCCATCAGGTGAAACAGTTGGATGACCAATTGAAACAGTATCCGGTACAATATCCACCCTTGTAGGATTCATCCATTCACCATCAACTTTTTGCGCTTCGTATATCTGACAACCAACTTTTTTACCTTTCTCGGCACGACACGAAGTATAATAAAATCTAAGCCCATCATTAAAAATACAGGGAGAACCCTCATCATATTCGGTATTAAGAGAATCTAATGGCATCGCGTCAGTCCATTCCTGTTTACGGTCAAATTTTGTAATAAACAAATCCGAAAACTTCTCTCCGGTTATTCCACTGGTTCTTTTACCCTTGGCTTCGTCTCTTGTTGAGCTGAAATAAATATGATCATATCCCGACTTTTCATCTACACTGGGACTAAAATCATTACGTTTTGAATTAAGATGCTTGGCTTTATCAATCTTATAGCGTGACGGTTCAGTCATCCACTGAATTGCCAGATTTGCAGATTCTATACCTTTTAATGCAATCGAATCGTTGGGTGATATTTCGAGTGCCTCATAATAAAAAGCCAAAGCATCCTCATAAGTGCCTTCCTGTATTTCAATCTCGGCAAGCCTGATTTTTGAAACAAACTCAAAATCTCTGACTTTAGCTGTTTTTTTATAATTTGAACGGGCTTTCTTATAATCGCCAATCATGAAATAACACTCGCCGATTTTAAAATATATTTCGTTTTTTTGACTTTTATTCTCAAGTTTCTTCATAATGGCATTATATTCCTGAATAGCTCTGAAATACTCGCCAGCTTCAAAAATCTCATCTGCTTTCTTCAGTTTCTTTTCCTGAGCCGAAAGACCAACTACCACCAGCAACAACACTAAAAATAAACCTATATATTTAAAAACCTTCATTTCAAGAATTGTATCAAATCTGATTACAACGTATTAATTTCAAATTTTATTATTTGAATACATCAAATTATTAAAATTTTCTAAACTTATTTCCGGCCTTGAAGAATTCATCTAATCACCATCAATAATAGACAAAGTCCCAACTATTGCTCCTGCTAAAAATACGCCTCCGATTGTTCCGATAACCGTATTTTTAAATATTTTTTTTCGACCGGCATTTTTGTATCCATAAATTAGCATATCGTTATTATTCGCATCATCATATCTTTTAACAATATATGATTCGCCCGGCTTGACGAATGCCATTCCTAAAGTATAGGCAATTGGAATTACCAATCTTGTGGTAGCGTCCATCGGAATAAACATTGAGCCACATCCAACAACCATTCCTGTAACATAAGCCCACCAAGGATTATAATCCGATTGTGCATATTGCCTTCCATATACTACCTGCTGCATATCATATATCTCAAATTCTCCCTCTTCAACAGGCATATAAATAATTGAATCAACCCCGTTAATATTAATAGAAAATATATCATTATAATACGCATAAGTATTTTTCATTTTCCCATTGTCTTTTAAAAAAGAATAGTCCATGTAGTACTCCTCATTATGAAATACATAAGACTCAAGATTTATTTGACTTCCATCCAACAGACTTAATCTCACCTGACTAAAGACTCCAATACTAGAGAAAAATGCTAATATTATAATCAATAACTTCTTCATAATTTTTCTTTCCAAAAATAGTAAAAATTATTAAAATTATTTTCTTTTTATCGTTTTGTTAAAAAAGATATTAATAAATATGATTAAAGTTCTATTGAATTATATACTATTTTATAATTTTACAGGCTGAAATTATTAAAATTTAAGTTTTTTATTATGATAAAAGAAGTTTTTTCTTCACGTCATCTAGGACCACGTGAAAGCGAATATGCAGAAATGCTACAGAAATGCAAAGTTAGTTCGGTTGACGAACTAGTTAATCAAATCATTCCAAATTCAATCAGGCTTAAAGAAAACCTTAAACTGAGCGAACCTTTGACAGAATATGAGTATCTTAACAAGATAAAAGAAATTGCGTCAAAAAATAAGATATATCGTTCGCTAATTGGTCAGGGATACTATGGTACAGCGACTCCATCTGTAATTTTAAGGAACATTTTTGAAAATCCTGGATGGTACACATCATATACACCCTATCAGGCAGAGATATCACAGGGAAGGCTTGAGGCATTGTTAAACTTCCAGACTGTTGTAACAGAACTGACAGGAATGGAAATCTCGAATTGTTCGCTTCTTGACGAAGGGACAGCTGCTGCCGAAGCTATGAGTATGATGCTTGGTGCAAGATCGAGACAAGCTGTTAAAGACAATAAAAATGTTTTATTTGTTGATGAAGACATTTTCCCACATACACTTGATGTAATAAAGCTTAGAGCAGAACCAATCGGGGTGGAAATTGTAACCGGCAAATTTGATGAATTTAATTTTACAGACAAGACCTTTGGTGCAATAGTACAATACCCTACAGCAAGCGGAAAACTTGTTGACTATACTAACTTTACAGAAAAAGCACATGCTGCCGAAGCACTGGTTACAGCAGTTGTTGATATAATGGCACTTGTTTTAATTAAATCTCCTGCTTCGTGGGGTGCAGATATTGCTGTTGGCTCAACTCAAAGATTGGGTATTCCTATGGGATTTGGTGGTCCACACGCTGGATTTTTGGCAACAGCAGATAAATATAAAAGAAGCATGCCGGGTCGAATTATTGGTGTTAGTATAGACAAACATGGTAACAGAGCCTTAAGAATGGCTTTGCAAACTCGCGAACAGCATATTAAACGCGAAAAAGCAACTTCTAACATCTGTACTGCTCAGGCACTTTTAGCTACCATGGCAGGAATGTATGCTGTGTATCATGGTCCGGAAGGTTTAAAAAGAATAGCACAAAATATTTACAACTCAGCAAAATTTATTGCCGGGGAATTAACAAAACTTGGTTTTTCAGTATCAAATAATAACATTTTCGATACAATTAAGATTGAATTACCACAGAATATTAAATCTTCGGATATTCAGAAAATTGCTTTAAATTATAAAATGAATTTCTTCTATTGCTGTGATAAACATGTTGTATTAAGCACTGATGAAATTATTAGCCTTGATGACGTAAATAATGTTATTGAGATTTTCGCAAAAGCAATTAACAAACCTTATAATCGTGTAAGTTCAATCGGACAAGCAGAAAATATTGATGTAAAATTTGCCAGAACAGGAAAATTCTTACAACAAGCAGTGTTTAATACTTACCATAGTGAAACAGAAATGATGCGTTATATCAAACGTCTCGAAAACCGTGATATAGCATTAAACCGTTCAATGATTTCACTTGGATCGTGCACCATGAAACTCAATCCTGCAACATCTATGCTTCCGTTAAGCTGGCCTGAATTCGGCAATATACATCCGTTTGTTCCGAAAGATCAGGCTGCGGGATATTACGAACTGATTGCTGAGATGGAAAAAGACCTTAGCACAATTACCGGATTTGCTGCAACTTCTGTAATGCCAAATTCAGGAGCTTCCGGTGAACATAGCGGACTTATGGTTATCCGCGAATATCATAAACAAAGAAACGAACTACATCGTAATATTTGTCTAATTCCTTCATCTGCACATGGAACTAATCCCGCATCAGCAGTTATGGCAGGTATGGAAGTTGTTGTCGTAAAATGTGATGAAAATGGTAATATTGATTTAGAAGATTTAAAAGCAAAAGCAACCGAACATAAGGATAATTTATCAGCAACAATGATAACATATCCTTCAACACATGGTGTTTTCGAAAGCAAAATTTTAGACATTGTAAATATCGTTCACGAAAACGGCGGACAAGTATATATGGATGGTGCAAATATGAATGCTCAGGTTGGGTTAACAAATCCCGGAACAATTGGCGCTGATGTTTGCCATCTAAATCTACACAAAACATTCGCAATACCTCACGGCGGAGGCGGCCCCGGAATAGGTACCATTTCGGTTGCGAAACATTTGGTTGATTTCCTACCAAAACACTCTGTAATTAAGACAGGCGGAGAAAAAGGTATAAAAGCTGTTGCTTCGGCTCCTTTTGGTTCTGCTTTTGTTTTGCCAATTACTTATGCTTATATTAAAATGATGGGCGAAGAAGGACTGAAAAATGCAACTAAAATCGCAATGCTTAATGCAAATTATATTGCAAATGAGCTGAAAGGCTATTTTGAAGTTTTATATACCGGAGAAACAGGTCGTTGTGCTCACGAAATGATTTTAGATGCACACAGTTTTAGGGAAGAATACGGAGTTGAAGCAGCCGATCTGGCTCGCAGACTTATGGACTACGGTTTCCATGCCCCTACTCTCTCTTTCCCTGTTCACGAGACCTTGATGGTTGAACCAACCGAAAGTGAAAGTAAACAGGAACTCGATAGGTTTATCGAAACTATGAAGTCAATAAAAAATGAATGTGAAGCAATCAAATCGGGCAAGTTTGACCGTGAAGACAATCCAATTAAAAATGCTCCACACACTCAAATTGAGCTTACTTCAAGTGAATGGAATCATAAATATTCTCGCGAACAAGCTGCATTTCCACTACAATGGATAAAAGAAAATAAATTCTGGCCTTATGTAGGTAAAATTGATAATGGTTATGGTGATAGAAATCTTGTTTGCACTTGCGATCCAATCGAAACTTATATGTCATAACAACATTTTATATACAAATGAAACGCCTCAATTTATTTTTGAGGCGTTTTTTTTACATTTTTACTAGGTCAAAGTTTTAATCTGAAATCTAAAACCTGACTTTGCAATTATTATTATTCCCTAACTAATTTACAAATTCTGACTGAGAAGTATTATTTCAAAACACTAATCAGTTACTGTAATACAAGCCGGATTTATATTGTATATATGAATATAAAAATACTCCAAAGTTTTACCGAATAATCTTGGGGTTTCTTCTACAACAGTTTCCAACTCCCAATCAGCACTCTCGGAAAATGGAGAATTACAATAGTTTTGTATGTCATTGTTTTTAAATCTTATCCTGAAATCCTTATCATTTACTTTGCCTGTAATAATTACAGAATCGCAAATTTTCTGCATTTCGACCTGAGGAGTAATCCATAAATCCGAAGATGTGTCATAGAACTTACCATATTCTGCAGGAGCTATTGTTACCGATCTTGCCCTAGTACTACTATTGTAATATCTGTCAACCTTAATACTGTCATTAGTATTATTTCTGAATGCAAGAGAATGATTTTCATATTGATCTGTACAAAAAGTAAAAAACACTAATGACAGTAATGCTGTAAAAAAAATTATTTTTCTATTCATATATTAAGTATTTTAATCTGATAGCTTTGAATTTTTCAAGGCCTTCGCTCCATCCATTTCTAATTTCTTCTTCACTTACACCGCTTTCAATCTGTTTTCTAAAATCTGCATAACCTGACAGCAACTCAATTGAATTTGTTTTTTTGAAGAAAACTTCATTTTTAGGAAACAATTTATAGACCTGAATAATTAAACTTAAATTTAATTTGTCATTTTCCCATTTAAAAATAGAGCTGTTTTCTGATAAATCAAAGCCGTAACACAACTGTCCTTTAAGCACAGGATCTTTTGCACCATCATTAGGCATTGGAGTAAAAGTAAAACTTGCCTGATCAACAACATTTAATGATGGATGACCCAATATCTGAAATTGTTTATCCGTTCCTCTTCCTACACTTAAGGTCGTTGCCTCAAAAATACATAATGTTGGATATAACTCAATTGCTCTGTCATTAGGAAGATTTGGAGATGGTTTTACAGGCAGGGAATATTTGCTTTTATGGTTATAATTTTTACAAGGAATAACAGTCAGATTACATTTTATCCCATTTCTAAGCCATTTTTCGCCATTTATCATTTGTGCATATTCACCTATTGTCATTCCATAAACCACAGGAACAGGATGCATACCAATAAATGAACGATAATTTGCTGTGTCCAATATAGCACCATCAATATAATGAGCATTAGGATTTGGTCTATCAAGTACAATTACAGGAATATTGCTTTCTGCACAAGCCTCCATTACGTAATGTAGAGTAGATATATAAGTATAAAATCTCACACCTACATCCTGCAAATCAAATACAACTATATCTATATCTGCTAATTGCTCTGGCGTTGGCTTTTTGTTTTTACCATATAACGAAATTAATGGAAGTCCGGTTTTATCATCAGTTTCAGAGTCAATAACTTGTCCTGCATCTGCAGTTCCTCTAAAACCATGTTCGGGACAAAACACTTTAACAACATTCATTTGTAACGAAATCAAAGTGTCAACTAAATGAACATTATTTACAATACCTGTCTGATTAGTAACAACTCCTATTTTCAAATCCGAAATCAGATTCAAATATAATTCTGTCTGATATATACCTGGATATACAAGCGTATCTGAATTAACAACTTCTACATCAAATTCTGATTTATTAACATTGGTTTTACCGGAGTTTGTACAACAAATAAAAACAAATATCATCAAAAATATTAATGGTAAAATCGCTTTCATAATAAATGATTTAATTACAAATTTAAAAACAAAAACTTTTGCGAAATGGTTAAAACACAGAAGTTTAAAACATAAAAATGTTAATTACCGAATTATAAAAGATTATCAATTATCTAACTCTGATTTTTTGTCCTACATTAATAATTGACTCTTCCGTTAAGCCATTCAATGTGCATAGATATTTTATAGAAACTCCGTAACGGCGAGAAATACCCCATAGTGAATCACCACTTTGCACGGCATGATATTGAGCTTCACAAATCTCTTTTACGTGACCAAATTTCTGAGGGGTTAAAATCAGCGTATCTACTGTTAATTCTTTCGTTTCGAAATCAATCAGCCATTCCGGGTCAAAAGGATTATCTTTAAATCTTACTTCGTAATGAACGTGAGGTCCATAGCATCTGCCTGTACAACCGCCTAAGCCAATAAGTTCTCCCGCCTTAACAGACTGATTATCTGTACATTTTAATGCCGAAAGATGAGCATAGTAGGTTTCCAGTCCATTATAATGCCTTACTATAACAATATAACCATAACCACCCGCATTCCATCCGGCGTAACGCACAATGCCATCAAAGGATGCAACAACTGTATCACCGGTTTTTAAATCAAGGTCAATTCCGTTATGCATTTGTCCCCACCTCCAACCGAACTTAGATTGAACATATCCCGGTACGGGAATATAAAATTTCGCAGAATCGCTTAAAACAGGTATTGCAAAAGTGTCTAAAGCTCTTTTATAATCAATATTACCAAAAGCAAAAATATTTACCGTATCCCAGTTTTCAGAAAAAACTGCTGCACTGTCAGGCTTATATAACTTGTTTTCTAAAATAAACAAATGCGATTTTATTGAATCCTCAGTACGTACAATACTCATTATACTGTCATGATTAACATATTGCCAGGTTCTGTCGCTGAAAAGAACAATATCGAATCTTCCGCTTTTAACTGTGTCAACTACTACCGGAACAGGAATTTCCTGAGCTTTTAAAGACATTACGACACTTGCAAAAAATATAAAAACTAAGACCCTTTTCACTTATTTTAATTTTATTGATTTGCAAAAGTGAGTAAAATATTTTTTAATTGAAAACTTCTAAGGCGGATTTATCTCAATTTTATATTAAAAACAATTTTAAAAATTTCCGTCATCCCTCTCAAAACCCTGATTTTGTAAGCCTTTTACTTGCAATTACAGATTTTTAAATTTAAATAAAGATTATAATATATTTATATTTTTTAAAATAATTCGATTATTTTGCTATTTTTGTAAAAATAATCGAATTATGATAGAACGAAATACTTATATTGAGAAAATACAAACTGGCTTTAAAAACAACCCAATTGTTGTATTAATAGGAGCAAGACAAGTTGGCAAGACAACTTTAATGGAAATGTATGCAAAAAAACTTAATCCTATTTGGCTAAATGGTCAAAATATTGAGACAGCCTCATTATTTAGTCAATTCTCAATTATAGAACGCTACTTACAAATAAACATAAATAATGAGCTTGAAGGAATATTGGTTATAGATGAGTTTCAGTACATAGAAAAAATCTCTACCATTCTTAAATTACTGGTTGATAAATACAAAAATTTAAAAGTCCTGTGCAGTGGAAGTTCCAGTTTGCAGATTATCCAAAATGTCGAAGAATCACTTGCCGGCAGGGTTAGAATAATAAAGGTTTTTCCTTTAAATTTTGTTGAATATGTAAAATTTCAGGATATCGAATTATGGAATAAATTTACATTGCTTAGAATAAATGATAACACAGAAGTATTATTCCCCAAAATTCAACAAATATTAAAAGAATATTTGACTTATGGAGGATTGCCAAAAGTTGCAAAAACAAATGATTATTCAGAAAAAATCGAATTACTTAACGATATATACCAAACATATTTATTAAAAGATATTAAAGAGTATATCAAAAAACAAGATTTTGTTGCATTTAATAAAATGCTCAAACTTCTATCTTCACAAATTGGTAACATGTTAAATATCAATGAAATATCAAATACAATACAGTTGCCTTATAGAAATTGTGAAGAATACATTAATATTCTGGAACAAATGTTTATTATTAACTTACTTTCACCATATTACTCAAACACGCGTAAAGAAATCTCAAAAATGAAAAAGATATATTTCTGTGATAACGGACTTCGCAATATTGTTTACAACAGTTTTAATGACATAGATATACGTGTTGACAATGGACAGATATTTGAGAATTTTGTTTTCTTACAACTTTTGAACAAATACAAGAATGAAAATATCACTTATTACAGGACAAAAGATAACACTGAAATAGACTTTGTTATACAAACACATCAGGGGAAAATCATACCAATTGAAGCAAAATACAAGTCGTTTAAAAAATTTGCTAAGAAAAGAGCTTTAACAGAATTTTCAAAAAAATATAATACAGAAACTTCATATATTGTTAATCTAAGTTTGAATGATATTGAAGAATCTATGCAATACATTCAAGCATACCTGACACATCTTATTTGAACAGTAAAAATAAGATATTTTCAAAATGCAATTTAATTTGCAATATCTAAACATTCAATAATCAAAAATGCCTGTTATTCCTTCCAAAACCCTGATTAGAAAGTGTATTTTTAATGCTAAAATCTGTCTCCTTTTCTATTGTATCTCCAATAGGTTTTATTAAATCAGCGTTATCATTCTTTGGGTTTTTTATACTTTCTGAAATTGGATATGCATTAAGAATATCGGGATTGCAGGGTTTTAGCATATCAGTTATGTCTGTCAGTGCTGTTTTAGAACTAATCCATTTCTTTTCCTGCCATTGCTCTAAAATGACTGGCGACCTGTGATGCGGTAATTTTTGCATAAAAGAGTTTGCTGTAGTTGTAATTATTGAAAATGAGCGAATAAGTTCATTTGTTATTGGATTTTTCCAATCATCATATATTCCGGCAAATGCAAATGGTCTTTGCTTGTTTTTCAGAAATACAAGAAACGGTTTTGACAACCCTTCAGTAGTAGTTCCTTCTATAAAAGCATCTGCAGGGACTAAACAACGCTGACTGCGAATGGGCTTTCTAAAAGAAGGTTTATTAATAATATCTTTTGCTCCTCTAAAGTTAGGATCATTTTCTTTGTTTCGATCTCCTTCTGCTCTGGCATTGAATAAAAACATAGGCTTTTTTGCCCAAAATGGCGTAAGTCCAAAAACAGCAGCCTGTATTTTGTCAGGTGAATCGGATGATATTATCAAAGAAGTTTTCCCCGGAGATATATTGAAAGAAGGAGTAAAAATCAATTCCGGGATAGCAGTTACATTAAATCTGGCTTCCAGCTTTTCAAGTTTCTGAACCAAAATAAAACGACCACACATTTAAGATAAGTTTTATGCAAAGATAAGTTTTTTTGAATTAGTAGTTGAAAGTTAGAAGTTCGGAGTTAATGAGTTTAACATTAAAAAAAAATCTACCTTTGCAGCATGAAAAATCAAACCAAAGCATATCTTTTTGCATCTGCAGCGGTACTATGCTGGGCTACAGTAGGATCTGCATTTAAACTGGCATTGCGTGAAATAAATTATTTTAATTTATTGTTTTGGTCGGTTGCTATTTCGGTTTTAGTTTTCATAATATTCATCAGCGCTCAAAAAAAATGGCATTTATTTTTTAAACAAAGTAGCAAAGAAATTTCCCTTTCTGTTTTAATGGGATTTTTAAATCCGTTCGTTTACTATTTCATTCTGTTTCAGGCTTACGATGTTCTATTAGCACAAGAAGCATTAACTCTTAATTATCTTTGGCCGGTTATTCTGGTTTTGTTGTCAATTCCTATTTTAAAGCAAAAGATTTCATTATTGAGTTTTATTGCAATTTTAATTTCATTCTTCGGCAGTTTTGTTATTGCAACAGGCGGAAACATTTTGAATTTTAAATTTACAAATACATACGGCGTTACTTTAGCATTATTAAGTACTGTAATTTGGTCAGTTTTCTGGCTTTTGAACCTAAAAGACAAACGCGATGAATCAATAAAATTATTTATGAATTTTGTTGCAGGTTTTATTTTGATTCTCATTTACGGATTGGTTACAAAAAGTATTAAATTACCGGGAACTTGCGGACTAATCGGAGTTAGTTATGTTGGAATTTTTGAAATGGGACTTACCTTTTTCCTGTGGATGAAAGCCTTATCCTTGTCTCAGACTACCGCAAAAGTGAGTAATTTGATTTATTTCGCTCCATTTTTATCGTTAATAATTGTAAACATAACCATAGGTGAGGAAATAAAATCTGCTACCGTAATAGGACTCGTTTTAATAATTGGGGGAATATTGATGCAGAGGTATTTTGTTAAAAAACAATAGATTATTCTACAATTTTCTTAATAATAAGTTATAAAACAAAATAAAGACTAAATTTCACCCTATTAAAAAAATAATTTATCTTTACTACGTGAATACAGATAAAGATTCAAAATTAACCACAACAAATCTTAAAGAGCAAATTGCTTCTGAATCTCGTTTTGTACCATATTCGATGCTGAGTCTGCTTGGTAAAGAAAACATCAAAGAAGTACAACTAGGAGACCAAACCGAAACAGAGCTTACAATTCTTTTTGCCGATATTCGCAATTTCACCCAATTGTCGGAGACCATGACGCCCAAAGAAAACTTCGATTTCATCAACTCTTATCTTAATCGAATGGAGGCTGTTATCACTAGTCATGGTGGAATAATAGACAAATATCTGGGTGATGGAATTATGGCGATATTTCCTACTTGGCCTGACTCTGCTGTCAACTGCTCTATTACTATGTTGAAGCAGTTAGAAAAATTCAATAAAGAAATCAAGACTAAAGGGTTACCGGCAACAAAGATTGGGATAGGACTAAATACCGGACTTTGTATGTTGGGAACAATTGGGGGCCCGGGTAGAATGGAATGTACAGTTATAAGTGATGCCGTAAATCTTGCCGCAAGATTGGAAACTCTGACAAAGAATTATCAGGTAAATCTCTTGATTGGTGAAAACACCTTTAACAGTCTTCAGGATTCGAGAATGTTTTCTGTTCGGTTTATTGACAGAGTTTTAGTAAAAGGAAAAACTCAACCTCAATCAATTTACGAAGTTTACGACACTGATTCATACAAATCAAAATGTCTAAAAACAAAGACAAAACCGATATTCGAAGAAGCTTTGGCTCATTACCATTACAAAGAAATTGATTCAGCTAAATTATTATTGGAGATGTGTTTGAAAATAAATCCGGAAGACAAACCGGCACAAGTGTATTTACAAAGGTGTAATCTTTATCTTGAGAAAGATATTTTTGAAGGTTCACAGGAATTAATGCAACAAATTGTTTGGAGTAAAGAATTTGAAGTTGGCAACCCCGAAATAGACAGTCAACATTTTGACTTATTTAAAAATTCAGTTAAACTTTTAAATTCTGTCAATATAGATGTATCAAAAGAAGACATAAACAAATTGATAGCCTATATTTATGAATATACTAATACTCATTTTTCTACAGAAGAGAATTATCTGAAAGAGAATAATTACCCGTTTATTGAAAGACAAAAACGACAACACAGAAACTTCACAAAATCTTTTAAAATACTTAAAGAAGAAATCGACTCTAACACAAAGAGCAAAACATACAACATGTTCCGCATTCAAATCTTACTTATTGACTGGATTGTTAACCATGTGCTTAAAGAAGATCAGCATTTTGGTAAATATATAAATGAGAAGCTGGAGAAAAAGAGTCTGTCGTAAATTCTAAAATTAATACGTAAAATCTAACAATCTATTTTTTATAACAATTTAGAAATTAAAACAATTTATTACCTTACTTCTTTAAGTAAGTTTTTTTAACTTTTTAATACACTTAATCTAAAGAATAAACTATTTCTCTTGTTTCAAGACGCGTCAAAATACCGCCCTTATCGTAGGAATATTTTTTAATCCAATTTCCCTTTTCATCAGTTACATACTCATGTGTCATGACAGACAAAAGCTCGTTTTTACTATTATAAGTACAGGTTTTTTCCGGGAAAGGGCTATTGTTGAACTCATAAACCAATTTCGAATCAATAGTTTTATCCTGGTAAACGAGTAAACTTTCAACAATTCTATTTTTGTTATCAAAAACATAACACTGCTCATATAATTTAGCAACTTCACGAATTGTCCTTCCATATTCATCTTGATATAATTCACTTTCCGAAATCATTGTCCCAGAAGAATCATAAGTAGACTTTATTTTTTTGTTTTTTGTATCACTATCTACTATTTCGCAATAGCTGAGCAAATTACCATCACTCCCAAAAACCTCTGTTCCTATAAAATTACCCTCTTTATCATATTTATATTTAGTCTCTGATAAAACCATTCCTGATTCGAGAAAATTTTTCAGGTTTACAAAATTCCCATCTTCATTAAAATTATATTCATTTCCGTAATTCATTAAATTAACAGTATCTTCTCCATAAATAAAAACATCATAATATTTCACAGTAAGGCACTCAATAGGACAATTCACAAGAAACACGTCCAAATCCTTTCGTTTTTCAATTATTACTTCTTCTTCAGCAGAATTGTTCTCAGTTGGTTTTGAACTGCATGCAACAAAAACTATTGCAAAAATTCCAAGGATAATGTAGTTTTTCATAATATTGTTATTTTAATATAATAATCAAAAATAAATAATAATATTTAAATACCAAATAGATTATTCATAGTGAACTATTTTACTTTTCATCAAATCAGCAGTCAAACAAACATGAACCGGAATTATTTCTATTAAATCACCAATATTATAGTCTTCTGCTTTGCTTTTTGACAACTTTATAATCCCATGTTCCTGAGATAATGAAATAATATGTTCGTCAATATCCAAAATTGTTTTTCCAATATGTTTTATTGCTTTCCCAAAAACAATATTATTATCAACCAAAATACTTTCTTTACTGAAATGAACCGCTCCGCCATGAATAACTATTTCGCTTCTTTCAGGGTTTAAATCTACAACCGGACACAACACTGTGGCTGCTATTTGCTCTCTTGAACAAACATTTTTTGTCAACATCATTAAATCATAATATACAAAATTGCCCGGACGAATTTCATCAACATCGTTAAAATTTTTCATTATGCTGCAAGCGGGTGTGTCACCAATAGATATTAAAGGATTAAATAACGAAAATCTATCTTTTAATGATTTCAATTTTTTGATAGAATCGGTAGAAGATGCTAAAATATCCGTTTTGCTCTGTAAATTATAAGTTAACCCGTTATGCGTTAAGAAACCTTTAAAGTTTAACTGAGAACAACTTGTAATTACTCGAATGCAATTTTCAATTTGCTCAAAATCATTCCAACTTATTCCCGAACGATTATAACCTGTATCAATTTCCAACCATATATCAGCCTTTATCAACGGCATTTTGACTAAAATATTTACAGAACTGATACATGAACACAATAACCCCAATTTTGTATTTCCCGAAAGTTTATTTAGACTTCTCTGTTCTCTCACATTAATCGGAAAAGCAATTGTAATATCTTTAAAACCAAGCTGTCTGAAATATAAGGCCATCTCAACAGATGAAACAGTAATTTTGCTAACTCCAAATTCTCTGAATATTTTTGCTGTTATCTTGTTATTATGTGTTTTAAAATGAGGTCTAAAAATGCATGATTTAGGCAGTTTATCCATTATGCTTTTGATATTTTTCCTTACAATATTCATATCAACTGCGAAAACCGGTGATTTTATTTTGGAATATTTCAGCATAATTTCTTTTTGGCAAAGTTATAAAATTGATTTGTTAGGGTGTCGTTATAAGTATATATATTTGTAGAATTATTACAAAATTATGTTTGCATCAATTATTACAATCGGAGACGAAATTCTTATTGGCCAAATTATTGACACAAATTCGGCCTGGATATCTAAAAAACTTAATGAAGCAGGAGTTATTGTGAAAGAAATTCGGTCTATAGGGGATAACAGAGAACAAATAATCGGTACAATTACTGAAATGATGGAAATTTCAGATTTGGTTTTAGTTACAGGTGGGCTTGGCCCGACAAATGATGATATAACAAAAAATGTCCTTTGTGAATTGTTTTCATCCAAACTTATCCTTAGTGAAGCTGTCCTTCAGAACATTAAAGAATTCGTAACCCTCCGGGGATTTAAAATGAACACCAACAATCATGATCAGGCTATGGTTCCCGATAATGCTATTGTACTTAACAATAAAATGGGAACTGCCCCGGGAATGTTATTTATCAAAAATGGAAAGTATATTATATCGTTGCCCGGAGTTCCATTCGAAATGAAACATTTAATGGAAACACAGGTGCTTCCGTTTATTAAAAAAACATTTATAAATAAACCTATCATACATAAAACACTGCTGATTTATGGTTTACCTGAATCAATACTGGCAGAAAAAATTTCAGAATGGGAAAACGCTTTGCCTGAGTTTGTGAAACTAGCATATCTACCGGCACCCGGATTTATCCGATTGAGATTGAGTATATATGAAGCAGAACCGGAACATCAGATGCTAATAGAAGATTTACTAAAAAATCTTAAAAAAATTATTGCGAAAAATATTTTTGCCGAAGAAGATATTAAACCGGAAGTGTTAATTGGACAATTGTTGAAAGCTAAAGGTAAAACCCTATCAACTGCTGAAAGCTGTACAGGAGGTAAAATCTCTTCATTAATTACATCAATCCCAGGAAGTTCTGTTTACTACAAAGGAAGTATAATTGCTTATGACAATTCCGTTAAAACCAACATACTGGCAGTAAAATCTGAAACACTGAAAGAGTATGGTGCCGTCAGTCAGCAAGTTGTCGAAGAAATGGCTCTTGGTGTACGGAAAATACTAAAAACAGATTATTCGATAGCTGTGAGCGGAATTGCCGGTCCTGACGGAGGAACTCCCGAAAAGCCTGTTGGAACAATTTGGATTGCTGTTGCATCAGATAAAAAAACAGTTAGTAAAAAATATCAGTCCCTAAATGACAGAGAAACTAATATTTTACGTGCCTCAAATACTGCTTTAGCTATGCTAATAGAGATAATAAAATGATTATCCTAACCAGAAAGTCAGATGCAATTTATAAGAAAAATTAGCTAAACAAAAGAAATTTACAAAAGAATATTGACTTATCACATATTTTGTGTTATATTTGTAACGTAAAGTTTGTAACGTAAAGTTTGTAATAATAAAATTATGGCAGCAAAAAAAATTGAGCCCGAAAACCCGTTCCCTGTACTGGATTACATATCTCCGAAATATTTTTGTGACCGCAAAGATGAGACAGATAAAATAATATCAACTTTCAGAAATGGAAGAAACATCACACTTATATCTATTCGACGTCTTGGCAAAACAATTTTGTTAAAACATGTATTAAATAAATTACAGCAAGACCAAAGCAATCGTATTATATTTATTGACATTATGCCAACGGAATGCCTTAAAGATTTTGTCAAAGCATTTAGTGATGCTATAGTAAAAGATGAAAAAGACAATCGTGGATTTCTTGAAAAGATATCTGCTTTTGTTGCAGGAATCAGAGGTAAATTGGTGTTTGATGATTTATCAGGGATTCCATCTGTTGAAGTAAACATTGCAGATGAAAAAGAAGCGGAACTGAGTATCAATAAGATTTTCGAATATCTGGCTGCTCAGAAATCGAAATATATTGTCGCTTTTGATGAGTTTCAACAAATTGTACATTACCCAGAAAAAAACACAGAAGCAATTCTTCGAACAGCTATACAACATCAACATAAGGACAACTTTATATTTTCAGGAAGCAGTAAAGATATTCTCATATCCATGTTCAGTGATTATGGTAAACCATTTTACCAAAGTTCAGACATTATGGAATTAAAAAGAATTAATCCCGAAGCTTACACCTCCCATATTCTTAAGCATTTCAAAAAAAGAGACAAGAAAATTGATAAGAGCTTAATTGCTCATTACATTGAGTATTACAACAATCACACATATTATGTACAATACTTTTTCAACAGACTTTTTGAATATTCAAGAGATATTGTTACAGAAAAAGAAGCACGATTGGTCGAAGATATAATTCTCAAAGAGCGAGAATATATTTATTTCGGATACAGAAACCTACTAACTTCGGTACAATTTTCTGTAATGACAGCAATAGCAAAAGAAGGAGGCGTTGAACAGATAAATTCGGGAAATTTTATAAAAAAATACAATCTCTCCCAACCTAGTTCTGTTACAGCAGCGGTAAATGCGCTGCTTGAAAAACAGATGATTTATTATGAAGATAATATTTATCTCCTTTATGATGTGTACCTCGAGAAATGGCTTAAGAAGACATTTTGAGAACTATCTCTCAACAATAATCTTCCTAATGTATTTTTCACTAACGGAAACTAGTTCCATCATATAAATACCATTTGCAAATGACGAGACATCAATACTTTTTATTTCTGAATCATTTGACATAAAGACTATTTGACCGAGGACATCTCTAATTAAAATTTGAGATATTTCGCTGAGACCCTTAATAACTATAAAGTCATTTGCAGGATTGGGATAAATATATACATTTCCAGAATTTAAAACTCCCGAATTAGTTGATGTATTAACAACAACATTATCTGCCAAAACAAATAACGATTCCGGACACCAGTCGTTGCTAGCTGTAAGGCTTACTGAATAAGAGCCCTCAGCATTATATACACAATATGGGTTAGAGTCCGTTGATGTGCTGCCATTCCCAAAATCCCAAAAATATGAATCAGCATTTTGAGAATTATTTTGAAATATTGCAATTGCATTCGGCAAATACAATTCGTAAGAATTCACTGTAAAATCAGCAATTGCAGGATTATGAATTTCAAAATAATCTAATAATTCCAAAGTATCATTTTCCACAATACCGTATGCTATAAGTTGAATATCGTAAGAGCCGGCTGAAGAATAACTTATTTCGGGATTAGTTTCAGAGCATTCAGGATTTGAAGAGCCCTGCAAATTCCATGAAAACGATAAAGCATCAGAAGAAGAATTTTCCAAAATGACATTTTCATCAACACATAAATGATTATCAACCACTGTAAATGAGGCGACAGGTTTAGGCAGATGGGAAAACCTTATTGCATCATATGCAATTGAGTCGCCTCCCGTACCTGTAGAATCGCCTAAATAAACCCAAAAATTATCTCCTTCTGTATATTTATATATCCCTAAATCTACCCATTCATTGTTATAATCATTTTGATTTATTAGAACTTTAGTTGTATCAACTCCGTGAATTATTCTGTATGGAGCATTATGAGCATTTGCACTTACCGCCGGTATGTAAGCAGAAATTCTGTAATAGCCTTCTTCTTCGAGATTAGGTATCCAACGAACCCAGCAAATATCATTTGAACTTGCTTCTGTAATTGTCCACCAAAAATGATTGTTATAACCGGTATTTTCATCACGAAAATACCTCATCTGAGAACCATTTTCAGTATTATTCATTTCAAATCCATGATGATAATAAACATCGTCTATCAGGGTATCATTATATTCGACTTCCTGTGTTCTGGCTGTAACTGTCCAGGCAATAATACCATAAGAACCGTTATAATCAAGATTCTGGTATCCATTATTATACCCGGGCCAGTCATAATGAGCATTATAACCATCATAGCTTGGCCAACTCGGGGTGTTCTTATCTCCGTAAGGTTCGCTGAACATAAGAGTATGCTGACCGACAATATAACCTTGTGTCAATACAAGATGTCCTGCACTTGACAACATTGCACACATTGGTAATGGATAATCCAAATCTATTTCATTTGTAACACCTGCCCAGGTAACACTGGATGACCACAATTGTGAAGACTCCATATAATGCAGTTGCATGTAGTTACGCATAGTTCCATTAGGTCCTTTTGCTGCCCACATATACCCATATCCTCCATTTGCCACGTCTCCACCCGAAGTCGTTGCACTTTCTTCATAGTAATGCTCATTTAATCTATATTTTGTTGACACATAATATCCGTAATCACTTGTATGGGGATATAACTTGGTAACATTTTTGG
>JAKQEK010000407.1 GCA_029558535.1 Bacteroidota bacterium | reverse complement strand
CCAAAACCACCAGCCCATTTTTTTGCGTGGTCTCGCTCAATATCTTGTATTGTGCATTCATACCATTCAGCGTGATGTAATATTATTTCATACAAAGAGGAAACATTACGCTTCCTCCAATCTTTATCATAAGGTAAAACTTTTATAATATTCATCAAATATCCCCCTATT
This sequence comes from Bacteroidota bacterium, assembly GCA_029558535.1. Classification (GTDB taxonomy): domain Bacteria; phylum Bacteroidota; class Bacteroidia; order Bacteroidales; family ML635J-15; genus Bact-19. Next base: position 39,333 of record JAKQEK010000407.1, on the reverse strand, counting down.
TTATATTCATTCCTAACGTCATACCAGCAACAGTTATAAGAAAAATTACAAGTTTTTCAAATAATTTCCACGTTCTGTTTTCACTTGATTCGGTTGGAACTTGAACAATGACTTGTTTTGGTTCATCTACTTTTACTTCTAAGCGTTCCAATGTAGCAGCCATTTGTTCATATGTTACCTGAATTTTATCAACTGCTCTGGCAATACTTTGTATTTGCTCTTGACTCGAACTGTTCACTTCAGCAATCTTATCTATACTTTTTTCAATTGCTTCAAACCTAAACTTACATAAAGTTGGATTACATTGTATTATTTCTTGCGCCATTTGCTACACCTCATTCATCGGAACGCTTTTCTTCTTCGCGTCTCCTTAAATCTTGTAAAACTTTTAATCTATCTCTTAGTGCATATTGTTTATATTTATCTGCATCATATGAATATAATTTAATTCCTGCAATTGCATTGAGCGCAGATATTAATTTATCAACGCCATGTTGTTCTATAAGTTTTGAAGCATTTTCTCCCGAAGCAAGGCTTCTAAGTATGTGTCTTACTTTTGGATTCATTTGCATTGCTTCGTTTTTTTCTGTTCGTGGGTCATCCATTTGGTTCATCAAAAATTGCATGTACCCAGGAGCGTTTTCTGTATCTCCAACACCTCTTGATATAGGAGATTTAAAATACCAATTATAATTTGTTGCTATTTCAATTGGAAGCTTAATTGCTGGTGTCAATGAACTTATCAAATCAGACGGTCCCTTGCTCAAATCTTGATATGGAAGATTTGGATTCCAAAATACAGGTTCTTTATTGCCACTACTTCCTTTAACTTTGAATGGGAGTTGTATCCAATCTCTTGCAAATTCATTAACATCTTTGTCTTTAAGACGTTCTTTTTCAGGTGTCATATTACGTATGTTTTGTGTTGCTTTAGCTATTGTACGATATACTTGCGGTTGCTCAATAAGTTGTTCCCATTGTAAAGGAATGTTTTTACGCATCCAAGTATAAAAAGGTATTATACGTTTCATCCATGTTTTTTCAAATTCCGACAAATCAGAGTAATCAAACAAGAACTTATTTACTTGTTCTGCTGCTTCATAAAAATCTTTGCCTTGTTTTAATTGTGCTATAAAGTTTGACATTCTTGCTACATTTTCTACATCTGCTCCAATTGCCCTACCAGCTTTATATGCAAAGAAATTTTTATCATCTATTGGATTGAAACTTATATTTGGTTTTCCATTACCGCGTACAATATCAGTTATTTCTTTAAATGCATTTGGAGATTCATCATACAAGTCTTTTGTAAACGCACCTTCATTACGTAAATTAAGAGCGTCAAATTGATTAGATATTTCTTGGTATGATATGAATTTTCCATTTACATTTATACCATCATCTATACCAATATTTTTTATAGCATTTTTTGTGCTATCTTTTCCATATAATCTAAGCACTTTTATAGCTTCCATTTGTGTTTCAGGTTTTAATGATTCAACACCTGTTGCAAGATAATTATTAAATTGATTTGATAAAGCATTACGTCCATGAAAACCAAGATTTACTGCTGTATTGTTTAATTTCCATAAATGCAAGAATTTATCGTATACTTTCAATGCAGTAGAACGTATATCGTCCATTTGCATTTTGCCCATATCATTAAGCATTGTAATACTTGCATCAGACATTGTAAATGCTGAAAACTTTTTATTCTTATCTTTTAAAAGCAAAAATGTTCTTTCTGGCAATTCGACCACTGGTTTCAATGAAAACTTGCCTTTGCTTATATCAAACGCGTCCAACAAAGATGTTGGAAGTCCATACTGTTTAAGCATTTCAGAACGTCTTGATTGGTCAAATTTATTTATACCATCAAGCAATTGTTCGTATTGTTCATCACTTAATTCAAACATATCTGCAAGAATTTTTACATCATCAGCATTTTCAATACCAATTATGTTTGCAGCTTTTATAATTCTTGTTTTTAATGAACTTGATATATCAAGACCTTTCAATGCATCTTCAACACCCATTGTATCAATACCACCTATAGCATCAATAACGTCACTTGTTGAAGCAAATAATCTTTTACCAGTGTGTTTTACGTTTAAATCATCTATGCGGTCACCAAATAAATCAACAAATTTTTCTATAAAATCTTTTTCAAATATAAGTTGATTGTGACGTAAACCCCTCTCCATATATATTTTACCAAGCAAGGTTTCAAACGCTTCATCTATGCCATATTTTTCTTTGACAAAACTATTAAACTCTTTTATTGTTGCATTGTGTTTACGTTTTAAATTATATGGATTATAAAATTGTTTACGTGTCGCTCCAGGTATATCTGGATGTTTTGCTGTTTTGAGTATATGTGTAACATAATCATCAAGTGGTTTATCAATATTTTCTGTAATTCCCCACGTTTTAAGATTATCTTTAACGACTTGCATAACATGTTTTGCTTGTTCGTCAATAGGTAGGTTTTCAAGCGCTTCATCGCTAAGAACTCTTTTTTGTGTTTTCTTATCAACAGTAACATTCTCCCATATCTTATCACGCGGAAAAGCTTCTGAAAATGCTTTTTCAAAATTCTCCGATTCCAAATCGTAATCAATTTGTTTAAGACGTTCAATAGCTTCTTCTTTTGATATAGCATTATCACCAATTGCTTTCAACACTTTTTCTTTTTGTATTGTAAGCAATTGTTCTTTTGCTTTAACAGTTTGTTCTGCTGTTTTTGGTATTTGTTTTGTTGCTTGGTCAGCAATAGCGCTTCGTTTATTTGCAAGTTTTTCAACCCATTCGTCAACAACATTTTCAGGATTACGGTTAAATGCTTCAATATATTTACGCATAGCTTCAAATCGTTCTGGATATTTATCTGCGAATTTTGATGAATTTTTTACAAATAATTTGAACGATTCAGCAAAGTCTTCTGCAACATCAACACCTTTCGAAAACAATTGCGCTTTATCTTTTTGCATTATCTTTGCCCAAGCATTATTGTTTATGTTTAACACTTTTTGAAATTTATGCGCCGATTCGTGAGTAAAAAGTTGTTCAGATACAAATTCTTCTATGTTCTTCATGTTGTCGTAAATCTTATTGTTTGGAAACATTATTTCATTTGTGCTGAATTTAATTGTAGCTTTTTCAGCAGCATCCAAATCAAGAAGTCTTACAGTAATACCATCAAGCACAGCGCTGAAGTTTGGATTTATTCTGTTTATGTATTTTATTGCATTATTGATAAACGACGGTTTAACAACCTGAGTACTTTTAAGCGGTTCAGTAACATTAATGCCTTGCATGTTATATTGTCTAACTGTTTCCATGTCGTTTGTTTGCACATACTGTTTATTTGATTTCATACCTTCTAGGATATCGCCTTTAGGTGTATCGCCGTATATCCTGCCTTGTGGCGTGTCAGTTTTCGACAAATTTTCATCAACATCAAAGGTAATAAGTGTTGTTGGCTCTTTTTGATTAGCAAGTTCAATTTGTGCATTTACTCGATTTGTGCTTTCAGGTGCTATGCCCCTCAAATCACTTGGTGTATAATCCATTTCATTAATATATTTTTGAGGATTTTTCATTCTGTCAACAGCTTCTTTAAACAAATCATCCGAATCCTTTTTACCAACAGCTTGTTCTATTTCGTTACGAAAATGTTTATATAAACTTTGTTCATTAGGTTTTCCTTTTATTTCTTTGAGTTTGTTTGTTATTTTATTTATATAAGGCATACGGTCATATGTATCAGCAGTTTTAAGCGCGTTCAATAACTGTAAATCATAATCAACTTTTCCAGCGCCCACTTCAGCATATCCTTTACGATACATAACATAATCACGATATTGTTGTGGTGTTATAAAAGTACCGTTATCTTTATTATATCTTTCAATAAATTTTTCAAGATTAATTTTTTTATCTTTTGGTGTATTTTCAATAAGTTCTATATGTTGTGTTATTAACTTTTCCATTGTTTTGTTTTCTTGAAATTTAGGTTGTTGTCTTTCATAATTAACGTCATCAACAAATTTACTTTCGTTTTGTTTCTTATAAAAATCATCATATAATTCATTATCGTATAAAGCCGTATCATATCTATCGCGAATTGCTTTATTTGATTTACCGATAGCATCATTAAGCATCATATTATCATAATCTTTTTCGTTCAATAATTCGGCTTTTCTACGTTTATGATGTGAAGCATTTTCATTTTTTAAACTTGCCAATTCTTTTTTTGTATTTTTTTGTGCTTGACTATATTCCAACGCAGTTTCTTTATCAATGATTTTGCTTACTTCTGACTCATATACATTAGCAAACCTTGCATCATTCATAATATCTGCTGCTGTTTTTTCGTCAACATATTGTAACAAGGCTTGACGAACCTTCATTTGTGAAACGCCATTATTAAGATTATATCCAGCTAATTTTCTCAAAGTAGCTTCATCAACAGCTTTATCACCAGTTGGAATAAATTTTTCTTGTTTTGGTGGTGTATTAATTTTCTTTTTCATACGCGCTTCACGTGAACGTTTAATATCTTCTTGTAATGCAATACGTTCTTGCATTATTTCAAATTTGCTTAATTTTTTTGTTGGTTGTGGATTGTCATTTAAAGGTAAACCCTCTCTTTTACGTCTTAACATTTCTTTGATTTCGTCATTAGTATATTCGACACCTTCGACTCTTTCAATTCGCGGAATGTCAATTTGACCTTTGTACATTTTTCTATCGTCAAGAGGTACATTTCTCAAATCAGCATCGAGAGAAGCACGAATTTGCACGGCAACATCATACGCTTCGTCTTCTTTATATAAACCATTTTTTACAAGTTTCTCAGCTATTACAGAAGTTTCATCAAACAATTTATCATTCATAAATCTCTGTACTTTATCTCTTGGAGCTTGTTTAATAATACTTGCATTATCATCCATGTTTTTAATTATATCCATGAAATCAAAATCAGTAGTTGACATTATTTTATCTATTTTATTAAGTAAGTTTTTAGCATCTTGTATTTTGGTTTCAAAACCTTCAAGTTGAGTATATTTATTTAACAATCCTTCTGTTTCGGCTTTCATTTTAAGTAAATTATCTTTCATACGTTGAGCGTTTTCAGACATCCTTACTATATTTTCCGATTCGGTAATAACATCTATATTTTTCCAATACTTACTATCTTCCATTATATCAGTCATTAATCTTTGTGTACTCGGACTAAAATCTTCAAATAATTTTGCAGCTTCTTCAGCAAACATAAATTGTTTGTTTTTAAAATCAGTAGCGATTTTATAAGCATACTGTTTAAATGCTTTTTGTTTAAATAATTCTTCAGGATTACTCATTAAAAGTTTTCTATTGTCAAGAATTTGTTGTGCAGTAAATTTATCTTTAAACGCTTGAAAATATTTATTTTCATTAATAGCATGTGTTGCTTTATTAAAATATGGTGCTACCGTCTTATCCCCAAACTCACGTATTGATTTGTCTTTAAGTAATGTTACATTATGTTTTTTAGTACCAAGTGTCAAATCTCTTGCATCAACAGGTTTGTCTATCTTAGCAAATCGTTTAATCGAATTATTAATAGCGCTAACAACTTCATCAGACGAATCAAGTCCTAATTTGTCTAATATAAGCTTACCTTTTCCTTCAGCCAATTCATCAAGAACTTTTTTAACGCCTTTTTCCACAGATTCTTGTCCAACACTTTTAACAACACTTTTAGTTGTGCCTTGAAGCATTTTTCTGAGTGCAGGAATAAGACCAAATGAAAAATATGTTGTTGGGTCTAATACAATATCACCAATAAACGAAGTTATAAAACGTGCTATATCAGATGTTGCGTATGTTGTGGAATCTATATCAACACCAAGACGTTCATTAAAATATTTATATTGTGGTTTTTTTCCACTATATTTCCAGCCAAGATTGTCTAAAACATCTGACATAGATGCTTCACCTTGTTCATAACCACGACCAAAAGGATTACCAGCTCGTAACCCTCCAATTATTCCTTGTAATACAGTTGTTGATTTATCTTTATCAGTTAAGTTTTTTAACGCTCCAAGAGACGCGTATTGCCCTATTTGCGCGGCATCAAATATTCTGTCAAGCATACTACGATTAGACTCAGGTGGTGGTGTAATACCCATTTCTTGAAGTTTTAATTCTTCATTCCTGATTTTATCTTGAACGCTTAATTTAATTTCTTTTGCTTTATATGTTTTAAAACGTCCTTTATTTGGCAAACTAAAATAATCACCAAAATCGTTTCCAAAATATTTGCTCAATCATATCACCACCATATTATCTATTACCGCTTGTCCAACCAGTAGTTCCTCCAGTATTGTTAACAGAAGCATATCCACTACCAAATGCATTATTGAGCATTTCAAGTTTTTTTGTTTGCATACCAGGTGAAAGTGTTGATGTTTTTATTGCACCTCGTATATAATCGGCGCCTAAATCATTTAATAAACCATAAGCTATCAACTCATCAACACGTCTACTTTCGTCTAAATAATCTTGTGCATTAGCTCTTTCAAGTTGTCTGTTATATTCAAATGTTTCTTGTTCCAATCTTGCCATAGATGACCTGTAATCAAGCATTGCATTATTGATTGAAGCTGCAAGTTGTTTTTCATTCATTGCCATTTCTTGTTTGAGTTGTTCTTTGTTCCACTCCATTGTTGCATCGAACTCCTTATTACGCTGTTTAAGTGCTTCGTCAAATTCAAATTTACTTCGTGCAAATTTATCATTTTCAAGCCCCCAAGATTTTGCAAACTGTTCTTGTTGTGCTTTAAATTTGTCTACATCAAGTTGATATGTTTTTTCCCAAGATGTTTCTGCGAATATCTGTTGACGTTCCTGAAGTGAGAATTGTCTCTCAAACGAATCTTTTGTAAAGTCAAACTGTGCTTCTTGTAAATTCATTTGTCTATTTTTCCAATAATTATCCAATTCAATAGACCTTAAATCTTTAGCTTCTTGAAGTTGTTGAGCGTTTATGAAATTAATTTTTTCTAAATCAATATTATTTAAATCATATTGCATATCTCTTTGAACATCGGCTATTGATTTGTTTATAGCGTCATATTGACCTTGTTTTTGTAAATCAACATCTTGTCTCATTCCAGCATATTTAAAAGCATTTTGTTGATTGTAACCTTCACCAATTCCTGTTCCAAGTAAACCAGCTTTAGCCATAGCAGCTTTGGTAGCTTCTTGTTGATTATAATTGGCTTGGTCAATATTTTGATAAGTTGGCATATAATCTTGTTCAACTCTGCCAAGTTGCGCATTATAATTTGATAATACACTAGCAATTTGTTTTCTAAGATTTAATTTCTGTTGGTCATATGTTGAATTAGCCATAGCTGTAATCATATCCATTATAGCTTTTGAATCAAAAGTTGGTGATGAATTATTGTTTTTTGACGAACTATTTGAAGAATCATCATCGTCAGAAGAAGATGTATTGTATTGTTTTGTTTTTATAAGATTGCCATTCCTGTCATACATTCCTTTATCGTCCGTCCTAACACCATCATATGTATAACCTTTATTTATGAAACTTTCATAACTTCCAGCGCTTACATTTATCTGAGAACCATCAGGACGTGTCATATATATTGAACTCGCATTTGGAGGTGGAGCGTCACTTGTAGCGCGGACTGTATTTCCACTAGTTTGAGCTGCTCTTTCTTTTATGACAGACATAGTTCCAGAAGACGATGATTGTTTAGAAGTTTTATCGCCAGAGCTTACTTTATATAATTCACCATCGCTATTATAATATTTTGTTTGATTTTTTTCAGAATCATATTGTGATGTATTGTTTTTTGTCTTTGTAGGTTTTGATGTTCCATATCCTTTTTCTTTATAACTTTCAACATATTTTTCGTTTACACTTATACTTTTGCCTGTTTTTTGGTCATACATTGTTACGCCTTTAGCCAATATTATCACCTCTAAGTGATTAATTCATCTATACTATTATAACATATTTTACTAATAAAATAAAGAGTTTTGGGTATTACATCCCTATTTCGCTTTTAAGAACAGCTAACATAACTTCTAATTCAGCTATTTTTTCTTCTATTGTTTTTTCTTGCGGTATTTCCTGTACAGGAATTTGTTTTACTTCATATTTTCTTACTACAGTAGTTAAATCATTAATATCTTCAAGATATTCCAAATACTCTGTTTCAGGATTATACTCTGGTATATCATTTATAAATTGTTTCCAACCTTCTTCGAACAACTGTGTTTCGGGCAGTTTATCATATCCAGAAACAGTGCTGCCGTCTTTGAGTGTGCCTGTTAAGGGCAGCCCTATTTGTATTACCTGTCCGTTTTCCACTTTTGCATATTGCATTTATTAAACACCTCCTATTTACTATTTGTATATAGTGATATATGGGCTAGTATAATGTGCTACTGCCATGTAAGTGCTTGTAGGGTCAAATGCTACACCACGCCCAGCGGTAGTAGGTAATGTAGCAGGGTCAGATAGTTTTGTAAAAGTATCTCCACTGCGTTTATATATAGTGATATATGGGCTATTAACATGTGCTACTGTCATGTAAGTGCTTGTAGGGTCAAATGCTACATCAAGCCCATGGCCAGCAGGTAATGTAGCAGGATTAGATAATTTCGTAAAAGTATCTCCACTGCGTTTATATATAGTGATATATGGGCTAGTATAATGTGCTACTGCCATGTAAGTGCTTGTAGGGTCAAATGCTACATCAAACCCATCGCCAGCAGGTAATGTAGCAGGATTAGATAATTTCGTAAAAGTAAGGGTAGAACCTCTCCGTATGCCTAATCTCATTCTATCAGCTAACATATTGTCACCTCCTTATGCCGAGTACGGGCCAATACAAGCGCCGCGTATTGTTGTGCCAGCATTAGTTGTACTAAACACAAGTATATATGTCTTATTTGCTTTTGACAAATCAGGTATTTCATCATTAACCCACTTAATTGCTGCTGCGAAGGTCTTTGAATACACTGTTGCTCCATTTTTTAATATTACTGTAGCAGAACCAGCTCGTCCAGTTGCAGGAAAATTACTAAAACCTATTGTAATTGCTCCAGTTGGTGTTAAATTAAACACATTACCAGTTGTTAAATTAAAAGTACACGTTCCAGTAGTTGCTGGTGTAGTCCCAACAACTTCCGCATAGTTCTTCAGATATGCCCTTGTAACCAAATTATCAGAACAATTCAATTCACCAGACATTGTTCCACCAGTAAGTAATAAACAACCTAGTAATGTTCTTGTTTCTGCAAGAGTTTTCTTTACTACAGCGCCAACACCTGAACCAATTATAAAATCATTTACGGCTGTTATTATTGATTTATCAACTTTTTTAGCTATATCAGTTTCAAGCGTGTTTCCGCTTGCCATTTGAACAACAGAACCTTCTGTTTCAGGATGTAATATGTCTGCGTAATTATTATCGGGTGGTATGATTTGTATCTTTTTAATAGCCATTGTATCACCTCATTATATCTCTTTAAACCAATAACCAGTTGAAGGTGTAGTTGTACTTAATGTTATTTGTGTTTTACTGTTCCAATTATCTTTATCCGTCTGTGTAACGTGTATCGTTGAACTTCCAGTGTGACCGTTAAAAGTTGTTGTATTAACTTTATTGGCTAATGCGGTATCAACCTCTGTTTCAGTGTAATATCTATCATCATGATTATGGGTTGAATCTGATTTATTACTTACCGTATTCCATAATGTTCTTTCTTCTGATGTTATGTGTTTAATTGTATCAGATACATGTGTTACAGCACTATTCCAAGCATCAACCAACAACTGAGTTAAAGAACTAAGAACCGACAAATTACTATGAAAATGCCCTTCACTATAACCGCCTTCAATATTATCAAGTCTTGTTTCGTGGTCTGATACTGTTGTTTCAATAGATTTTACGGCATAATCATCATCGTGGTCATGTATTGATGACGCGTAATCATGTACATGTGTTGTATCGGATTTTCCAAGTAATAAGCTTGTTATTTCTGATTTAGTGTTATATCTTCCATCGTGGTCATGTGTAGTGGATGATTTACCATCAAGTGCTGTTTGTAAACCATTAACGTCACCAATTATGTGTTCATGAGCAAAGTCGGTTATATCATCTTTTACATGTTCATGTTCAAAATCAGTAATATCATTTTTTACGTGGTCATGTTCAAAATCAGTAATTTCAGATTTTATATGTGAATGAGTATCTGGAGGATATACAATAGGTTTTAATGTTACATCATCCCATTCGATTTTTTTATCATCGGCGCCTATAAGAACCCATGTTGTTTCATTCCATACATATATTTCATTTTTATGTTCACCATCAGAAATAACCCTAACATATTCATAATTGTTTGTGTTACTATTAGCAACTACATCATCATATGATATGGGAAATATTTTAGCTGATGCATTGATTAAACCACGCAAAACATCATCAAGCAATGATATATCAATTCGCTTTGGTTGTCCCACAATACATCACCCCATTATATAAATTTAAACCATATTGATTTGGTTGGTTGTGTTCCTCCTACTTGTACAAGTCCAGAAATAGTATCTGCTCCACCTTCTTCGTGTGTTATAGCGTGTTCACCCATAAGTCCAATTCGTTCAAAATATTTTATTGTTATTTCTGCACCATTTCCTTCAGGTACAGTAAGAGCAACATGCGTATCATCTATTTCAATTAATCCACCGCTTTTTTTGCTACGTCTCAATGTATCTCCTATGAGTATTTCAATATGATTGCTGTCCAAAGCATATGTACCATCTTCTAAAGTAAACACTTGATAACCTTCTGCTGTTAATGTGCCAATTACGTTTTCACTATCCGAGTTAGAATACGTGAATGTTTGGTTGCCATTATCAGAACTAACTATTGTGAATATTTCTTCTTTTATTACTGTGTCGCCACCAGCAAGATAAGGGTCTAATTCGGTTTTGGTATACACACCTAATTGTTCAGCAGTTACTTCGTGCGGATTGTTTTTATTACTTTTATGCTCAAGCAAATTTTGTGCGTCTTCTGCTGTAATAGTAAAAAGATTTAACAAGGCTTGTTCGTCATATTGTGCTTGTTCAACAAGTTCATCTATTTTACCAACCAAATCCTGATTATTTTGGTCAAATTCTTCAGGGTCAATTATATCAAGATTCTTAAAATCATTGTATGTAACCCGAAGTAATTTTTGAATACCCATTATATCACCTCTACTTCGCCGTTTATTTCATAAACACAGAATGGAGTATCATTACATTCAGTTGACATTATATAACGTATTATCCTACCTCTATTGTTTATTTGTATAGGCTCAGAGCGTACAACATTACGTTTTATGAATTTATCGCCGAATTTTGCAACACCCCAAAGAGATATTTGATTATTGATTTTTATATCAGTATCTAACTCGTTATAATCAATCCAAACTTTGTATGCTAAATTCGTCATAAAATACTTGAATGTATGAGCGATAAGATATATTTTTCTAAACTTCTTTTTCTTCATTGGATTGTCATAATCTAAATCTTTTGTGTGCCAATAACAATTATAAGCAACACCATCGTCATTATAACTTTGTAATGAGTAATATTTTATATCAACAATCTGTCCCTCTGTTGTTCCAGCTATTATTCTAAATTTGTTATTATTAAGTTTGATATATTCATTACTTTCCAGTTTAATATTATCCACCTTAACTTCTGCTTCAGTATAAGCTTCATTTAAGTAACCCTTTTGCAATATAAAATCTGTTTGTCCTTCTTCAGCTTCAAATGTTTCTGTTACGTAAAACCTATCCAATGTGCATCTATACAAATATTTGTTTTCATTGCTCATAAGCAACTGATTGTCATACAATAAAAACAACGTCGGATTCCAATTATCCCAAACTTCCCAACTGTGTTGCAATGTGTTATATTTAAGCATCTTATCATCTATTACAAGTATATAATAATGCTTATATATTACAGCAAAAGCTTTTTGCACATTGTTGATATCTATATTTATTGGATTGTTTGCAATATTTATATTTGTACTTATTGGAACTATTACAAGATTTTCAGTGTTATCTCCGTATATATTATATATTTTATATATAACTCCATCGTTACCTAAAAAATACATATTACCATCAAGCTGCTGAACAACATCTATATTAAAAGCGCCTGTTGTAACATTGAGTTTTTTTAAACTAAAATCCTGATATGTGGTGCCATATAAAGCAAATATACTGTTTTTCTTAATCATTAGTAAAGCATTATTAAACGAACGCGTACCAACAATATAATCATCGTCATCTGTAACAGGAGGAAAATACAAATTATTTGGTGCATAATATACATTATCCAAATCAGTCAAAACAACAAGATTTTTAGATGTACCAAGTGAAGCCCAAAATCTTTGTTTATGATATGTGATGTGTTTCATATTATTAAACGTATTTATATTATTAACACCTTTAAAATCATCTGCAAATTCAAACACAGAAGGTGTATATATAACTGTTCCGTTATCATAAACTGTTGAACCTTGTTCGTTTTTTGTAAGATACAGCAATGATGTTGCATCAGGAGCGGTAGTCCACGCCACTGTAGCTGTTTTTGTAGAACCTACATAATCAGTGATTTGTTTCTTTTGTCCATAGCCAGTACCGTTTTTAATATATACCCACCAATTATTGTAGTAATCATCATTGGTATTAGCCCCTTCTGGAAGTACAACTTCACCAATAGAGCCACTAACTGCGGTATATGTCTCTATCGTTGGTTGTACTATTTCAAATATATTTGTTCCGTTATATTCGCGATATTTTTCGCCATCAACAAAATAAAATTTATCTCCTTTTTGACAACCACTTATAATATTGTTTATAGCACAAATTTCTGTTATAGATTCGTCAGCAAGATTACACTTATATAGTTTGGTTTTGCTAGATAAAAGCAAGTAAGTAAATGTATTAGTCTTATATGAAAACGCCCTATAAACGATTTCTGGAAGCTGAGTTAATATATATTTGAAAAGTCCAGGTCGTGTTTCAATTATTCCAGGATTATCGCACATAACATTAAGCATATTTGGACTCGAAGCTACAGATATTTCAAGAGGTGAACCAACGTTATTTAAACCTCCTTCAAATCGGCTTAAAGAAAAAGGCACTATTAATTGTTTCGGTATATTCATATTTTGGTAAAAAGCCATATTATCACCTCTACGGTTCTAATGGAGGTATTTCATCTTCAAAAGAATTATTGTTATAATATACATCAACTACATAATCCATTGCTAAATTATTTGCATAAGGATTATCTGAAGCCGCCACTTTTTCTTCGTATTTATAACTATTACGTATCTGTGCTTCCATTTCTTCAAGCGCTGCTTCAAATTCATTTCTTTTTTGAACCGCCCTGTAATGCTGTTCATCTTGTTCAAAACATCTTGAAGCTGCATATATACATGGAAGTTCTTTATATTCACCATCAAGATTAATAATGTCTGTGTTTATAAATACTTCATCCAAATCATAAAAATATTCTGGTATTTTACGTCTTATTGTTCTTATACCTTCGTTTATAAAATCTGTTATTTCTTCATTAGACCAAACACTTGTTAAGTTGTCTTTAAGATATCTTCTCGTTCTTGCTATAGCTTGCAACATTGTGAATTTCATCAACTCAGCCATTATTTATCACCACCACGTTTGCGTGATTTCTTTTCTGGTTTTACTTCAGCAATTTCTTTTTTTATTTCTTTAACATCTTTATCTGATACGATTTGTTCATCGTTATATTTCGATTTCAATTCTTCAAGTATTTTATCAAGTGTGTATAATATATCCAATTGTATCCTGTCGCTTTGTAATCTTGCGTCATAATCTTTATATTTGTCCATAAAAAAACCCCCATAAAAAATAATTAAGCAAGGGCGTTAGCCCTCGCCCATTAAGCATCTGTTGTTACTCTAACAAAATCTGTGCCGGTGCATCTTAGTATTGCGCTCTTGGTAGCGGCAATCTGTACACCAGTGCCAGACGCACCAACCTTGATTGTTATTGCATGTGTTGCCGGAGCAAGATTTGATACAAATATAACCTTTCCCTCTATTGGTGCTGGGAATATAATTGACTTAGATGCACCAGGAGTTATCTCTAATATACAAGCATCAGCAGCTTCTTGTGGAGTTAATGTTACGTCAACAGAAGTTGTTTTCTTATATACAGGAAATACGGACAATATTGAACTAAAATGTGTTACACCCATTTATTTCACCTCATTAATTTATTAGTTTAATTTTGGCAGGGGTTATTAAGCCCCTGCACTTCCAACGATACCCTGCCAAGCAGATGCACCGAATGAATATCTCATTCTGCCGTTGTATTTAGCTACGAAGTTATCGCTGTCAATTGCTTTGTCAAACTCTGGCTTAATCCTCCAGAAGAATGTCAGCTTATGTCTCTTTGAGTCAATGACGAACCAAGCATCATCATCTGTCAAATAATCATACACCAAAACCTTCAATTTACCAGAAAGAGTATTGATGTCATTATCTGCTGTCCCAACTTTATGAGTTGATTGTGTGAGTTCCATAGCGAGCCATTCAAGAGCTGGAGGAACTATAAGAGTGTCGGGAGTGAAAACTATCTTCTTTCCACCGTTGTCATAAAGACCTCTCATTTTTGTTATAGCTTGTTTTAAAGTTGTGTCTGAAAGAGCGCCTTCTATAAGGTTGGACTGTACACCAGCTTTACCACCTTCATATGGATGAGAAGCCGAGATAAGTGGAACATTGTCATATAAGTTTGTCGTGAAAGCGTTATTGAAAAGACTGGCGGCATCTGTTTCAACCTTTGTCCTTCCTGCTCTACCAAGGTCTTCAGCCATTCCATTGATTACTCCGTAGAGTTCATCTTCGTAAAGTCTCTTACCTACAGCAAATCCAGAAGCAAATTCTGAATGTGTGTAAGTTCTCAAAAGACCTTCACCAATCTTCTGATATGTTACGTTATCAGTTTCATTAACTCTTTCTACCCAAGGAGTCATTGCACCCATTCCAAGTTCTTTTTCAGAAGCTTGTTTTGAGTCTTTAACTTTAAATATTTTTGAAAATTCTCCTGGCAATTCATTATATGTATTATAAAATACATCTCTCAGACCAGGAAGTAACAAGTTGCCCCAATCTGAACTAATATGAGTATTTAACGCGGTTGGAGTCATCGGCATTTATATCACCTCAATTAACGTTGTTTGTTCTTTGCATACGCCTCCTTGTCCCATCCCGCTTTTTCACAAAGCGCGTTCTCAGCATCAGTTAATCCGTAGTTATTATCAACTGCTGGTACGTTAGTAGGCGCAATTATTGTTTGTGTTGCTGAGTTATTTTGTTGGATTTTTTGAAGCAATTCAGCTTCTATTTGTTTCTTTAATGTTTCTTTGAGATTATCTTCTGTGTCAGCTTTCATTCCTTTATAAACAAATTCCAAATCTTCAATACCAAGTTCAGCAGCTTTGTTTATCACTTCCACTTCGTCAAAATCCTTGTACTTGGATTTCAGTCTTTCGAGTTCCATATCAAGCTTCATGTTTGATAGTTCCCGTCTAACATCGTCAACCTCTTGTAGCGCAGGATTAAGATTATTAAGCGGAGTGTTGGCTGTGTTCACAGGTTTTCCATCTGCAATTTGTTGTGCAATAACAGGGTTGGCTTTCAAAAAATTGTACAGTTCAAGTGCTTGCTCTGCCTCTTTTCTTTGTTGTGCAATTGTCTGCGTTTTTTTAGTGTAATCGCTTTGTCGCATATAACCCTGTTTCCACTCTTTTATATCGTCAATCTTCACTTTACCCAATCCGTCAAGTTCAATTTCGGTTATTGGGGTAGGAGTATTGACTACCGCACCCTCCTGAGTAGGATTAGGAGTAACTGGCGCTACTGGTTCTTGTGATTGTACTGGCGTACCAGTGTTCACATTCTGATTATCTGTCATTATTTACACCTCACTTGGAATCCCTTATAGGGTTGTTCCATTTATATTTAATGATTTTGTTTTGAAAAAACCATTATCTGACATGTTGCGGTTGAAGAATCGCTTAAAAGATGCAATTCAGATTTTATAAACAATTCTATTGGTTCTTGTGTTGTTAAAATTTCAAAACCATTTGAACTTGTTAACTCAGGTTTTGCTTCTACTGCGCTCATTGCTGCAACTACACCAGTACCATCATCAGTACCAGCATTATCTACAGAAACAGCATTTTCATCTGTTAAAAGTGTTATTATATCGTCAGCAGTTGTTGTCACAGCTTTATCTTCGTCTGTTGCAAGATTTATTGTAAGCTTGTCTCCATTTATGACATATGACAATTCTGCATTAGCAGCATCGGGTGCTATATACTCAACATACATTGTTTTACCGTATTCGTTTACTGTATAAACTAAATCATTATTACTGCCAGTAATATTTGTAGTAACAACATACTTTACACATTCAGGCAACAAATAATATAATTTACCAGAAACATTTTGAATTTTTATTAATTTACCTTGTAAGTCAAGTTTTGTTGCTGTATTATTGACTGTTTCAACAATCATCTTTTCGATATGTTCATATGTATTCAAAATTCAACACCTCTTTATGATGGAATTTGATTTTGTTGTTGCGCTGCTTGAATTATGCCTTGCAATAACTGCGGGTCACTAATTATTAATTGTATGACTTGATTAATCATTTCATCTGGTATAGCTTGTCCTTGCTGTGATTGTGGCACTTGTGCTTGTGTTGGTTGTTGTGGAGTTTGTTGTATTTCTTGTTCCATCATCATAGCGTCTTGTTGTGCCACTTCTTCTTCTGCTTTGTTTATTTGATTCAATTCATTAAATCTCTGTAATATCTTCTTTTTATCTGGAATATTTGTATACTGTAATACAGATTCTCTATCAACCATCGGCATACCATCTTCAGCTTGAGTTTGAGCAAGTCTTATCATATAATCAAGCATAGCACTCTTGTTTTGTGGCATTGTACTTCCAGCCACTATTACAAAATCAACATCAGCTTCTATTTCGGATGGAGAAATTTCTTTTGCTTCGATTTCGCCAACAGGATTTTCAAATCTTACATAACGATTTGTTAACCAGAATTGTCTAATCCTATTATACCACATTTGCCCTAAATCGCTAAGAGTTTGCTCCATTATCTTGACCTTCAAACGTACTCTTGCTTGTGCAGCTTCTTGTAAAGCAATGATTGCCGAAGCAGCCGAAATACTGCCTGGTTTTCTTCCTTGAGTTACATCGTGAATACCTGAAATTATTTCAATATCTCCCTTTAAAGTTTGAACCATATCTCCAACGTAATTTGGCATAGCTGGAGGTTGCAATCTCTTAACTTCCGAGCCTGGATTTTTTCTAATTATCAAACCAGGTCGATTCGTTAATTGTCCTTTACCTATTCCAGAATTTTTATCTATAAGCCAAGGCATATTTGCTGTTAATTTAGCGTTATCTATAATTTGATTCATCAAATCGTTTATATACGTTTGTGGTGAAAGAAGTTGTTCAACTTCACCTTTACCCCAAAACTCAAACGGAATATCATAACACTTCAAAATCTTGAATGGGAATTTACCATCTTCATATGGATTTTCTTTATCTTCAAGAATTATTTGTAATTCTGGAGCGCAAACTATAACTCTGCCTCTTGGATATTTACGTATTCTTTTCTTTACTTTATTGCCTTGTTCATCTTCTTCTTCGACTTCTATTGTGGCATAATCTTTCATCCAACATTCAAGTACAAGAACAACGTTATCAACTTCGGACACATTATTTGCGTGTGGAACAAGATTCTTTTGGTTTATAGTACCACCAATTAACTTATCAACCTTTTTCGGATATTTATTTTTTAGCTTATTAACATGTTGATATGTCGCATATATTACATATTCAGCGTTATCAATACTTGTAGCCATCGGGTCTGGAAAGAAGTTAAACGGATTTATTAATTGTATATCAACATTACCTAATCCTTTATCATCATTTCCATCCCAAAATACTCCAATTATAGCTGTTCCAATCTGCAATGCAAGTGTTATAGCTTGAGGAAGGACAATTTCCATTTTAGCTCTTGTCCACTCGTAATCTATAATATTTTGTATATTATCAAGCACGCTAAGTTCTGCTGGCTTCTTTGGAAGCACCATTATCTTTGGATTATTGTCTGTCATGATTGGTTTAATTGTTTCAATAGTTGAAAATATAAAGTTTGAAACTTCATCTGATTTGTATTCTGGTTTATTTATGTTTTTAAAATAGTCTGAATTATAAGCAGAAATACAATTTTTCCAAATTGCAACCTTAGCAGATTTTGCTCTGTTTGCAACATCATATTTAAGCCACATTTCATGTGATAATTTAATTTCCTGTTCTTCAGCAGCAGTTAGTTGAGTTATTTTCTTTTGCTCTTTATCATTTTTCTTAAACACAGATACGATTCACCTCCATTACATAGCGATTTCGACATCTGCGTAACCATTTTCATATTCTTCAATACCATAATCGCCATCTTCGCTTAAATTTCTTTTTATTTCATCAAAAGGTATTTCAGGAACGTAATTTTCGCCTCTACCTTCGATAAAAAGTTGTAACGCTATAGCCAAAGCCATTACTGTATCGTCATGTGAACCTTGTTGCGCATTTGTTATGCCATCATCTCCAATTACATATGTAAATAATTCACTTATAAGCGTGTCCCAATATATTCCAAGATACATTTCTCTTATGAATTCAGCTAATTTATTAATCATCAATGGTTTTGTGCGCTTATTTGTGTTCCAACCAAGTTTTTTTGTTATAACATCAGCAATTTTATCATAATTTTTTTGATAATAAACGTTCCAATATTCTTTATTTACTATTGCTTTAAGCGTTGTAAGACCATGATTATTGCTTTCAATACCTATGTAAGCGTCATTATACATTTTTGCAAGTTTTATTGCTTCATCACCAAATAAATCTGGTGCTATATGACCATACCATGAAGCACACAAATCAAGTTTTTCATCAAGAATCGCAAGACACGAATAATCTCCTGATATCAAACCTTCTGCAACGTCCCCACCCATCACATAAAAAACATCTTTTTCTGGATATTTCCAAATTGATATGTAACCATTTTTATCTTCAACAAATTTACCATCTATTATATAACCAGTAGCCACTGGCGGCTTAACTGCACTTCTATATTTATTAAGCGAATTAGTATTAAATACTGGTCTGCCAGATACTATAAATGCTTCTTCGGCTGTTGATGGATATTCTTGATGAAACAATTCAACGTCTCCGTTAAGTTTGTTGTTTATGCACCATTTTCTCCAATTCAACTGTTCATATGTAAGATTGTGTGCTTCTTTTAGATGATATTCTTCTGTTCTAACTTCATTTCCATTTGCGTCTTTCGAGACGAAATTGACCGATTCAATGAATGCTTTTTTTTCTTTTTTCGAGTTAAACGGCTTCGAATACTCTAGGTTTTCAAACCATGCCAAGAAGATTGGAAGGTAATCATTCTCCCCTTTAACTGCTTTTTGCCAGAAATCATAGAACCAATCACCAACTCCATTCGCTGTACTTTCAAGATATACTTCTGTGTTTGGTGTATCTGGAACGCATTGCAATAATCCAGTCATAAGCGTAGTAGCATTATCCCAAAATGCAACTTCCGATGCATGTAAACTATGTATTGTACTTGAACGCCCCGTATCAACATTTTTCGCTGTGGCTATCGTGATTTTTGAACGCAATCCTGGGTTTTCGTATTTTACGTTTTCATCATTAGTAGGATTCTCAAAAACTAATGCCGATTCGTTTGAATATTTTTTCATTGGTCTTAACATTGGAGGGAGTTCTTCATAATATAATTTCGACATTGCAAAAAGGTTTTGGGTTGCTTTATCTTCATGCGCTATAATCATAGCGTTTCTAAAAGGATTTGTGGCAGTTTTTTTGAATATTTTTGCTTCACAATATGTACTGATTCCGTGTTGCCGTGCTTTAAGCCAAATAACACGAATTGGTTTTCCTTTTGATACTTGATGTTCATAAATTAATTTCTCTGATTTTTCTTGCATTGCGTTCATACAAAAAGGCTCTAATTTTCCTTCTTTTGTTCGTATTTTAAGGCATTTTTCAAAATATAATTTATCATTATCATACAATTTTTGTATTACTTTTTGAACATCTAATTTTGCCATAAAACCACCTATTTATATCATAACAGTTTGTCCACATTTTGTCAATAGTTTAACCCCAATTCACAAGAAAGAGTGGTCTAATTTTGTATTATTCGTGTTTTTCTGTTACAGTTACATATCCTGCTTTTATTTTTTTACCTATTTCTTCTTCCCAACGTTCACTTATAACTATTTCTTTAATGCATCTTCCAGCATTATCAAACTCATATTCTGTTATTGTCTTAACGATTTCTTTGTTCATTATTCCACCTCATAATCAACATCTTCGAGTAACTTTAAATCATCACCCATAATCTCTTTAATTTGTTGTTCGTAATTATAAACTTCTATCTTCACATCCTGTTTTGTTCCAGGTTTAAATCCAGTTCGGTCAAGAATATCTTTTGCCGCTTGTAGCGATACAGCGTCAACTGGAGAGTCTATTAATTCGTTCATTTTATTTAACGCCTTCATCGTCAAGGCTTTTAAATTATGTTGAACCAAGTCCATTTCAACTTGCTGATACTCGTCTATTATAGTTTTTATTTGTGGATTTTTAAGCCAATTTCGTATTGTACTCACAGAGACACTAAGTATGTCACTTATCTCACTAATCTTATATTTTCCTGAGAGATACATATGTACAAATCTTTGTTGATTCGGACGCAAAAGATTGTAACTTGGAACATCAATTTCATCTTCTTGTACAGGTACTATTTCTTTAAATTCTTCAGCCATAATTATTCACCTTTTGGTTTAGTTTCATCTTCATCGGTTATAACTTCAACACCAGTTATTCCAAAGTCATTATCCAATTCATAAGAAGCCCTTGTGCCTCTTGTGTTTTGCATATAATTTTCATGGCCATCACCTAATTCTTCTTTTAGTTTTGTGTTTAAAAGGTCGGCTAAACTTGAGGCTCCAATAGTATAATCTTCTTTTTGTTCAGGTTGTTCTGGTATTTCAACACCAGCTTCAACATCAGAAGCAAATAAATATATTTTAGCTATTTCTCGTAATTGCAGCGCTATTATAACCAATGCAAATGAAATGGCTATTAATGATAAGGCTTGTATTATATTACACACTAAAAAAAGGCTATTCATTTATTGACCTCCTATATACGTTATTAACGTTATTTAAACGTAATCACTACGTTCAAACACTTAAATATATCTTTATGAATTGTAATAATATATATATAATTAATGTTTTTACTTTAGTAAAAACACGAAGTTTATACAAGATACTCTTGTATCGTTTATATACTCTATTAACGTATTAACGTTATATATATATTATTATATATATAAATTATACAATAATTATTTTTATTTGTCAAGAGGAACATATGTTCGTATTAAAATATAGGTTTTTTGTATATACGTATTACCCGATTCGGGTAGATTAGCTCTATATATCTCTGATTTGCTTTAAAAAGATACCTTTTGCTTCTGTTCGTATATGGAGAGTCCTCAAAGCGTTCTCTGTATTGAGATAGCGTTATTTTATGCGTTGTGTTGCGTACTCTGAGAGTTAGTGAAATGCGTTGTTAATATATACACACAGATTCGTTATCTAAAGTCCCATACACCATTTTGCGTCCCCAGGGGTGTAGTACTGTACGCTTCCTGTTTCGCTTCTTCAACACTAAAATGACGAGTCGAGGCGGTAGGTAGCGAAGGGAAGACGTGAGTGAGCGTGGAGGGAAAACGCTCATCAATACGTTTCGATATTCGTTTCGATATTCGCTTCTAATTGTCAACCATACGCAACATAAGCGCTAACAATCATTTCACTGTTCGAACAACAGTTCGTGTCTTATGTTATAAAATACTTTTCCCAATTCGTATTCTTAACATTTTTTCGCAACTTAATACTAAGAGCAACTTTAAACGCTAAATGTTATTTGTAACGTGTCTTACGACACATTATATTTCCTGCGGAAATAGTTTCTTGCGAAACATAAAAGATTATTATATACTTATACTTGATTTGTTATTAACGTTAAGTCTCTTGTGCTGTTGCTTCGAAGGCAACGTTGCGCCGTTGCATCACGCATTGGGCGCTAAGATAATAGTTATTGCGTACAAAATAGATAAAAAAATTTATTCACTAATTATATCACACTTCTAACTTTTAATCAACAAAAATCTATCAGAGCTACTTACGCTAAGATTAACGCTTTGACTACGCAGAAACGCTTTGAAGGCGTTAATCTAAGCGTAAGTACGCATTGAGATTTTTATTGATTAAAAGCGTAGCTGGGCGTTGGAGTGCGACTATTAGAAGTGTTATCTATAATGTGTGAAAATTTTTTTATAGAAAGGTGTGTTGGTAATGAATGAATATAGCGAAATAATTGTCTCTCAAAAAGACGAGGACATGGCTGATAGCTTCTTTGGATATGACAAGAAAGAAATCGTTTGCAAAACTCCATACGAAGTTAAAAAATGCGACGGAAGTGCGTGCAATAATTGTCCATTGAAAGGAGAGAGGTGCTAAATAAGTGCCTCTCTTTAAAAACATAATTAGTTGGCACAAACATGGTAACAACCATACATAGCCAACAGATTTTGATTAAATAAAAATAAAAATTTAGGAGGTTATTGATAATGAGTACATTAATGGTAACTGGTCATCGTCCAAACAAATTGATTGGAGGTTATGACTACAAATCAGAATTTAACATGATACTTCGCAATGAATTATACCACTGTATAAGCGAATCTAATTGCAACCATTTCATATCAGGTGGAGCGTTGGGCGTAGACCAAATGTTTGCATTAGAAGTCATTCGCTTTAAAAAAGATAATCCTGAAATGAATATTACTCTTGAAATTGCTGTGCCTTGCCGCAAACATTCATCAAAATGGTTGCCAAAATCAGTTGAGATATATGAATATATATTGAAAAATGCTGATAAAGTTACTTTAGTTACCGACGCTGAATACTCTCCAAAGTTAATGCAAATACGTAATGAGTATATGGTTAACAATGCAACTTACATACTTGCAGTTTGGGACGGTACATCAGGCGGTACTAAGAACTGTATTGATTATGCTAAGTCTAAAGCAAAATTGATACACGTAATTAATCCAAATACAATGGAGAATTACGAAATATAGAGGGGTGCAATTCCCCTCTCTAATTTGATAAGTGCGATGGTCATTGCGTGGGTTGTTCAGGTTGCGCAAATATATTTTAAGGAGGAATAGTTATGTATAAGTTTAAACGTTATGGTGGTTATGAGTGTAGTAGTAAAGGTGATAAACGTTTCTCAGCGTTTTATGCTAGATTGAAAGATGGTAGAACGATTGAAGAAGCTTATCAACTTGACGTTAAAGGTTATCGTAAGTTTGGTAATAATCCTATGCTCGGTAAGGGTAAGCCTCCGCTTAATAAGTTTGAAGGAGATGATTTGTATAAAGCTTACCTTGAATTGTGGAAAACGTGGGCTAAAGAAAATCCAGAATTAATTAAAACTTTAGCTGAATTAGCTAAACAGTTTGATAATACATTGAGTGATATGTTTGCTACAACTCCTGTTAATCAAGCTAGAGCTTTATCTGAAATATTAAATGAGAGTGCTGAATAAGCACTCTTTATAATTAAGAGGAGGTAATACAAATGACAAGTCAAATAGTATACTACAAAATTAAATGTAAATATTGCAGAGGACGCTTTGTTGGGCGTAGAGTTGTTCCTGTTGACGAACCTCTGTATGAATTTACAGCAACACTGAAAGCTTTTAACTTCACAAAGCCAAGTCAATTACAATATATATTGGCTAAAAAAATAACTGAAGTTGAAGGTATATTGCCAGTATATATTTGCGATATGCAAATCATAGACAAGCAGATTGACTACGGCACACATTATCAAATATCAATGTTCGATAAGGAGGTGTTCGCATGAAAGATTTCTTTATTGGTTTGATAAGTGGACTTTTGTTCACTCTAATAATCCTTCCATTCATGTATTATAGTTTATAGGAGGTGAAAATCAGTAGTTGCAATGATATTAGTTTGATGTTATTTGCAATAAAAAACTTTACTTTGGGCAAAATAAAAACTTTATTAAAATACGAAAGGTGGCAAATATAATGAGTAACCAAAACACAAATGTTAAAATGGCAAGTGAGGCGCAGTATGCTTTATACAATAAGCTTTGCGGAATAAAAAAATCTGTTATGAAAGAACAGAAGATAAAGGTTGTTTCCGAAAAAGCTTTTATGAAGCTAACCAGCAGACAAGCAAGTGATAAAATCAATCAGCTTCAGATATTATCGGTTGTGTTCAAAGCAACTGATAATCAGAAGCAATTGATTAAAACACTTTGTGAACGTTGCGGTGCTCCGATGCCTAAAAACGTTGAAGAAATGACATCAAGGCAAGCGTCTGAATTCATCACCAAAATCAACGCTTTTATTGCTAGTAAACCAGCACTGGCAACCGAAAAACAGGTTGAGCGTATCAACAATTACATAAAAGCTGGTTTGCTCACTGTTCAAGGTTTGAAAAAAGCTCATAACGTTGATACTCCTGAAAAACTTCAAAAGAAAGATGCTTCGGATATAATCGAAACTTTTGAAGATGCTTACCGTCAGTGGCGCGATACCCACGTAACCGACAAACAGATAGAATACATTCAGTCATTACAGGAACGATTGGGTGATGTTGTACTCTCTAATGAAGAACTGATGTTAATGACCCGTGAAACCGCTTCTCAGCTTATTGAACAGCTTGAGAAAGAATGGAAGAATCGGAAAGATATCGCTACTGCCAATGTTGGCGATTATAAAGACTTAACAGACAGGTCGAAAGAAATGGAAGCCAAGATGAAGCTAACCATTTCCGAAAGAGAGTTTGACAACAAAATCGAAATGGCTAATAAGCTGTACGTTATAATCGGACAGCAACCTGAAGGTCTTGATGCTGTTGGTTTCAACGAAGTTGATGCACTTCTTGACAATCTGGTTGCATTGGCAAGAATGTATGTCAGCGACGATGAAATCATAGAATCGCTTGGACTGCATGAAATCGCAGAAATTGCTGGTGCAAGCGCATAAATAATAGGGAGAGTCCAAACGGTGCGGAATAACGCATCGTCCAAGCTCTCCCTAAACCCATGTTGCTCAACAACTCCAAACAAGGAACGCCAAACACAATTCCAAACAAGGCATAAAATATTATGAAGGAGTGTAAAACAATGATATATCCTCAAAATACTAAAGTTGTTCCACGCCGTAAAAGTATTGGTTGTAGTTTTTATACAGACCAAAATTGGTTACGTGCACAAGAATCACAACAACCATATTTATATATAGCAAGACAATTATCTAGACCAGAAATTCGCAAAGCAACGCGATATCCAGAAGAATTAACAGAAAATGAAATAGGTTATGCATTATCATACAATAAAAACGATACAACAGGCAATTATTATCTTGAATCAGACTTTATTTTATATGTTAACAATATGACTTTTGCACAATTCATAAAAACACACAAGGAGTGATAAAATGTTATTTGCAATTGGTCAAAAAGTAAAAATAAAAAAAAATTTAAGTATACATAAAGCATATTATGATATAACAAAAACAAACTATAATATAGCAACACACGAAATGCTTAAATTTAGTGGACGAATAGTAACAATAACACATTATAGTTTTGGTCAATATCATATAAAAGAAGATAAAGGAATGTTTTTTTGGATAGATGAAATGTTTGATTTAGAATTTAATAACAAAATGACATTCAAAGATTTCATTGAAATAAATCAGAATCAAAAAACATAAAAAACTTTACAATTTTGAAATTTAATTATAAAATATAATTTAAAGATACGAAGGAGGAACATTATGTTTAAAGAACTTGACGGAATTACTACACATGGTTTAATTGATTTAAAAACATCAGGAAAAGATTTGTGGGATAAAACATGGAATTCACACTATATACATTCAACACATTTCTCAACATACAAAATGATAATAGACAACATGTATGATGACAACTACAAACACGTTGATGAACGCTTAAAACAATTCATAGGCGTATATGAACTTCCAATAATATCCAAACCATACTGGGTAGATGATTTCATTGAAAAATTTATACAATTCATAACACTTGAAAATTTACTCATAAACAAAAAATTCAAACCAATCAACGACAAAACAACTTGCAATGATTTCTACGAATCAATGTCTGATTTAACAAATAAAATAAAAGAAGCTAATTATATTGAAGGTGTTTTAACACTTGGTGAAAAACGTGTAGTAAAAATAATGAAATACATACGTCAACAACTCAACAAATATGTTATAATATCAGATGAAGATTTTGAAAAAGAAGATTTTGTTCGATATTATATAAAAATGAAAGAAACAAAAAATAAATTATATATTGTGTTAACCAATTCAATAGCAAGCTTACTCGGAATGTCTTCATATGCCCCTGATGTTTCAGTATGTGTTAATGACAGAAAAAAATTGTGGACAAGCTGTATGAGCGGTAATCCAAACGGAACATTAACTGAAACTGTCATAGCAAATCTTACCGATAAAAACAGCTTGATTTGTTATGTAACAAACGGTATAGAAGCAAAAAACATAATGTATCCTGAAACAAAAAAATATAATCATCAAGCTATGATAACAAGAACACAAGTACGTATGCTTGAAGATACAAAAACAAAACAACCAATATTGCTTGTGGACAGAGCATATCCAAATCCAATGTATACAGAACAAATATACAATTTACTTGCACAATTGACAAAAGATACTAACTTCACGCTTGGCATGTATGCAAATTATAATACTCATCAAAGTGGTACAAATTACTTTGCAACTGCTCATAAAAAACTTACTCAAAACACAATACTTACCATTGGGCGAACACCAAATAAGATACTATTACCATACACATGTGATTGTCGTTCAACCAATTGTAAACAAAACAATTGTAATTTGCTAAATAACACCTCCAAATGTTATATTTGCAAATTACATAATGATTGCAAATTAAAACAAAAATGTTATAAATGTGATGCTTTCACAAGAGACGATAGTGTTGGTGGTCGTATGTATTATGATGACCAAGGTGGAAGCAGAACTCAAAACAATGGTGGCAATAGTGGAAGTAATATAACAATTGAATACCATGTATATACAGGTGTTGAAAAAAACATAAGAAAGGATGAATAATATGATATCAAAATTAAGCAATGAAGACCTTGCAATGTTTGAAGAAAATGAATTATATATGCTTACAATACTTTTGGATATACTTAAATATCATACATGGTCAGAAAATGAAATAATAATGCAGCCATATATATTAACAACACTAAAATTATTGAATTTCGAAACACAAGTAGATGATATAGGAAATATATATGCTGTGCGCGGAACAGCAGAACAATACCCATTATTAAATGCGCATATGGATATAATATATTCAATTTCCAACAAAGCAGAAGATGAAATAAAAAAGAAACTTCCCCAAAAAGAAACGGCTATTGTAACAACCAAGCAAATAAAAACAAACAAAAAGAAAAAGAAAACCTGCCCAAATTGTATATTTTTTGATGCTTGTATAGATGTAGCGATGAAAAACAACAACATAACAGATAGACAATCTTATTGGAGACTAAAAAATTCAAAAGGTTGCGAACAATGGAAAGAAGATGTTGATGGTTACAATGAATTAATAATAAAAACATATGACAAACACTATGTAGTAGAATACGAAAACGATGATGATGATGATGATGATGTATCTTGGTGGCGCAAATATTGTAGAAGATATGATGATAATTACGAATATGGAAAATATTCATACACATCATATTATGTAAAAACAAAAGAAGAAAAACTTCAACAAGACACAATATTAAACGATATCTATCAAATCGAATATAATCCCAAAACAGGAAAAGTAGAATCAAATGAATATCGTGTACTTGGTGGCGATGATAAATGCGGGATAGCACTTGCATTAGCTACTGCATTTACAATGCAAAAAACTCCAATGAAAATATTGTTCACAGTTGGAGAAGAAAGTGGTTGCAAAGGTATACAACATTTTTGCAAAAACAACTCTGATTGGTTCAAAGACGTAAAATATTCAATAACAATAGATAGACGCGGAGATAATGATTTATTGCAATGGTCAGCAGGGAAAAAAAATTGTTCAAAAAAATTCGCTGCTCAACTTGCATTTCACGGAATTAATGCCGGAATACCAATAAAAGTAGATAATGGAACAATAGCAGATGTAATACATATACGTGACTATGTTCAAGAAACTGTTAATATATCTGCTGGTTATCATAACCCACACTCTACAACAGAATATATCGATTTTTTTGCAATGTGTAATATACTTGTGTGGTTGCAGTATATTATAAAATATGTAAAAGTGTAGGTGAGCATATTGGATAAAATAAAGGAAAAAAAAATTGGTGAATTTGTTAAGTCAATTAAATAACATTTGACATTTTAACTAATGTATGGTATAATATATATAATAGGACAAGCTTTAGAGGTGATATAATGAAAACAACAAAACAAAACATAAAAAAAACAAATACCATGCGTTTAGTTGAAAGAGTGTTTGAAAAACCAATCGAAGAATTGCTTAAACAATGGTATCTTGATGAAAAAAAATCAATAGCTGAAATATCAGAAATTTCTGAAGTGTCAACGTGTACAATACAAAAATGGCTGGTATTGTTTGAAGTACCACGTAGACATTTAACATTTATGTAGAAAGGAGATAATTAAATGTCAAAAATAACATATAAAAACGAAACTGACAATCCAAAAATGTTAGGTGGATTTGTAAATCAACATAAGTATATGAAAGAATTTGTGCAGCCTGGTGATATGTTATTTGATGAAAAAAAAAAGAATAATAATATTTGCTAAAATTTCTGACCAATCACCGTTTATGTATTTAATAGACATAACGAATAAATGTTTTTACAGTCAAGATATAGTTGCAAAAACATACAATTTGCGTAAGGATATGGTAAAAAATTATCAATTAGAACATTTTACATATATACCAGTTAATCAAATTGAAAGTTTAAATATAGATGTTAACATGAAATAAGCAAGAGATTATTCAAAACAAAAAACTTTATTTTTTTTGAATTTAATCAATCTAATATAATAAAGTTGATTAAATCAATAATGGCATGTTTGCCTCCTTCGAAGTGGTTATCTGCGACCAGATTGTAATAGTATATGCAATACACATATACCCCACTTACACACGCGATTAGTTCAGATGGAAGAACACAGGACTTTGACTCCTGATGTCGGTAGTTCAAATCTATCATCGCGTGCCAAACATGGTGAGTTGTCCAAATGGTAAGGAAACTGTCTGCAAAACAGTTATTATTCGTTGGTTCGATTCCAACACTCACCTCCAAACACGCACCGATAGTCCAATAAGAGACGGCTCGACAAGAGACG
This sequence comes from Bacteroidota bacterium, assembly GCA_029558535.1. Classification (GTDB taxonomy): domain Bacteria; phylum Bacteroidota; class Bacteroidia; order Bacteroidales; family ML635J-15; genus Bact-19. Next base: position 9,547 of record JAKQEK010000407.1, on the reverse strand, counting down.
CAATGTGTTGGTTCAAATCCAACTCGGTGCAACAAATATCGCCCAATCGTCTAATGGTTAGGACGTTCGCCTTTCCAGCGAGAAATATGTGTTCGAATCACATTTGGGTGACCAAATCTATATTAGAAAGAGAGTGATATAAGTGCCAGAAACAATGACACTTAAAGAATATCAAGAACAATATTTAAAACCATTATGTATTGGTGCAATGTTATATGTAACAGATAAAATACATAACACAAAACATATTGCAATATTGGCAGCAATACCTAATAATGATTTTGTGCGGAAATACGGTCTTGTTTGTATAGATGATGGATGTTATTGGAGAAGTACAATAACAGAACATCAACCAACAATATGTGAATTACAAAAAAAAATGAAAAATATTTATAAAATTGAATTAATATATGACAACACAATTAAAGATGCGCTTCATAAAATACTTGGCATAAACAGCAAATAGTTGTATGCATATAAAATATATATTTTGAAAGGGGAAATAAAATGTTCAAATTTAATCTCAATGTACAAAAAGAATCACCAAGAGACAAACAGATGGCAATGACAGTTAAAAAAGGTGACATGTTTGTTGCCCAAAAAAGTAATAGAATTTTTGTAATCGCTTTATCTCCAAAAGGTACAAAAACATACCTTGTTGAAGTAAGCAATCTCGAAATTGTACAAGAGGTAAATCCTGTAAAAAGAAGTGTTGCTGTTCAGCAACTTATGCTTGATTACGGAGTAGGCGATTACATCGCGGTTGAAGACATCAAAGACTACGAGGTGGCATTAACGCTTAGACTGAAGTAAACAACCAGAAATCATTCAAATAAAAAACTTTATTTTTATGCAATTCAAAATCCAAATAACAAAAAAAAGGAGAGATTGTAAATGAAATTTACTCTTAACGTTAAGAAATCAGACCCAGTTCTTGATGCAGCTATCCAAGCTGGTGATATGTTCGTACAGAACAAAGAAGCAGACGATAGGAAGATATATATAGCTGCCGAAATCCTTGGCGATATCAAGCTTATTAATATCAACAACGGTCAGACTTATAACAAGGATGGATACGCTGGTTTGTCAAGGAGAACTGTTCTTGACACAATATCAAGTCACTTTTACAAATACAGTTGGACATTCATCCCTGTCGAAAAGATAGTGACCAAAAATGTTGATATTGTTATAAAGGACTAACGAAAGGAGGCTTAAATAATGCCTAACCCTATAATTCAACAGAATATTGACGCTATTCAAGCTGAAATAAGTGCTTCCGAAACATCCATAGAAACACACAAAGCGGCAATATCAGATGAAAAAGACAAAATCAAAAAATTAAACAAAGCGCTTCTTGCATTGCAAGAAATAGATAATTAATTATGATTGCGCTTTCCGTATAAAAAAATCGCATAAATGCGTGTTACGGGAAGCGCATATCATAGTTTATCTTGGAGAAATTCATGAATAAAATATTTATTTACGACGATTTGTTAATTAAAAATATCTATCAAAAACTTAATATAAATCCAACAAATGAAATATTGGCTGAAACAACAGGTAAACTATATATGATTAACAAAATACCTGTTATGCTTATGCCAAATGATATATCACCAATGCGCGGAAATCGTCGTGTAATAGGTGCGATATATACATTCCATAAACAGGATATGACAAAAGTGTTAGACACACTTGATTCGTACAAATTATGTTCGATGTCACGCATAAATATGCGCAATCCGATGGATTTAACATATCGCACCATAATACAAGTATATCCAATTGTTTTCAATAATATTCATGAATTATTAAATTTTCGGTATAAATATCTTGAAACAGTTACTTGTTATGCTTATATTGGTAATACACAAAATAAAAGGATTTTGAATTGCATATTAAAAGACAGACATAAAAAACTGTCTGATGGTTGTTATAAACAAGGACTTCAAGATATTTTAAACCGTTTAAATATATAAGAAGGTGTTAAATGAAAATAACAATAAATATACAACAATACAGAGAATTAACCGTTCTACTTGTAACATTAAATATAACAGAAGGTATTTTATTGTATTGGAATAATGAATTAGAAGCTATAAATAAACAAGGTATAAAACTTAGCAAACCAACAATAAAAATGTTAAGACAGTTTATTGAAGCTTTAACTGATTCATTATCAAAACAAAAAGAAAGATATAGTGCAATAATAGAGCAAATTGCCAAAGATTGTAATTATAATTTTGATGATAACACACTCATCAAGTTATCAAATGATGAATTGGCAATCGAACCAATACAAGAAACGGAAATAAAGGAGAATGATAACAATGGGATGGAATGATGTAACATCAAAATCCAAAGACAAAGACAATACGAATAAAAAAACTAAATACAATAAACTTACAACAGGAAAAACACACACAATACGCATACTTGACGCAGAACCATTCAGCAGATACTCGCACTGGATACAAGCCGCTAATAATGGGAGAGGCGTATCTGTTGATTGCCCTGGTGCTGGATGTCCAATATGCGCCGACATTAAAGAAAAGAAAAAAACTGGTGGGAAACAAGTATATAGCAGCAGAAAACTTCATGCTATCAACATACTGAACAGAGAAACTGGCGAAGTCGAAATTATCGACAAAGGCAAGGGATTATTTGAAGCACTAGAGGGTTTGTTGGTTGAGGTAGGAGATTTAAGAAAATATGATGTTAAAATAAGAGTAACTGGCGAAGGTAATGAAACAAGTTATACTCCTATTGCATTGCCGCCCAAACCACTTACTGAAGCTGAAAAAGCATTAACTAAATATGATTTGAAAAATATAACGCTTAAACCAACACCAGAACAACTTCAGATGTTGATGAATGGTGCTGCATTGACGGATGTATTTGGTAATAATAATGCAGAAAATACTGACAATGAATCACAAGACAAACCATCAGTAGATTTTACTTCCTAATATATTCTATACGTTGATTGATTTCAACGTATAGATGTTGTGATGTATTGACCATGCCGCACAACATTTTCGCTACGGCGACTAATTTTCTCATATGGTTTACCTCCTCATAATTTTTTGCGTATATAGTATGTTAATTGTACTATATACGCCGTCTTCTTTTTTTTTATCATATTAATAATTGAAAGGAATGATATCAATGCCAATTAAAATTGAATATGCATTGTATAAAGCAATAAAAACACTCCCATATCGCGCAAATGAAAACATCAATTGGTATACTAAAAACAATACATATATAGCTTCTTATGTTGATGGTAATATAATAGGTTTTAATTTAAAGTTAAATAAAGAACTTTTTGAATTACACAAATATAGAATTAAAAACAGAGAGATTTTTAGTGGAATTTTTACTTACAAAGAATTTCCAAACCAACAATTTTATCAATTTATTAAAAATGATTTTGAAAAAATACGTGAAATGAATATGACACTTGCAGAATATCAAAACTTATGTTTAAATAAAGAAGGTGCATAATATGAAAGTTATATATATTGGCAATCAGGATTGGGATATAAAACATGGTAACGTATATGAAGTCAAACGATGGATTATTGATTGGGATGGAACAAAAGCATATATTATATATGATGATGTTAAGGAAAAACGTATATTGGATAGAAGTAACTTCATAAGTGTAAAAACAACATTAAAAAAATATTTGAAAATGGTTGTTTGAATAAATACATTGAATAAATACAATTGAAGAATTTATACAAAAAAGGAGGGAACAAATTGAGCAAAGAACTAAACAAGACTGCTGGTGAAATTGCTAAAACTTTTTTTTATCTTACAGAACGTAGAGCAACACCAGCAACATTCACACAAACACTTGGACAAGCACGTACGTTGCTAAAAGCTGGTTTTAATAAATTTGAAATAATAGAAGGTATAAAATATTGTGTAAAAAATCCACCACCTAAAGGATTTAATTCGCTTGGTTGGTTATCATATACACTCGAAGATATATTAAAAAAACTTAAAATTAAACATATAAAAGAAGAAATGAATAAAATGATTGATACACCATCGGAGGTCAATGTAAATGACGAACGAACAAATGAAAATAGAAGAAGTGATAGTGAATCCCGCAAGCGAACGGGTATTGATAGCAAATTGTTTGAATAACCCTGATACAATTATAGAATGTGAAAGCGAAGGATTACTTCCAAAACATTTTGCTATAAAAGCAAATGAAGTACTTTATATGGGTATTATATACCTATTTTCAAAAAATGTAAAAATAGATGCTTTAAGTTTATATAATGTAATAAAAGATGAAAAAGCTAAGAAAATAGTAGACGACTTTGGTGGTCTTGAATATATAATGTTATTACAACAGTCACCACGCACAGAAAACATCAAAATGTTTATACATGATGTCATAAAATATTATTTACGTCGCGTAATATATAATACTTGTGACAATATACAAACACGTATGATGTCGGATAATAAATCAGATACAGATGAAATACTTGGTTATACTAATCAGGAAGTAACTAATATAATACTTGAACATACAAAAGCTGATGAGGTATATAAAATGGGTGACAAAGTATCTGAAAGATTACAACAAAGAGTAGAACATCCAAATGAACTGCCTGGAATTGAAGTTGGTTGGGCAAAATATGATAGAGTAACAAAAGGTGCAAAACCTGGTGATTTTATTGTTGTATGTGCTGAAAGCAAAACGGGTAAATCAGTAACTCTTTTGAATTGGGCGAAACATATAACAATCAATAATAAACTTCCTATACTTTGGATTGACACAGAACAAGGTGAAGAAGAACAAGAATTAAGATTGCTTTCTGTATTGTCTCAAATACCTGAAGACGAAATAGATATGGGTTTATTTACAATTGACACAATGTATGGAGAAGCAACAGATAAAATAAAACGATTACAAGAAGCACAAAAAATAATGAAAGAAAGCGAATTTTATTTTGTTTATATGCCAGATTTTACTCTTGAAAAAGTTACAGCATTAACAAGAAAATTTCAATTAAAATATGGTATAGTTGCATTGTTTTTTGATTATTTAAAATTAAATTCTACAATGGGAGCGTCAACAAAAGGAGATTTAAGAAGCGATGAAAAACTTACTTTCTTTGCAAGCGGACTTAAAGAAATGGCTGGAATACTTCACATTCCGATATTTACTGCAAACAATGAAAACAGAACCAATTGGGGAAGTACTGAAAAAGACGCAAGAAGTATCGGAGGAAGTCTTGGAATATTGCAATTAGCTACTAAATTATGTTTCCTTAGAAATTTTAGTGATGAAGAACTTGCTATGCATAGTGGAAAAGCAAATCAGAAATTTCTTATCAAATATCAAAGACACGGACAAAGTGATGTAGAAATAGATATATTGTTTGATAAAATAAGAATAACGCAAAAGGAGGTTTGACTATGAAATTTTGGACGGGAATGTTTTGTTTTATATTTGGTAGTATAATGGCTGCTTATATATTGTTATATATATATCATTACAAAAGGTTTAACAATTTCAATAAAAATATATTTGCATATGCAATATTTGCAGGATATTTACTTCTTGCGCTTCTTGGAATATTCATAACAATAATATAAGAGGTGTTTTAAATGCCAAACAATGCAGTAGAATATTTGAAAAATAACATAGATTTCATCGAACTGCTTAAATTGTATGGCGTTGATGAATTTCACGGCACAGAAAAAATACGTTGTAAATGTCCTTTACATGGAAGCAACAATCCAACATCATTTATATATGATACACAACGTAAACTATGGTATTGTCATTCTGGATGTTTTCGTGGAGGCGATTTATTTGATTTTATAATGATTAAAGAAAATATGTCGTTTGCGCAATCAGTCAATTATATCGCTAAACTTTTTACAATTGATATTTCTAATATGTCAATAGATATGCGAACTGTTAACTATATACAAGAAACACGAAAATGGATACGTCAAATGGTTAAACATACAAGTATCGACGAAATCAAACCGTATGATATATCTGTATTGGGAAAACTTTACAATCTTAACAATTATCGTAATTTTACCAAAGAAACACTAAGTTACTTTAATGTAAAGTATTGCACAAATGCCACTATTTATGATATAATAAACAATAGAGAAATACAAATACAAGAACGTATTATAGTTCCTATATATCACAATAATGCACTTATAGGTGTTACAATGCGTAGTACACGTCAAAACGAACCTAAATGGTTACATCAACCAAGTGGAATATATATGGGAAATTATGTATATAACGAACAAAATATTGTATTGGACAAACCGTTGATGATAACTGAAGGATGTGGAGACGTCTGGAATGCTTATCAAAACGGTTATTCGAATGTAATTGCAATGTTTGGCGCACATATGACAGAAATGCAAGAAACAATATTGCTATCTAAAACATATAATATATTACTTGCATTAGACCCTGATTATGCGGGTATTAAAGCAATGCAAAACATATATGAACGGTTGCGTTTTAAAATGAACATAGAGTTTCTAAATGTTCCAATTGGAAATGATGTTGGTGATTTAAACAAAGAAAAAACCAAATCTCTTTTAAATAATATCTTAACATATAAAGATTGGAGTCAATTTGAATATGTTGATGATATAATAAATAAAAATATAAGTATGAAAGATTGGGATTGCAAATGGAAGAAAACAGTTCAATAACATTATCACAAATTGTGAAAACAGAAGAAAGAAACCGAAGAAGAAGCATTAAATAAAGTATATACAATAGATTCATCTTACATAATAGATAAAAACGTAAGTTTTGAAGTAAAGGAGGAATAAAATGGATTTAAAAATGATAGTGTTGAATGAAAAATGTACTCCAACAAGAGCATATGAAGGCGATGCAGGAATTGATTTGTATGCAAACACAAACAAACTTATTTCAATAGGACAACACCAAACTGTATTAATACCTCTTGGAATATGTTTAGAAATACCTTATGGTAATGTAGGATTATTACTTCCAAGAAGTTCAATTTCAAAAAGTGGTTTGATAATACAAGGAGTTATTGATGCAGGATATAGGAATGAAATAAAGGCTTTAATACATAATATAACAGAAGTGCCTTATCATATTCAACCACACGAAAAAATAGCTCAAATATTAATTGTACCAATAACCCCAATCAAAACATTTCAATTCGTTGATAAATTAAACGAATCAGAAAGAGGTGAAAAAGGTTTTGGAAGTAGCGGTAAATAGGAGGTGATATAATGATTGACAAAAATATAAGAAACGAATTATTAACAATATTAAAAAAAGTTATAGATTGTGATTGTGTTCAAAAACGTTTTTATTCAATTGAAGAAGACCCCTCTGAATCATTGCAACAATGCAGAACATGTATGATGCAAGGCTTTGAATGGTTTGCTCCAGATATATGTTATAAAATATTCACTTTGTTTTCGGAATTTAAACAAGTTAACAACAAAACATTTGAAGATTTTATTGAAGAAAAAAGAAAATACCAAAAACAATGTTTGGAGGAAAAATCAAATTGGATTAGAACCATCCAACATTCGTTCCCAACAGAAATAACTGGTATTAATACAATAGCAACTGGAGAACAAACAATAACGAATACTGATATTCATCCTGATGATATGGCATATTTTCAAACTCAAACAGTAAACAATTGGCAAGAAAGATTCCATGCTAGTACAAGAGCGAGAGCGCAAACGGTTGCTCCAAGAAACAACAACGAAAATCAAAATGAGCGTTAATACGCTGGAGTGATATTTTGAGATTTACAAAATCAACTTATGAAGGGAATGATGAAACACTACATATACTTCCTACAGCTTGTTGGCACGTGGGACATATTAATTGTAAATATGACATTATTGAAAATTGGACTAAAAAACTCGACTATAATCATAGAGGTTTATTGCTAGGTGACCTTGCAGAAGTAGCAACCAAAAAAAGTATTGGTGCTGGTTTATTTGAAACAAATATGACACCAAAAAAACAAAGAGATTATATAATTAATATGTTAGAAGATAAAGCTGAATTTATAGACGGAGCATTAATAGGTAATCACGAACAACGCATAAAAAATGATACGTCTATTGATTTGATGGAAGATGTATGTAATAGATTAAAAATACCATATTTGGGTTACCAAGGTTTTGTAAAATATGCATGGAATGGAGTTGGATATATTATAAACCTTTGGCATGGGACAGGCTTAGGTACATCTGCTGAAATAGCTATTAGACAAGCAGAACAAATGTCTACACGTAATTTTGCTGATGTATATTTACTTGCTCACCACCATAAAAAACTAAAATCAGATAGGATATATTCAGTTCCAGACCCACGTAATATGACAATTCAAAAAATAGAACAACATTTTGTCGTATGTGGCAGCGCATTAGATTATGATGAAGGATACGCTGATATGAATGGATTACAAAGCAGATTACTTGGTTTTCCTGAAATATCATTACGCGGAATAAAAAACAAAAACAAACATATAGAAGTTACTCTATAGAAAGGAGGCAAGTATGTCATTTAACTATGATAGTTATGACAGACGTTTAAATAATTTATTTGAAGAAATAGTAAGTGATTATAACGACCTTGAAGAAAAATATAATGATTTATTGGCTGATTATGAAACAATACGCGATGAAGTAGATAATTGGCGAAATGATTATATGGAACTTGAAGAAAAATATAATAAAATAATAAACCAATTAACACTTGAACAATACACACGATTATTTAGTTAATTTTGGAGGGATTTCAATGATAGAAGGTGTAGGCAAAGACGCACCTACAATTGTTAACGAAAAAGGTGGTAAACAATCATCAATGCCATATAGTTTTTCATCTTTAGACCCATTGTCAATGTTTGCTATGACAAAAGTTTTAAAAGAAGGCAGAAATAAATATGGTGATGATGAAAACTGGCGCAATATACCAGTTGAAGAACACTTAAACCATGCAATGATGCATATAATGGCTTACAGAGCTGGCGATACATCAGATGAACATTTAGCTCATTTAATGTGCAGAGCAATGTTCGCTTGTGCAGTTTATATAACAGATATGAAAAATCATAACACTGAAATATTCGACCCAAGAGATTAATAACATAAAAAACTTTATTTTTTTGAATTTAATATTTAAGCTATTTATAGCAAGGAAGGTGCAATATGTTTATACATTGCCATGTACACACTGAATATAGCGCATTAGATGGCATGGGACATATATCTGAATTAGTTGCGAGAGCAAAAGAGCTTAATCAACCAGCTATCGCTATAACAGACCATGCCAATATGTACGGAATTTATGAATTATACAAAGAATGTAAAAAGCAAAATATACAACCTATCTATGGAATAGAATTTTATCACATGGTAGATGGAGACGAAACAAGATATCACCTTATTGCATTGGCAAAGTCAATGAAAGGATTGCGCACGTTATATCGTTTACATGCCAAAGCGCATAAAAATAAAATTGAAGGTT
>JAKQEK010000393.1 GCA_029558535.1 Bacteroidota bacterium | reverse complement strand
TGCCATTACCGAAGAACAATTGGAGCGAGCCTTTAAGGTTTTTGAAAAACAAAGCGAGATTGATTTCTTCATTAACAAAAACGCCAAAGCATTTTTGCAAGAGCAGTTTAAACTCTGGAGTTATCAGTATTTCTGGGAAGGAGCAAAAGAATGGAGTGCCGATAGAGTTAATCAATTGCAAATACTCAAAGATATTGCTTTCAAAATTATTGATTTCATTTCGCAGTTTGAAGATGAACTGGTAAAAATTTGGAATAAACCAAAGTTTGTAAAAAACTCAAATTATGTCGTCACTCTTGATAGGTTAAACAATATTGAGCTTGTTAAAAAGATACTTAAACATAAAGGAATAAATGAACAAATTAAAGAATGGCAGGAGTTGAGTATTGTTGATGAAAACTTTAAAAAAGAAGAAGTAATTGAAAAAGATTTAACCGGTGAACATTTATCTCAAAAATACCAGCATTTACCCATTGATACCAAATACTTCAAAGATTTAGAGCTTGAGATTTTGAGCCAGTTTGAGGACTTGGACAAATCTCTGGACGGATGGCTGATAAAAAGCGAAAACTATCAAGCAATGACTACAATCCTACCAAAATTTAAGGAACTAGGACAAACAATCTATATTGACCCTCCCTTTAATACTGGCAACGACTTTATCTTTTTGGATAATTTTCAAGATTCAACTTGGCTTTCACTTATAAATGATCGTTTGAAGCTCGCCAAACTATTATTAAATGATAAAGGGAATCTTTATTTGCATCTCGACCATCTTGCTGAACATTACTCTAAGATTTTATTGGATAAAGTTTTTGGACCAGAGAATTTCAAGGCAAAAATTACTTGGAATACTGGTGAAAATATTTCTGGATTCAAGTCTCAAGCACTAAATTGGATTAGGCAAGCCGATTTTATCCACTATTACACAAAAACAGATAAAAACATCTTCTATAAAGCATTTGAACCGCTTAATAAAAAGGATGGCATTGGATGGTTGGACTTTATTGGCAAAAAATCAAAGGAAATATTTATCGAAAAATGGAAAAACGGAAAATATATAAAAGAAATGGTTGATAAAAGGGTGAAAGCCAAAGGAACAATTTGGAATGATATTTATTCTTTCCAATACAGTGAACCACGAATAACCGAAAGTTTATCTTTCGTAAGTAATCAAAAACCAGAGAACTTGATTAGAAGAATAATACAAACCTCGTCTGAAATAGGGGGATTTGTATTTGACTTTTTTGCAGGAAGCGGAACAACTTGTGCCGTCGCGCAAAAACTCAATCGGAAGTGGGTAGGGATTGAAATGGGAGATTATTTTAAGGAAATTTACTTGGACGAAACTGAGATAAAGAAAACTGCGGGTGAATCCGATGAGGATGAGGAGAATATTGGATTGGATAACCCCGCAATAGTTAAGATAATTTCTGAAACTGAAAAAACAGCAAAAGTAATAATTAAAAAAGTCGGTCTTTTGGGAAGAATGAAGATCGTTTTGAATGGCGACAAAGAATTTAAGGCCATTCACAGCCCCGTAATACGAAAACCACATTTAAGTAAAGATGTTAATTGGCAAGGCGGCGGATTTTTCAAATACTACGAACTGGAGCAGTACGAAGAAGCACTGGGGAATTGTAAATATGAGGATGGAGATTTATTTACCGTACCTGGCAGAAGTCCGTATCAGGAATATGTCTTTATG
>JAKQEK010000367.1 GCA_029558535.1 Bacteroidota bacterium | reverse complement strand
GTGGGCGAAAAAACAGCGCAAATTGATAATATTTTAGATAAAGTTGCCTCGTTTTATCAGCAAGATGTTGATAGAATGGTGGGAAATATGACTCAGCTTATTGAGCCGATAATGATTCTGTTTTTAGGCGGTGGAGTGGGGTTTTTAGTTGCTGCGATTTTAATGCCAATGTATAGCGCCACATCGGGAATGTAGGAGTTAATAATCAATAATTAATAATTAGTAATTAATAATTAAAATTTAAAAGGTCGTAAAATTGTAAAAAAAAATATGAAAACAAAAAAGAAAGGTTTTACATTAATAGAACTTTTAGTTGTTATTGCGATTATTGGTATTTTAGCGACTGTAATTTTGGTTTCTTTGAATACAGCAAGAAGAAACTCAAGAGATGCGCGCAGGGTTAGCGATTTAAGGCAAGTTGCTTTAGCGCTTGAAATGTATGCCAGTGAACAAGGCGGATATCCTGTTTCGGCAACATGTACTGCCGCCACATTTACAACCGCAATTGGTACGCTTGTAACTGCGGATTTTTTACCGTCAGTTCCGGCAGATCCAGCGCCTGATGCTACCTATTTTTACGCTTACGGAGCACCGGCGAAAACAGATTACACGTTAAAAGCAACACTTGAAAATGCTAGTAGTGATTTATTAGATAATGATATAGATGGCACATCTAATACTTGTGCTTGCGATGGAGCGGCTTATTGCGTTGGTCCGTAAAACAGATTGTTAGTCCTGCAAACAGACTCTGCTTAAGCTCGTGATGTTTGAGCAGAGTAGTTTGTCGGGCTAATTTTTGAAACAATGTTTTTATTTCATTTATTAATTTTTATTTTAGGAACTATAATCGGCAGTTTTTTGAATGTCGTGATTTTCCGTTTGAAAACTAACGAAACAATATTAAAAAATCGTTCTCATTGCAATTATTGCCAAAAAAAACTGAATTGGTATGAGCTTATACCGCTTATAAGTTTTATAATTCAATTGGGAAAATGTAGAAAGTGTAAGAAAAAAATATCATGGCAATATGCGTTGGTGGAATTATCTACGGGGTTGATATTTTTATTGATTTTTATTTTTTTCGGACAGAATTGGCAATTTCCATATACGGTTTATGCTTATTTTTTATTTCTTATTTCTTGTTTTTTGATTATAATTTTTGTTTATGATTTAAAACATTATTTGGTCGCAGATAAAATAATATATCCTGCCATAATTTTTGCTTTTTTGTTTAACATTTTTGTTTGGTTTATTACGAATAATTTTTATATTTTTATTTCATCAATTATTGCTGGATTTTCTGTTGGAGGGTTTTTTCTGATTTTAGTTTTGATTTCTAAAGAAAAATGGATGGGCAAGGGAGATATTTTAATCGGGGTTTTAATGGGATTAATTTTAGGCATGCCAATGATAATTGTTGGTTTGGTTTTAGCGTTTTTAATCGGGGCGATTGTTTCTTTAATCCTGGTAGCGTTTAAAAAGAAAAACATGAAATCAGAAATTCCTTTTGGTCCTTTCTTAATTTTAGGCACGGCAATTTCTATATTCTGGGGAAATGTTTTATTAAATTGGTATTTAAAATTATTATGAAAATAAAAAAAGCAAGCCTGTCTGTCGGCAGGCGAGGGTTCACGTTGATAGAGATATTGGTTGTGGTTTTTATTGTCGGATTGTTGTCTGCTATTTTAGTTGTTAATTGGCGTAATAATGAAAAAATGTATCTTATTCAGCGTACGGCGCAAGAGATTGCGCAAAATATTCGTATTGTGCAGGATATGGCATTGGCTGGAAAAACATTTGGCTCTGGCACCGGTACTTGTCTTTCTGTTCCTTGTTATTCTTATGGGGTTAATTTTTCTATGAGTACAAAAAATAATTATATAAATTTTGGCGATAAAAATAACAATAATACTTATCAAGAACCACCGTCAGATTTGTTTATAGAAACGATTGTCATAGACCCCGGTATAGAAATTTATTCTTTATCGCCGGTATCGGGAAATGTGTTAAATATTGTGTTTTCTGTTCCTGATGGATTTGTGACTATTAATAATAATTCGATAATAACTTCTGCGGTAATTAAAATTAGAAAAGTCGGAACAACATGCGCTCAAGTTAGAAATTGTAAAACAATAACCGTAACCAAAACCGGAGAAATAAAAATAGAATAAAATTCAAATGAAAAAAATCAAATTTGAAAATAAAGGATTTACATTGATGGAGGTTATTGTATCTATAGCAATAATTACAGTTGCTTTGATTTCTATTATTTCTTTGATTTCTTTTAGTATTTCTGGAATTGTAACAAACGGATCGAAAACCACGGCGTTCGGACTTGCTCAAGAGGGACTGGAAATTGTCAGAAGTATTAGAGATAATAATTGGTTGAATTATAAAAGAACATCCGCTGATTGGCGTGACGGATTAAGCGCGGGAGATTATAGAGTCCAATATAATTCCACATCGCTTTTGTCATACAGCTATACTCCGTTAAGAATAGATGTTGATGGTTTTTATAGATACAGCGGAATTCCTACAAAATTTTACAGAAAAATAACAATTTCCGATGTTGATGATAATCAATTTAAGGTTGTAGCAGAAGTTTCTTGGCAAGAAAAAGGGAGAAATCTGCAAATGACCGCCGAAAGTCGTCTTTATAATTGGTTAAAAGAAGATTAAAATTATGAAAAAAGCCGTAACATTAATAGAATTTATTGTTGCCATAGGAATATTTTCGATAGTGATTGTAATTATTATGAGTTCTTTTTCTATGGCAATAAAGGCCCAAAAAAGAGTGATTTCTATACAGAATATTCAAGATAACGCCAAATTTATATTGGATTTTATGACCAAAGAAACCAGAATGAGCATAATTGATAATGTTACTGATGGCATTTCAAACAGTCTAAGAATGACTCGTTCTTCTGATAAAACTAGCGTTGTTTATACTTTTGATAAAGGAGGTCTTACGCGAAATAACGTGATAATGAATTCTAGCGATATTAGCGTAACTGGAAGTTTTTATATTTCGGGAGTTGTTGATAATGATAATGCCCAGCCAAGAGTGACGATTACTATGAAATTGAAAGGATTGGGTGGACAAACAGAAGAAGAAATTGAAATAAATACTCAAGCCACACTTTGTCAGCGATTTCTTGATTTCTAAATTTATGAAACAAAACAATAAAAAAGGTTCATCGTTGTTGATTACTATACTTGTTATTGCTGCTTTAATGAGTATTGCTTTTGGATTATCAAAATTGGCGCTTGGAGAAACAAAACTTTCGCGTGATATTTCAAAAACATTAATCGCTTATTATGCCGCAGATTCTGGAGCTGAATGTCAGATGTATGCTGACAGATGGCCGGATGAGGGTGTTAATTGTAGTTATGTTCATATTTCGACAAATGTTTATTTTAGGGCAGAGGGAATAGATGGTCCGGCTCCATTTTATAGGACAATTACCGCAAAAGGATTTTATGGCGACATAAGAAGAGCTGTTGAATTGACATATTAAAAAATGGAGAGAGATAATTTTACAAAATTATTTTTGGTCGTAATTTTAATATCGGTTGTTATTAGTTTAATTTTCGGCTCTTTGGGCGGAATTTTTTTTGGTTCTTGGCTGAAAACACAGATAGAATTTGTTGAACAATCTAAAACAGAAATATTGCCGGAGATTAAAACAGTACCCGAGGTCGTAAAAGAAGTTTCATCTTCGGTCGTAAGCATTATTGTGAGCAAGTATGTATCTATTTTGGGACAAGAATATTATAATCCTTTTGGGGAGAATAGCCCGTTTCATATTTTAATTCCTAGAATCGTAGAAAAAGGGAAAGAATTGAAAGAGGTTGGCGGTGGCAGTGGTTTTATTGTTTCTTCGGATGGCCTGATTATTACTAATCAACACGTGGTGGTTGATGAAAATGCGCAGTATATGGTTTTAACTAACGATGGGCAAAAATATTCTGCTAAAGTTTTGACGCGTGATTTGGCGCAGGATGTTGCAATTTTGAAAATAGAGGCAAATAATCTTTCAATTGTGAAATTCGGAGATTCGGATAAAATTGAAGTTGGACAAACAGTAATTGCGATTGGCAATGCATTGGGAGAATTCAGAAATACTGTAAGCGCAGGTATTGTTTCGGGGTTAATGCGTAGTATAACCGCCGGAGGAGCAGGGTTTAGTGAGAAATTAGACGAAGTTATTCAAACTGATGCAGCAATAAATTCAGGAAATTCCGGCGGACCATTGTTGAATCTTTACGGAGAAGTTATTGGTATTAATACCGCCGTTGCAACCAATGCCGAAAATATCGGATTTGCAATCCCCATTAACAGGGTTAAACAAAGTATTGAAAACGCAAAAAATAATGCGAAATAAAACAAACAATAAGCAGAAATTATAAATAAAATAATAGAATAAATTATAAATTATAAATATGTATGAATATATAAATTATGAATACATGATATATAAATTATGAATATATGAATAATGAATATATAAATAAATATGTATGAATATGTAAATATAATATATAAATATATAAACATGTATAAACATAAATATATAAATATACACACTTTTTCACGATCGTGAAAAAGTGTGTATTTTGTATTTTGTTTTATTTTATATTATGAAATTACGAACATTATTAAAATTGCCGTGTACCGAAAAATTCCTTTGGGATTTGTATGAATTTTTAAGCAAGACGGGCGAAATAACAAGCAGGGCTGTTTCACAGTATTATAATCGACCATTTTCAGATTTTAATATTTTTAGAGATGAATGGATTGATAAAAACAAGAAAAAGTATCAAAAACAACAAAGCCGTAAAAAATTTACAGAACTAATTTATCGATTTAAAAAACATGGATATTTGAAAACTTTAAAAGTTAAGGATAATATAGCTATAACTATTACTTCGAAAGGATTAGAAAAAATTTTAAAAATTAAGTTAAAATCATTAGACAAAAGAAAAAGAAAAGATGGCAAATGGCAAATGATATTATTCGATATTCCGGAGAATCAACGGAGGAATAGAGATTTATTTCGGGGTCAGTTAAAATATTTGGGATATCAAAATTTTCAAAAAAGTATTTGGGTTTGTCCATACGACACACTGCAAGAAACTAAAGCATTGATTAAAAGATATAGATTGGAAAATTGGGTAGAATTATTATTGGTTAATAAAATTGGTTTAGGGTAATTAAGATTATTTTATATTTTCTTATATTTCTTTCTACTGTGTTTTTTTTGTTATATTTCTTTCTGCTACATTTTTATTTTTTATTTTTTATTTTTTATTTCCTTTTTTTTGTTATATTATGGACACTTTTTCACGATCGTGAAAAAGTGTGTATAGGCATATATTATATATATTGCATATAATTATATTATATATATTGCATATGCTCTGTATAGAGTAAACGTCTGTATAGAGTAAACGTCTGTATAGAGTAAACGTCTGTGGACATGCGCAGGGTGTGTGTTCGCATGTGTGTAGGCATATATATAGAGTAAACGTCTGTGGACATGCGCAGGGTGTGTGCTCGTAAGCGTATATGGGCGTATATACAATAAATGTTCATGAATGTGTGTAAAACAAGTATCTATAAAATTAAATTGATTAGCACTCTTGACATGGGAGTGCTAATTTTCTATAATGGAAACATATGTTATAATTTATATATAATATTATGAGAATGGACAAATTTACAACTAAAGCGCAGGAAGCATTGCAAGATGCGCATGGAATTGCTTCGGAAAAAAATCATCAGCAAGTTGATGCGTTGCATTTATTAAGAGCCTTATTGATTCAGGAAGAATCATTGGTTTTGGCATTGTTTCAAAAAATCGGAATTAATTTGGAAAAATTAGAAAAAGATATTGATTTGGGGTTAATGCAACTTCCGAATATTTCTGTTCCTGCTCCGGGAATTTTTCAAGCATATTTGACACAGGATTTGGGCAGAACCATGGAACAAGCGTTTAAAGAAGCAGATAAATTGAAAGATGAATTTGTTTCAACGGAACATTTTCTTTTGGGCATGCTTCAAGTTTCTTCAAAAGTGAAAGAAGTTTTAAATAAAAACGGTATAAATTATGAAAATGCTTTGAAGATTTTAGCAGAATTGCGCGGAGGCGAACAGGTTACAGACATGGAACCGGAAGCAAAGTATCAGGCACTGGAAAAATACACGCGTAATTTAACCGAATTAGCAAAACAAGAAAAGCTCGATCCGGTAATCGGTAGAGACAATGAAATTCGCAGATTGATGCAAGTTTTATCCAGGAGAACAAAAAATAATCCGGTTTTAATCGGTGAAGCCGGCACGGGAAAAACTGCGATTGTTGAAGGTTTGGCGCAAAGAATTGTTTCTGGCGATGTTCCGGAAAATTTGAAAGACAGAGAATTGATTGCTTTGGATTTAGGAGGAATGGTTGCGGGCACAAAATTCAGAGGAGAATTTGAAAGTCGGTTAAAAGCGGTTTTGCGTGAAATAAACCGCGCCAAAGGTAAATTTCTTTTGTTTATTGATGAATTGCATACTTTGGTTGGCGCTGGTGCGGCCGAGGGGGCAATTGATGCTTCAAATATGTTAAAACCAGCATTGGCACGAGGAGAATTGCACGCTATTGGCGCAACCACCTTAAAAGAATATCAGAAATATATTGAAAAAGATCCTGCGCTAGAAAGAAGATTTCAGCCGATTTATGTTAAAGAGCCGTCTATAGATGATGCGATTGCTATGCTCCGTGGAATTAAAGAAAAATATGCGGTCCATCACGGAGTAAGAATTACCGATCCGGCAATTGTTTCTGCTGTGAATTTATCTTCGCGTTATATTTCAGACAGATTTTTGCCAGACAAGGCGGTTGATTTAATGGATGAAGCTGCGTCTGCTTTAAGAATGGAAATAGATTCAATGCCGATAGAATTAGATCAAGCAAAAAGAAAACAGATGAAATTAGAAATTGAAGCAAGGGCATTAAAATCGGAAACAGATATAGATTCTAAAGATAAATTAAAAGTGATTAAAAAAGAAATTGCTGAATTAAAAGAACAAAGCAGTGAAATGGAAATTCAGTGGAAAACAGAAAAAGAAATTATTTCAAAAATCAGAAATAATCAAAAAGAAATTGAAAAATTAAAACAGGAAGCGGATATTTCGGAGAGAAATGGTAACTTGGAAAAAGTTGCGGAATTGCGTTATGGAAAAATTCCTCATATTGAATTAGAAACTAAAAATCAACAGAAAAAATTACAGGAAATTCAGAAAAAAAGATCAATTTTAAAAGAAGAAGTTGGACCTGAAGATGTGGCTAAAGTTATTTCGCGCTGGACAGGAATTCCGGTATTTAAGATGCTTGAAGAGGAAACCGCAAAGTTGTCGCATATGGAGGATGAACTTAAAAAAAGAGTATTGGGACAAGATGAAGCAATATCTATTATTTCTAATGCAATCAGGCGCAGTAGAGCGGGTATTTCAGAAGAAAATAAACCGATTGGTTCGTTTATGTTTCTTGGACCTACGGGCGTGGGAAAGACCGAATTAGCATTGGCATTGGCTGAATTTATGTTTAATACTGAAGATGCAATTGTAAGATTGGATATGTCTGAATATATGGAAAAGCATACTGTTTCCAAAATTATTGGTTCGCCTCCGGGATATGTTGGTTATGAAGAAGGCGGACAGTTAACAGAGATTATCAGGCGCAGGCCGTACAGTGTGATTTTATTCGATGAAATTGAAAAAGCTCATCCTGAAGTTTTTAATATTTTATTACAGATTTTAGACCGAGGCCGGCTTACCGATGCCAAGGGCAGGTTGGTTAATTTTAAAAATACAATTGTTATTTTGACTTCAAATGTAGGAAGCGAAGTGCTTCAACAGATGGCGGAATTTGGATTTACACATTCAGGCAGAGAAAAAGAGCAAAAGCAGGAAGAAATAAAATCCCGAATTATGGACTCATTAAAAAATCAATTCAGACCGGAATTCTTAAATCGTTTGGACGAAATCATTATTTTTAATGGCTTAGGAAAAGAAGAAGTGAGAAAAATTGTTAATTTGCAATTACATATTATTGAAGAGAGATTGAAAAGCAAGAAAATCAAAATTACGGTTTCGGCTTTGGCAAAGGATTTTTTGACTGAAAAAGGATTTGATCCGGATTATGGCGTAAGACCATTGAAAAGAAAAATTCAGCAATTGGTTTTGGACCCATTGGCAAAAATGATTGTTGATGGCAAAGTCAAGAATGGAGATAAAATTAAGGTTGACGCGGAAAAAGAAAAAATTGTTATAAAAATTTGACAAAATAATACTTAAAAGATATAATAAAGTCAATAAAATACTTTTTTAGGTATTTTAAATTTGTTGAAGGAGGATCTAATGAACTTTGTTGAGGGAAACGGAAAAGTTAAAACCATTGAAACGGCAAAAGATGCCATACGGCGATGGCACGTTCCGCCAATAGAAGTTCGATTATCGTTGGGAAAAATTTTGATTGTTGGTGCGGAGCTCTCCATAAAGAGCTCAGTATCGGTGGGGCAGGGGCTCTCTTTTGCCGAAGAGAGCATCCGTCTCTGGTTCAGCGAAGAAATCCTCCGCATGCGCGGAGGCATTGAAAGAACAGAAAAGTTTATTCGTGACCAAGAGAACATTGTCGTGGAGAAAAACAATGTTCTTTTGGTGGTGCGGACTCAAAAAATCCGCACAATCGTTCTCTGATTTTTCGGGTCGGCACCATCGCTGTTACGGGGTTGCCGACCCATATTTTTTTTGCTATAATTACAACTGTAATATGGGTGCAATAATTGATGATGAGAAACAATTGGTTTTGCGAGTTGCTTCGGGAGATAAAGAGGCATTCGGCCAACTTTATGATTTATATGCTCCGAGGCTTTTTCGTTTTATTCGTATTAAAGTAAAATCACAGGCATTGGCAGAAGATTTATCTTCGGAATTATTTTTGAAAATTTACGAATATTTAATTGATAAAGAAAACAAAGTTGAAGAAAGTTTTCAGGCATTATTATATCGCGTAGCAAGAAATTTGATTGCTGATTATTATAGAAAAAAGAGTTCACAAGATATTTTTATAGGAGATGATTTTCATATCTTTCTTAACGAAGAACCCGTAAAAGATGAAATTACTTCTAAAGAAATTGCAGATCAAATTCATAAAGCGATTACGCGTATAAAAGAAGAATATCAGGATGTGTTAATTTTATATTATATTGATGAACTTCCGGTATTGGAAATTGCTAAAATTTTGAATAAGTCCGCAGGGGCGGTGCGAGTACTTATTCATAGGGGATTAATATCTTTGAAAAAGCATTTGACAGATGAGGAATAAAAGTGTAATATAAGTGTAACAAAACGGGTTTTCATTCGTCATATATAGTAGAGCGATAAAACCAGAGCGAGTGGGAGGGGGATGCTTATGGATGAATTTATTGTAAAACAATTGAAAAATTTGAAGAAAGTTCGCCCATCATCTTCTTTGCTTAACAGTCAAAGGAGTTTTTTGCTATCTGAAATAGCGTATATGCAAAAAACATTTCAAACACCTCAAATATCTCAAACATTTCAAGTACCTCAAACAAAAAGGAAAACTATTTTCGGTTTTCCTGTTTTTAATATTTCAAGATTTTTAAAACCAGCTTTTGCGTTGGCAATGTTTCTTGTTGTTTTAACAAGTTCGTTGGGAACTGTTGGTGCGATTAGCGTGGCGCAAAATAGTTTGCCCGGAGATTTTTTATACGGTTTAAAAACCACATTTGAAGACACACAAATGACTTTTGCCGGAACTGAAGAAAGTAAGGTTAAGCTTTCTATGAAGTTTGCCGGACAAAGGGTTGATGAAATTGCGCAAATAGCGGGTAATCCGGAAAAGAAAAATAATGTTGAGCAAACAGTCAAAAATTTTACCGAACAACTTATTGTCGCGCAAAACGAAATGAATAAATTAAAAATCAGTAATTCTGAAAAAGCCGTTGAGATTGCGAAATTAGTCAACAAACAAACCATTACCTATAAAGAATCTTTGATTAAGACAAGTGAACAATTGGCTTATATGATGCCTGAAGAAAGAACAAAAATAGAAACAGAAATTGATCAAGCATTGGTTGAAGTTAATAAAGTTCAAGAAAAATCAGATAAAATTATAAACCCGATTGAAGAAACAAAAACAGAAATAATAAATGATATAATTGTTCCTGTTCAAGAAGAAAAAACAGAGTCCGATTCAATTACGGTTGAAGAAATAATCATTAAATAATTTTGTCATTCGTTGGCCATTTGTTTATACAATATGGCTACTTATGAAACTAAAGGTCGAAAAAAATAACAAATTAAAAAAAATAAAAATGAAAAAATTATTATCAATCGCGTTAGCTGTCTCAACAATTACATGGCTTGGTGCATCATTTGTGCCAGTTGCCCATGCGGCTGTTGTTGATGGCGACATTGTAAGCGCGACAACGACTTTTGCTGACGCTGATGGAAACACATACTATCCGTATGATGTTTTTATCGTTAAAATCGTTGGCTCAAAGACGTTTAAACGCTTAATCTTAAATCCGCAAGTATTTACCAGTTACGGACACTTGAAATGGAGCAATTTGAAAAAATTGTCAGCCGACACTGTTAAGGGTTATACAACATCTGCTTTGGTCAGACCAATTAATGAAGAGCCAGTTTATGTATTGGCGCCAAATGGAGATAGTGGAACAAAACAGTGGGTTGATGATTTAACCTGCTTTAATTCCAAGGGTTATGACTGGGATTCAGTCTATGTAATCAATGCTGTTGATGCTGGAAATTACAGCACCATTAGCAGTTTGTGCGGAACAACAACATCTGGAAACATGACACTTTCATTGGCGTCTGATACTCCAGTTGCTGCAACCCTTCCAATGACCGCACAAGGCGTTACCTTTGCCAAATACAGTTTGACCGGCACAGGAACATTAAATCAAATTGCATTCAAACGAGATGGAGCTGGTTCTGTCGAAGATTTTGACAATCTTTACATCTATAAAGATGGAGTTCGTTTAACAGCCGGCAGATCAATCACCACCTCAACAAGCAAAGTTACCTTTATTAATTTAGGAATTACTGCTCCTGCTACATTTGAATTAGTGGCAGATATCAGTGGAACAGCCGGTAATGTTAACTACTTTACTGTTGAATCTGTTTCAGATGTTGTAGTTAATGGAACTATTGGCGGTTCATTCCCAATAAAAGGTAATACAATGGGAATCAGCGGCACAGCTGCTGGAACATTAACAGTTGCTAAATCAGGCGCTGCTGCAAGAAATGTAACTATTGGCGCATTGCAACAAGAAATCAGCCAATTTAAAGTTACCACTGCCACTGAAGGAGCTAATATTTCAAGAATTCAGCTTTTCAATGGTGGAACAGCAGATAATGCTTTAGTAACCAATCTTAAACTTAAAGACCAAACTGGAACAGTTGTAGCAACTGCTTCAAATATTGGTTCAAATGGCTATGTCTCCTTTGTTTTCAACGCACCTTACTATATTGCAAAAGGTGAAAGTGAGATATTTTATGTCTATGCTGATATCGGAGCGCAAAAACCAGACAGAACCATTATTCTTTATCAAGAATTAGCAACCGATATTTTGGCAAAAGGCACAACCTATGGTTATGGTATGACAGCTACGATTACAAATTTCACTTCAACATCTACTGCTGTTACTGTTACTTGTAAAGGTGGCGATTTAACTTTAGCCAAGGTTGGACCAAATGCTACAAGCATCGGCACAACAACATCTGATACTGTGTTTCTTGAATTTACAATGTCAGCAGCTGCTGATATTACAGTCAAGAGAACAGAATTAATTTATTGTCAAGATGCTGATGGCGATGGCACTTATGATGATGTTACAAGCGCAGGCGCTGGTCTTGAAGATATTAAGGTCAAAGAAAAAGATAGTGGAGTTATTGTTGCTGGTCCAAAAGATGGAACAGCATTTAATGACGGAACTCGCGCTAATTGTCCCGGTGGAAAAAATGGCGCCTATGAAGATTTCACAGATACCATTGATTTAACTGCTGGTACAACTAAAACTTATCAAGTTACTGCTGATGTTAAAACAGCCAATGCTGCACACAGTTTAGCAAGTGGTTCAAAAATCAAGTTTATGCTTTACAGCTATGCTACTCTGGTTGGCGCTACAGGCAATGTAAATTATATGAAGTATGCTGGAACCAGTGATGCTGTTCCGGGCACTTCAATTGCTCCATCAGGAGATATTGCCGGAGACGAAATGACAATTGCCGCAGCAAGTTTAGCAATTTCATTAGCAGCAAGCCCATCAGGTAATGATGTTGCTGGAACTGAAAAGGTGTACATCAAGGGTCAATCAGGAGTTACTGCAGTCGGATTCGTCTTTACTGCTGGTTCAGCGTCTGATATAACAGTCAATTCAATTCAGTTGACTGGTTATACTACTGAAAATACTGGTGTAGCCCTTATTGCTGGAAAAGATACTAATTATGTTAAAGATACTGTTGGCACTGTCTATATCTATGATAAAGACACTGGCGCAATGGTACCGGGTTCGTCCGCAAAAGGATTTACCAGTGGGACTGATTATGAAAATGTTGATTTCACTGGTTTAAGTTGGGTAATTCCAGCTGGAACTTCAAAAACATTATTGGTAAAGAACGACATTTCATCAGCTGCACCTGCTAGCGCATCTACAGCAGATACATGGATTGGTTTTGACATTGTCACTGCCGCTTCCGATGTTTCAGCTGTTGATAAAGATGGCAATACTGTTGACGCAACAGGAAATGCTCAAAATCCATTAGCAGCTACTGTTAACTACGGTGTTGCTTCTTATGGTTCACTTGCAATTGACGGCGCTTCAGACACACCAGACAAAAGTTTGGTTGTGATGGGTACTGCCGATAATGAAATCAGCAAGTTCAAACTTACTGGTACAAGCGAAGCATGGTATCTTGAAACATTCTCGGTTGCTCTTAACGACGGTCAAGAATCAGGAGAACCAGATACAGCAAACAGAGATAACTTCTCGGCTGTTAAAATCAAATATCAGACCGAAGCTCAATGGGGAACAAGCGCTTGGACCTTTAGCGCTGGTCAAGGATTTGGTAGCACAGCAAGTTTAGCATTTAACTTTTCAGGAACTAACAGGATTTATGTTCCTAAAGATGATAATGCTTATGTAACTGTATTAGCCAGCATTGCTGATTACAATGGTGGTTCAGGCGCTAAATCTAAAGTTCCATTCAAGTTGCTTGATATTGACGGAAGCTCAAGCTCACTTAAAGCTTATGGCGCACAATCCGGAACATTATTAACATCATACACAACCAATAATTCTGCAAGCACGGATTACAATCTTCACTTTGTAACTCGTTCAAAACCGGTATTCGCTAAGGTTTCAAGCACTGCTTCAAACGAATTAGCAAGGTTTACCATTACAGCAGTTGGTTACGATGTTATATTTGATGGTATTTCGGGTAGTGCCGCAGAAGATCTAAAAGATATTGCTAGCGCAGCATTGAGATTTGATGTTATTGCATCAACCACTGACGATGCCAGCATTAATCTTTATCTGTATGATTGGAACGAAAATGTTGTCGCCTCTAGAGAAGGATTGGTAGCAGATGGTGATAACAATATTTTGGACGGAACAGTAACTAGTGTTTCTTTCATCTTTGAAGAAAAAGATGTTACTATTCCAGCCGGAACAACCAAAGAATTCCATGTTGACTTAGCTGCAGCAGATGCAAACACTGACTTCTTAAAGACAGATGAATTCATCTACTTGCAATTAAGAAATGATGATAATGTTGGTCTTGCTAATGCAGGAGACACTATCGCAACAGGTTCAATGGGATTCGGCGAAAGAGATATTGTTTGGCACGATGGCACTAATGAAGAAGGAATTTGCGTTGGCACTTATGCCGATTGCGGAGATCCTGAATTAAGATTCGGTATGCCATCTCTTATTAAGAACGTTGGTCCATTGCCAATCACCTTTACTGTCTTAAGAGGAACAGCGGCTCCGTAATCGTACTGATTTTGACCTGAGCTATTTATCCTTGTAAGATAGCGCTCAGGAACTCGAAAAGCGCTTCACTTCGGTGAGGCGCTTTTCATTTATTTATGATATAATATTATTATTAAAATTAATTCGGTTTCTAATTGAAAATTGAGTTATTGGAATTTTATTGAAAATTGAAAATTGGAAATTGGAAATTATGAGAAAATTATTGCTAATAATGTTATTATTTTTACTAGTTCCTATTATACAAGTAAATGCCATTACTGCGATTATTGACGGTGATTTAATCAAAACATCTGATAATTTCGATGTTTATATTGTTAGACAGGTTCCTTCGACGGGTTCAGGACAAGTTGAAAAATACAAACGTCTTATTTTAAATCCGGAAATTTTTAATCAATACGGTCATTTAAAATGGGGAAATATCAAGATTGTGAGTCAAACAGAAATGGACGAATATATTGTTTCTGATTTGGTTCGTTCTGTTGGCGATGATAAAGTTTATAAATTATATCCCAATGGAGATATGGGTGAAAAAAGATGGATAAAAACTGCAGATGATTTTAGCGGATTTGGCTATAAAATAAATGCAATTTATGAGATAAATTCTTTCGAACATAATTATTACACCGAAGGAACATTTCTAACAATTCCAATATCTCCAACATCTCCTACATCTCCCACATCTCCAACAACACCCACAATTCCAACATCTCCAACATCTCGCACATCTCCAACAACTCTCTATGTTCCGGCTGATTATACTACTATTCAATCTGCTTTAGATGCCTCTATAAGCGGTGATACAATATCCGTGTCTAAGGGGACATATAAAGAAAACATTACTATCAATAAAGGAGTAAAATTAATTGGCGAGTCCGCAGGCTATGTTAATCTTGATGGACAGGGCATTGGTCCAACAATAATAATTAATGGAGTTGATGATTTTCTAATTCAGAAATTTACCATTACAAGCGAAAATCAAAAAGCAATTTACTGTAAGGGCGCAGACAAAACAAAAGGAACAATTAAAAATATATATTTAAAAAATTCCTTATGGGGAATTTATGCCGAAGATAATTGCGAGTTAACCATTCTAAACAATATTATTTACAATAATCGTTCGTCGGACGCAAAAAGCGGAGGTGGAATTTTTATTAAAAATAATTTATCGTATTCTCTTGTTTCCGAAATACGCAATAATACCATCGATGATAATAATCAGGGAATTTATGTAGAAAATTCTGCGATTAAAAGCTTGAATAATATTATTTCGTCTAATTTTGGCAGCGCAATGAGTATAGGAATATATCTTAATGGCGGAACGGTTAATAACAGCTATAGTAATTTTTGGAAAAACGGACAAGATTTATATGGGGGAGCGGGAACGGGTGATGGTGGATTGTTTTTAGACCCTAAATTTGTAAATGTTCGTGAAAGAAATTATCATTTGATTTGGGGAAGTGGAGACAGTATTTCGCCTTGCATCAATACCGGACATCCAAGCATGGATTATAATGACGGTAAATTATTAACTGGTGTTATTTACAGAAACGATATGGGTGCGTATGGTGGTCCGGATAACATTGGCTGGGAATAATCGCAGATTAACACATATTGAATTTGCTTCGCAAAATACGCAGACATACACTGATATATCTGCGCCTATCAGCGTTGATTTTAGTATAAAATCATGCTAAACTTAGGTTAAATGAATACCAAGAAAAAAATACTTTTTTTGGTGACTCAATCTGAGTTTGGCGGAGCTCAGCGTTTTATTCATACGTTAGTAAATAATCTGGGTAAAGACAGATATGACATTATTGTTTGCGCTGGCACGGAAGGTGATGATGAAAATGGGCTTTTAAATTTATTAGATAAACAAGGGGTTAAAACAGAGCGATCAAAATACTTAAAGCGTTCAATTAATCCCTTTTTTGATTTATTGGGATTGTTTGAAATCAAAAATTTATTGAAAAAAGAAAATCCGGATATTTTATTTTTATGCAGTTCCAAGGCAGGATTTATAGGTTCGCTTGCAGCTCGCTTGTGCCGCAGAAACACGCAGATTGAGTCCCGACAAGTCGGGAATACGCAGATCAATGCAGAGTATCAGTGCGAATCAGCGTATTCCGAAGGAGATAATCCGCGTGTATCTGCGCAATTACCGAAGGTAATTTATAGAATCGGTGGCTGGACATTTAATGATCCTTGGTTAAAATGGAAAAAGAAATTATATGTTTGGATAGAAAAAATCAGCGCTAAATGGAAAGATTATATTGTTAACAATGCAGAATCAGATAGTAAACAAGCAATAAAATTAGGTATTAACCCCAAAAAAGAAATTTTAGTAATTTATAATGGGATTAATGTTGATGAAATGGATTTTTTGAGCAGAGAAGAAGCAAGGGAAATAATTTTCAAATCCCAATTTTCAATTTTCAATCAAGTATTAAATTCCAATGATATAATTGTTGGAACAATTGCACACGATTATCCAGCTAAAGGATTGAAATATCTAAGGGAAGCAGAGGGAAAAATGTTTGATGTTAGAAATGTTCGATTTGTAATATTGAGCGGAGTCCCAAATGCTTATAAATACTTAAGGGCGTTTGATGTCTTCGTCCTGCCATCAGTAAAAGAAGGTTTTCCGTGGGTGGTTTTAGAGGCAATGACAGCAGAATTGCCAATTATTGCTACAAAAGTCGGGGTAATACCGGAAGTTATTCAAAACAACGAAAATGGAATTTTAATTAAGCCGCGAAGTTCGGAAGCAATAGTGGAAGCGATTAAAAAATTATTAGATAATCCAAGTTTGCGGGAAAAATTGGCAAAAGCAGGCAGAAAAACCGTTGAAGAAAAATTTAATTTACAAATAATGTTAAAGCAATATGAAGATTTGTTTTCTCTCAATTGATGTTGAAAAGCATGAAAATCAAAAAAATCAGCCCTTTGAAGGGGTTGATAATTTGGATAATATTTTAAACATTTTTAGAAAAAATAATGTTCCGGCAACACTTTTTGTGACTGGCGAAGTTTTAGAGTATGCTCCCGATTTAGTTAAAAAATGGGCGAAAGATTTTGAAATTGGCTGTCATAATTATTTTCATAATCAGTTAAATAAAATTGATTTAATGGAAAGAGAAAGACAGGTTAAAAATTTTGTTAATCTCTACAAGAATATTTTTGGAGTTTTGCCAAAAGGATTTAGAGCGCCAAGGAATATAATTGATAATCAACAATTTCCAATTTTAGAAAGATACGGTTTTGTTTATGATTCTAGTGTTTTTCCGCGATATCCATGGACAATTATGGCTTATTCCGGTTATCTTGGCAGGGCGCCTATTGTTCCTTATTTTCCCAGCGAAAAAAACTATAAAAGAAGGTGTCTCGCACCTGCCTGCCGGCAGGCAGGTGCGCTCGGGATAAATAATACATTAATTGAATTGCCGGAAAGTCCTGCGTCGTTCAGTATTCCAATGGTGGGAACATGGTTGCGTAGATTGGGGGTAAAATTTTTTAAATTCATATTTAAACTTAAAAAACCAAGTTTTGTTAGTTTTAGCATGCATTCTTGGGATGGTGTAAAATTTGATGGCAAAAGTTCTAAAAACAGCGGAAAGGATTTTTTAAAACAATTAGATGGAATGATTAAATTCTTAAAAGAAATTGGGTACGAGTTCAGATCTGGCGAGCAAATATATGAAGAAATGACCAATTATTCTAATTAATTTAATTATTCTAATCAAGTTCCAATGTCTAAATTTATAAGAATAGAAAAAGAGGAATGCAGAGAATTATTGGACAAAGTTCAATTTAAAACTTTTTTTCATGAATTAGAATTTCACGAATTTTTAGAAAAAAAATTTAAGTGGTTGCATTTTGAATATTATCTATATGGATCCGCCTCGTCCGATGCGAGTCAAGGCGGAAAGGAAGCAATATTGGTTTTTGGGCAAATAGGCAAAAAAATGATTTCTTTACCGTTTTGTGAATATGGCGGGCCATTGCTGCTTAAAGAGAGTTTTGATTGGGAACAATTTGAAAGAAATGTCAAAGAATACTTTAAAAAAAATATTAAAATTAAATTTCATCCTTACATTTTAAACATTTCGCACGCTTCTGACATTTCAACCATTTTTATAGAGAATCTTAAAAATACATCAGAACAAGAAATATGGAATTCGTTACGCAAAACTCTTAGGCACGAAATTAGACATGCGCAAGACCGGGGATTGGTGATTAGAGAATGCAAAACCTTGAAAGAGATTAAAAAGTTCTATAATTTATATGTTGTAAATTTGAGGCGTAAAAAGACAGTTCCCTATACGTGGTCATTTATCCAGTTTTTATGTCAAAATCCGTCTAACGAGCTATTAGCGGTCTTTTACGGGGGAAGAATTATAGGGGGTGCTTTATTTTTAAGATATGACAATATTAGTCACTATTTTCTTAGCGCTACAGATTATAAATATCATAATTTTGGCATAGCACATTTGATTCTTTGGGAAAAAATAAGAAGTTTAATAAATAAAGATGTTGTTTTAGATTTAGGCGCCTCGCCTAAAGGCTCGGCGCTGGAAATTTTCAAAAGCGGATGGGGAGGGACAAAATATCCGATTTATCAGATTAATTTATCTGCTGATGGCCGGGAAATAAAAAGAACGGAAGAATCATTCCGTTCATCAAGATTAATTAGATTTATTTGGAGCTTATTGCCGAATTTCCTAATTAAATTTTTAAGTAAATATTTTATTAAATATCGCATTTAACATCTCATATATTTCAAACATTTTTACATTTCGTTCATTATCATTATAATTTTTTCAATAATATTATCAATATCTTGTTTTGTATACCAATTTTGTAAAGGAAGGTTAATAATTCTGCCGGTAATTACAGAAGTGTTGGGAAGTTGTTTTAAAAGAGGGTTTTGCCAGATTCTTGAACAAAAAATATGGCGTTCTTTAAGCTTATAAAACAATTCGTTGCGGTCAATATTTTCAGGCACAAGCGCCGATAAATAAGTGAAATGATTATTTTCAGATTCTTGAACTTTAAAGTCAATTTTCGACAATTTTGCTTGAAAATATTTTGCTAATTCAATTTTGTTGTTTAATTGTTCATTAAAATTATCAAAACAATAATCAATTATTTTTAATGTAAGCCTTGAAATGTTCTTGGGAATTTTTCGTTGTCTGTCGGCAAGTTTTTCTTCGGGTCTGAATTTTTCAGAGAAATTAGCAAATTTTGGAAACAACCTTAAAAATTTAATTTTTTCAGAAATTGTTGAAACATATTTTTCAAGATTAATATTAATAGGATTTTTCGATACAAGCATTCCGCCGTTTGTTACAGGAAATAATTTCATAAAACTAAAAAATGCACAATCGCCGTATATTCTGTGAGGGAGAATGTGCGCGCAATCCTCAATGATTTTCAGGTTATAATTTCTGGCAATTTTGGAAACATTTTCCATGTCAACCGGCAGACCATAGGTATGGCAGATTAAAATTGATTTAGTATTTGGTGTAATTTGAGTTTCAATCTCCGATGTGTCTGCTTGAAATGTTGTAAAATTCGTGTCAATGTGTATAGGTTTAATGTTATAATGTTTAAGAATTGGTCTAAAAATATCGCAGATGTATGCCGGCACAATCATTTCCGTGTTTTGCAGGTTTAAAGATTCTATTGCAAGCTGAAAAGCTGAGCGCCCGGAATCAGTAAAAACAATATTAGAATTTGGGAAAATATTATTCAGTTTTTCTAACAAAAATTTTTCAGAAAATTTTCTGAAAAATGGTTTTAGAGACAGTTTATTAAATTGTGGGTGCGTAAAATACATATATATAATGCTGATATGCGGATATTATTATTCTATATTATTTAAATTTTGGTTTCAAGTAAACAATTTGTTGATTCGGATATAGATTCGTATCATTCGAATAATACATTATGAAAATTGTGATTGCATCGGGAATATATCCGCCGGACTCGGGGGGACCGGCAACATACTCACAGTTGATTGCGAGACAATTTATTGAACGCGGAATAGAAGTTTCTCTTATTTGTTATTCTGATAAAAAAATGTTTGAAATGTCAGATGTTAGAAGTGTTGGAGATGTTAATACAAGCAAAGTGATCCAACAAACGAAGCGATCCAACAAACGAAGTGATCAATCATTCAAACTTGTCCGTATTCTCCGTAAGCATAATATCCTCGTGCGATATGTTCTATATGCTTTCAATTTGCTAAAACTATCCATTGGCGCAGATGTTATTTATGCACAAGGTCCGTTATCAGCCGGATTGCCGGCGATGTGGGTTTCTAAAATCTTGCGCAAAAGACTTGTTGTTAAAATTGTCGGAGATTATGCTTGGGAGCAATATCAGAATGCTAAATTTAAAATTAAAAGTCAAAAATTAAAAGTTGATTTGATTGATGAATTTCAGAATAAAAAATACGATTGGAAAACGGAATTAAGAAGAAAGATTCAGAAGTTTGTTTGTAAGAAAGCACGAACAATTATTGTGCCCAGTGAATATCTTAAAAAAATAGTAATTGGATGGGGAATTGACGAAAATAAAATAAAAGTTATTTATAATACCGGCCCAAGTATCGAAGAAATAAATGTGGGACATCCGATGTCAAACATTTATAGTAATATTGGGACATCGGATGTCATAATATCGGCAGGTAGAGCGGAGCCATGGAAAGGTTTTGATGTTTTACGAGAAATATTTCCAGATTTATTAAAAGAAAATCCCCAATTCGAATTAAAAATAGAACATAAAATGCCGCATAAACAGTTGATGGCGAACTTCAAGGTGAGTGAAATGTTTGTTTTAAATACGGGATACGAAGGGTTTTCGCACATACTTTTGGAGGCAATGGCTTGCGGTCTGCCAATTATTACTACCAATGTCTGCGGTAATCCGGAAATTATTCAAGACGGAGAAAATGGATTGTTGGTGGAATATAACAATGAAAAGCAATTAAAAAATGCGATTATCAGATTGCACGCAGACAAAGAATTGAGAAAAAAAATTATTGAAAATGGTTATAAAACATTAGAAAAATTTACATTAGAAAAGATGATTAATGAAACAATAACAATATTATCCGAATCTACAAATTAATATTCGAATTTACGAATTCGTTGATTCGGATACAGATTCGTGTCATTCGGATAATATGCTTATATGAAATTATTAATGATTACAGGAGATAGAAGTTTGGCGCAAGGCAAAAAAGGCCCATTTTATTATATGTTGGAAGAATTTTCAAAATACTGGGAGCGAATTGATGTTATTTGTCCCCGCATTTCGAACAAGCGAAGCGATCAAACATCTCAAACAAACCAACCATTTAGTAATGTATTTATTCATTCATCTAATCTATCATTAATTTTTCAGCTCTGGTTTATTTTAAAAAAAGGAGCGGAAGTTTTTAAACAGCAAAAATTTGATTTGTTTACGGTGCATAGTTATCCTCCTTTTTATAACGATATTGGCGGCTTATTATTATATCGTTCACTTCGCACATCTCGTATATTTCAAACATCTCGCACATTTCAAACATTTCCATATGTTTCAGAAATAATGCACATCACTGGTTATCCGAAATCCGGGAATTTTAAAGAGTGGTTTTATAAAATTTTAACCAAAATTTTTATTAAATATTTTACTAAAAACGCAAAAGCAATCAGAGTCATAAATCAAACGCAGGTTTCGGAATTTTTAGTTAAGTATGGAGTTGATAAAGAAAAGATAAAATATATTCCAGCATTTTATATTGACTTAAATGTTTTTAGCCCTTTAAATCTTGAAAAGAAATACGATATTGTATTTTCCGGGCGATTAGTGAAAAATAAAGGCATTTTTTTATTACTTAAGGCAATAAAAAATATTACACAAGCGCAGCGATCAAACATTTCAAACAATTCAAACAAGCGTAGCGATCTAACAAGCACAGCGATCAAACTAATAATCATCGGCGATGGACCGTTAAAACCCAAAATAGAAAAATTTATCAAAAAAAATAATTTGCAGAAAAATGTTGAATTTTCCGGTTGGTTGCCGACAATCAATGATGTGGCTAAAATTTATAATCAATCCAAAATAATGGTTATGCCATCGTTTAATGAGGGTGGTCCAAGGGTGACATTGGAAGCAATGGCTTGCAGGGTGCCGGTTTTAACGAGCAAAATAGGAATAATGAATGATATTATCAAAGATTCAGTAAATGGCATTTTTATTGACTGGACAGTGGAAGATATTACTAATAAAATAATGTTATTATTAAAAGATAACAATTTAAGAGAAAAAATTGCCGAAAATGGATATGAATCTGTCCAGCAATTTGAGCAGAAAAAAGCTATAAAAAATTATGCAGAACAATATCAAACTTTGTTACATACTTCCTGATTATAATCCAAAAACAGATAGCCATTTTTATCATCTTTATGAATTTTTGGAAAAACTATCTGAAAAAATAGACATATTTCTCATAATAGAAAGATCCAATGTCGATTTTAAAGAAATTAAAATTGGCAATGCGGAAATTTATGTCCAAAAATTTAAGTTTATTCCTTTGCGAATTTTAGAAAATTTAATTCTGGTTTTAAAAGCACGAAAAAGGGGATATGAATTGTTTTATACGCATTATGGTTATATTGGCGCAACCAACGCGGGTATTGTTACAAGATTGTTTGGCGGAAAATCATATTATTGGAACTGTGCGATGAATTGGTTGTTTCAAAAGAAAGATATTTCGAAAATTGGCTATAAATTAAGTTTAAACTTGTCACATTATTTGGTAACCGGCGGAGAAACAATGAAACAAGGATATGTTGAGCATTACAAATTGAAACCCGAAAAAGTAAAAATATTACCCAATTGTATTAATTTGAATCGATTTTATAAATCGAGTGTTTCTAATGAGCGAAGCGATCCAGCAACAAGTAAAACTTTTTTATTCGTGCACTGGCTATCTAAGCGTAAGGGCGCAGATATGATTGTATTTATTGCAAAACATTTATCTCAAATATTAAATATAAAATATAAAATATTCGTAGTGGGCGATGGACCGTATAAAGAGCAATTATCAAAAGAAATAAAAGAAAACAATTTAGAAAATTATATTGAAATTATTGGTGCCGTACCCAATGAAAAAATAATTGATTATTATAAACAAGCAGATATATTTATAATGCCGTCAATGGAAGAAGGATTTCCGAGAGTGTTGTTAGAGGCAATGGCGATGGGTGTTCCTTATGTCGCATTTGATGTTGGCGCAGTAAGAGAACTTTCACCGGAAACAGCGCAAAGATTTTTGGTTAAATCCGGCGATGTTGAATTATTTGCGCACAAAATAGAGTCATTGTTAAATGATAAAGATACCTATAAAACTTTTCAAAAAGAAGAATTGGAAAAAATTAAAGAATATTCAATGGATAATGTAATGGATAAGTTTATAAATATATTATCCGAATCTACAAATTGATATCCGAATCTACGAATAATGCGTCGTGTCTGACGCGATTTGTTGATTAGGATAAATATTCAGATCATTCGGATAATATAATGTTATTATGAATAAGATTTATAAAAATGTTTTATATCCTGAATTATCATATAAGATTTGTGGTTTATGCTTTAAGATTCATAATGAGTTAGGAAGATTTTGTAATGAATTACAATATGCTGATGCACTTGAAAATTTATTTAACACGGAAAAAATTGAATATGAAAGAGAAATACCATTGCCTGCATCATTTGAAGGTGAAAATGAAAGAAGAAATATCCCCGATTTTACAATACAAAAAACAATAATTTTAGATTTTAAAGCTAAACGCATTATTAGCAAGGATGATTATTATCAAATGAGAAGATATTTGACAGCATTTAATAAAGAGCTTGGGCTAATTGTAAATTTTAGAGAATATTATTTAAGTCCAAAAAGAGTTTTAAATAAGGAAAATAATTAAATTAATTAATATTCGTTGATTCGGATAAATATTCGGATCATTCGGAAAATATTGTTGTGAAATTAATACTTACAACCAGTCCACGCGCGGATGGTGACCTTGAAAGAGCGGGTGTGCCGTTTTTAGGTTTGGGATATATTGCTGCTTATGTTGAAAAATTTAGTCATCATCAAGTAGAAATTTTTGATGCGCATACTTATGGGTTAAACGCATCTGAGGCAGCCGAAAAAATATTGGAGAAAAAACCTGATATTATTGGTGTTCATGCGATAACTGATAACCGTTTTAAAGCAATCGCTTTTGCCAAAGAAATTAAAAAAAGAAATAAAGATGTCATTGTGCTTATGGGCGGTCCGCATTTTTCATTAACTGCGAAAAATGCTTTGGAATTAGTGCCGGAAATAGATTTTATTTTAAAAAGTGAAGCAGAAAAATCAATGGTCGCATTTTTAGATGCTTTGGAAAAAAAACAGGGACTTGATAGTGTTTCGGGGCTTGTATTCAGTAATCGTTCGGGGCAAATTATAGATAATCCTATAACCGAAATTATCAGTAATCTTAATGAATTGCCAATGCCGGCATGGCATTTATTTGATTTAAAATTATATAATAAGCCGATAGATGGCACGAACATTCGTTCAATCGGAGTAATGAGCGCAAGGGGATGTCCGAATAATTGTGTTTATTGCGCTAATGCCAGAAGCGGATTAAGATTAATGAATCCTCAAAAATTTGTTGATCAAATAGAATTTCTTTATAAAGAATATGGTTATAAGGGTTTTGATTTTTGGGACGATACTTTAACCATGGTAAACGAACATGCAATCGCCATTTGTAATGAAATAATTAAAAGAAAATTAGATATTGTTTGGTATGCCAGAGCGCGTGTGAATACGGTTAATAAAGAATTATTGCAATTAATGAAAAGGGCCGGATGTATTCGTATTAGTTTTGGAGTCGAATCCGGCAGTCCACGAATCTTAAAAATTATCAGAAAAAATATTACTATTGAACAAGTAATGAATGCAGTAAAATGGTCGTCAGATGCCGGAATGGCAGTATTAACCAATTTTATGGTTAATTTACCCGAAGAAACTTTAGATGATTTAAAACAAACTATTGAATTAATGAAACAGATTAATAAGGTTAAAAATTGTTCTGCGGCATATGGTTTTACGGTTATTTATCCCGGTACGGAGTTAGAATTAATGGCAAAACAAAAAGGATTAATGCCAAAAGATTTTTCTTGGAATAGTCCATATCAATCGCCAAAATACAAAGTTGCCGGCACTGACCCATCATTGTTTTATATGGAGTGGCCGGGCGCGGAATTAGAAAAGATAAAAGCGATTATGACAAAAGGATTGGGAATTAGGGGAAATGTCATTAAAAAAGGATTGAACAAATTAAGAAAAATAAGATCTATAGGAGAATTAAAAGAATTAATTGTGGCAGGAATTAGGTATTTAGGGATCAGGGATTAGGGATTAGGGATTAGGGACTAGGGTTTAGTTTGCCAATTAAAAATTTATGGAAATAAAATCATATAAAGATCTAATTGTTTGGCAAAAATCATTTAATTTAGTTAAAGAAATTTATGGTTTAACAAACTTATTCCCAGCAGAAGAAAAATTTGGCTTATCTTCTCAAATGAGAAGGGCGGTAATATCCATTCCTTCGAATATTGCCGAAGGATATGCCAGAAAGTCTACAAAAGAATATACAAATTTTATTTCAATAGCATATGCTTCTGGGGCCGAGTTAGAAACGCAACTTTTATTGGCTAAATCTTTAAAATTTATTTCAGAAGAAGAATTCAAAAATGTAAATTGTTTTATAGAAGAAACCATGAAGATGTTAAACGGTCTATTGGGAAAATTAAAATCTAAATTATCAAGTTTTAGTCACTAATCCCCAATCTCTAACCCCTAATTAACTAATTTTATGAAAATATTGTATCTTGCAAATATTAGAATACCGACCGAGATGGCGCATGGTCTACAGATAATGAAAATGTGTGAAGCGTTTTCCAAATATAAACGCAGAGACACGCAGATCGAGTCCCGACAAGTCGGGAATACACAGATCAACGCGGAATATCAGCGCGAATCAGCGTATTCCGAAGGAGGCAATCAGCGTGTATCTGCGGCCAATATTGAGGTGGAGTTAATTGTGCCACGCAAGTTTTCGATATCCGAATTAGGGAAAAAAGACCCTTTCGAATATTATAAAGTAGAAAAAAAATTTAAGATTAAAAAATTGTTTTGTATCGATCTAACCCCCCTAAACAAATATTTGGGTCCAGTTTCATTTTTAATTCAAGCACTTTCGTTTTCAATTGCTTCTGCCGTTTATATTTTTATTCAGAGAATTACTAAAAAAATTACAAAAGATGATATTATTTATGGTAGAGACAGATTGGACTTGCTTTTTATGAAAAAACCATTCATTTTTGAAATTCATAAATTACACAAAACATTGGATAACTATATTTCCAAAAGGGCCAGCAAAATTGTTGTTATCACACAAGAACTTAAAAAAGACCTTATTGGGCGAGGTATAAACGAAAATAAAATTTTTGTTGCCTCTGATGCGGTTGATTTAAATTTGTTTAATATCAATAAAACGCAAAAAGGTTGTAGGGGAGAATTAGGATTACCATTGGATAAAAAAATAATTTTATACGCGGGTCATCTTTATAAGTGGAAAGGGGTTGAAACTTTGGCGTTAGCATCAAGGTATTTAGGGTTTAGTTCATTGGGGGTTAGTGACCCAATCCCCAATCCCCAATCTCTAATTCCTAATTACCTAATTGTTATCGTCGGTGGAATAAAATGGTATTTATCAGATTTTAAAAAATTTGTTAAAGAAAATGATTTAAAAAATGTTTTAATCGTGGGGCATAAAGATTATGCGCAAATACCCTATTATTTAGGTGCTGCCGATTGCTTGGTATTAACTGGAACAAAAGCATCAGAAACGTCGCAGAAATATACTTCACCAATGAAAATGTTTGAATATATGGCATCTAAAAAACCGATTGTTGCATCCGAATTGTCTTCGTTTAAAGAAGTTTTAAATCAAGAAAATTGTATTTTTGTTGAGTCCGATAATTCGGAAGCAATGGCAATAGGAATCAAAAAGGCGCTTAACGATTCAATTTTATCAAAACAAATATCCGAACAAGCGTTTAAAGATGTGCAAAAGTATACGTGGGATAATAGAGCAAAGGAAATCTTAAAATTTATAACAAATTAAGATTTCTTAAATTATCAATTTTCAATTTCCAATTTTCAATCAATTTTTTTAATTTATTAATTTATGGAAACAGCGGAAAACAAAAACAAATTTGATTTAGAAGAAAGAACCGCTAAATTCGGAGAAAACGTTTTAAGGCTTTTAAAACAAATTTCAAAAACACCAGAAAATATTTCCCTTATAAATCAATTGGCTCGATCCGCTACGTCGATAGGTGCTAACTATTGTGAGGCGAGTGAGGCAGAATCGAAAAAAGATTTTTCGCACAAAATAGCCATTTCCAAAAAAGAATCTAAAGAAACCGGATTTTGGTTAAGAATGTTAGTATCTTCGGAGCCGAAATTAAAAGAGGAAATTGAAATTTTACGAAAAGAGGTTCATGAATTTAATCTCATATTTGGAAAAATTAGAAGAAGTTGCAATAAGTCTATTGAAAATTGATAATTTCGGGTTTGTATGGTTCATTGGTA
>JAKQEK010000366.1 GCA_029558535.1 Bacteroidota bacterium | reverse complement strand
GTCGGATTCTGTTTGAGTAGTTGATTAAATGCCTCATCCTTCTTGTCAGTGTATTCAATCAAATAACGGAGGTCGTTATTAGTCGGATTCTGTTTGAGTAGTTGATTAAATGCCTCATCCTTCTTGTCAGTGTATTCAATCAAATAACAGAGGTCGTCATTGGTCGGATTCTGTTTAAGCAGTTGATTAAATGCCTCATCATTCTTGTCGGTGTATCTAATCAAATAACAGAGGTCGTAATTAGTCGGGTTCTGTTTGAGCAGTTGATTAAATGCCTCATCCTTCTTGTCGGTGTATTCAATCAAATAACAGAGGTCGTCATTGGTCGGATTCTGTTTGAGCAGTTGCTTAAATGCCTCATCCTTCTTGTCAGTGTATTCAATCAAACAACAGAGGTCGTTATTAGTCGGGTTCTGTTTAAGTAGTTGCTCCCCCGCCTCATCCTTCTTGTCAGTGTATTTAATCAAACAACGGAGGTCGTTATTAGTCGGATTCTGTTTGAGTAGTTGATTAAATGCCTCATCCTTCTTGTCAGTGTATTTAATCAAATAACAGAGGTCGTTATTAGTCGGGTTCTGTTTAAGTAGTTGCTCCCCCGCCTCATCCTTCTTGTCAGTGTATTCAATCAAATAACAGAGGTCGTTATTAGTCGGATTTTCTGATAAAATCAGTTCCCATTCCTTTTGTGATACTTTTTTCATAAATTTCCCTTTCCAGTAGTAATGACTATAAAAGCCAATACCGCCATTATGATTAAGAAGTTAATAATAAACTGCCTAACCGCTTTATTCCTGTCCTGTTGGCGAAAATAATTATAGGTGTATTTATTCATTTTTTTTGTCCTCCACAAATCCTGTTCCGCCACACTCCTCGCAGACTTCCATATCGTAATCATCTGGGCTGGTAGCCATTGGATACATACCAGTCCCATTACATTTACGACAGGGAGCAGAATAGGTTATATCCTCAATTAACATCTCTAATGTCGGAATAAACCCTTCAATCTTTTTGTTGTCGTGATAGTTTTTTAGTTGGAAAAGACAATTTGTAAGCATAGGATTATTTTAGTTATTTAGATTGATAGCTTTTAGCTATAATTTGTTGGGCTTGAACCCCGCTTATTGTAAGTCCGTGATTTTTTTTAGCTTCTTCAATCACCTTTTCAATCAACTCGGTCATCTCCTTTGGGCTTCTTATCATTTTTGTTTCCATAGGTTTGTTTATTGATTATATTATCAGTTTATCATATCGTTAGCAACCTGTCAATAGTTAGTTATCCACAAGTGTAATATTTTTATTTCTTCCTGTTTTATACTTAATCGGTGAGAATAAACTGCTTCTTTTTTTAGATTTGTTTTTTGAACCTAATTTTTAGTTCCATTTTGCCGTTCACAAATTTGTGAACGGGGTAAAACAAAGAGCCGATGGACTTTACATTTTATTATTTAATTTACCAATAGTTTAATTATTTCACATCCAACCCTTTCTTTTATAATGTCGCAGTATTCAGAGCTTATTTCTATACCAATATAATTTCTATTATTTATTTTAGCCATTTTGAGAGTTGTTCCACTTCCTGCCATCGGGTCTAGGATTATATCTCCTTCGTTGCTCCAAGATAAGATATGGTCTTCGGCTAGTTTTTCTGGGAATACGGCTGGGTGGTCAGTTTTATCATTAAAGGATGTCGTATATTTCCATATATTATTTCTGGGACTAAAATTAGGAACAGGGTTTTTTATTTTCCCTGAAAAATCTTTATATCCAGCCCACTTATTTTTCTTATCACATATTAGGTTATGTGTTTTAATATTACCTTTACAAAAGACAAACATATACTCAAATATTTGGGTATATCTGGAACTTTTTTTATGAGCAGGATATGAAGCACTATTCTTTTCATATATCATAGTATCGTGTAATTTAAACCCAATTTCTTTAAAGAACAATGCTTGTTTGAACGAAGTTCCTGTTTCACTTCCTTGTATTGTTTGGTCTCCTACAACCCAAACAACAACTCCCCCTTGTTTTGTGATTCTATAAAGTTCTTTGATTTATATAAAGATAAATTTAATTTTGTTACTAATGAGCTATCACAAATAACTAAAAGGTTAGAAAGCTCAGGATATAAAGTAATGCAATTTAACTTTCAAACTGGAAGTTCAAACGACTCTTTTACCGTTGGACTTCAAAAAGAAAAATAATAGATATGAAACATCTTAAAAAGATAAATGAGTGGAAGAAAAATACACCTGAAGATCAAAAAATA
>JAKQEK010000356.1 GCA_029558535.1 Bacteroidota bacterium | reverse complement strand
GGAAGGTGTCCGAACTATGTTTGGCGGTTGTGGTATGAAATTCGCATTGCCGATGATTGGTGCTGGTCTGGGAGGCGGCAATTGGCAGAAAATCAAGGGAATTATTGAAGATGTTTTCAAGCAGGAAGATGTGACGGTGATTGAATATGACCCAAAACTTTAATTTAATCCCAACAACAGATGATTTAAATGTCCTTGTTTAAAATAAGAACATATGGTGCCTGTTGTTGCGGTCTTATAGAAAGCTGAATAATAAAGGGGCTAGATGTCATCTAGCCCCTTTATATGAATGGGCGTAAAACCCCTACGCCTTTAGGCTAGGGGATGTAAGCCCTAACTACCTTGTGTTTGAATGTACTTTTGGATAATCTCTTTACTAACATTTCCAATGCTACATGCAAAGTAACCGTCACTCCAAAAAGTGTGTTCCTTCCAAAAATGTCGAGACAGATATTCACTGTGTTTTTTCCATATCCGATAAGTTGTGAGTTGTTTTAATAACCTAACGATTTCAAGAACGCTCCACTTTGGAGAGTAACGAATTAAGATGTGGATATGGTCTTTGTCTATCTCTTGTTCAATAATTTGCCAACCATAACGATTAGATATAGATTCGATTTCAGTTTTAATATCATCACCAACTTTTAATAATAACTTTTTTCGATACTTGCAAACAAATATTAAATGGCACATAAGCAAATGTTTGCTATGGTTTTCAGAAATATATTCCATTACTTTTCTAAGCCTTTTCGAATTAGTTCGTAAACAGCACCTGAAAAACTTTTAATACTATTCTTTTTTTGATATTCCTCAATCCTCACTACTAAATCGACAGGAAACTTAATTAATTTTGGTACACGTTCCATTTGTATCACACTCCTTTAAAAAAGTATATACTATTGACATATACTAATACTTCATATATACTTATAGTATATACAAAAAGGAGGTGAAAATCAATGATAGTAAATAAGGCATATAAATTTAGAATCTATCCAAACAAAGAACAAGAAATATTAATTAACAAAACATTTGGTTGTTCCCGATTTGTATTTAATCATTTTTTAGCAAAATGGGACAATACTTACAAAGAAACAGGAAAAGGTTTAACTTACAATTCTTGTTCTGCTCAGTTAACACAACTAAAAAAAGAATTAACTTGGCTAAAAGAAGTAGATAGT
Source organism: Bacteroidota bacterium (assembly GCA_029558535.1). Lineage (GTDB taxonomy): Bacteria > Bacteroidota > Bacteroidia > Bacteroidales > ML635J-15 > Bact-19. Next base: position 1,105 of record JAKQEK010000356.1, on the reverse strand, counting down.
ATTGCAATTCAATCATCGTTGAAAAATCTTGCTGACGCTTATTCTCGTTTCTTTAAGAAACAAAACGATAGACCACGTTTTAAGTCCAAGAAAAATCCTGTTCAGTCTTACACGACAAAGCATACAAATGGCAATATTGTTATTGATGGTAATAAAATCAAATTGCCGAAACTTGGATGGATTCGTTTTGCTAAAAGTCGAGAAGTTGAAGGTCGCATTTTAAATGTAACCATTAGACGAAATCCAAGTGGTAAATACTTTGTATCTATTTTAGTTGAAACAGAAGTTCAAGAATTATCTAAAACTAATTCTGCTATTGGAATTGATGTAGGATTAAAGGATTTCGCTATTTTGTCTAATGGAACGATTTATGCAAATCCTAAATTCTTCCGTAAATTAGAAGAAAAATTAGCAAAAGCACAACGTATTCTTTCTAGACGTACAAAAGGTAGTTCTAATTGGAATAAACAACGAATTAAAGTTGCTCGTATTCATGAAAAAATCACAAACGCAAGAAACGATTACTTGCATAAAATCTCTACCGAAATTATCAAAAACCACGATATTATCGGTATAGAAGATTTGCAAGTAAGTAATATGTTGAGAAATCATAATCTTGCAAAAGCGATTAGTGAAGTATCTTGGTCACAATTTAGAACGATGTTGGAATACAAAGCTAAATGGTATGGAAAACAAGTAGTTACCGTAGCTAAAAACTTCCCATCCAGTCAACTTTGTTCTTGTTGCGGCTATAAAAATAAAGACGTTAAAAATCTCGGATTACGTGAATGGGAATGTCCTAATTGTCATACCCACCATGACCGAGATATTAACGCAAGTTTAAATCTTCGCAAGGAAGCCTTGCGATTAACCGTAGGAACTACGGGGATAGCCTAATCAATTAGAGTTCGATAGAACTCTGTACTTAGGAATCCACGATGGCTTTAGCCTAGTGGTAGTTCAAGTGTTCCAGTTTGCTTTTAATCTCAGACCATTTAGCGTTCAATTTAAACACTCCTTAAAGAAGAATATCCTCATTATAACATATATAATGAGGATATTGCAAGAATTTATTTATTGTTAGTCAGCCGTGAAATAGACCTTT
>JAKQEK010000354.1 GCA_029558535.1 Bacteroidota bacterium | reverse complement strand
CAGGCTTAACTTTACGAGCCCAAAAATTACGAGGTTCGATTTTCCTTTAATGGCAAAAATTAAACCTGACAATTTTGGGCATCATGTAGACCAAAACAACTTCATAAACCTCGTAATTTTTGGGCCTTGCCAGTGCCAGTTGCAAAAAAAAAGGTAAGAAAAATTTCTTACCTTTTTTTAAAATCAATCTAGATATTTAATCTTTAACAAACTACCATCATAATCGGTAAACATTAACCTACGTTTTTTTGATTTCATAGGAAGTTTTGGGTTTTTTGGACTATAACTTTTCCCTTTATATGAGGAATAAACCGCGTTAGCATAAGAAAATTCCGTGAACTTTTCAGTGTTAATAATTGAATCGTGAGGATTAACAATGGTTAATTGGAACTCTTTTGGAGTGTCGTAAAAGACAATCCAGTTATTATTATCACTATTGTTGCTTCTAATAAAATTCCTTCGACTATCATTGCAATAATGGCTTAACTTGTGATCATTAACCATAATGGTTTGATGAAAGTGATAACCTTTATCAATCCTTTCTTCATTAAGATAAGTTTCGTTAACTAACTTAACAAAATGATAACATTTATCACCAACTTTTAGTAAATAGTACGTGTAATTTGAAATATTTTCCTTTAATTCCAAAATTTGAACATTTCGTTCAACAATGTGATAATATATATCGAAATTTTTATCTTCTAGGGCGATTTTTAGCAATTCGTCGGCATCAAAATTTATTGATACGGTCGAATCCGTAAAGCTTAAAACTCTACTTTTATAAGCCCGCCCTAAAACTTTTACTATACTGACTAAGATTGAAAGTGAAAATGTGAATGTGCGTGTGAACATTTTAATATATAGTTAAAAGTGATTAAATATTGACAAATCGTTTATTGTTAAAAGTGATACAAAGGTATGAGGTTAAATTGACATATGCAAGTGTTTGATGTAATTTTTAGTAAAAAAAGTCATTTATTTTATATACTAAAATTTACAACAACTTCCAGTTGATGCCAGTTGCCCTGTATTAAATTCAGACGAGACCGAACCTCATACTATTAAGGCACTGGCTCTGAATATGGTGTCCATGCAGGGCTTATGAGGTTACGATGCCAGTTTGTGTTAGTGGTAGTGCTATCGCACATTGATCTAAGACAACTGGCAAAGTAGATGATGATGAAGACTAACATTTGAATCCGTATTGCCACAACTGGCAATGCCCAAAAATTGGCAGGCTTAACTTTACGAGCCCAAAAATTA
>JAKQEK010000351.1 GCA_029558535.1 Bacteroidota bacterium | reverse complement strand
CAAAAAAGATAGTAATCCACCTAAGAGAAACACAGTCCATCATCCGGTCTCGCTGAACACCGAATATTCAAAAGCCGGGCTGGCTTAGTGGCTTACGTTGGAAGATTTTTGGTGGGCTTTTGTATATTCGGCTTAATGTTGTGCGATTGTGCCTTTAGAGTTCATTAGCCAACTCTCTCAAATTTTCCATACTTGAATTATTTGGAATAGCATTAAAGTTGTCAGCAGTAATCATCCGAACCACAACAATTTTCTTTCTTGGAATAATAATCAAATGTTGTCCTAAGTAACCGCTTGCTGCATAATTCAGCAACTCACCTTCATTTACCATTTTAAGTTGAGATGGTTGAATACTTTGAAGAACCTTTCCTACTGATTTAAGTTCGTCTTGGGAATAGATTTTAATAGCATAGTCCCTAACTTCTTTCATTCCTTTGTATTTGCCCTTTAATTTGGTAATGAGTTGAAAAGTGTTATCGTCTGTTTTTTCTTTAAAGGTTGCAAACAAGTCATCGTCAAAAGAATAATACATATTTTCATACGTTAGCCACCATTCGTAGCCATAATTTTTATTTGCTTGAGAGGGCTTAACCATATCATTAATCCATAATTTACTGATTAATTGCTTCTCGTTCCAATTCCCGTCATTCAATATCAATAATCCAATTTTTGCAAAATCTTCAGGGTAGATTTGTAGTCCTGCCATTCCATAAGGATTACCCTTTACGTCTTTTCGCCAGCTAAAATTCTTTATGCCTAATTCACTAAAAAGGTATTTGTCTAAAAATTTATCCATTTTAAGTTTGGATGTTTTTTCTATGATGCCTGCAAGCAAATTACTGGATTTGTTGTTATATGAATAAGTAGAACCCGGAATATTGTCCAATTCTGCACACAATGCCAACTGAATTACATCTGGAGCTATCTCAATTTCTTCTCCGGCATTCGGAACATTTTGCATTCCCGAAGTATGTTCTAAGAGATGTCTTATCGTAATTAATTTTTTATTCCCCTGTTTCCATTCAGGGTATATGGTGTAAACAGGTTGGTCTAAACTGTCAATAAACCCTTTGTCTAATAGAATTCCTACGCCAATAGCAACTACAGATTTAGTAGCTGACATTGCTTCAATTTTCTGTAAGGGGTTATTAAAATAGTTTTTATAAACAAGCTTATTGTTTTGATAAATAAGTAATACGTTGCTATTTGTTCTCTTACTCTGATTGATTATCGAGTCTAAAGCTGGTTGGTTCAGTTGTTGAGCATTCAAATTGCTGTTGAAGCAAAGGAAAAGTATTCCTAAAATGTATTTTATCTGTTTCATAATAAAAGTTTTGTTAGTTGGGTTCTGGCATATCGCACAACGTTTTCGGGCTTGGCGAAGGTGGCGATTTTCACCACAAATGTTGATGCGGAGAACCAATGTTTGATTAACCACAAATGTGTCTGCGGAGCACTGAACCGCCACTTTTGCTAAGCCCGTGTTCAAGCGACACCTCCGGTGAAATCCCCACAAAGCTAAAATAATCCCCACAGCCTTGCTTGTTATACATATTTAATCATATAAAAATAAGTAATAAACATGAAAGGTAATGAATTTTCAGCAAACAAATTAACTAC
>JAKQEK010000333.1 GCA_029558535.1 Bacteroidota bacterium | reverse complement strand
TTTATCCGACTCAAGCATTTCTCTTACGCCTTATGTATATACAATGCATGATAGTGTTAATTGTCTCAGCTATTCATTGTTGAATGAAAATGACTTTAGTACTGTGAAAGTGCTCCCTACTGTTTTCAGCAACCATATTCAAATTCAACTCAGTCAAAAGCCCGATAACAACTGGTCTTATTCTTTATATGCCATAAACGGTAAAATGATAACTTCTCAAAAATTAGTTGAAGACATCACAATTTCTGATTTCTCATCATTGTCAGAAGGCATTTATTTTCTGCAGGTAAAATCAAAAAATGATTCAAAGTATTTTAAAATTATAAAGCAATGAAGAAACGATTATTAATTAGCTTTATTTCCATATTTGGATTTGCAATAAACTCTATTGCACAAGATATAATTAATCCCTATTTATAATATAATCAAAGCGGAACACCAAATTTATTTTATCCAGTAGACTTCTCAGGAGGTAACATTTCCGCAAATTACGGCTTCACACGCCCAATGGTTTTTGGAGATGTGTCAAACTATCGCTCATCTCAAACACAATCATATAAAGGTGAATATGAAATTTGTGTACGAAGACTCTTTTGGTGGCAACTTCTCGGTTTTAGTACTATTACCCCTTCTTCAAATTTTTGTTTTTCATATCAATATGAACTGGTATCCTTTCCTTTTACTATTAATTGTGCCTTTAATGATCCATATTACACTCAAATTAATTTGGATTGCATTCCTAACAGCCAAACTTTAAGAGAGTTATATCTTCCGGATCCATCCGTTTCTTTACTGGTTGATAACTCTAATGATTCTTATTGGGATTATACAATAAATAATTATAACTGGCCAAATAAATTGTTTAACAAAACTGAACTGACCCAAATCCCACTTTCAGGATTTTCATCAGGAGTTTTATCCTCAAGTGGCAGTACAAATATTATTGCTAATACACTGGTATCTGCCGTTTTCAAGGTGATTTCAGGAGGCATAGGAAATTCAAATGGAGTTGAAGACAGGAAAATTATACCTCATAGTGTAATCAAGCATACTATTAACCTGCATTGCGGATCAGATAAAAATTCGCCTGTTATTGCATCTTATACTTTTTTTTTATGATAACACAAGAGGTAAAATGCGCTATTATCCTTTTGTTGATCAGAATTATCTAGGGAGCTTATCAACAGAACATGATGTGATATTTGTTCCGGAAATAATTACCAATGAACATAAAGATATTTATGGCGATTATGATTATCCACATATTTATGATGATAATACAAACTCTGATATTATATTACCTGGTGGTGCTTTAAATTATTTTCCAACTGCAAATCTTCCTACTGGTTATCAACTTTGTCAAAATCCTGGCTATGATGTGCCTTACCAATCGGATATATTTGCTGATGGAACTTTTATTTACTACTTGTTTCCTTCACCTTATACTCTATACTCAAGTCCATTAAGAAATGCTGGTGGTACTCATTTAGCTGGATATATTGCAAACGGACAGTCACAAGTAATCTCACGACCCGGCATCCGTCAATCGTATTTTATTGATCAAAATACCGACTTGAATATTATTAATCCAACTGAAAAAGTAATTTACAACCCCAGCGAAGCAACTATTACGGCCAATAATTTTATTTTCCCGCAGGGCTATACTTTTAAAACCATAAGAGGTGTTTATCCTTCAGGAAATGATGCACTGGCCGCACGCATACCCGAAAACGGCTGCAACTCATCTACCGATTTAAGAGACGTGCCTGTGGTTACTGACTTAACTTCTGAAAACCCGGATGATGCTGCCAATTTTCCGCTCTCAACACAAGCACTTACAAAACACCTTTATGCTTCGCGATATTATATGGAAAACAACAGCAAAATTACCATTCAAAATTGTGTGCGTTTATTCGACTGTACTTTTGATGTAAAGCAAGGTGCAACATTATTGTTTGATGATTATCCTACCCATTTGGGCAAAGAAGACCATAGTTATGACAGACAAGACTGCCGGTTTAAAATTCAAACTCTGGGTGGCGCAGTGTTGCGCAATTATGCAGATATTCAATATCTTCAAAATGGAAACATTACTCAAACCTATCCCCTGCACTACAAAGCAGTTAGCAAAATTTATGCAGGTAATGATGTGGATTTAGATTCTGATGTGCCTAAGCAGGATTATGTAGTTAACAGCGGTGCCAATGTTACACTTCAGGCTAATGATGTTATTTATCTTGAACCCGGATTTCATGCTCTCAGCGGAAGTATCTTTCATGCCATTGCTTCTTCACCAGGTACTTCTATTGCTCCATGCACTCCTTCTGCTTTTTCTCAAAGAATGGCTGCTACAACACAAAAAGAAAGTAAACCGTTGCCTGAATTTAAGATAAGTGTTTACCCCAACCCCACCAACGGAATTCTAAAGTTTCATAATGATTTTTTGCCATTTATCGCGCAGCAACTCACCATTGAGGATGCTTTTGGAAGAGTGGTGTACAGCCGTAGCAAATATAACAGTATGGAGTCTATTGATTTTTCCTCACAACCTGATGGAATGTATGTGGCATTAATCAGCAGCAACGGAATTACCTCTGCAGTTAAATTTATTGTGCAGCATTAGAGATTCATCTCATTTTAGGATGTTGTCTTCCTTCAGAATGTTGATGAATAAAATAAAGATGTATTTTAGTGGAAGAATTATCTTAGATTAAACTCAGATAAAACTTGCAACGCATATTTCTATATATCCTGTTTTGTTTCACTGTGCTTCAAACCCGGGCACAACAGCAGATTGTGCAGAAAATTTTTGGATTACAGACACAAAATGTATCTGAGCATATTATTCAGATGAATAATGGTGACTTTATTTTCAATAATACCGGTTTCAATCCTTCCACACTAACTGAATTATCTTCTGATTTGATAAGGGTTGATTCTTCTTTTAATTTAATTTGGTCCAAACGGTATTTTTTTTCAAATAACCGAATAAGAATTGCCTTCTTTGAAGAAGTATCTTCCGATACAATAATTGCAGTAGGCGGTATTTACAATACAACAAATAGCTATGCAGGTCTTGCCTTACTTATGATTGATGGCAATGGCAATTGCATTACAGCTAAAATTATTAATAACCTAGGTGCTTTTTATATTAGCGGTATTGAGAGGAGTACAGACCAACAGATGTTTGTTTTATATGGAAAATATGTCGCAACTAGTTTTTATGACGAGCGAATGCATATTATGGCTTATGATAAAAACTTAAACTTCCTGTGGGGAAAACATTACACATATGGGTATCACGATAATATAACATCTGCGAAATTTTATCTGAACAACGGACTTTTAATTATGGCTAATTCTGCTGGCAATGTAGATTCCTCTTCAACAGAGCCATGTTGTAATGTTTTGTTAATACGATTGACGAATACCGGGAATAGTATTTGGGTTAAACGAATTGGTAATATGCCTAATCTCCAACCGGGAGGGGATGATGTTTTTGCCGGGTCGGTATTGGTTTTACAAAACGGTAATATTATAAATGCAGTTGAAACTAATTATTTTGCGGGCTTTCCTTATACCGATATTATTATACAAAAAACCGATACAAGCGGCAATGAAATAAATGCCGTTCAGATTGGTAATTATGCAACTCAATTTGAATACTTTAGTCAAATTTTCATGAATATAAACTCTCATATTTTTATCAGATATAGATTTACATCGAATATGATTCTCGATGATAATTTAAATTTCATTGCCTATAAGAGAATTATTCCAAACACAGGCTCATTCGGTGCTTCACGTCAAATACCCTTAAGAACAGGAGCAACAGCAGTATTGGGCAGTCGAACTGATATTGATAAAACAGAAATCATTCAAACTGATAGCATAGCTAATATTGGATGCTATCAATTACCTACTATTACATTTCCATATCAGCAGGTTAGTTTTCCTAATTCAATACCAATGAAAACATTGCAAGATAGTTCGATTACTATTCAAGATAGTTCCATCACTATAAACACGATATCAGTTTCTTACTCCGATAGCTTACTTTGTATGACCTCAACAGCTACAACTGAGTATTCGAATAATGATGGTTTAACAATCTATCCAACTGTTTTTACAAATGGTATTAATATCAGGAACAACATTGAAAATACTTTGCTGGTGGAATTATTGGATACTTCCGGAAAATTATTGCTTTCAAAAAATCTGACAAGTAACTATATTAATCTTTCATCTGTCTCAAAAGGACTTTATTTTTTAAAAATTATTTCAAAGTCGCACATCAAAACCTTTAAAATAATTAAACAATGAAAAATATTTTATTTCTTTTATTCCTTTTTATAATGAAAGTATTAGTCAGGATGTAATAAATCCATAGTTTTGCTTCAAATATTTTTGAAATGCATCTGGTAGCTCCTTCGGTTTTGTCGGCAGATTTTTCCAATCTGCAAAAAGATATTGAACTCATCAACAACAGT
>JAKQEK010000271.1 GCA_029558535.1 Bacteroidota bacterium | reverse complement strand
TTCGCCATCCAATTCGATCGCTAATTTGTGTTTGTGACAATAAAAATCGACGATATAATGACCTATACTAAATTGTCTGAGAAAACGTTCTCCATCCAATTGTTTGTTTTTTATCATCACTGCCGTACGAAAGTTTTTATAAAAGATTATTTAGGAAACACAACTGTTTGCATTTTAATGAGTTACGAAAATAATTCTGCTTGAACGCAGAATTCATCTTGGTCAAATAGACTTTTGTCTGGTAATTTTTCTACTTTATGAACCTTTCCGTTAATACTGCACAAGTACTCGAAAGACAAATAATGAAGTAAACATATCCGTACTTTTTCACAAAAGTTGCTAAAACCCGTTTTATTTTTGCAATATACCCTACGAATTAACTCCAAAAGCAGGAAAACTATCATAGCCACATATATTTGCGACTTTACGGCATTTTCGCTTGTACCCAGAAATGTTTTAATTTGCAGGTTCTGTTTCATTAATTTGAAAAATATCTCAATATCCCAACGTTTCTTGTAAAGGTCAGCAATTGTAATTGCCTGCCAATCTATTTGGTTGGTAATAAGGTGAATTACCTTATTCTCATCTTCTTTATATACAGTTACCAATCTGAATATCTGATCTTCAAGTCCGGCTTTCAACGCATCTTTACTTGTGAACTTTATTAGCTCATCTTTCAATATATTTTGGTCTCTCTCATCTGGCAAATCTAACTCCTCGATACTTTCGTATAGTATGTTGCTTTTCAGGCGCGTTACAAAAATATTTTTGGCATCGATTCGTTTCTTAAATAACTCAAAATCAAAGTATGCTCTATCTTCGACTACAATTGTCCCTTTTGGGAAAATTTGGCTGACTAACCCTTTGCTGTCATGTAACTTGGCGTCGGTTACATTGATATAATCAGGCAATCCCAGTGTGTCGTCCCAAACGGTATGGATTTTTAACCCGCCTTTAGCTGTTCGGAACTTTGCCCAGTCAAAAAGATTCAAACACAGACTAACAGTAGAGCTATCAATCAGTTTTATGGTTTCATTTTTTACTTCTTCAATGACCGATCTTTCCCGCTTGTCTGTTAATGTGCGTCCGTAATATTTAATCAGCTGATAATAAATATCTTCGAATACTCTGTAATCTCTATTCTTGTTTCCATCGCTCATCGTTGATTTAACCGGATTCTGCTTTAATCCCAAATCAACCATAAAGGTACTACTAATTGATAATCCGCAACTTATGTCTGATAGAGTATAACATTTACCAAGCTGTCCGAAACTTAATGCCACTAATTGGTCGTAAGTCTTGTATTTATGGCAACCTTTGTCGCTTTGATATTTTCGTATAGAATGACGAAGGATAAATTCTGGTACTAAGTCTAAAACTTGTCGGATAACTGGTTTTTTGTTATTTTTACTGCGCCTGTGGAGTTTCATATTTTCTGTATGTTTTGGTCGACTACAAAAATATGAGATTCTCAGGCTTTTTCAATTTTTAAAGTTTCGGATAGTAGTGATATATATTGTATTTAGTTACTCATGATGGTAAGTCTTTATATAGAAAAATCATCAAAGAATAATAGATTATTCAAAGTATCAATCATAATAAAGCTAACTAGCTTTATTATG
>JAKQEK010000252.1 GCA_029558535.1 Bacteroidota bacterium | reverse complement strand
TATAATACACCCCAAAATTAGGACAGGAAAAATAAGTGTAAATTTGTAACTTAAAAACTGTCAAAAAATGGATTTAAAAAAAAGACGAACATTTAGTTCAGAATTCAAAGCTAAAGTAGCCATTGAATCATTAAAAGAGCGATTAACCACAGAGGAGATATGCAAGAAGTATGAAATACATCCGACGCAATTATTATCCTGGAAGAAGGCATTTATTGAAAATGCAAATATGGTATTTGAGTCAGATACAAAGCAAAAAAAGAGTCCTAAAGATGATATAGTTCAACAATTATATGCACAAATAGGCGAACTAAAAGTAGCTAACGACTGGTTAAAAAAAAAGCTCTTATAATTCCACTATCAGAACGTAGAGCAATGATTGAAAAAGAAAATGCACAAATAAGTATTGTAACGCAATGTGATTTATTATCGTTACATCGAAGCGGCGTGTATTATGTGCCGGTTCCGGAGAAACAAGAGAATTTAGATATTATGCGAATGCTTGATGAGAAATATATGGAAACTCCATTTTACGGCGTTAAACGATTGCTGCAAGATTTTCAAGCATTAGGTTATACAATAAATTCAAAGCGTTTAAAACGCCTGATGGAGCTTGTAGGATGGAAAACATTATATCCGGCAAAACGGACTACTGTAATCAACAAAAAAGCCTACAAATATCCTTATTTATTGAAAAATCTGGATATCTGCCGCAAAAATCAAGTATGGGAAATTGACATAACGTATGTCCCTATGAAACATGGTTTTATGTATTTATTTGCAATAATAGATGTTCATACTCGGTATATTGTTGGGTGGAGCTTAAGCAATACAATGACTTCGCAATGGTGTATTGAAACAATCGCCGAAGCTATGATTATTCACGGAGTTCCTGAGATTATAAATTCCGATCAAGGGACTCAATTTACCTGTAGCGATTATGTTGATTTTTTAAAAAGCAACAATGTGCAAATAAGCATGGATAGTAAAGGTAGGGCGATAGACAACATTTATATTGAACGATTCTGGCGAAGCATAAAATATGAGCATATATATTTATTTGTATATGAAAACGGAAATGATTTATGGCGTGGTATTCACTCATATATTGATTTTTACAATCAAAAAAGAGTACATCAAAGTATTGATTACAAAACGCCTAAATCGTTGTATTTGAAAAACGTAGCGTAACGAGAATAACTTTTTTTGCCTTTTAGTGGGCAAAAAGTTATTTCCCGTTCGAAACAAACCGGAAATAAAAATGTAAATTTGGATAATAAATAATGAAAATTATATCTAAAAAAGATAACTAAACTGTCCTACTAATAGGGAGTATTATAGGCATTCCAATTTGAAACTGTTATAAGAGGTTCTTTTATATTCGTATTGTTTGTACTTTCTACAAAATTAGCTTTATCTACGGTAAACATATTTAGAGATTATTTAGTTGTGGGTAAAATTCTTTAGTTAATGCTTTGCTTTTTTTCTTTGATATTTGATTTTGTTTTAGCTCTTGATTGTTGTCAATTATCCAAACAACTTTTTTTCTCGAATTCCATTCTATTACTCTGTTTTTTTCGAGCATAATAATTCGTAAAATATTATTATCTGGATCTTTTACAATTTGGTATATTCTTAAATCAGAACGAATATGTGAGTAGCTTAATGCTTTATTTGTATTTGTATAATAATCTGATGTGTCAGAATAATCAACTAGAGTATCTGTTTTAAAAACAGCTCTAATAGAGTGATTGTTTAATGTGTCACATATAATC
>JAKQEK010000251.1 GCA_029558535.1 Bacteroidota bacterium | reverse complement strand
AAACAAATTTTAATATTTTTGATGATGAATTTATTAAACAGGTACAATATAAAATTAACAGAAGACCAAGGAAGAACTTAGGGTTTAAGACGCCTAAAGATGTTTTTTATAAATCTGTCGCATTTGCTTGTTGAATTTACGATCAGGGCTATTGGTATAAAACATTTGTATATGTCAGATATTATTTTATATTGTCCAATTATGATGAATAATATTAACTAAAAAGAAAGGAATTTTATGCTTAATTACAGATTATGTAATAATGAAAATGATTTTAATTTAACTAGTATTAATGAAACAGTAAAATTTTTACACCAACATCTCGAACAGTTTGGTGATAATCCAAAAGACATTACAAAATGCATTGATTATGCTCTTCAAAAGGATGGCGGTAAGGGAGGGTTTGTGATGCAAGCGTATTACAATGGTCAACTTGCCGGAGTTTTGATTATGAACAAAACCGGGATGTCAGGATTTATTCCTGAAAACATTTTGGTTTACATCGCTGTAGATTCCAAACACAGGGGTAAAGGTTTTGGTGCTGAAATGATTAAAGAAGCAATAAAACATACAAAAGGAAATATTAAACTCCATGTCGAATATGAAAATCCTGCAAAAAGACTTTACGAGAGACTTGGGTTTACCTCTAAATACGCTGAAATGAGGTTTGAAAATATAAAATAGAATTCTTTAATCGAAAACTATTAATTAATAATATAACAATTTTTATGGCACTACTTAGGATAAATACAAATAAGGTAATCTCGAATATAAATCAAATCAGTAGTTTTATGGCTCAGAATAATAAGGAGTGGAGTCTGATTACAAAAGTTTTTTCAGGAGACTTATCCTTATTAGAGCGGATTTTAACTCCCGAAGTAATTAAAAATTTACATTCTGTTGGCGATTCTCGATTGAGCAGTATTAAAAATTTAAAAAAGCTGAATCCTGAAATGATAACTATTTATATTAAGCCTCCTGCTTTGGTTTATGTTGACGAAGTTGTAAATTATGCTGATATTTCGTTAAACTCATCATATAAAACAATTTTTGAACTTGATAAAGCAGCTGCAAGGCAAAACAAAGTTCATAAAATAATTATTATGATTGAGCTTGGCGAATTACGCGAAGGTGTTAAGCGTGATGAACTGCTGAAGTTTTACGAAAATGTTTTTAATCTAAACAATATTGAGGTCATAGGACTAGGCTCGAACTTAGGATGTATGTACGGAGTTGAACCAACTTATGACAAATTGCTTCAATTATGTTTGTATAAAGAGCTAATACAGGCAAAATTTAATCGTAATCTGCCAATTATTTCAGGAGGGAGCTCAATTACCTTACCCTTAGTGGGTAGTAATGCTGTTCCAACAGACATGAATCATTTCAGGATAGGAGAGGCGGCATTTTTTGGAACATCTCCACTAGACAATAAACAGTTTATGGATTTATATACTGATGCTTTTATTTTTGAAGCAAATATTATTGAGCTATACGAAAAAGAATTGCTCCCGGATGGTGTAATAAGCGAAGCCAATGTAGGACATACTGCAAAAATTGAAGAAACTGATTTTAATGCAACAACAACAAAAGCAATTCTGGATTTTGGGTTACTTGATGTCGATAAAGGAGATATCGAACCATTTGATAAAAATGTAAATTTTGTCGGAATAACATCAGATATGATGGTGGTTGATTTAGGAGATAATATTGATTCAAATGGCAAAAAGAAATATTCTGTTGGGGGAAAGCTCAAATTTAAACCATCTTATATGGGAGTTGCAAGATTACTTAATTCAAATTTCATTGACCATGAGTATGTGTAGTTCGAGAAAACTATCACTTTTAAAAAATGTATATTAAAACCATTTCTTTCGTTTGAAATAACAAATCATTAAAAGAAATAGAATAACCATCAAACCCCAAACTCCAAAATACGCCCAATGCCATTCAAGTTCGGGCATATATTTAAAGTTCATTCCATAAATACCTGCAATAAATGTTAGTGGAATAAATATAGTTGAGATAATCGTAAGGACTTTCATAACCTCATTAGTCTTATTCCCAGTATTATTGTAGTATAACTCAATTAATCCAGATAATAGATCACGATATATTTCTACATTATCAATTACTTGTATTGTGTGATCGTATAAGTCACGAAAATAGATGATGTTTTTCTTTTTAATAAGTTGTGAATCAGTTTTTTCGAATTGGGATACCAACTCTCTTACAGGCCATACGGAATTTCGTAGTAAAAGATTTTCTCTTTTCAGATAGTAGATTCTGTTAAGAATGTCTTTGTTAGCATTCTCAATAAGTTCAGTTTCGTATTTCTCTACTTCATCCCCTAAATGTTCGAGTAAGATAAAATAATTGTCAACAATAATATCCAGTATCGCATAAAGAAGATAATCGGTTCCCATTGTCCTAATTTTCCCGCTCGCAGTTTGAATTCTTTTCCTTAGAAGTTCAAAAATATCGCCTTCTTTTTCCTGAAATGAAAAAAGATAATTATTTCCAACAATTATACTAACTTGCTCAGAGTTGATGCTTTTAGTTGCATTGTCATAAACTAACATTTTAAGAACGGCAAAAATGTGTTCGTCATAAAAATCGACTTTTGGACGTTGGTGAGTATTTAAAATGTCTTCGAGTACAAGTTTGTGTATATTAAACTTTTCTCCAATTTTGCCAATTAGCTCACTATCATGCACTCCGTTAAGATTAAACCAGTGGATTTCGGGTGATTCTGTTATGATATTTAAGTCATCTATATTTTGCGTAATTTCCTGTTTATAGCTTTGTGGAGAATACTTTATCAGTTCAATCCCGATTTGGTGAGATCTTTCTATACCTGTAAAGACTAAACTCCCGGGAGGTAAACCGGTTTTGTGTTTATGGTGTTTAATAGGTTTCATCAGTCATCAATTTTATCCAAAGTTAGGCGTTTTTCCTTAATGTTTATTATCTGATGAAAAAAATCATCTATTACTATGAACTATAAATAGTTTTAGCTTTTAATTTAGATTACAAATATAATCCCTCTAAGTACTCTAGGCACTCTAGACACTCTAGGCACTTTAGACACTTCTAGAAACTCCACCTTCCCCTCAAAAACGCGTAAGTTCCTCGTCCCAAGAAGATAAATTGATACAACTGTAAAAAATCTCGGCGTTAAAAACCAAAAGAAATAATCGTCATAGAACTGCGATTACACTAAACTGGAGTTACAAAGAATCGAAGATTACTACCTAATTTCAGTTTCCGGTTATATATCTTACCAAAAAAAGTACTCACATCCATATCTTTTCGACTATAGGTATAATACTTCAAAATCTTAAAGCCATTATTTTCAAAAAACTTGAGAGTACTCTGTGCTGTTGGCTCAAATAGATGATCTGGTGTGCGAGTGTTATCTTGCCACATTCCTTTTCTTAAACCAATTCTTTTTAAAAATAATTTAAATCGTCTATCCAAGGATTTCATATTTGGCACACTCATAACTAAAACTCCATTATCATCAAGTAGTTCTTTAGTTTTCAAAAGCCATTCGTGTGGGTTTGGGATGTGCTCAATAACATGACTCATGTGAATACATGAATATTTTTCTTTGAAATTTATGTCAACATAAGAACCAACAAACACATTTATTTTCAATTCTTTTTCTGTATATTTCGCCATGTTTTCAGCAATCTCAACACCAGTACATTTGGGATAATACTGTTGTGCAACTTTTAAAAAATCACCCATGCAAGAGCCAATGTCTAGTATGGCAGTTTTTCTCTTATCATACTTTAAAATTTCATGTAACTCCTTATCCCATAATTTAAAATTTTCATCAGAGTATTTAAAATTTTCATCATAATAAAAATACTCTTCATAAGCCTGAAGCAAAAAGATATCATCATATTTTGGCCTTGGAGTCTGATAGATTAAACCGCAATCTGAACATTTAACATAGGTAAACTGCAATTCAGAACCAAATCTTTCATATATTTTACTTTTAGATGAATTGCAATAAGGGCAATTTACGGTTTCCCAAGCATGAGGTACGTATTTGTTCTTTGTCATATAAAATATAAATAAATTTTTTCAAAAGTATGGAAATTTAAATAATTACCTTAAATCCGTAAACTAATTGTTAAAAAAAACTCACTAAACCACTGTTTATATGTATTTTAAACATGGTTTGGTAAGTAAAGTCTTTTCACTTATTTTTCTAATGCAAAGAAAACCTATAAAAAGAACAAAGGGAATTTACTTAATAGCAACCATAAATGAAAATAACGCCTTCATGATAATAACTGCTCCTTTTGAGAGGTGTGAGATTTGTATTTTTTGCCATTGTAATTTGTATTTTTTTCTATAATATAAATTCAGAAAATATCGAAAACTACATCATTTGATTCCCAAATTATTAGGATCAATTTGCAATTTTAAAGCTGTTTTTGCGATTAAGTACCAATTCCCCCTAAATACTCTAGGCACTCTAGACACTCTAGACACTCTAGGCACTTCTAGAAACTCCACCTACCCCTCAAAAACGCGTAAGTTCCTTTACCGCCATCGTTAGCCGGGATATTACTGAAGAAAGTCTGGACATTGATATCTATTAAAAAATTGTCTGACATGGAAAATGACATGGAAGGTCCCGCAAAAATGAAGTTATTTTGTGGGCTGTACATTCCTGATAATGCAATATTTATAATTGGTGAAACAGGATAAGATAATGATGCAAACATCGCAAATCTCGAAAACCATAAATTTTTTGCACTCAGTTGCATTGCATACAAATCTGTCAGGCTAAAGTCAGAACTTTTGGGAGCGGATGTATTAAATAAAAACTCGCACTGAACCATCATAGCGTTCTTGAAAACATAATCATAGCCTACCGAAGCAGACATTATACCGCTTGTGTCACCAGGGTTTTTAAGTGGATGAAAGTAACTGGCCTCACCTCTAAAACTGCCGTTAAATAAATTTCCTGTAAAACCAATTCCTCCAACGTAATCGTCTGAGCGAAAAACACCACCCATAATCTGAAAATCGTAATTAAACTTGTTAAATGCAAATAATCCAGCGGCAGTAATGCTGGTGTCGTTATTTACCGAAGCTGCCAGATCAATTCGTGAAGCATAATCAAGATTGTATTGTACACGTATTGCATCGCTTCCGGGTTTTTCTTCGTAGTCGAAATCAAAATAGGAATATGCATTAAAAATGTCGTTTGAATTCCACACAAAAGTCTGTCCCCAGTTTATGCGATGACGCCCGGCAGTAATATTCCATTTGCCTTTTTGAATGTCAATAAATGCCCTGTCAATTGCAGTATTAAAAAAACAGGACTTGTTTACAAAATAGTTCCATGAAAAATCAAAAAGTCCGAAATTCCTGTCAATCATTTTTGCATACTGATTCCCAAATCCGGGCAAATACATCATACTAACCTGTTGTCCAAAGAAAAACCTGTTCCTTACGCTAAGCTTAATATCAAGCCATTCCATGGGGTAATAAGAAAAATCGAAACGATTATGAACAAGATTGTCTGTCATCCAATAACTTGAAATGTCGTTAAAAGAAGTTGTCTGCATGTATTTCAGATATCCGTTTAGTTCGAATTTTTGTTGGCTTTTCTGTGAGAAAGCAGAAACGTACAAACCTATCGTTAACAGTATAAATATTATTATGTTTTTCATGATTATTTTTTAAAACACTTTAGCATATATTTCTGCCATCTTATTTTTACACTTTTACATCACTTTTAACCTTACCATCATCAATTGTTATAATTCTGCGGGCTTTGTCCACCACACGCTGATCGTGAGTAGAGAATATAAATGTGATATTTTCTTTTTTGTTAAGTTCCTGCATAATTTCCAGTAAATTGTTTGTTGATGCAGAATCGAGGTTGGCAGTTGGTTCATCGGCGAGAATAAATTTTGGTTTTGACGCCAAAGCTCTTGCTACAGCAACACGTTGCTGTTCTCCGCCGGATAGTTTTGCCGGACGATTGTTGATTCTTTCACTCAACCCCACAGCTTTAAGCATCTCGATTGCACGTTCTTCCCTTTCTTTTTTATTCTGATTTTGAAGTTGCATTATGAATTCAACGTTTTCTTTTGCAGTTAATACAGGGATTAGATTATAAGCCTGAAAAACAAAACCAATGTTTCGTAACCTGAAGTCAATAACTTGTTTTGAGCTTAACGAACTGATGTTTATTCCTTCAATAATTACTTCTCCTTCAGTTGGTTTGTCTAGTCCCCCCAGCATATTTAAAAAAGTTGTTTTTCCAGAACCCGAAGGTCCAACGATTGCTGTGAACTCACCTTGTTCAAAGTTTAAATCTATTCCGTTTACTGCTTTAACCGGAACTGCTGTCTCGGTGTAAATTTTGTGTAGGTTTTTAATTTCTATTATGTTCATGTTTATAGTTTTTTAAGTGCCTAGAGTGCCTAGAGTGCCTAGAGTGCCTAAAGTGTCTAGAGTGTCTAGAGTATTGTGGTTATTATTTGTTTTTAAATGTTGCATTTCACATATTTCTTTTTACTCTGTTCTAAGAACTTCTGCAGGGTTCATTTTTATTGCTCTTCGTATCGGAAAAATTGCTGCAAACAAGGCTGTAAATATGGTTAGTACAACAACCTGAATGTAGAAACTTGTATTTAGTTCTGGATATAGAACTGCTTCATATCCAACAGCCTCAAATCCTTCAGCGTACATAGTCAAATCTATTCCTACGTTTCCAAAATATGAAACTAATATTTGGGCAATTACCATTCCCACAACCGTTCCTGTAATAGTTAGAAAAACAGTTTCCCAAGCTATCATTGCTCTGATTTTTGCTTTGTTCATTCCTATTGCCATCATCATACCAAGTTCTTTTTTTCGCTCAAGTATTGCCATAAGCATTGTGTTGATAATACCAAATGCCAAAGCCATTAAAATAATCATTAATATATATCCCGAATATTGAGCCATCATATCTGTCATCATTCCTAAATCAGGACTTATTTCTTTCCATGTTCTAACCATTATTCCTTTTCCTGCAATTTCTTTGATTTCGGTTTCGGCCAACGAAAGATTTTCATTATCTTTTAGTAAAACAGCTATTTCTTGTGCAATGTTTTCGTTGTAGCCACAAATACTGCTCAAATGCGATTTCTTTACAAACACCTGCATTTCGTCAAACATCTGGTTTGTGGTGCGATAAATACCGCATACTTTGTAATTATCACTTACAATGTTACCTTCTGAATCCTGAAATGTTAAAACCAGTTTTGATTTAATTCCAAGTTTTAGTTTGTCAGCGAGTTTTTGGCTTATAACAATTTCATTTGACTTGTTTTCAGTAAAAAACTCTCCATCTATAATTTTTGTATGCAGATTTGATATTGCTTTTTCATCAGCCGGAACAACGCCGTTAATTATTACTCCCGAAGCTGTTTCGGCAGAACTGATCATTGCCGTAATTTTTAACCGAGAAGAAATGGCTGAAACGTATTTGCTTTTGCTTATTGATTTTAATAATTCATCAGTATTTTCGAGATAATATTCCTGTTCCTGATTAAAAATAAATTTTGGATTGTGCAGTTGAATATGTGAAATCTCAGTCTTTATAGCAGTATCTATTCGTTGATTTGTCATCCCTATCATTGCGGCCGTAGCAAATATTCCTCCCACCATGCCTATACACACCGAAATCAGAATTACCAGACTTCTTGCTTTATTTCGCCAGATGTTTCTCCATGCTATTTTAATTACTTCCATAATTTCGGGTTTAATTATTTTCTTAATGATTTTATTACATTTAATTTGCTAATGCCATATAATGGGTAAATAATTGCTAAAATTGTTATAATAATTACCACTACAGACTGGGTCATAAAATAGTCAAGTTGAAAAGCTGCCGGCATTATTGGTTCAAAACCGTATGTTTCATAAACTTGTGCCATATCTCCGGTAAAGGTTATTGGATTTATATGTAAATAGTACATAACCGGTACACTAAATACTATTGAGGCAATAATCCCCAGACTTGTGATATACAACATTTCGATAGCTACGAGAATAACAATTTTGATTTTTTGCATTCCGACAGCGACCATGATGCCGAATTCTTTGATTCTTTCTGCAATCATCATTAGCGCAGTACCAAAAATACCAAATCCTATAATTATATAAAGAATAAACAAGAAAATCTGTCCACTACTTTTATCCGAATCAATAAATTGTCTTATTTCCGGCATTTCTTCTTCCCAATGGAAAATCTCGTAACCTTCGGGCAGTTTTGATCTCAGGTTTTCTGTAGATTCTTTAAATTTCGAATTGTCTTTAAAGCTAAGAGACAATCCGGTAACTCTGCCGTCTAAACTAAATAACTCTTGTGCTGATTCCAAATCAAGATATGCTAGTCCCGAATTTAACATTGGATTTGGCATTGAAATTATTGCGGTAATCCTATATAATCCGATTGCACTTACCCCTTGATAACCCTGGCCTATAAGAGCTAAAGAGTCACCTAATTCAGCACCCAGATATTCCGCAAGTTTTTCTGTAACTACAATTCCCCCGTTATAAACGTCATCAAAATTACCTGCAATCAGTCGTTTTTTAATAGATGGTTTTTCAAATTCAAGTTTAGGATCAACTCCAATTACAGCAATTCCTTTAGATTTTTCGGCATACGCACTCAAAGCAAAACTTTCAATTCGTGGCTGAATTTGTTTTACATTTTCGTCAGACATAAGATAATCTATGATATTTTGGTCGTACTCTAACGAGTTAGTTAGTGTTTTATCTTCGGAAAATCCTTTGCCATGAACCTGTGCATACCCATAAAAGTCTTCCACCGAAATCTTTATCATGTGTGCGTAAGTCCCTTCCTGCAATCCAACCATAAGAATTGCCAAAAACAGAGCGAAGAATATCGAAGCTGCCGTAATCAGAGTACGCTTCTTGTTTCGCCAAATATTTCGCCATGCTAGTTTATAGTAATTCATAGTCTAAAGTGTCTAAAGTGCCTAGAGTGTCTAGAGTGCCTAGAGTACTTTGGCTTTTGTTAATACTGTATTTCATTCTATCTGGTTTTATTTTATTTTCATTTTTACTCTTCAATTTAAATACTTCAAGTAATTTAGGCACTCTAGGTACTACTTTACTTTCTTCATATTCTGTTGTGTGAAAAACGCCTCATCTAATTTGTAGTCAAAAATTATATTGTCCATAATCATAATAGTTTTGTTACCTTGTTTATCGGCTGGTATAGTGGTGAATTTTGTAGGAATATTCTTTCCCCCTAGAATTTTAATTTCTGATGCAAGTTCTGTTTTTATTAAGTCCTGGTCTTCGTCAAAGTATTCGGATTTTAAAATAAAGTCTTCGTCTTTACTTATAAGCAAAATGATTTTTCCCCAAACAACATTTGAATTTTCTTTAGGAATAAGTTCAATCTTGTAACATTTGTAGTTGTCATAATTTTCACTGCCAAGTATTTTGTGGGTATAATCGTTGACTATTGAAGCCTGATTTATCAAATCATCATTTGTAAAATCACTTCCCATCCATGACTGCATCATCATTGATGGCGGGAGTTTTATCATTCTGTTTATTGTAGGTTGCCAATTCCACATTTCCTTATCCCGTTTCATGTGCACTTGACCTTTTTCTTTAGCAGGCGCTGTAATGTAAACCATCGAGTATTTTGTTCCAAGTGACCAGGCCTTCATAGAAATGCTACGCTCATAAGTTGGACGAACAATTTTCATCGTCATTTCAGTATAACTGGAATTTCCGTTTGATTTTTCATAAGCTTTTCTAACAATTTCTTTGGCATCTTGTGAGTTTACACATAGCGACCACCCAACCAATATGGCTACCGATATAAATAATTTTTTCATATTATTTTTTTTGTTTAATAAACATTTCTTTTAATCTCTTTTTAAACTCATTGGTTATTTCATCAGGTATGTCAGTTTCTGAAAATACGTATAAAAGCGAAAATCCTTTGAACATTGATGAAAAAATGAACATTTCAAGTCCCGGATTGTCAAATCGTTCAGCGAAATATTTATAAATAAGTTGTTGATTTTTTCCCATTTTTAACAAAAATGCTTCTTCCATTAATATTTCTGTAACGCCATGTTGCATAGAAATCTGATGGTATAATTTCCATTGCTCCTTATTTGATTTAAGCAAGTCAATAATTAAAGTGAAGAAATCTTCCATTTCTTTAGATGTTATTTCATCATCATGGTCAGGATTCATCAAATTCATTATTGTTTCACTAAACTCTGCCATTATTTCGCGCAATAAGGCTTCTTTACTTTCAAAATAATTGTACAGAAGTCCTTTCGACATCCATGCTTCTTTTGCTATTTTGCTAATAGAGGTTTCATGAAAACCATAATTGGCAAACAATTTTAAAGCAGCATTAATGATTTGTTGTTTCTTCTCGATTCTGATATCTTCGAATTGTTTTTTTGTTTTTGGTGCCATAAATATTTATTTTGACTGAACGGTTGGTCAAAAATAAAGCATATTATTTTATATTCCAAATAATTTTACAAATAATTTGTTAAAAATTTACGATCGGCATATTTTGTCTCATGAAAATGTTTATTTACCTAAGTTATATGACAGTTTGCTTTTTTGAATTGGGAATAGCTCTTTTATAACCTTAAATCTATTCAGAATGGGAACAATTATCTAATGGTTATTAGTTATAGTAAGAAATAAGGAGAGAATTATTACTAACATATGTAAGTAGTCTTCGAATCCGATTATTTAAAATTAAGATAATGATTCCCGTATTTTGATAGAAAAAATAAATTGTATATATTTGGTTCAGATTGGTTCGAGTTTTGATTTTGAAGATGAAATAATTGAAATTATTTAAGTGACAATTAAAATGGTTAAAATAACAGATTTAAGTAGAACTATTTCCAAAATTGCTGGTTTTTACAAAGTTTATAGAGTCGTAGTTTTTCTACTCATTTGTGGAATATTTTCGCTAACTTCTAATATAGTATTTTCACAGAAAACCTTTAATATACCCTGTGACAGCTTATGTTTGAGCAGATATTTGGATAGTTTACAAAAAGTAGAAATGCCATATGTCTCGAAATTCTATAACAGAAATAAAGAGCAAACTATTCAATTTTCAGATTTCCCTTATGATTTAACGAATGCTCATGTACAACTTATCCCAATACAAATTGAAGGAGGACGAATCGACTTTGACGATGATACCCTGTTTTCTGTAGTTGACTCAACGGGTGTTGCCAAATGGAATTTACTTTCAAGAAGGAATAAATTCTTTGTTGTTGAATTAAATTCAGGATGTGCCAGAACGGTAACCCTGAACTATGAATTTGAAGTAATTGATGCTATCAATACAGGTACTGCAGACCCACTTGGGAATGCTTATTTTAGTTTTTCCCGTAAGAGTGAGATAAATTATGAACTTGAAATAATTCTAGAATACGAATATTATAGCAGAAATCCGGATGATGAAAATGATGTCTCGCATTTATTATTTGAGGATCATTGGTTTATTGACGAAAATGGATTTTTTAAAAAGAGATAGTCTGTTTTAATAGAAAATAAGCAGAAGAATGGTTTAAATTCTTGAGTTATAAGTTTAGATCTGGGTTTTGATAAAGGCGGTTGTCTGACAGAAAGATTTTTTAATAACATTAAAAATTAAGCTTCAAGGTATTAGGGTTTTTAAAATTTGATAATCTTGCTACTATATTTATATCAAAAAATGCGGAACACTCTAATAATCAGACAGATAATTATTTTTGATAAATGATTTTTGTTATTTGATAGGAATAATAATTTGTATATATTTGGACGAAATTTTAAAGTTAATTAACAAAATAAAAAGATTATGGAAAGAATTTTAGTTATAGGCTCATCGGGACAAATTGGTTCGGAATTGATACTTACATTGAGAAAGATGTACGGCAATGAAAACGTTATTGGGACAGGTCGCAAAACTGCTCCATCGCAAGCAGTTCTTGAATCAGGACCTTTCGAATTTTTTGATGCTGTCAACAAAAACGATTTATACGATGCTTGTAGAAAATATGATATTAACATTATTATAAATATGGCGGCAATCTTATCAGGTAATGGAGAAAAAAATCCAATGCTTGCATGGGATGTTAATATGAACGGTTTGTTGAATGTCTTGGAAATTGCTCGTGAAATGAAAATGAAACAAGTTTTAGTACCAAGTTCAATTGCTGTATTTGGTCCTGGCACTCCACTTGACAGAGCTCCACAGGAAACAGTTTTAAAACCAACAACAATGTATGGTCTTACAAAAGTAGCTGGAGAATTATTAGGAGATTATTATGTAAAAAAATACGGACTTGATGTTAGAGGTTTACGTTATCCGGGTATAATAAGTCATGAAACATTGCCGGGTGGTGGCACTACTGATTATGCTGTTGCAGTTTATTTTGAAGCAGTAAAAAATAAAAAGTATGATTGTTTTGTTAAGGAAGATACCAGACTACCTATGATGTATATGCCTGATTGTATTAAAGCTACCATCGATTTGATGCAAGCTGATTTTTCAAAACTAAAACATCATTGTGATTTCAACGTTGGAGCTATGAGTTTTAGCGTTAAAGAAATTGCTGATTCGATTAAAAAACGTATTCCTGAGTTTGAAATCACTTATAATCCGGATTTCCGTCAAGCAATTGCTGATTCATGGCCTAATGATGTTGATGATACTGCTGCCAGAATGGAATGGGGATGGAAACCAAGTTTTGATCTCGAAGCAATGACAGATGATATGCTAAACGCAATTACTGAAAAACATAAAAAAGGGATTATTTAGTAGTAGATTATTTATCATAGGGTTGATAGGGAATTTTTCTTATCAACCTTTTTTTATGCTTTCGCTAAAACAGCGATACTTAATTTCAATCCTTCAACTTCTAACAAAACTTCTCCACAGGCTTCAATGGTTGACCCTGTCGTTAAAACATCGTCAACAAGTAAAACATGTTTGTTTTTTAACAGTTCCGAATCATTAATACTAAACTTGCCGGATACATTATTCCATCTTTCTTCTTTTGTCATTTTTGTTTGTGTAACCGTTTCTTTGTTTCTAACAAGACTATTAATTAATAGTGGTATTTTAGTTACTGCTGAGATTCCCTGCCCTATCATTTCGCTTTGGTTATAACCTCGTTGCTTCAGTCTGTTTGTGTGTAATGGAACCGGCAAAATGAAATCAATGTCTTTAAAGTTTTTTGATTTCAGCATATCAGCTCCAAGTTCTTTGCCCAATAAAATCCCTATTTCAGGTTTGTTTTTATATTTCAAGCTATGTAATAGTTTGCGAAAACGACTACCTTTATGAAATGAAAACAAGGCGGTTGCCTTTTCAATTTTTATTCTGCCCGTAAATAATTGAACAATTGGATTATCTAAGTCTGAGCTATAGTCTGTTCGGGGCAATTCATATAAACACTTAAAGCATACGGGACCTTCGTTCTTATGCAATGCAGTGCCACATGCTTCACATACATGCGGGAAAAACAAAAACCAGAAGTCTTCAAAATATTGAAATATTTTTTTCAATAGAGTTTTTTTTCAAAATTAAAAAAATCATTTAACATTTATGGAAACCAAATTTAAAATTCATCAAGACCGCCGAATATAAATTTTAAAACATAAAACTATGAAAACAAAACTTTTTTTAATTGGAATAGCTCTGATAATAACAACAATGAGCTTTGCTACCGGTTCAATATCCGGAACGGTCGGCGATAATTCAACAGGAAATTCATTGTCCGGTGCAGAAGTAAAGCTGTATAATATGAGCATTATAATTAGCACAATAAAAACGGATAAAGTAGGATCTTTTGAATTTAAAGATCTTGATCCGGGAGTGTATAGCATTAGAGTAAATTATACAGGCTATGTTGAATATTATGAAAAAAACCTCATTCTTGCCGAAAATCAGCATCACAAAATGACAGTTTTTCTCGATTTAAGTTTGATGGCAGCAAACGAGAAGGAAGAGTATTTATATGATAGAAGCTGTGAAAAGACAAAAGTTGATGGAAGAGGTTATCAATCTCCTGTTTGTGGAAATGTAAATGGTTATACCTCATACTCTTATGATATTGATGAGTCCTATGTTGAGCATAATACAGAATCCTATGATTTTATACAGGAAAATACATTTAAAAAATCATTAGATGATCCTTTATCAACATTTTCTATTGATGTTGACCGAGCTTCTTATGCCAATGTACGTAGATTTATCAATAGTTCTACAATGCCGTATAAGGACGCTGTACGTATCGAAGAAATGATTAATTATTTTGATTATGATTATGAAAACCCAAAAGGTGAGCATCCATTTTCTACACATCTCGAGTTAGGAGATTGTCCGTGGAATCCAAAAAACAAATTATTACTTATTGGTATTCAGGGTGAGAGTATAGCTGAAGAAAATATCCCTCCATGTAATTTAGTATTTTTAATTGATGTGTCAGGGTCAATGAATTATGATAATAAATTGCCGTTATTGAAAAAGTCATTTAGGATATTAGTAGATAAACTCAGACCTCAGGACAAAGTTGCAATTGTTGTTTATGCAGGTGCTGCAGGTTGTGTTCTACCTTCTACCAGTGGTAAGGATAAAGAAAAAATTCTTGCTGCACTTGATAAACTTTCTGCAGGTGGCTCAACTGCCGGAGGCGAAGGTATAAAATTAGCATATAAAATTGCGGTAGAAAATTATATAGAAGGAGGTAATAATAGGGTAATTCTTGCTTCTGACGGTGATTTTAATGTAGGTGCAAGTTCAGATGCCGAAATGGAAAGACTTATAGAATCTAAAAGAGATCAAGGAGTTTATTTGACAATTCTTGGCTTTGGTATGGGAAATTACAAAGATTCAAAAATGGAAAAATTGTCAAATAAGGGTAATGGTAATTACGCTTACATTGATAATATAATGGAGTCCAACAAAATCTTTGGTCATGAATTGTGGGGAACTCTTTATACAATTGCAAAAGATGTAAAAATCCAAATCGAATTTAATCCCGGTAAAGTTAAAGAATACAGACTAATTGGTTACGAAAATAGGATGTTAAATAAAGAAGATTTTAATGATGACAAAAAAGATGCGGGAGAAATAGGCAGTGGTCACACTGTAACAGCTATTTACGAATTGGTAATGGCGGACGGAGAGTCTGGTTCATCAAGTGTTGACCCCCTTAATTATCAGACTTCGCAAGTAGTAAAAAGCAGTGATATAATGACTTTAAAAATTAGATATAAAAAGCCGGGACAAGATGTAAGTCGTTTAATTACTTCGAAAGTGACAGACAAAGATCTTGCAAAGAAAGATAACTCCGCAAATTTTCTAATGGCTGTTTCTGTTGCAGAATATGGGATGTTGTTAAGAGATTCTGAATTTAAAGGCTCCGCATCTTATGATCATGTTTTATTGTGGGCAAAAAAGGCAAAAGGTGAAGATAAATATGGATACAGGACTGAATTTATTAGCCTTGTGGAAAAGACGAAGTTATTAGCAAAATTATAGGTTTGACAATGGAATAATATAACAGAGTTTGCCTTTTATTTAAGATTGGTCGGAAGATGTTTTCTTCCGACTTTTTATTTTTTAGTCCGACTTTTCTTGTTATTTGGAACCGAATTTCCGATTATTTTATCGTATTCGGCTAATTTTGCCTCAAGTTCATCAATTCTTTTATTTGACTCCTGAAGGGCAACTGTGAGCAACGAAATATATTCATATAGTTTTATTCCATTGCCGCTTTCATCAACAATTATTTTTGGAGAATCCTCCGAAATAAGCCCAAAGGTTAATGGCATAATCTCTTCTCCGGTTTTATTGCCCAATGTGTCGGTTATTTCTCGTACAGGATTATAGCTTACCACATCCAGATTCAAAAAATCTTTGTAAAGCTCAGTTCTTTTATCAAGAGTAATCGGGGTAATATTTGTTTTCCACTTTTTTGAAGACAAGCTAACAAATGAACTAGCGTATCCTCTCCAAAAAGCTCTTGTGTCTGTTCCTAAAAAACCATACAAATGAGTAGATGGTACTATTGTAGGTTCAGATGTCGAACCTACTCCCAAATCGTTAATTATAATGTTTTTATTTGCATCGTTTTCCGGTTTGAATGTAAAGAAACCTTCGGAATCAATAATTAATCTTTGTTGCATATAATCTGCCGATGGTCTTGTGTAAAAAACCAGCCTTGATGCGGTATTGTTTGTAGTCCCGTTTTCTCTTACGCCTTCAATCATGCAAATATCAGCAGCAAGAACGGAGTTTTGCATAGCAGAAAAAAGTATGTTTCCACCCTGGTATTCTGCTAAAGCAGTTTCTTGCGACCACAAATATAACCATGGATTATTTTTATAAAGCGACGCTCCCGAACCAGAGTACCCTGCTTCATTTTGTACTACCAATCTGCCATTGTTTACTGTCAGCTTTCCCCAGGCATCTTCTCCACCAATACTTATGTTACCGGAGGATTTTATTCGCATTCTTTCAGTATCATTTGTTCGTAAAATTAAATCCTGAGCATCTATAGTTCCAATGAAGTCATTTGTAGGGTTTGTTCCCGAATTGCCCAAAAGAAGCCAAGCTTCGGGAGCAGTGTTTATGTTTCCTATTAATAACCATTTTGATTCTATATTATTCCAATAATAATAACCCGGGATTACATTATTTGGTTCCGTTCCTGCTGTTGCTGTATTGTAAATCAATAAACTGTTGGCAGGATTGCTTATTGTTGTGACATCATCGGAGCCTGATAATTCAACTCTCGGTATCAGAATACCTTTATCCAATGAACGTATTTCTAGAATTGATGAGGCATCCGGTATTATTTCAGTTTCAGATATGCCAACATTTTGGCAATAAACTGAATGTACGTAAAAAAATAAAACCCCAGCTAAGAAATAAGTAATGTTTCTTTTCATAATATCATGAGTTTAAATATGCTTATTGCAAATATAATTATTTTTATTTAAGCAGATGTTTTCTTATGATTTAAATAAATATTTATGGATTAATTCAACAAAAAAAGAAAGAAAAATCATTATATTATATAAAATTATTATTTTTGTAATAATTGATATATTTCTTTTTAATTATAAACAGATATATAAATTGTTAATAAACTTGTAGAAAGTTTAATTTGTAAAAATGTTAAAAAGTTAAGTAACCGTTGTATTAAAACAATAAAACTGAGAATAAGATCATAAAAAGTATAATTTAAATTTAATCGCTATGAAAAACCTAGTTGTAATTCTTTTATTATCATCATTTTTATTTAGTGCTAATTTCATTATTGCTGCAAAATATCGTGTTAATAATTCGGGTATCGGAGATGCAGATTTTACTACAATTACAGATGCAATAGCCGCGGCGGCGGATTATGACACTCTTTATATTGAAGGGACACCAGTTCATTATGAAGGATTTACTTTGGCAAAACCACTGGTTATGATAGGTCCCGGATATTTTCTTGGAGACAATCCTGAAACACAGGCTAATCCAAATTCTGCCATAATTAAAAGATCCGTATTTAATCCCGGCTGCGAAGGAAGTGTTATAATAGGATTATATTTTTATGATGGAGTTATGGGAGATGCATCTGCAATTACTATAAATGAGAGTAATATTATTTTTAAAAGGAACAGAATTCAGTCTGATCAATACAGTGATTATCATGGATATACTAACTATACAATTACAATTTCTGCTTCAGTTTCAGGCATAAGTTTTATTCAGAATTATATTACCAGAACAAATTCGGGTAATGGCTATAATATTAGGATTCTGGAGAATTGTGCAGGTATCATTTTTACCAACAATTATTTGTCTTCTCAAGCTGGTGATGCTATTAACATGTCAACAACAAGTTCTGCACAGATTATTAATAATGTTATTAGCGGAAATTTGACAGTAAAAAACTCATCTTTATTCAACAATATTATGATTGCCGGAACCTTAAACCATACAGATTGTTCTATTTCAAACAATATTGGAAATTCAACTCAATTTGCTTTACCTTCAAACCTTCAGGATGTTGATATGAATTTGGTATTTGATCTTACCAATCCTTCCAGAGATGGTAAATATCAGCTAATAGATGATCCAAGTAATCCGGCAATTGGCTATGGAGCTACCGGAGAAGACTGTGGTATGTTTGGGGGTATTGATCCATACCGGTTGTCGGGTTTGCCTCCTGTTCCGTCAACTTATTTCTTTTATGGATCTTCTACAGGTTCAAATACTGATGGATTACCAATAAATATTAAAATAAAATCCAACAACTAGTTTCATAGAATAATAGAAAAAAATTACTATGAAACAGTTATATACATTCATGGTTTTGTTTACGGTATTGCTATTTCCTCATATGTGCGACGCCCAGACGGAACCTGATATAATTCGGGTTGAATATTTCTTTGATACAGACCCGGGATTTGATAATGGAGTTGAACTTATCATAAGTCCCGGATACGAATTGTCACTGGAAGAAATTATTGATTGCGGAATACTGACTAACGGGTTACATACTATTGGTATCAGGGCTAAAGACGATAATGGTATCTGGGGGATTACTCAATTACATCAGTTTGTTCTGTCTAACGAAAGTTATAGCAGCACAATGCCTGACCTGACCGAAATAGAGTATTTTGTTGATACTGACAACGGATATGGCACAAGCGAAAATCTTACATTTACTTCTGACAGCATTGTAAGTTTATTAGCTACGGTTGATCTGACAGGATACGGTCCTGGCCTTCACACTCTTGGCATACGTTCAAAAGATGCTGATGATATTTGGGGCATAACTTATTTACATCAGTTTGTATTATCTAACGAAAGTTACAGCAACGCAATGCCTGACCTGACCGAAATAGAGTATTTTGTTGATACTGACAACGGATATGGCACTGGCGAAAATATTACGTTTGCTGCCGATAGCATCGTAGATTTAGCAGCCATTATTGACCTGACAGCTTTTGGTCCCGGTCTTCATACTCTAGGCATACGTTCTAAAGATACTGATGAAATATGGGGAATAACTCATTTACACCAATTTGTGCTATCTAACGAAAGTTACAGCAATACAATGCCTGATCTTAATGAGGTAGAATATTTTATTGATACTGATAACGGATATGGGACAGGCGAAAATCTTACATTTACTTCTGACAGCATTGTAAGTTTATTAGCTACGGTTGATCTGACAGGATACGGTCCTGGTCTTCACACTCTTGGCATACGTTCTAAAGATACTGATGAAATATGGGGAATAACACATTTACACCAATTTGTGCTATCTAACGAAAGTTACAGCAACACAATGCCTGACCTGACCGAAATAGAGTATTTTGTTGATACTGACAATGGATATGGCACAGGCGAAAATATTACGTTTGCTGCCGATAGCATCGTAAATTTAGCAGCCACTATTGACCTGACAGCTTTTGGCCCCGGTCTTCATACTCTAGGCATACGTTCTAAAGATGCTGATGAAATTTGGGGCATAACACATTTACACCAATTTGTGCTATCTAACGAAAGTTACAGCAATACAATGCCTGATCTTAATGAGATAGAATATTTTATTGATACTGATAACGGATATGGGACAGGTGAAAATATTACATTTACTGCCGATAGCATGGTGTTTATATCTACATCATTAAACTTGAATAATCTTGAGAATGGGGTTCATCTTCTTGGAATACGCGCTAAAGATGAAGATAATGTCTGGGGACATACTCATTTTCATCAGTTTTGCGTAATGGAGCAAGAGGTAAGTAATCTTTCAAATCTTGATCATCTTGAATATTTTATAAATGAAGACCCCGGATTTGGTAATGGTACAGTTGTAAGTTTCACTCCCGATTTAATGTGGGATACTTCATTTGTTGCAAATCTTGCATCAGTTGTTCCGGGAAATCATATAATCGGTGTAAGAGCTGTAAATACTGATTTGGAGTTTAGCCATACTTATATACATGAATTTTGTCTGGCTCCTCATTTGTTATTTTCTGCAGATATATCATGTGATGGAACAACTATTAATTTCACAGATGAATCTCAAAATATTTATGAGCCTAGCATTTTTTGGGATGTAGATTCTGATGGTACAGATGATTATACAGGTGTCGGAAATTTCACGCATTTATACGGTGGAACCGGGATTTATCAGGCAACTGTTCATGGCTATATTAATGAGGGCTGTGAAAGTGAATTTAGCTCACAGGTAATAGTAAGTGTTGGTTACGAGTTCCCTGAAGATGCAGAAATTTGTGAAGGAGAAAACTTTTTGTGGAGAGAAAACTACTATAATACACAAGGCTCCTTTTATGATTCGTTGACTTCAGTTTATGCTTGTGATAGTGTGTATATATTAAATCTTATCGTACACCCTGTTTATGAATTTATTGAAGATCAAGAGATTTGTTCGGGAGAGACATATACCTGGCGAGAAAATGAGTTCTCCGTTGAGGGAATATATTATGATAGCTTACAAACAGAATATTCCTGTGATAGTGTTTACGTATTAAATCTTATCGTACACCCTATTTATGAATTTATTGAAGATCAAGAGATTTGTTCGGGAGAGACATATACCTGGCGTGAAAATGAGTACTCTGTTGAAGGGATATATTATAATAGCTTACAAACGGAATATTCGTGTGATAGCGTTTTTGTATTAAACCTCATAGTACATCCTGTTTATGAATTTATTGAAGATCAAGAGATTTGTTCGGGAGAGACATATACCTGGCGAGAAAATGAGTACTCCGTTGAGGGAATATATTATGATAGCTTACAAACGGAATATTCCTGTGATAGTGTTTACGTATTAAACCTCATAGTACATCCTGTTTACGAGTTTGTTGAAGATTACGGAATATGTTCGGGTGAGACTTATACCTGGCGTGAAAATGAGTACTCGGCTGAGGGAATATATTACGATAGCCTACTGACTGTAAATTCCTGCGATAGCGTTTACGTATTAAATCTCATAGTGCATCCGGTTTACGAATTTGTTGAAGATTACGAAATATGTTCGGGAGATACTTATACCTGG
>JAKQEK010000231.1 GCA_029558535.1 Bacteroidota bacterium | reverse complement strand
TATAATATAATTAGGTTAATCATTACCAACCCGGGAGGCTCATTAATGAATAAAAAAATACTATTCTTATCAGCAACAATAATATTACTTTTTTCGAATATTCTTTATGCGCAAACCTCACAAGATATTACTTTAAAACCCGGATTTAACTTTATCAGCTTTTCAAAATCAATCGCTCTCACTCCAACCGATTTAAAATCACAAAACACTTCGATCGAGGATATTTATTTATTCAGCCCTTCGGCCGGAAGTTTTTTAAGTCATTCAGAAGGAACATTAACCACCTTATCTTCAGGAAAAGGTTACATAATAAAAACCAATTCATCAACCGACGTAAAATTAAGTATTAACGGAAATGAAATCACATCAGCCATCACAGTAAATTTGAAGGCTGGATTTAATCTTATCGGTTTCTCGCAAACGCCCTCAACATACACATTTGATAAATTGATGTCCGAAAATTCAATAATCAAAGGATGTTATAAATGGTTCCCAGTGGCTGGCTCATTTATTCAAGTTATCAGAAACGAATCAGGCGTCATTACTAAATTAGACGGGGTAGATCCAACTTTAAAAGTCGGCGAATCATATTTTATTAATATGTATGCTGACGCAACCTTAAATTTTGATAATGCTAATATTTCATTAAACCCCTCATCCTATAGCATTCCAACTCCTAAAATCGCTTTACCCGTATTATCGCCTGCCGGCGGCTCTATAACTTCTTCACAAAAAATTAATATAACTTGCGCAACCGAAGGCACCCAAATTTATTATAAAATTAACGATGATCCCTCCACGCTATACAACGGCTCTTTTACAATCACCAGCGACTGCACGATTAAAGTTACAGCAAGCAAGGTCGGCTGGACCAACTCCGATGTATTAACCGCAACATTCACAATGGTTACCAATCCAGAATTAGAGATAAGCGGCGCATTGCCTTCAAATGCAATAAATTCGCCAAGGCCAAACATTAACTTTGCTTTATCAATAGGCTCAAAGGGTAATTCGATTTCAGTCGTTAGAACAGATTCCGAAAATACCGAAATTGGTACCGTTACAGTTAGCGGTTCGACATATACCGCAAATATACCAATTACCGACAATACTTACACAGCACAAATAATAATCAAAGATAGTTACGGAAGAATACTTTTTAGAAATATATTAGGAAAAACGCTCATAAAATCTGAAATACCGGCAACTACAACAAAAGTTAAAATACTAAATATCAACATTGATGCTACATCGACCGCTATGGCTTTACTTGCCAAAGAAAAAAACATATCTATAAATAAAATTACAACGATTACCGCAACCGATCTTCAAAACGGCATAGCAACCAAAACTTCAACCGTGGCAAATGAAATTTCCCAACAGTTTTCAGCAACTCCGAATTTAATTACCGAAATCTCTAAGGCCGTAAGCACTGTCTCATCAACAATTCTATTGACTACCGTCAGCACTACAACCGTTCCAACAGCAATCAATTCGGCCACCGAGCTTCTATCATCATTTTTAAAAGTAATCAAAGAACCAACTTTACAGACGACCATCACGCAAGCTCAACTT
>JAKQEK010000226.1 GCA_029558535.1 Bacteroidota bacterium | reverse complement strand
TGTAGACATCACGCAGCCCGGTCAGTACCCGGGCGGTGACATCGTACAGGTCCTGTCCCTGTTTCATAATATTGAGGTCGTAATCGGGCACAATCTCAAACAAATGAAGTACCTGATCAAGCATCTCACGATGTTGCCCGGTATGCACCAATCGATAATGGATGTTTATGCCGCCCTGTTGTGCTTTTTGAATAGCATGGATAATAGGGGCAATCTTCATAAAATTTGGACGTGCTCCGGCGACGAGGGTGAGGTTCATTTATTTTATATGAATTTATTTATATTAACTTATTTGTAAAAATTAATTTCTGGCAGTGGTTAAATAAACCATTTATAGTGCCCAAAAAAAATCTCATTAACTTTCATTTTTATGTGATAGGGTTAAACTTAGAAATGACGTTTTTGATGATGTAACATGTTGGATAATAATATCACTTATTTCTTTTTATGATTATTTTGGAGTGCTGTGATTATTTTTGGCTATAGAAATTCTTTACAATATTTTTATAATTTTAATGCTTTATGAGATCTTCAATATACCATTTCGACAATTTTTTAACACCTTCTTCAATTTCGATATGATGATACCAACCGAGGGAATGAAGCTTTGTTACATCGGTTAATTTGCGCATGGCACCATCGGGTTTGGAAGCATCAAATGTTATTTGTCCATTATATTTCAATGTATTTTTAATTAACTGGGATAGGTCACGAATGCTTATTTCTTTTCCTGTTCCAATATTAATGTGGCAATTACGAATTTCTTTTTTCCCATTTACTAAATCGAAAAAGTTTACGTTTTCCATGATATATACACATGCATCGGCCATTTCTTCGCTCCATAGAAATTCTCGCATAGGTTTGCCTGTACCCCATAAAGCAATTTTATCCTTGTAAATGCCATATTTTTTCAAGATTTCTAAAATTTCTTCTTCTGTGGCTTTCCCACTAATATTTTCAATAGGTCGTTTATCTAAATCTTTTCTAATATTTTCCCAATTATGAGTCATTAAGCATTTTCCAAGATAAATTTTTCGAATCATGGCGGGAAGCACATGGCTTTTCTCAAGATCGAAATTATCGTTTGGTCCATACAAGTTGGTTGGCATTACAGCAATATAATTGGTTCCGTATTGGATATTGAAACTTTCACACATTTTTAAGCCAGCAATTTTAGCAATAGCATAAGGTTCGTTGGTATATTCAAGAGGCGAAGTAAGTAAAGCATCTTCACGCATAGGTTGAGGTGCTTCTTTAGGATAAATGCAGGTACTACCAAGGAACAGCAATTTTTTTACATTGTGACGATAACTCTCACTTATTACGTTGTTTTGGATTTCGAGATTTCGATAAATAAAATCAGCGCGATATGTATTATTGGCAAGAATTCCACCGACATAGGCGGCAGCTAAGAAGACATATTCAGGTTCTACATCATCGAAAAAACATTTTACATCAGAGCTATTCATCAAGTCGAGTTCTTGTTTCGTTCGGCCAATAAGTTGAGTGTATCCTTTTTGTTGAAGATTTTTCCAAATTGCAGATCCAACTAAGCCCTTATGTCCTGCGACATATATTTTTGAGTTCTTATTCATTGAGTTTACAGATTCAGTTATATAATTACACTTAAAATAAAGCGAATATTACATATAATTTAAGTTAGCTTTCTTACATACTTCAAATCATATTGTACCATAAGTTTTACTAGTTCTTCGAATGTAGTTTTTTGAGGGTTCCAACCCAGAAGTTGTTTTGCTTTAGCTGGATCGCCAATGAGTTGTTGTACTTCGGCTGGTCTAAAATATTTTGGATCGACTTCTATAAGCACTTTACCCGATTTTTTATCTCTCCCTTTCTCATTTATTCCCTCCCCTTGCCATAGGATATCAATTCCAACTTCGGTAAAGGCAAGTGTACAAAATTCTCTGACAGTGTGCATACGTCCAGTGGCAATAATAAAGTCTTCTGGTTTATCATGTTGTAGCATTCTCCACATGCATTCTACATAATCTTTTGCATAGCCCCAATCGCGTTGGGCATTAAGGTTTCCTAAATAAAGTTTATCTTGCATGTTTTGAGCTATGCGTGCAGCAGCTAGCGTTATTTTACGAGTAACAAAATTTTCTCCACGTCGTTCGCTTTCATGGTTAAATAAGATACCATTCACAGCGAACATGTTATAGGCTTCGCGGTAATTTTTTGTTATCCAATATCCATAAAGTTTAGCTACACCATAAGGGCTACGAGGATAAAAAGGGGTAGTTTCCCTTTGAGGAATTTCCTGTACTAAGCCAAATAATTCGGAGGTTGAAGCCTGATAAATACGAGTTTTCTTTTCTATCCCAAGGATTCTAACGGCTTCTAATAATCGTAAAGTTCCAACAGCATCCGTTTCAGCAGTGTATTCTGGTACATCAAAGCTAACCTTTACGTGGCTTTGTGCAGCGAGGTTATAAATTTCATCGGGTTGAATATTTTGTATTACACGAATCAGGGAGCTGGAATCGGTCATATCCGCATAATGCAAGTTGATAAGACGTTCGCGGTGCGTATCACGTACCCATTCATCGAAGTAGAGATGTTCAATACGACCCGTATTGAATGAGGAAGAACGCCTGAGAGTTCCATGTACTTCATAACCTTTTTCAAGAAGTAGTTCTGCAAGAAAAGAACCATCTTGTCCTGTGATTCCTGTTATCAAAGCGGTTTTTGACATTATGCTTTAGTATAAATTGTTTGAATTATATGAATTAAACGAAATGACTATGCATTTGTAAATGAAGGAAGAGATACCAAAATTAATGAGAAGTCTGATATAAAATAAATTGCTTTTCCATTTTTAGGTATTTTAGTCATAGTCGTTTATTCTGCTCAATATATTTTGGTTGTTAACCTTAGAGTTTTTTGTATGTGGTTGTCTAATAGTGCTTGAATAATAATACTTGTGGGGCAAAAGTCCATAAATAGCTTCAATGTTACGGATTTCGATAAAATTGTAAATTGTCAGGCACATGAGTTATATGATTGATTTCCACACTAACAAGAAAAGATTCATTAAAAGGCTTTATCAAGGGCACTTCTTTTACCCAAGCTGCCATAAACAAAATAATGGATAATATGCTAATGATTCTTTCTGCTGCTTTGCCATCCCACAAAGGAGGGATGCCGCCTTTTTCCCATCTGCCGGCAAAAAGTTTGTCGAGTGTCGGTTTGATATTCGAAGGGTTGGTTCCTATCAGTTCGTTTGTTCCTATGGTACAGGTTTCTGGGCGTTCCGTGTTATCTCTTAAAGTGATGCATGGAATGCCCATCACTGTGGTTTCTTCGGTAATGCCGCCTGAATCGGTAATGACGGCTTTGGAATGCTGTACAAGATAATTAAATTCCAAATAACCTAAAGGTTCTACTGTATATAAATTGTTTGTACTTATATTCAGTTCCGAAAACATTTTTGCCGTGCGGGGATGAATCGGGAAAACAACAGGTAGCCCCTGAACATTGTTTGCAATTTTCCGTAATAATTCTCCCAATTTATCTGCTTCATCTACATTGGCTGGTCGGTGTAAAGTCAGTACAAGATAATTTCCATTCTCTAATTGCAACCGATCAAAGAAAGCGGGTTTCCTGAAACGGTGCATATTGTCAAGCAGTGTATCAATCATCACATTGCCGACAAAAAAAATTTGATCCTTCCTCGCTCCCGCATTTCTAAGATTATGGTTTGCCGTTTCGGAAGTAGTAAAATAATAATCGGACAAGGTGTCTGTGACCATACGGTTTATTTCTTCCGGCATGGTTAAATCCCAACTTCTGATTCCTGCTTCCACGTGAGCAACTTTTGTATTCATTTTTTTGGCCACGATGCTGCAAGCCATTGTTGAGGTTACGTCTCCCACCACCATCACCACATCGGTAGGGTTCGCCATCAGGTCCTTTTCGAAAGCTATCATTATGGCTGCCGTTTGTTCTGCCTGAGTGCCGCCGCCGCATCCTAAATTTACATCCGGACGTGGGATTCCAAGTTCTTCGAAAAACGTCTCACTCATATTCACGTCGTAGTGTTGCCCGGTATGCACCAATCGATAATGGATGTTTATACCTTCCTGTTGCGCTTTTTGAATAGCATGAATAATAGGGGCAATCTTCATAAAATTTGGACGTGCTCCGGCGATGAGGGTGAGGTTCATTTATTTTTTATGATTTTTTTATATTAACTTAATTGTAAAAATTAATTTCTGGCAATGATTAAATAAACCATTTATAGGGCCCCAAAAAAAATCTCAATAACTTTCATTTTTTACGTGATAGGGTTAAACTTAGAAATGACGTTTTTGATGATGTAACATGTTGGATAATAATATCACTTATTTCTTTATGATTATTTTGGACGGCTGTGATATAAAATTAAAAAAAATTCTTATAAATGTCATTTGAATAGGAATATTTTAACTTACAACTTACAACTGACAACTTACAACGAAATGGAATGATTTAATCATATACGATTATTTTATAGTGGAGAAGTTGAGAAGTTTAGGAGTGGAGAAGTTGATAAGTTTAAGAGTTTATGAGTTAATAAGTTTATAAGTTTAACCAACGTTAGTTGTCTGTTGTTAATTTGTGTCTATTTGTGGATGAAACTATAGCCATTGCTAGTTAGATATTTATTTTCCACAAATGTACACAAATAAGCACAAATAA
Source organism: Bacteroidota bacterium (assembly GCA_029558535.1). GTDB lineage: Bacteria > Bacteroidota > Bacteroidia > Bacteroidales > ML635J-15 > Bact-19. Next base: position 5,542 of record JAKQEK010000226.1, on the reverse strand, counting down.
AACTAAATCATCTGTGTTAATTTGTGTCAATCTGTAGATGGAACTATAGACATTGCTAGTTAGATATTTATTTTCCACAAATGCACACAAATAAGCACAAATAAAACTAAATCATCTGTGTTAATTTGTGTCAATCTGTGGATGAAACTGTAGCCATTACGGGTTGTTATTTATTTTCCACAAATCCACACAAATAAGTACAAATAAAACTAAATCATCTGTGTTAATTTGTGTCAATCTGTAGATGGAACTATTGACATTGCTAGTTAGATATTTATTTTCCACAAATGCACACAAATAAGCACAAATAAAACTAAATCATCTGTGTTAATTTGTGTCAATCTGTGGATGAAACTATAGACATTGCTAGTTAGATATTTATTTTCCACAAATATACACAAATAAGCACAAATACAACTAAATCTTCTGTGTTAATTTGTGTCAATCTGTGGATGAAACTGTAGCCATTACGGGTTGTTATTTATTTTCCACAAATCCACACAAATAAGTATAAATAAAAAAATTTATAATTAAAATATTATCCTTTTATATTGTAGTTTAGGTAATCCAAAATTTATTAACAGTCCTATTTTTGATTCTGTGGCTTTTAAATAATTTATTATCTGTCCTATGTCTGCATCTGTTAGACCACTGGAGGCTTTCAACTCTACGATAATTTTATTATAACAGAAAAAATCAGCATAATATTTTTTGTTAAGTTGTATTCCTTTAAAGTAAATATTCAGTTCTTTTTCTCTCTCATAAGGGATATTATTTCTGATAAATGTAATTTCTAAAGCTTCCTGATATACTGCTTCTAAAAAACCATGGCCGAGTTCACTGTGTACATCCATAGCACATCCGATGATTTTATAGCATTCTTCTTTAAATAGATATTCTTCTTCGGGCATGCTTTTTTTATTTTCCACAAATGCACACAAATGAGCACAAATACAACTAAATTATCTGTGTTAATTTGTGTCAATCTGTGGATGAAATTATAGACATTGTTAATTAGATATTTATTTTCCACAAATGCACACAAATATACTCAAATGCAACTAAATAATCTGTGTTAATTTGTGTCAATCTGTGGATGATTAGATTTTCACACCATAAAACTCTTTGTACCACTTAATAAATTTTTTAATTCCATCTTCTACTTTTGTTGGAGGTTTATACCCAATATCTCTCACTAAATCAGACACATCAGCATAAGTATTAGGTACATCGCCAGGTTGCATGGGTAAGAATTCTTTTTTTGCCTTTTTGCCAAGGGCATTTTCTATACCCTCTATGTAATCCATTAGTTTGACAGGATTAGAATTTCCTATATTATAGATTTTGTATGGGGCTATATTGCTTGATGAAGGATCTGGTTTAGTGTGTGCTGATGTTAAAGGTGGTTTATCTATCACTCGCACTACTCCTTCTATTATATCGTCTATATAAGTGAAATCACGACTCATATTGCCGTAGTTAAATATTTTAACCGGCTCATCATTAATAATGGCTTTGGTAAATAAGAATAACGCCATATCAGGACGGCCCCATGGGCCATAAACGGTAAAAAACCGGAGTCCAGTAGTTGGAATTCCGTACAAATGGCTATAAGTATAAGCCATAAGTTCATTGCTCTTTTTGGTGGCGGCATATAGACTGATGGGGTGATCTACGTTATCGCTCGTGCTGAGAGGCATCTTGGTGTTGTTGCCGTAAACGCTGGAGGAACTTGCATAAACCAAATGCCGGATGTTGTGGTGGCGGCAGGCTTCAAGGATATTGACAAACCCCACGATGTTGCTGTCGATATAGGCGTAAGGATTTTCCAGACTGTAACGTACACCGGCTTGTGCTGCCAGGTTGCATACGTTATCGAACTTTTCCTTTTCGAAAAGCGCCGTCAACGGATCGCGGTCTTCGAGATTCATCCGCACGAAAGTATAGCCCGGATATTTCGTGCTTTGCACAGGCGTGTGCCATTTTTCCGCTTCGCGGGAAATTCCCGTTTCGGCCAGGCGAGCATATTTGAGATTGACGTCATAGTAATCGTTGATGTTGTCGATACCGACCACTTCATCGCCTCTTTCCAGAAGTCGTTTGGCAAGGTGAAAGCCGATGAATCCGGCGGTACCTGTGATTAAAATTTTCATCAATTTTGGTGGTTGGAGGTTAGTGGATGGAGGTTGGATATTTAGTCGAGAGTTCATAAAGTTTGTAAAGTTTGAAAGTTCATAAAGTTCTACTTTTCACTATCCACTTTTCACTTTCTACTTTCTACTTTCCACTCCATTTTTGATTCTTAATTATTTTTTTTCGACCTCATCTCATCATCGGGACACCCGATCTGTGCAGAGAGCGTGCCGTCAGGCAAAAGACAAGCTGTTTGAGCCGCCGTCAGGCGGTGAGTTATTTGTCTTTGATTTGAAAAAATAATGGCATTTGGTAGTAAATGCGAAAACAAGAGGGAAAATTTTCGAGTAAACTTGAAAAAAGTTCTATATTTGTAAAAATTTTCGAGTATGGACGAAAAAATTGTTATATTATCCAAGTATAATTTCTGGAATGGAAATGTTCCGGAAACAGGCTTTCCCCGTCATGATTATACCGATAAAATTATGGATTACATGAATACCACTCTGGTGAAAGTATTGGTTGGACAGCGGCGTGTGGGCAAAAGTTATATTCTGAGGCAAATAGCTTCGCAACTGATACGCAATGGCATTCCGCCGGAAAATATTTTTTATATCAATAAGGAATTTATCGAGTACGATTTTATAGTCACTTACAAAGAATTGGAGGAGATGGTAAATGTCTATAAAGCGTATTTTAAACCCAAAGGAAAATTTTATCTTTTTATCGATGAAATACAAATGATAAAAGGGTGGGAGCATTTCGTCAATTCCTATTCGCAGAATTTTGCAGATCCTTGCGAGATTTTTATTACAGGCTCAAATTCGGAGATGTTGTCAGGAGAATTGGCAACATTACTATCCGGTCGCTATGTCAAATTTGAGATTTTTCCTTTCAGTTATGTAGAGTATTTAGGAATCGCAAAAAAGCAAAAATCCCGTCAGAGCTATATGGAATATATGGCAACAGGTGCTTTACCCGAGTTATTTATGCTTCCCAACGAGGAATCCAAACGGAATTATGTTTCGGCTATAAAAGATACCATATTATTGCGCGATATTATTCAGCGTTATAACATTAAAGATGCCAAATTGCTTGAGGACGTATTTATTTATCTGGTAAATAACGCATCAAACCCGATTTCTGTCGCCAACATTCTAAACTATTTTCAATCGAAAAAACGAAAAACAAGTTACGATACCCTGTCGAACTATATTTCTTACCTCGAACAATCCTTTTTGATTCATAAGGTAGAACGTTTCAGCATCAAGGGGAAAGAAGTATTGTCGGGTATTTATAAATATTATATCAACGATTTGAGTTTTAAGAATTATCTTTATCCGGGTTTCGATTACGGAGTAGGGTACAAATTGGAAAATCTGCTTTTTCTGGAATTGAAAAGAAAGGGGTATATGGTTTATATCGGCACTTTCAGAGACAAAGAGATCGATTTTATTGCCAAAAAAGGTGACAAGATGATCTATATACAATGCTGCTATATGCTGATCGACGAAAAAGTAATTGCTCGCGAATATTCTCCCTTGCAAACCATCAAAGATAATTACGATAAATATGTTGTAACAATGGATGAAGTGAAATTCTCTTCCAAAGAAGGGATAGAACACATTCAGGCCTGGAACTTTTCTGATATAATCCATTAATCCCACCCTTATCTTAAGAGGGGAGTTGTTTCCGGATCACACTTACCTTAAGTTAGAAAGTTCATAAAGTTCTACTTTTTACTTTTCACTTTCTACTCCATTTTCCTTTCTCCAGCCACCAGTAATCAGTTTTCAGTAATCAGTTTTCAGTAATCAGTTTCCAGTCGTCAGTTTTCAGTTTCAAGTCTCCAATCACCATTCTCCAACCTCCAACCTCCAGTCTCGTTTTTTCAATCAAAGCATCTTGCTTTCTTTGACTTTCTTGACGATATCTGCTTTTACTCTTTCCCATTCAATCTGTTCGATCATTTTAGGCATTGCCTGTTCTTCAGCATCGGCGAAATATACAAGTGATTTTATTAAATGATAATCATTGGCCAATCCTTTACCATATTTTTTCTCATAGAATCTTAAAATAGTATCTAACGAATATTTTTTAAGAATAAAATATAAATCTATAAAATCTTTTTTATTCCCTCTGCCCGAAATAGCTGATAGTTTCATTGCAGCAATATCTAATTCATGGGCAATTTTTATTTTTCTATGATAGATGAATGGATTTATTACGTTATACTTGTAACCCAAGAAAGATATGCGGACATGATTCAAAATTCCATTGATGGTATTTTTTTCTTCATTTTGCAATTCGAAATGACCCAATGATATTATAGATTGAATAATCTGGCTCGTATCGAAATCATAAGGTATAAAAAAATCAAAATCTATTGATTGACGATGTTCTATTTGTAAAGCCAATCCTGTGCCGCCTGCAAGATAAAAATCGCTTATAAAGTCTGTATTCGAGAGCAATTCGAATAAATCGAGCTGAGATGATGGTAATATGTTTAGATTCAAATCATTACTCATTTAGCATGATTTTCCAAAAATTTTTTGTTTTGTTATTTAAATTCTTACTATTAAAAATAATATTTTTTAATTCCGTTTTATTGACTTTCTTCAGGATATACCTTACGGCTTCCATGTCCCCATAATTAAGTATTCGTTCGACTATAAATTTTTTATATTTATCGAGTGATAATTCATTAAAATTACAATCCCAGAAATATTTTTCGAAGGTTTCTGGAAGTTGCTCATTGGTTTGCATCATCATTGATTTATAAAAAGTTGAAAGTTTATAAAGTTCATAAAGTTTATAAAGTTTATAAAGTTCGTAAAGTTCATAAAGTTTATAAAGTTCGAAAGTAGCATAGAGGATAGAGGATGGGTGATGGAGAATGGGTGATGGAGTTTCAGTTATCAGTTGTTAATAGTAAGTTATTAGTTATCATTTGATAATCAGCGTAAATCAGCGAGAAAGAAATTGTTCTCGCAGATAGTCGCAGAAAAAACTCTCGCAGATATTCGCAGAAAAAAATCAGCGTTAATCAGCGAGAAAAAATAGTTCTCGTAGATATTCGCAGAAAAAACCCTCGCAGATAGTCGCAGAGGATGGTGGATGGGGAGTAAAAAGTTTGAAAGTTCATAAAGTTTATAAAGTTCAATTTTCCACTTTCCACTTTCTACTTTCTACTTTCTACTTTCTACTTTTTACTTTTTACTTTTCAGTTTCCAATCGCTAATCTCCATTCTCCATTCACTAATCACTTTCCTCCGATGTTTCCGTCTTGTAGATTAGCAGGGCATTGGGTGTTTCTTTAAGGATGCTTTCGGCGTTATTGGGAGAAGCCATCAGATAAAAAATCTTTCTTTCGAGCAGCTGCTGAGCTTTTTGGATGAGGCGGTCGAGG
>JAKQEK010000220.1 GCA_029558535.1 Bacteroidota bacterium | reverse complement strand
TCCGATTAATGCGTACTCAGACTTATGAATTGCCAGGATTTTCAGTTTAAAGAATTCTTTGTCCCTGAAGCCATAAGATTGTCGTTGAAGTGTTTTGATTTTGTTGTCCCCTCTAATGGGCCGGTTGGGGTATGAAATCCTTGTTTTCAATAATAATAGAGTTATTAACTATCCATTTGATGATTATGATGATTCAACGATGGTAGACGAGGATTTATATAGTGATCTCATCGCGAAAGAGTGACACGAGTGACACGAAGTGACAAGTCAAAAATGGTCATTTGTCACCTCCTTATTATAATATAAATAATAGGTTATTATGCCTGGTGACAACGTGACAAGTCAATTTTTACCTTTTAATTTTGATATTTTTAATAATAATAAGAGAGAAAAAAATAATAAAATAATCATAATAAAAAGAATTTCGAAAATGACTTGTCACGTTGTCACTGGCCCATCTAATTATATAAAAAAACAAAAGGTTAGGGCGTGACAAATGACTTAAATTGAGTTGTCACTACTTGTCACTCGTGTCACTAATACATCATTATTTGTCAGGTATTCCGCGAATCTGGAGAAATAATCATGTTTAATTTGCATATACGTAATACAATGATACTCCCTACGACGGCGATGAAAAAGGGAATAACATTTGACGGATTTATAAAATAGGTTACAGTGATAAGTATAATATAATTAATAAATAAAAATAACCAAACCCTGGTATCGCGCTAATGATCAATATAACGGAGAATAATATGATAAAACATCCAAAGAAAAACACACTATGCAGAATCCTATTACAGAAATACGGAGAACCATACCTACGAAAACTATGGCAGGACAATGGCGGCTCATACATGGCGGCTAAAATATTATCAGATGAAATGGGAATCTGGGTCACGGAAGGCAGATTCGATTACCTGGCTAAAATCCATGGTTGGAGGCGATGCATCCGCCCTGACCATCCCATCGCATTGGGGGTCAAGTATGGTACGACAAAGAAAGAAGACTACCCGAGGATGATATTCCCGGGGGACGCTGATTATGAGTAAAAAAGCACCCAAAAGTCATTGCACATATTACCTGAGATATTAAAGACGGATGAGGGATTCGATGTAATATAAAATAAAGGGCGTTCAATTGTGAACGCCTTTTTCGTCTAGCACTAAAATTGTCTGATACAGGGTAATAATACTCGTTAATATTGATGTTAATGTTCTTTTACTTCCTCTCCCCATACTCTCGC
>JAKQEK010000214.1 GCA_029558535.1 Bacteroidota bacterium | reverse complement strand
GCGCGTGGGCGAAGTTCGGGCGCCCCAAAAAACGCTTGCGTTTTTTGAGGGCGGCCGAATTTGGTCGAGCCCGCATGGCCGAGCCAAGGGCCTCAGGGCCCGCAGCGCTTTTTGCGCTAAGGGCCGTTTTCGAAGCGGCGGCGTTGATTTACGGTGATGTTTGTGATGCGTTAAAACTTTTTGCGCAAAAAGCGCGGGGCTCGCGCGGGCGAGATCCCGAGGAACTGCCGCTGGGCGGCGGTGACGAGCGTCCACGCGCATGTTATCTGATGGGCGCCTGGCTCTTGTTTAAATTGATGTGAGTAATAATAAAAAAAGGGAAGGTTTAAGTATTTGCAGTTAAGAATGATGTTAGCTTTTTTCACAACGGCGGTGCGGCCTGCAAGGACGCGCGCCGTTGTGAAAAAGATTTAATGATTTGTAGAAAAGATTTTTCAACACAATTATTCTTTAATATCTTTCTGTCGTCAAAAAATATAATGTTTCTTTCAATTATTTATCAATTAATTTCAAGACGTATAATTTCTTCTGTAAAGTTGAATTTGTTATAAATATTTGGCGTTCAAAGTGTTTATGATTATGTTAAATTATCTGTATGTTGTTCTTTGGTTTCTATAGTAAACTTGGAACAAATGTTGTTGTGGTATGCCCATTCCAAGGATTTGTCCAGCCAGTTTTTCCTTCAATATAGTAAAATTTTAAGTCTGAAGAACAATTATAGAAAACCTCCTCTTCTGTCGCTGGTGCGTTTCCATAAAAATTTATTGATGTCAATTTGCTGCAATTAGAAAAAGCATAATTATAAATTATTGATACATTTTTAGGGATTGCGATGTTCGTCAAACCCTTGCAACTGCTAAACACTCCGCGTGGAAGGCTTGTAATATTATCTGACAGAGAAATATTTGTTAAACCGCTGCACCCTATAAAGGCTTCGTTCCCAATGATTGTAACACTGTTTGGCAAAATAATATTTTTCAGGCTAACGCAATCTCTAAATGCAACTTCACCAATATAAGTGACACTATTGGGTATTGTGATATTTGTTAGGCTACTACAACCTGAAAATACATCTGCATAAATAACCCTGACACTATTAGGTATAGTAATGTTTTTTAAGTTAATACAATTACGAAACGCATGATCGCCAATGCTGTCAATAGTGTTGGGTAAAATGATATCTGTTAGATTACTGCAATTTAAAAATACATTACTACCAATGGCTTGAATAGAATTCGGTAAAGTAAGATTTGTGAGACTGGTACAGTCGGAAAATACGCAATCACCAAGAAAAGTAAGATTGTTAGGTATAGTGATGTTTTTAAGGTTTCTACAATCCATAAAAGACCAACCACCAATTTTGGTCATTGTATTTGGTAAAGTCACACTTGTTAACCCTGTACAACCTGAAAATGCGTATTCATCGATACTTGTAATAGAATTTGGTATAGTAATACTTTTTAAGTCGAAACGATTACGAAACGCATTGCCAATGCTTGTAACGGGCTTTCCATTAATAGTGTCAGGTACAATAACATTACCATCCGCTGTAGATTTATATCCAGTAATATTTATGCTGTTACCATTATCTTTGTACACAAGCACATCGTCGATGTGCGATATGTTTGTAATTATTATTTCTGAATTAGCCATTCCATTCTTAATAGCAATGGCTTTTATTGTCGATGTTGTGTTTATAGTAAATGGCTCAGTGTATTGATTGCTTGACAAGGTTGGGGTTTTACCATCTGTTGTGTAATATATTGTCACTCCCGGAGTGGCGCATTTTATTGTTATTTGTTGATTTGATGAAAAAGTTGTACCAGTAGATGGAGTAAATACGGGAGATTCAATTTTATTTAATTTTGTATAAGAAGAAATTGCAATTTCTGAGTTAATATAGCCATTTTTAATTGCAATAGCTTTAATATTTGTAGTGGCCGTTATTATAAATGGTGATATATATTGATTGCTTGATAAAGTCGGTATAGTATTGTCGGTAGTATAATAAATTGTTGCCCCAGCCGTTGCGCTTGTTATTGCTACTTGTTGACTTGATTCAAATTCGCTGTTTGAAGGATTAAAAGTGGGAACTGATACTTGTTCAATTTTTGTATATGTCTTGCTTGCTACTTCGGAATCGATCATGCCAGGTTTTATTGCAATCGCCTTAATTGAAGACGTCATCTCTATTGATAGCGTGGAATCATAAATCAACCCATTAGTTGACGAGGGAATTGTACCGTCTAAAGTATATTTTATTGTACTACCAGAAGTCGGACATGATATTGATAATTTTAATGAATTTATAAACGAACTACCATTGTTAGAAAAAACAGGCGTTTTTACTTTCAAAATTGGTTCAACAACATTAGTCCCTGAATCAATTATTTGATCTTGTGAAAGTATGATTGATGTTGAAAGCTGATTTTGATTAATAATTGTCTGTAGGCTCGGCTCTTTTATTACCTTAACAAATGACGAAAGCAATTCCGTTGCATTTGAAATATTTATTGGAACGATGGTAGTACTTACACTTGCGCTTAAAACAGTAGTTGTGATAGTATTTACTGCTTTTGTAATTTCACTTATTATTGATGGATTAGAAGTAAAATTTTGTGCAATTTCGTTTGAAATATTTGAGGTTTTTGTTGCTATACCATTTTGTAAGTCATTAGAACTTATTGAAGTTATTTTTCCAACTTCAATATTTTTCTCTTTTGCTAATAGCGCTAGTGCAGTTGATGTAGAATCAACATTAATGTTAGAAATTTTAATTTTAGTTGTTGATGAAGGAAGTTCCGATTTAACGGGCATTTTTCCTAACAAATTTCGGAATAGGATTCTTCCTAAATTATCTTTTAGTATGATTGTTGCAGTGTAATTTGTATCAGTAAGGGGGATTGTAGCGATATAATTTGTTAAATTAACAGCGATTGTTCCTACTTCGATATTTTCATTATCGGTCTTTACAACTAAAATGGTATTTCCTTTTGTTCCAATTGCAGCAGAATAATTTAAATAATTTTTGGAGGAATTTGTGCCGGTGTTGGGTAAAGTACCAGAAATTTCTAATTCGGGGTTTGCTAACATATATGTTACAGTTATAAGATCTGAATTTGTCCATCCTGACTTTATGGCAGTAACTTTTAACGTACAGTTTTTAGTAATAGTTAAAGGGCCGGTATATTTAGTTGACGTATTATTATCGATAACATAATTTATTTCGGCGCCTTCCGTGGTGCATATAATTGTTATTTGTTGTGAAGAAGAAACAGTTCCTCCGTTTGGTGTTATAATAGGATTAGCGACTTTCGGTCTGGGGAGATCATAGGATGAAGGGTTTAGAGAAATTGATGTTGTATCGTAGGTTAATACGGTATCGCCGTACATATTTAAAAAATATGATTCGCCAGCTTTTATGGTGGGATCAACTCCATCAATTTTGTTTATTACGCCTAATTCGTCTCGGAGGACTTGTATGAAACTTCCGGCAGTTGGTGACCATTTATAGCATCCTTTTATTATTGTGTTATTGGTCATTAATTTTTCAAATGTGTTTGTTGATGGTGCTTGAGAAAAACCTACAAGGTTAAAACCAGTTTTTAAATTGATTAACCCGATTAAGTTAATTGTACTACCGGGAACGCTGATTTTTATGTCTGATGAAGCTTTACTTTTTATAATATAGCCTTTTCCGGCAGATAAGTTGGTCAATGTACCTTCTGATACGCTTAAAAAACTTCCGGCTGATGAACTGAATAAAAAAATGTCTTCTATTGAGTTATTTAAAGCCTTTAGTTCCGATGGATTTAATGTGATTAAATTAGTAAAACTTATAAAATTAAATCCTGGTTTTAAAGCAATTTCTGTTATTGTTTGTGCAAATAGTATATTCGATAAAAATAATATTATTGTCAATGATATAAAAAGTATTTTTTTGTACATAAGTAGGCCTCCACCTTTAAAAGTAATAGTGTAATAATTTAATAAACATTTTGTTTATTCTAATGATTAAATTGATAATTGTCAAGCATTATTTCAGTAATATTTCGAAAATTGATAATCGTTCTTGTTGATTTGATTAGTCATATTTGATAGCTGTGTGCGAGGTGCAACCGAGCGCACAGCGTATAGAGGGGGTTAAAATGAATAACCTCCGTCGGCCAGGCGCCTTTCAGATAACATAGAGATACCCGAAGCGGCCGCAGGCCGTTTCCCGAAGGGCAAGCGAAGCGCAGCGGGTATTGATTGTTATGCGATATTCGCGCCAGACTTATGGGCAAGACAGAACAGCCGAGCGCGACGGGGCGACCGACAC
>JAKQEK010000210.1 GCA_029558535.1 Bacteroidota bacterium | reverse complement strand
TTTGTACTAGCCATTTTCATGGCTAATGCCGGTGGCGCGTGGGACAATGCCAAGAAATACGTAGAAGAAGGCAACCTGGGCGGTAAAGGCGGAGATGTACACAAAGCCACCGTAGTAGGCGACACCGTAGGCGATCCATTTAAAGACACCTCCGGTCCCAGTCTAAACATCCTTATCAAGCTTATGAGCATGGTAGCCATCGTAATGGCCGGCCTAACCGTAGCCTGGAGCCTGTTCTGATCTACCTAGGTTCCTAACGTAATAAAATAAATCACCTCCTGTTACACAGCTAACTTGCGTGACTGGGGGTGATTTATTTTATTATGATTTAATAGATAGCAATGTTTTGCCTATTGCCATCCTATAAATTAAAACCTCATTAATGAATGAAATCTAATTCATTAATGAGCTAAAAATCGACTTTATGAATGATATCTCATTCAAAATAGGTTTGTCGTATGGTTGGGGTCTTTACTTTAGTAGTGTTCGTAATTCTTGTCTCCGTACTATCGTTTTCGATAGCGATCGCTTCACCGTTACAGTTTGTAAAATACACATAATTACCTTTGTCATAAAAACGATACACTTTACAGCCATCATGCTCAAATAAATAATCCACTTTGTAAGTAGTGTTATTGTCCGATGGAACTACAGCAATAGGCCTTGATATTGTACAAGAAAAGCAGATAAATCCCACCAATAGCAGGAGACATGTTTTAATCATAATTTTCATACGCTGAATTTTTATTCTGTTATTTAATGCCATTACCTTCAGTACCAAGAATCACGCTTACAAAATAAGCATCACCAATTTATAATCCAGACAATCAATGTATTCAAAAGCAAATATACATTTATTGGAGAACTATTCGCATAAAATGCTGAAATAATCAATTAAAAAGTAAATATATTCTCTATCCATCTACACAAAAGTATGTTTTATCCTGATTCTATTTACAGGATGTACAAATTCTATTGGTGGTTTGTATGTTAGAGTGAAAAATAACGACAGAAGCGGAACTTCATCAACTCGGTGTAGATTTAGTACAAAAATGCGTATAAGCCTGAAATCGGTTTCAGAGTATATTAAGCGTGCTGATTTATCGGGGTTTTGGAGGTTAGATAAGTAATTAGTTGCGGAATCGGAATATTTGGGCCATCTTTGTGCAGTTTAACAAATGAATTATCAAAATGAATGCGAAAGAATTTATTTCCAAAACCGAATTGTTATGTGAACATTGTGGAAAAGACTTGCTTACCGATCCGGCATCCGGAATATTTGTGACCTGTACTGCCAAACAAAAATTATAGAACTTGAATGAGTTCTACCAAAAACTTAAACGAAAATCTTGAAGTTATGAATTGTAAAAA
>JAKQEK010000186.1 GCA_029558535.1 Bacteroidota bacterium | reverse complement strand
CAACTTCACATTTAAAATACTAAAAACAGGTCTTTCTGTTATTTCAAATTTGTATCCCTGGCCGCCACCAGAAAATCCAGCATTAGCTGGTGCACCAGCGCCTAATTTAGCACCGCAGCCGGTACAGAACTGACTGCCATCGGGATTCTGAGAGCCACAACTTGCACAAAATGTCATTGAAATCACCACAATATATGAGTTTCTTTGGATTTAAATACTTTTTCGATAATAATTAAAATAATTTCAAAACATTTAAAAAGATTGTAGTTTGAATCATTTATAGAATACATATGATAAAAGTAAAAATATATGCCGAATATAGGGACATTATAGGAAAAAACGAGATAGATGTACAATGCGATCAGATGACTTTCAAGGAGATTGTTGAGTATATTTCGACTAAGTATAATAAAGAATTTATGAATGTAGCTATACAAAATGAGAAAATTAATGAATACATGCTTGTAATGGTGGGCGATAGAATGCTTATGTCAATAGATGACACGATTAAAAACGGCGAAACCTTGAAAATACTTGCTACAGCTCACGGAGGATAAAATTATTAGAAATCAACTTATTATTCTAAGAAAAGTAATATTCAAGGTTTAGGAATTGTTATAAGATATAAAATTGCTCCATTAATGATTTAGAGCTATAATATAGCTTATTTTTTTCTGCTGTGAAACAATTATACCCGAAACTTTAAAATATATATGAAAGTATTGAAGTTCGATAAAGATGAAAGTATGGATTGACATATCAAATACGCCACATGTAAACTTCTTTAAAGGAATTATAAAAAATTTCGAGGCTAGAGGACATGAAACTTTCGTTACTTCTAGGGATTTTGACGGGCTTTCATCATTATTAGAATTGTACGGAATAAAGCATACTGTAGTCGGTAGGCATGGGGGATTTTGTAAGAAATCAAAACTAGTTGAAAGTTCAAAAAGAATACTTGAACTTTCTGAGATAATTAACAGTGAAGAAATTGATTTAGCCTTATACAAGCATTCAGTTGAAGGTGCTAGGGTATCTTATGGGCTAGGTATACCTTCGATCTGTGTACTGGATAACGAAACTGCAATTGCCCAAAACAAGCTCATGTTGCCTTTGTCCTCAAAAGTAATCGCACCAGATGCAATACCTTTAGAAGAAATAACGAGATATGGTGTCGATGAAAGTCAAGTAATCCGTTTTAATGGTTTTTGTGAAATTGCAAATGTCAGTGATTTTAAATATGATGACTCCTTTATCTCTCAATTAGGGCTTTCTGAGGACAAATTTACAATTGTGATGAGGCCAGAACCTGTGAAGGCTAATTATTATAATGGGAATAAAGATAAAACCATAGTTAAGGCAATACTAGAAAAAACAAAATCCTTAACAGATTACCAGTT
>JAKQEK010000178.1 GCA_029558535.1 Bacteroidota bacterium | reverse complement strand
AAACAGATATATGATAACCAGTTTGTGCCCCGCGTGGTGAAACAAAGAGTTGTTTCATATTGTTTCTGCGTTTACGATTCATAAACATTCGTTTTATTTTTTGTTTAATCAGTTTATTTGGGTCTTTCATTTTATTTATTTCCCTTTTACAACATTCTCTTTATTTGGCGTAGAAGATTAATAGATTCTTCTAGTTTATCCTTGTAATCGTCGCTGTAATCTTCATACCCCCACGTTTCATCATCAGTGACTTCGGTTAAGCATTTTAACGCATCTTTAATGTGTTCTTTTGCTTCATCTCGTTTTTCGTCAGCACTTGTTCTTACGCTCATGGTTAATATACCTTCCTTTTTTATAATTTTCTTCCATTAAGTTTCGGTTGTAATGTTAATTCTTTTCCATTTCTTTTGTTACAACAGATATTAACAAGTAAACAATTGAATTTGTCCAACTTTTTTCATAAAGATTTTCAGTTTTAATATTTACTCCGATATTCTGCATTGCTTTCTTGAACTCCTTTATGTATTTATCATTAAGACTCCTTGTTTCTACATTTATATCCAAATACATTTTAAGCCACTCGACATTACATTTAATATTACCAATTGTTTCCCATGTTCTATACCACATGTACAATTTTATCAGATTAAAATTATCCAATTTATGGAATAAGCTTGGGTCAAAGTCAAACATTCCATATTTATTGTAATAATCAAGTTCTTTTTCGTTTATTTTGATTTCCAGAATTTTGCCAGAAACATTCAATTTCTCAAATAATACAAATTCTGGTTGTAGTTTTTCTATCTTAAAGTATGGTGCGATACCAGATTTTGGGTCTTGATATTTTTTAACAATTTTCCGGCCATTTAATGAGTTAATAACTTTCCGAATATTATTTTTCAATGCGACTGTCATCAGTGGATGATTTTTTATTTCTGGCATACTCAGAATACCACTGTTGTTAAAATAATACATTTCTAAAAGAATTAAACACAACTGGAATTCATGTTTGCTCAATTCTGGTGTTACTATATTCACAAATTCATTATATACCTTCATTCAATAACTCCTTGTACGTGTCAAACACATTTATTATCAATTTTGTTACTCGTTTTCTGTCTTTTTCATCTTCGTTACATTTTGTAATTTGTAATTTAAAGTTGTGTTTATTTAAGTACTTTGTAATTTTCAAGATGTATTTATGTAAAAATATATATGTCTCCATATTTTTTACATTTAAATACCATTTCAGCCACTCAACATAGCAATGATAATTTCCATAATCAGCCCATCTTTTCATTAAACAATAAAATTTAAGAAGATCAATTGTGTTTAATCGTTTCATTAGATTACCATCAAATAATGTGTAATCACTTCTGTTGTTTAATAACCAGAAACTATCTTTATGCAATCTAACAAAGTATCGACCATCTTTTAGTTTTTCAATCTCTTCAAATAATACAAACTTCGCTTGTTTGTTATTATCACAAATTATTTTTCTTCCAATTAATGAGTTTGTTGTTTTTTTAATGTAATGTTTCAGTGAATCACTCATTAGAATATTCTTGGTTATGAATGTTTCGGCCAGATAAATATCCGTTTTATTTTCATAGAATTTATGACAACAACCATTAACCAAAATAAGGGTCATGAGAAATTCATGTTTGTTCAATTCTGGTGTGAGTGACATTATTATTCTGTTTGGTGTCTTGATGGTCGTGATTGTCATTCGGAATCCATATATTTGTCAACATATCGTTCTTATTAAGACTATAACATTCTTTTATGTCGATGTCAACTAATAATTTTATAATAATCAATAAATAGGTGTTAAATTTATAGAAAAATTATGTGGGTTGGTATTATTATAGGTCGGTTGTTCCATTTTCACTTGCAATAAAATTATCATTTTTGAAATGTTGTATTAATGCGGGTTTCAGCCCTATATGACATCAACAATTGTGGGAATTCTATTTTCAGTTGGAAAGTTTTATACATGTAACATTGGAAAGTTTTGTACATGTAACATATCTTCTAACTCTTTTGCAGTCAGCGTCTCCAAGACCCTTACAATTGTATTATTACCACTTAATAATGGAGTTAGGAGTTATAATTGTATTAAGATATATAATGTAACAATACAAGCTACGAGCGGGTTTGCTCGTTTTTCTATGGTTTTGTTGATATTAAAAACAGGGTTTTGTTGATATGATTTTGAGAACTAATTGCGGAGCAATACCCTGTTAAAATTTTTTTTAAAACCACTATTCCTACAAGTTTCTACCAATTTATAAGGGAGAACTCACAAGTTATTAACAAAACACTACCAGTAGGCAAGGAATTAGCAGGAAACACTAGTTTTATAAAACAGGTAATACTCGAGTAGCGGCCCTTTTTCAATTTCCATAGGATTGTTTATTCGCTCATTTCATTCGCTCATAAACAATCAATCGTTTTGCCCAAAACATAGAACATGTTTGATAATATTCTCGTTCGTATATTTTTCCTAGTAAAAGTTACCAGCAAAATAAAGAATTATTTATCTGCTTTCACAATCCGTTGGACAATTTATAACCTGCTTGTAGTCTGTGTTACCAGTTGTCCAACGGAAAATAAATAATTCTTTATAATTTTTATCGCTTGTTAATTTTGTCCAACCGTTGGATGGATAAATAATTCTTTATAATTGTTAGATAATACTAACTTTGGTTGGATGGATTTATTCACTTCGTTCATCCATCCATCATCACTCGCTTCGCTCGTTGGACGGATAAATAATTCTTTATTTTATTATCAGTTAATTGATAGTTACCAGATCGTTAAAAAATTGATGGAAAAATACTACAATAATTTTTGAGATTTCATTGTTTAATAAATGTTTTGGAAATTTTGGAAAACGGGGCATTCTGTATTAACTAGGTTTGGGAGTGGTTGTGTTAACAATAATAGCTTTTAAGTAGCATAGAGTAGTGTTAAGTAGCATAGAGTAGTGTTAAGTAGCATAGAGTAGTGTTAACAGGCAGATATATTTTCCAGATTTTGTGTTACCAATAATAGCTTTTAAGTTAATAGGTAGATGGTTGTGATACCAATAATAGCTTTTAAGTTAATAGGTAGATGGTTGTTGTGATACCAAGAATATCTTTTAAGTTAATAGGTAGATGGTTGTGTTACCAAGAATAGCTTTTAAGTTAATAGGTAGATGGTTGTGATACCAAGAATATCTTTTAAGTTAATAGGTAGATGTATGTTGTAAATCGCCATTTTGTTAGTATTTATTGAAGATTTTGCCACACGTAATAGAACCCCACTTGGTACTACCCCCACCCATAAAAAATTTTGGAATTGGCATGATTCTTGCGTGAAGCAAATTTCATGCCAAGTCGTACCGTGCATAAAAGTTTTGATTGCCCTGTGTACCAGTGAACCAGTACACAGGGCGAGAGATAATTATCTGAAAAGAATCAGGCAGAGGATTAACAGGTACATGTTATGCACCTGCTTTCGGTGCATCGGCCGGTACATCAGCCGGTTTTTTAGCTGTCACGTCGAAATCGGTGTTGATTTTGAGAAACAGATTAACAATCAGGCTGCGAAAATTTCTTTCGATAATTCCGGCTGCATCTGCAGTATTATTGCATGAATAGCCAGTTTTTTTGGCATTGGGCGCGAAGTATGCCACTTTTTCAGCGATTTTGGCCTGCCATGCCTGCAAGTCGGCTGTTATAATTTCACCGATTTTGTTGTCGTCCAGGGCAACGATTGAATACTTTTTAAGCGCATCGGCAGCGGCAGTCTTGTCGGCAATTGCTTTTTCGAGCTCTGCAGCTTTTGCCTGCAATGACCAGTGGGGCTCTTTTGCTGTTTTAATATCGGCAAGAATGGCATTTCTGTCAGTCTGCAGCTTTTCAATCTCTTCTCTAAGTGCTGCATCGGCATAGCTCTTTGATAGCTGCATCACGTCTTTAATGATACCTTCTTCGAAGTCAGAGATTCTGACATTGTTTGCTTTTGTCGCTTTTGCGACAAGCGATGCAAGCATTTTGTCAGCTTCAGCAGCTGAAAAGCCTGCAGCAATAAGGGCTGCGCGTCTGTCCATTGCATTAGTGGTGTTTTCCATTTTAAAAACCTCTTAATTTAAATTTGCCTATATAGGCTGTTAAATTTGCCGGGGAACTAATCCCCGGCGCGAAATAGTTAGTTATAGTCCTATAATGACTTTGTACCAGGTTTTAAGGCCGCAGCCTGCCATAAGAGCAGACTGTTTAACGCTCAGTACGTCATCATTCCAGTTTTTATCAGAAACCTGTCTGATGACAGTAGCTGGCGAATAAGTCTGCCTGATATATGACTGCATATCAGGATTAGTTCTTATCTCTCGTTCAATAGCCTGAAACTGTGCTTTGCTTGTCTGTCTTGTCATGTTATCCACCTCTTAAGTTTAATTTGCCGCCAAAACGGGCGACACTTTTTATATATGCAAGCTATATGCCAAGTTTCTAAAAACGTCACAAATACCCCTCAAAACCCGCATGGTTAAGCCAAAGTTTTTTTGCCTGTCATTGGCAGGCTTGCCAATTCATTAAAACAGTGTACTAGTACAGCTCAAAAAAAAATTGGAAAAAGTGAAAAAGGGAAAAAATCCCTAATTTTTTTATCAAAAAATGCCTCAAGAGTGACTGTACAAACAGACTAGCGCTATGCACCGATTAAAAATCCGATATTTCGTGTTTATGGCAAGTTTGCCTCAAAATGTGGATAATGTGGATAACTATGTGGATAACTTATATAATATATCTATAGTCTGATAATATGGCATATCTGGCACTAATTCGATATCAGCCAATGCTATTTAATGCTACTTTGCATGACTTAACACTATTTAACGCTATTCTAACAGGCTATTCTAATACAATTGCATATATGTACATTATTCTAACAGTTTGGTACTTCCTTATTCTAACAGTTTGGTACTTCCTTATTCTAACAGTTTGGTACTTCCTTATTCTAACAGTTTGGTACTTCCTTATTCTAACAGTTT
>JAKQEK010000177.1 GCA_029558535.1 Bacteroidota bacterium | reverse complement strand
TGGTTTAATTTTGTTTTACATTATTATGTCTGTAACAGATAAAAGGAGTGCTTTATGAAAAAGACAAAATTCGGGTTATTATTAGGCATAGGAATTTGTGCTTTAATAATTGTTTCCTGTTCTGCTCCCAAAACTTATTCTGCGGAACCGGATTCCCAAACCACCAAACAAAAATCCCCGGAAATGGAACAGGTCTCCAAAGTAGTAAATTACCATCAGAATAAGTTGCAGGCGATTTATAAAAAACATACTTACCATAATGCGATGCAAGGTGATCTGGAATTTACACTGTATATTACTAACGGGGGAAAAGTTCAGGAAGTGGAAGTGAAAGCACTTTCCGGTAAATTTTACGCCAATTTCATTGATGAGTTGAAGCAGGAGATTTTATCCTGGGAATTTCCCAAGCAGGATAAAATTATCTATAGTTTTGTAGTGAGTTTCCGTAAGAGGTGATTTGGTTTTGTTTGAACACTGAGGACATTGAGGACACTGAGGTTTTTTTTACAAAGAGGGAAAGAGATTTAATAAAGAATATAGCATTTTTTCCGGGATGAAATTAAAAAGACGGAAGTTATGCTCCGGTCATCATTCTGATTTATAAAATTACTTTGTGGACTTTGTCTAATTGCCTGTTGCTTAATCATTTATTTAACGATCCCGTAACGCTGCCGTAACACTTCCGTAACACTTCCTTAACGGGCGTTAGGGAATCGTTAAAGAATCGTTAAAGCTGTCTAAAAGAATCAACTTGGCAAGGAATAATGGCCAGCTAAAAAAAGGTAAAGGTCTCGCCAATTGCAAGTTAAGTTATTGCAGCCTAAAGTAAATTTTTCATTTTGGATACTATCAATTATGAATATGTAATAGGGAAAAAAGGTTAAGGTAAATTCTTTGTTCACCACTTACTTTTTTCTACTAACATTATTTCCCTTAAAGTATAACAGCTATATACCATAGACATCTTCGGACTACTGTTTTCGCAGAAATCAACACCAGACAGGAAAATATTTATGCCTTTTCAATATGAAAACTATATTATTTGTAAGTAAGTAGTCGTTACTGCTTAAAATAACTTGAGACCTGTTTCCAAATTTGGTTGGCAGTAAGGATTCGTGACAACCCTCATATTTTTTCCTTCTTCATTTCTGCTTGACATCAGCGTGCTTCTAATTCTTTAGGTTACAACTATTAAAAAGGAGGAGGAAAAGAGTGGAATACACAGATTATAAAAAGACCGCTAACACAATGATAGAACAAATTTCTGAAATTCGGAGGTTACTTTGATCCTGAACCCAAAAAGCTTTTAATAAGAGAACTGGAACAAAAGATGAATGCTCCGGA
>JAKQEK010000152.1 GCA_029558535.1 Bacteroidota bacterium | reverse complement strand
TAATTTAACCAATCCCTCTATCCCTTGCAATGATGTTATTTGATTATTAGAACAATATAATGCTTCTAATTTAACCAATCCCTCTATCCCTTGCAATGATGTTATTTGATTATTAGAACAATATAACCTCCTTAAATTAACCAGATCCTCTAGCCCTTGCAACGAAGTTAACATATTATAAGAACAATCAATATTTGATATAGTAAGAGGGTCGGCATTTTTATGATTGTTGTTAAACCACTCTTTAAATGTCATATCCGTATATTGCGGATGTTTGAAATATATTTTATCTGTTTTTTTAGGGCAGCCCTTTGGCAAGAAAATCTTGTTCTTGCCAACTTCGCACATATTAAAAACTTAAGCTAATTTCATAATACTTGATTTGTATTATAAAGACCAAAATATCGTAATACGTTTTCTTTGCTGCCTAACTCCCGCTTTAGCCTAAACACTTTTGCGATATTATCAAATAAAACATTGTCGCTTAACAGGGTTAGTTCTAATTCGTGCTGCCGATCATCTGGCAAGCTGTTGAAACAAAAATTTATGATTTCTTTTAATTTGTCATTCTCCTCCCTCCCCATTAAAGGCAACAATCCTTCGTTTAGTGTGCAGACATAATGTATAGCTTCCGCCATTGCAGACACGTCGATAACATTATGGCCTCCCATCTGAGATATGGTTGTTGCAATCCTGCCTATCCATATCAACTGACCTTCAGACAAATAAAGCTTTTCAGTTGCCTTATCCAACAACTGTTTTGCCATATAGGACATCGACAATACTTCGTATGTAAATGCCTTGTTTTTTTCTATTATCCCTTCTATTGTTGGAGGCTGTTTTTTAAAAAAGCTTAATCGCTTTAAAACTGCTGCCTCATCTTCTGGAGGGCACAATTGAACTTGCAAGCCCTCGTTGAAAGAAAATTCAACCTCGTTTAATTGAGGTTCAATTTTGATTTTGAAGTCTTCAGTAGCTTGAGGGTAATTTTCCTTATCGTAATACAGAGATATAGGAAGGTTTCCCGCTAACGCTATTTCATATGCTCTAGCCAAATTTGGCCAGAGAATTGCGATATTCACTTTCATTTTGCACTATTTTTTGCCTTTCGGCTTATTTTTTTATTTATCTATAGGAGGGTTGGGGGGGCATAGGATATACATCCTGTATCTTCTAAAAATTCCTGTTTGTCTTATCAGCTTCTGTTTTACAACTGCAAATTATACAGGCACACACCATTTTTTATTTTTTAAAAAAGTTTACAAAAAAGTTTTTCAATCTTTTCAGGCTAAACCTTTCAACCTCTTTTTTATCGACGTGAGAGATTTCACTGAGAAACCTGTTTTGAAAACTTTCATTTTTCACCCATACAAAAAAATCTTGATCTATGCTCCACCAAAAATCAGTATCTCTAGTATGTTGGCCTATGGGGTCTATTTTAAAATAGGATGGTGCTTTCAACATTACTTTTCCTTTACTCAGCTTATTGAGCCAACTGCTTAATATGCTGTGTATTTCATCAGTAGCAAATGCAGTAACAATTAAACCTTGTATATCATAATCCCTTATGTTGTAATCCGCCAGGCGTTTTCTTATTCTTTTCAAGGAATCGGGCAGAGCTCCCCACTCAAATTCACTATACCCCATGTAATCAAACGAAAGGATTTTATCAATACCCTTCTTAGTTTCCTCTTCGTAAGATCGAATCTTACCTCTTTGAATCAAATATATATTCATTTTTTGATACTAATTTATCTCCAGTTAAAGCAGAAATAAAAGCTTTGCGTTTGTCATACAATATTTCAACAACCTCAAATATACTGTCGTCATCTACAACATCTTGTAGTTGTTGCGTACATAAATTCAACAAAGCGGTTTTAATATCCAACCGCTTTTGAAGTTCTACCGCTTTGTGCTCATCTTCAATAAAAGTGCCATCTGATAGTTTATATACTGTGATCTTTTCCATGTTATTTTTATTAAGCATTTAAATATTTGTATACAATCCCTTTACGTAGTCGATATGTTCAAGCGATTGTGGAAAAAATTGTGTATTCATTTTCAAGAACTGGCGCAATACTGCCCTATCCGGGGTATTTTCGGGCAATTCTCCGTACCCGAACAATTGATGGGAATTAAAATTTTGTTGCGCATATTTTGATAGCTCGCCGTAATAATAGCCGTTGCAGTCCGCCCATTCGTTGTTCATGAATTCATTGATGGCATTCATCCGCTGTTTGCCATCCACAATATCTTTAAATGCAAGTTCTTTTTCTCCTGCTTTTGCCATTGCTTCTAGTTCTTTCCACCCCCTCTTCCGCACTAATATCTGGCCGCAGTCTACATTATAGTATATAGACTCAATGAGCGCTTGTTTGAATGTTAAGGGCCACACCAAATCCCTCTGATAATATTTTTTTATCCCGTCCACATACACAAACGGGTTCCAATTGAGCTCGGCCACTGGTATCCCGCCTATATTATATTCGCTTTTATCTTTTACCAACCCAAGCGAATGCAGGATGGTAGATAATGAGTAAGCCCGTTTATCAATCCTGTCGTTTACGATCAATGGGTTAAACCCTATGTCGTAAGTCCATTTAGAAACATCTGAAGCACTGGCTTCTACAGGCCGTGATCCCTGCTTTTCAACCACCATCACATTACCATTTTCCAAAATGGCAGTTACCTCTCCCAATTCTAAATCATTTGGGTTTCTGGCATAAGCATTAAAAACGCTTTTTCTCACATTGACCTTATCCCCCACTTTTAGGGGCGCGGCTATCGCAGCCGCAATCATCTGTTCTTTTCTGTTTTTCATATCAATGATTTAAAATTGTTTCATTTTTAGCGATTGCAATTACTTTTTCCACAATTTCTTTTTGTGTAGATCCAAAAGTATTTGCGCCGTCAACATACACCGTACCATCAGAAAAAACTATAGAAATCAACAAAAAACCTTCTCTGGTTGTTGTCAAACCACTCGAAAATGCATCTGCCGTAGCAGAATCCTTATGCATTTCATTTATTACTACCGACAATATATTATTGTCTTTCTCCCCTATGAGCTTTTGCTCTAAAGAGGTTTTTATCCACTTCCAGACTACAGTTTCAGTACGCATATCCTTAACATCGGACAGAGGCGTTTTTTTCGCCTTTCTTATGGCTTTAAAAATATTATTATAATATTTGGGGTTGTTTTCAAAATACACCCCATAATTCAAATCAAAGTTATGAACATCTCTTTTCAATTCCTCACAGAGTCGATGTTTATAGTTTGAAACATCGACTTTAAAGCGCTTTGAAGATTGATAGGCGTTTTGAAGAGAAGCGAGTTCTGTTTTTATATGGTTTAAAAGTATTTTGAACTCTTTAGGGCGCAGTTTAAAAATGGAATAAGGCTTATAGGTATTGCTTAACTCCCATTCTTTATTGCCCGACTTTATAACTATTGTGATTTCTTCTGACGGATTCATGTTATTAGTATTTTAATTATGATTCGCAACCTCAGCGTTTTAACAAAGATACATAAATTTTTCAATATATCCAACTTTAACTGGGTTGAAATTCAATGAAATTCTTGATTTCCCCATCTTACCCCCATCTTGCCGTTATCGCATTTAACACGTTCTAGTATGTGGTTTAATATAGAAACATCAAACCCCTGTGCAGTAAATATATCCTCGTTTTGCATTTTCACTATCTTTGCAATAGCTTCTTTTGCCATCAACAAGGCAAACAGGTTGTTTTCAATGCTTTTGTCATAATTGACAAAATACACCGTTGTTTGTTCTTCTGAATTAAGCCGGATGAACCTAAAAAACCACTGTGACATCTTAGGGAGGTTCCAGTTCATGCTTTCCACTATGGCATGGTTCACAAATCCGATGTTCAGCCCTTCTTCTAACGACTGTTGAGTACAAACCAATATCGCGCCTGGAGAGCTTTCAAGCTCCTTTAGTATTTTAATCCGGTTTTCTATAGATACCTCGCCTGTGATGAGAAAGGCTTTTCGTTCCGGAAACCATTTTTTAAACATTTGGTGGTAATATCCGGCAGTTTTTTTCCGAGTGCAGCCTATCGCCACGTGAGAGCTTGTGTTTTTAACGATATTTTTTATCTTCAATATTTTTGTGGAAACTTGCCCTTCGAATTCTTTAAAGCTTTCAGGGTGCGAAGCTGCCCTTAAAAGCAATGTCAAGACTCTCAATATTTTTAAGCCCGCCTCTTTTCTGGTATTTCCAGTATCCTGAAAGTAATCTCTTATTAGTTCAAAATTATCAAAAATGATTTTGTCAAACAAAGCCCTTTCCTCTTGCACTGGGTTTATCAGCATATGCTTTATAACGTATTTGTCGCCAGCCACTTCTTTGAATGCCCGGATTGACGAAACAGGCGTTATCAGCCTTATGAAAGCTTCGTAGTTATAAACGTCTTGGTGTTTTTTGTTGATGCCAAACACAGTTTTCTTTTCAGGGGAAAAACAGCGCTTGAATTGCACATAGCCAGAATAGGCATTGAATTTCAGCCCCCGCCTGTCGTTGTAAGCTTCCTTTAAGGTGCCGTCTTTTGTTTGCTTATAGACGCAAGGGCAATTGTCTACTAAAGAATTGTTATACAAAAAATCTAAAACGCCATATAATTCGCAAGCGGAATTCCAAACGATTGTGCCTGTCATCCCAAGCTTATATTTAGCGTTTTTAAAAGTAGCTTTTACCGACTTAAATACTTGAGAATATGGGTTTTTTATCTTGTGGATTTCGTCCAAAACAAGCATATAATCGTTTCGGGCGCTCCTTAACAGCTTTTTCATTTTTTTTAACAAAGGCCTATTCCGCTTCATGCTTAAAAATGAATAAGAGACAATCCATATCGGCGTTTTTAAAGATATGTCAGAAGGCTTGCGGATTTCTACATAGTTTTCCCCGTTCGCATTAAAAAAATTGCTCCACATGCCTCTAATTACCTTTGCTGGTGCAACTATCACCTTTATTTTAACTTTTCGGTAAGACATCATCGCATAAGCGCCTACAGTCTTCCCTGTCCCTTGTTCCCAGTTAAGCACCCCATACGGTTTCATCAACTGCCTTGAGCAGTCGGTTATCTGGTGAGGAAGGAGGTAAAGCCCCTTTTCTTTTTCGTTGTTGAATGAAAAAGATTTTAAAAACGCCAATATTTCTTCAGACGGCGTTATATCCTCTAAAGGGACAAACTGCAAAGGGTGGTGTTCAGTACAATACCGCCCCCCTTTTTTCTTTCGAGCATGTTTCCTATAGAGGGATTTTATCCGCCACAGGATTTTGTTTGGGGTCAGCTTTACTTTTTGCCACTCTTCCTGTTCCATGTTGGAAGGTTTTTTTTGTGATTTAAAGTCGGCTAATATTTGTAAAGCTTTTTCGTATTTGTCGGGGGCATGAACCTTTACTTCATAGAGGTATTTTTTCAAGCGGAACAAAAAGCCGTCGTCAGAAAAAGCACTCCCGTCCTTAAAAGAAAAATCGTTAGGCTTTTTTATTATGCTTGAAATGGCTGACAGAAGCCATTTTTTCCTTTCGCTTTTTAGTTCGGTTATTTTTCCTTGTATGTCGGCTGACAGGCTAAAGCCGTTCGAAAACCGTTCGGTGCTGCCTATGCTTTCGGGGCAGTCTGCCAGTTGAAAAAACAAAGCCTTTGTTTTATATTGGAGGTTATAGGCTTTAAAAGCATGCGAGGTTTCTATTGTGCCTATATGCCTGAAACTATTGTTAATAAAATCAATATGCCCAGAATAGAACAAAACATCTTCTAAATAATTTGAAGGCACAATAATCACCAAAAAACCATAGGGCTTTAACCACTTGGCAGAATCCATTATTATTTTTAGTTGGCTTCTTACCCCATCGAAATTGAAATTGAAGGGAGGGTTCGCCACAACATAATCAAACTTCTCTTCAAAACTGTGCTCTAATATGCTTTTGTTGATTATATTGGCTTTTGGATATAAAAAAGCTGCTACCGAACAAACATCGGGGGATATTTCCACTCCAGTAAAGTTTTCTTCCTGTTCGAGGAAATTACAAAACACACCGCTGCCACAAGTTGGGTCTAGCACTTTTGCTGTGCTTTCGATGCCCAATGTTTCTATTATCTCTTTCGCAACGGAAGGATCGGTAAAAAACTGCCCCATGTCTGCCTCTCTCTTTGCCGATATAAATTCTGAAAAATTCTGAAAATCGCTTGGCTTGAAGCCATGCAAGCCTCCATCTCCAGTGTATAGGTTGAATATTTGCTGCTTTTTATCATAAGAGGCAGGAATCTCCCCTTTCGCATATGAAAGGATTGCTTTGTTCAGATCGGCCCGGTGGTCGGGCACAATGTTAACCGGGATTATATCATATTTCATGACAAATATTATATGGTGACGAAAAATGCCTGGCGCTTGACAAATATACAACTAAACACTATCAAATGCAAGTGCCAGCACAAAATCAATCACTCAATCACTCAATCACTCAATTGTTTAAATATTTCCTATATGAGAATAGCGCAGTCATTAAGAACAATGGCAATATGGCGCCATAATACCATTCTGCTTTAAAAACTGCCACTGCTAACACATCTGCAATGCCTATGAAAAAACCCGCAATTAAAAATTTTAGGGGGTTTATTATATGAAACGTTATGACGAATTTTTTATATGCCTTTTCACTATAAAAAGCAATGTCAATATCTTCGTCCTCGTATATTTGTTTGCTGTCCCTCCCTATCATTCTGTAATCTTCAAATCGAAAGCTGTGATAAATTGGCGCATTGCAGCATCTGATGAAAAAGATACTTCTACATTGCCGTTTTTGTAAGCGCGGCAGCTTGTTATCTTTTCTAGTCCGATATCTATTTTTTCAAACTTTGGTATTTCAATAACAGCATCATCAAAAAAACTGCTTAACAGAAGGTTCATTTTATAATCGGGCTGGCAAACGAGGTTATTGTCAAACCAAAGCAGACCAGCAAAAAAATTGCGTATCCGTGTTTTTCCGCTATATTCCAGCCTTCCGTCGTTCCATATATTATTAAACCACAATATGCCTCGAAAGGTTATTTTTTTGTTCCTTACTATACAATAACATCTGGTGTTATCCTCTCTCCCTATATTAACAATGTCGTTAAATTCCTTAATTACTTTTTCGTTGCCCGCAGTATATATATTGTTTATGTTGCCAGCGGCATAATACTTTTCTAAGAAAGCAGATTTACAGTGCCACCTATCGCTATCAAGCAATACTGAATCTACTACCCTGCTTTCCCATATATCCAAAGCGAAAATGCGGTTAAGGTATTTTACCACGGGGTTTAGCAACTTTTCAGCCCGGCTCTTTCTTTGAAGTTTTAATTCTTCAATAAAAGCTGCCCTGTACTTATCCTCAGCAAATTGTGTACGAGGAAAAACTACGCAAGCCAGAGCATCTAAAATTGCTGATTCTTCTTTTGCCGCCACCTCTACTTCAGCAAAAACTCCTTCAATATATTCTTTTATTGAAGGGGCAAGCTGGTTATAGCGCCAATCAACCTTTTCAGTTGATTGGGCTTCTTCTATAAATGTTGTGCTCTGTATCATATATTTTTTTTTAAAAATTTAAGCTTTAGCTTTAATAGGTTCTAACTCTATACTCGATATAAAGATAAAGGTATTGCACCAATAATGCAAGGCCCCCAAAAAAAAAAGAAGGAAGCTTGCCGGAGAAGCAAAAACTTCCTCTTTTAAAATCGTCACCAAAAAATATTTTTATGAAGGCGAGAGTCAAATTTTCGAGACAAATTTGTTTCGAAGTATTTGACAATCTTTATATGCCATTAAATTTTCTAATGGCACCGTTGTTATTTCTTCTTCTTTGTGGCAATAATTACTAGTATCAAAGTATACTGTAATTTGTTTACCATTCTTTAAGATTACCGTTAAATATAACCTCAAATTTTTTAAATCCCCATTGGATGTAATAGGAGATACATACGAAATTTCATGTGGATTAAAATGATGTCCAGCTATGTCTATCATTATTTTTATTTTTTAGGTTTAAATAATAAGCAATTTAAGGTTATAAGCGATAAAGTCAAGTACTTCGATGTTTTTATTGTAATTCAGGTATTTGGGTTTTTAAATACTTATATATTTTCCAAGTCTGGATTTTAGGCGAAGAAATAAATGGGTATAAGTTTTTCCAATCGGTGTCCCTCATAACCTTTAAAATAGCTTCTCTGAATGCCTCGTTTTTTATGATCACGTAGTTTTCTTGGCAAAATTGGCCTAGTTCTTTGACTTCTTTGCCAATGCTCGCCCCGTAAGTATTCATTGCAAAATCAAAATTAGGAGGTTTTTTATATGTGCCTCCGCGCCTATATTCTCCAACAAAAACATCTTTCAACTTATAATCAATAGGCTTCCTATTAATTCCTTTCTCAGGGCGCACATAGACATTAAAACAACAGAGTAATTTTATGTTGCTGTACTCAGCAGGCGGCAGCATTTCAGAGTGGATTAAGTCAAAATAATACATTTGTTGTGTATTGTCATATTGGCTTATTGGTAATATAAACGCAACATAATCTCCTATTTGACAAGCTTTCTTATAAAACTTTAAGCTTAGTGTATTTCTTGTTCCAAAAGGAGGGTTTCCTATGACTAACCTTCCTTTTTTATACGGCAAATCAAGTTCTAAAAAGTCTTGCTTAATGATAGTTTCATGCTCAGGTTCTATGTCATAAGCAATACAATTGGGTATTTGCCTGCTGAAACTGCCGTTTCCTGCGCTTGGCTCTATATATTCCGTTACATCTAACATTAGCTGATCCACCCTTTTAATACAGTGTAGGGAAATATCAGAGGGAGTGTAATATTTGTCTAGGGCTATTTTAGCCATATGTTTAATTACTTTATTTGCCAATCATTATCAATGATAATGTCAATCCTTTCAACTGAATTTTTAGACAGTTTATTTTTACAATGCCCGCAAGCATAGGCATGAAAATAAAGCCCATTGAGGTTTCCCTTCGATGCAGGGTCGTTTATAGAAAGAAACGGGTGCGTCTGGCTCAACCGGCTATTTCCGATATAAGGGATCATGTTATGCGCACGATATTGCCTGTAATATGGATGCAGCAACTCTCTCTTATCCATGCCTAACAACCACATTAACTCTTTATAATACCTTATGTGTATCGTTTTGACTTTTTTTGCATCATATTTACCGCAAATAACACACTTGTCTTTGTTGTGCTTTATCTTTCCTATGCCCTTTCCATAAAAATCGTAAACCGATTTATCCTCCTTTTTAAAATTTATGATATATCCACATTTGCAGCCATATTCTTTTACATCCGAAAAAGCAGAGAAAACTCCATAAGTAAAAAACAATTCATGTGCAATAAACGCACGTTGTATTATTTCGCTATAATTTTCTTGAAAGGTGCTTTGCAGCCATTCTTCGCCTTCTGCCCGTAAAGATTCTAACTTGCGCAAGCCGCCCCTTTTTATTTTAACCGCAATATCGTTGAGGATAAGCCATTCTGCCAAGCCATTTTGTTTTTCCACCGGCAACAAAGTATTGGCATCGTATTGTTCAGCATTGATTACCATCCCATAGCTTTGCTGTGCTAAAGCCCGTTGGGGCTCTCCAGTAATATCCTCCAATGTTTCTAATATTTCAGAAAATATGGCTTTTTGATCCTCGCCCCAATATTGCATTTTAGTCTTGTTGCCTACGGGGTTAAAAGAACCTCCCTCGATCATTTTTTGTTCGATAAAATCTTTTGCTAATATCGCTTGAGGTATGTCAAAACCGCTAGTTTTTATCCACTCTATCACTTCGTCGATTAGAAGGAGGCAAAATATTTTATGCCCATATTGTAATTCGTCAAACTTCCTAAAAAATATTTCAGGTGCCGAAAATATCACAACCCTCTGTTCAGGCCGTTTCCAATACCCGATCAAAACCCCATTGTCCCTTATTTGTATTTCCTCCAACGATTCGTTGTAAGAATATCCTGCAAAAATAGGTGCCATTGCAGTAAACTTGATCCCATTCAGTTCCAGAATGTCAGCTATGTCGCCCATAAGGTTGATTTCGTCAGGGCCATCTTTAAAAGATGATTTATATACGGCATCCGACTGCAAAGGGAATACTTTGCTTGCATAAGCAGATAGGCTTTTGGTATTATTGCGCTCTTCTGCAAGATCATGAAATATGTCATAAGGCAAATCGCATTTTTCATAAACCTGTTCTCTGCTATCCCAAATGCTTCGCCTCGATAACCTTGCTTTTTTTTGATAGGGGTTGTCGAAATTGAGTTGATCTGTAACAACCCATATAGTCTTTCCTTTATGAAGCGTAAAAACCCAATTAGAATATAAAGGGTCTATAGAGTCTATACAACCAAAAAGCGTGACAAAAATATTGCCGCCTTTTGTTTTTTCCATTATCTCTTGGCTCCCCTTTGCCAAGGCTAAATAAGATGCTAGGTCAGTAGACAGGGGAATTGTATTATTCAGATTAAATTTATCGCCTTCGTATATTTCATCGCCCCCATCTAAATATTTATATACTTTAAAATGCTTTTTAGCTACAAGTTCGTTTATGCTTACTAATATTGCCGGATCAAATTTAAAAGCTCCGTCCGGCTCTATTTTTCCATAGAAGTTATTTAATGCCTCTTTTAAATCGCTATTACACCAGCTTTCATACATCTCTTTTAATACTAACAAATGTTCTAGGTAGCCAGTAAAATACGCGATGTTCTCTTTTGTCAACTGTTCTTCTGAAGCAATATGCTTAAATTTAAGCCACCCATTATTTTTTTTATTAGTGAAAAATTCGTATAAAGCAACAATGCCCCTGCCTGGGTTCAAATACGCCTCGCCCATCGCCTTTTGCACCGCTGTCTTTATCTGTTCGTCAGCAAACGCTCGCCTACTCCCAGTTTCTCTATATGCCTGCTCCTCAGCTTCAAAATCCCATCCGAACATTTTGCATGTGGTATCGCACCAAGCTGACAACAATTCGCTATATTTTTTCATCCTTCTCCTTTTTAATTAAAACTATACTTTTAATTTTAAGTTATTAAAATTAGCAAATACTACTACATCAACGTCTTTCCCGCCTCTTTTTCTTGATATTAATTTACTCCATGCCGTAGTTATATGCCTAATGGCGCCAACATAATAGCCACTTTTATGTTCAATATAAACTTGGCTTTCTTTGTTGTATATATCAATACTAACTCCCCGCAATGCATGGTCTTTTATAAGAATGTCGTCAAAATTATATAAACCTGGGTTTAAAACCGCTCCCCCATTTTTAGCTGGAAAAACCACCGCTTTAAAATCAGGAATATATCCCATTTTATAGAGTTTTAAAATTTTATTTTCAATAGGGCGATGATCTCCTCGAATTGTAATTTTTTGAAAATCTTTATTTTTTGTTAATTGCTTTACAAGGTTTTTACATTCTGCTTTTAGTTCTTCATATGTTTTAATTGTATTTTCACCCAACTGGATTTTAAAAGCATTTTCATAAAAATCCAATATTGAATTAATATCTCCTTTTATATGTCCATCTAACACTTTGCCATCTACTTTTTTAAACAAGGGGCTTAATATTTTCTTGTTATTTGTTATATACTCTGAGAATTTTTTGAAAGAAGCTTTTTTATCTGTTTTTTCTCTAAACAGATAAAGCTGCCTTCCGGCAAGCCCATTAGACATATACTCAAAATCAGAAAGGGATTCTAAAAATTTTAAATCGTTTAAAAATTCCGGGTGCAATATTTTTCCTTTAACAAGCTTATTTTCCTCTGTTCTATGTGCAGCTTTAATACTATAAGACATGCGTTCTTCTTTATATGACATATAGCCATTATAGCTGTTTTTTATTTTTCTTAAATCTACGTCAAAAATCAGTTTTAAGCACAAGCTAAACCCCCTATCAGTGTAATTGCCTCCATAAAATTTATAGTGGTTTAAATCTAGGAGCAAGTTTAAAATTTTAACGTTTGTTAAATTTTGCTTTTCATAAATTCTCACCATAATATCCACATCTGGAGGGTTATACCAAAGCAAGCGCCTAAATCCATCCAAAAGAAAATATTGATCTTTTTCTTTATCAAATAACAGAAAAAAATTCTGATACTCATATATTTCTTTAGGTGGGCTTTCCTCTATTGCACTTTCCCTTATATAACTTATTTGAAGATCAGGGTTGAATGAACCAATATCTATGTTTTGCTTAAGCAAATTCGCTTTAAGGTAAGAAGATAATTCTTGTGCGTTTATAGTACAAATAGCACAGGAGGCATTCAGGAGATTATCCTGCCATTCTATTTTCTTTTGTATATTTAGCATTGTATTTTTTTTATAATGCAATATACGACAAAAAATCTGTATTGCAAGCCTGTTTTTAATTTTATTTGATATATGCTGTTATTTCAGCATAAGGGATGGCGCCATTATGCCGAAACTTGTTTTCTACAATTTTATTTATAAATGCGAATGCCGGGTTTGCCTCTGGCTTTCCGCCATAAAGCTTTCGCATGTGTTCGATCAATACTCTTGAATACATTACATTATACATCAGGGCCTCATAAGTTGTTCGATACTTGCTGTCAATGCCCCTGCTAAAAGCATGGATGTAATTATGTTGTACAAAGCCGCCCTTATAGCCAACAGTGCGGAATAGCCTTCTTGCAGATGGGGTTAACGTTTCAGCTTCAAAAGATGTTTCGCCAACCTGTGCCAAAACTTCAGGCCAAGTTGCTAAAGTTAACATATCCCAAGTATCTTTTTCGAATACGATATCACCCAAGTCGCTTGAAAAAAAGACATGATAAAATTTGTTCAGCACAGTGCTGTTGTAGCTATAGCCCGTTTTTAACATTGTTCTGACATTGACAGGCATATGATTTTCAGGCGAAGATAACAATAGTTCAGCATCTCGCTCTTTTCGATATGTCTTTTCGTTTAAAGCCAAAATGCCATCCAATGGATGGGGTACATCCACGCTTAATGCAGAAATATGCCTGCCGACCTTGCTTTTATTGAGTATCCTGTTAACTCGCCCCTCTCTTTGTATAATCTTGGAAGGATTCCATTTGCTGTCAAAATGGATAACATTGTCTGCCCTATGAAGGTTAACCCCCTCAGAAAGGACATCTGTGCATAATAACACCCTTATTTCATTTCTTTGTTGGCTTGTACACAAATTGGCGTCAAACTCTCGTTCTATTCTTTCAAATTCTTTTTCGTCGGTTTGGCTATGAAAAGCCAAAAAGGGGATTTTCAATTCTTCTGCTTTCTTGACAAGCAGGTTTAGAGTATCCACGTACTCGGTGAATATTACTGTTTTGTCTCCCACATTATTAAAAACACTATTAATTTTCTCATCGTCAGATTCCCCCTCCCATAATTCAAATAACCTCTTGTAGGTGGCTTTATCTCTTTCAATATCTTTTATAAACTCTGGAGTTAATGCATATTCATTGTCGCCAATGATGATTTTATCTTCAGGGCTAATATCTTTGATGTTGTTATATGCTTTTTCCAAAGACTTATAAAATGCACTAAACGAACTTTCAAGCCTTTTACACAAAAAGGACCTGTAAATCCCATTCAAGGATTCCACTTGATCTTCTTTGTTAAGAAAATATGCGTTTTTATTTTGCCATGCAAATGGAGATGCATTGATAATGTTGATGGTCTTAAAAATTTTGTGCTCTCTCTCACTTGAAGTACTATATTCGACCCTGCCTTTGACAACAACAGGGAAATGTCCCATCATTGCAATGTCGTCTTTATAATTTTCGATAATATCCGACCTAGTATTGCGGATAGCGAATAAAAATAAAAACGTCGAAATGTTTTTTATTGCGTTCTGATAGTCATATTCAAGGCTTACCCTATTGCCTATTTCTCTCAAGCCCATACCTCCAAAACGCAAGGATTTTTGGTATTCTTTTTCCCAGTACATCGCAGCCATCCCCCAATAGTGCAACATAACGTAAGGCGCAGTGTCAAAAGGAAATGGGATTAATGCACATAAATCTAAAAATGCAGAAATATTATTGTTATAGGGGGTTGCAGATATTAAAATTACTTTTGTGTTATTCGAATGAATTTTAACAAACAATTCTTTGTATGTCTTTCCCTTTTGAGTCCCAATATTGTGGGCCTCATCCACAACGATATAATCAAAGCTTTCGCCCGGAAATTTTCTGTTTCCAGATATAACCGCTTTTATCCCAGCTTGCCCCATTATGTTTGCCCATGCAGGCTTATGTATGTTAGGTGCTATAATTAAAAGGCTTTTATCTTCCAAGTTGAGATTTTTCAATATTGTGGCCACCGTAATGGTTTTTCCCAATCCGGTTTCATCCATAACAAACAGGCCGTTATATTTCTCTAGCATTCCAATGCCTTTTTCGATTGACTTCTCTTGAAATGAAAAAGGCTTATAATTTTCTATTACATTCATTGTTGCTTTTTTATAGGAGTTATTGCTAAACAAAGATAGGGCATTGCCTGTTAAAAAGCAATGCCCTTGTACATTTAAATTGATAAAAAGCCTTTTTCTTACCCAGCGCACCTATCCACTTGCACAAACAAGTGGTTCGCGCCTTTAGACGGGGCAACGACAGTATTCCTAATGGGGCTTAATAATTCCCTAATGATGAATACTTCATGTATGCCGGGGCATTCCACCTCAAAATGAAAATCTGTGCGCTCGGTAAAAGGGTTTTGATCTTGGAAGCGCTCGTGTTCAACATACTCTCCTATGCTTTCGTCGCATTGATCTACATAGCTATTCATTAGCCTTGTGGTAATAATATACCTATAATTGTAACTATCTGGTACATCAATAGATATATGGACGTAGCCACAAGCAGTCGGCCTGTTTTCTAACCTCAGCGAAAACTGTTCCGGAAATGGGGGGGTTTCTGTGCAAGAAAATAACATGAACAGCGAAAAAAAAGCTAAACAAATGTTTTTCATTTTTATAATAAATATATGTGAAAATGAGGTTGGATTTAACTTCTTTAGTTTCAAACAAAGATTGACACGTCCGGATTTTCCTTTGCCTCCAGACAGATTCTTATGCAAAAGAAACGATTAATAAAAAGGCTAATCCCAATCGAAGCGATTGAATGATTTTAGTAGGATAACCCAAAAAAAAATGAGAGTTAATATTTCCACCCCACTTAATATGGTTTTCTTGTGCTTAAAATCGGGGACAAGCATCGCTGCGACCTCAATGATATATTTATTAGCAGAAAAAACCCCATTTAAGGCAGAGGCATATATAAAAAATTTGGCGAGAAATGCCGCGTCCATGTTCCACATAATTTTTTATCAATACTTATATCTAAAATCTAATATCGAACATATCAAATCCCTGTATAATTCTTTAGAAAGCCCGTCCGTTATGTAGTATACCACAATTTCGCTGCCGGTTTGTTCATTTAAAAAAATGAAGCTGTCTATCCCACATATTCCATTAAGAAGAGCAATTATATCTTCTTTTTCTGTTGGGGATGACCCCCCCCACATTACAATATCTCCGTGCCCCGGCAAAAACGGAGAGTTAGCGTTTACTTGTATTACGCTAGGGACAGCTTCTGGTAGCTTAAAATCATAATGTGTTTTTTCTATACCTATCATATTTTCATTGGCTAAAGTATCCTGCCCAAAACATAAGGTTGTAGACAAAAAAAACATTAAAAAGGATATTTTTATTTTCATTTTTTATAATAAATACTTATCTAAATCGTGCCCATAATAATTCCATTTGCTCGAAAATAACTTGTAGAGCATTTCTCTTTTTGATTTATCCATCTTAAAAGGTTTAATTAATATGAAAAAAAATAATTGTTTTCATTTGTTATAAAGATCAAATCCGGGGCTCTTGTGATATTAAACTCCAAATTTTAAAAAAATTTTATTTTTTTCTTTTCTTTTCTTTTTCACATATGCAGCAATATTTTTAGACCTCCCTCTAATTATAGTGTTCAATTTGGCATCCCACCCATAAGACATATATCCCATGCTGTTAAGCCAATCTTCAAAAGAAGTGTCTCCTGCTGGTACCCAAACGTTAGGAAACGGAAACTTTGTTCTTACATATCCCCTTATTATTTTTTTCCTCACAGAGATGGGATATTCTTCAATACCCCCATTCCTTAAGAGCCATTTGCCTTTAAGCCTCCCGTTTTTTTTAAACTTTAAAAATTTCATTTGCATTGTATATGTCTACATGAAAACGCCTGACCCTTAATAAGGGGATACCTATCCAACGCCATCCAAACCCGTAAAGTATATTTTCATTTTTTTTTTTTTTGTTAACCAAATCATACAAATATACAATAATTAACGACTTCGCACAAGTTTTTGCTCCCATTTTTTCAAAAAAATGCCATACTTACAAATATTCATTAAAAAAATAACGGTATTTATAAATAAAAAACACAATGCGTATTTTTATAGCCGAGGGAATTGAAACGCCACAAGACATAAAATTTTTAATATTGCTAATAGCTAAAGAAATATCCGATCATATGGCAATATTTTTAAATGAAAAAAAGCTATTAGCAAAAAACAAAAAAAACCCCTTGTTAAAAAAATTAAATTTCGATTATTTGGAGGTAGTGGAAGACATGGATAAAAACAGGTCAGAGGTTGAAATTAAAAAGAATATGTTTTCAAAGGATACTTTAGTTATAGTTTTAGGCAAAGATTTTTATGAATACATTTTAGAATTTAAAAATATGCCTAACGCATTGAAGCCGATAAAAGAAATAAACAATTTTGAGTATGTAGTTAGGATATTGAATATGATACTAGCTAACCACTTAATCATAGCTTTAGCAAATAGGGTGGGCAAGGCTTGATTTATTTCATATAACTAATAAAACATGCTTATATATAGCATGATATTTTAGAAGCCTTAAAAAACAATTGTTTAGCTTATAACGAAAATTTCTGGCAGGCTAATCGGCAAATGCAAATCGAAACTGCCTCGCCATTCTACCCATTTTTTAAGCTAACCCAAAGTCTCGCTAGTACGGGGGCAATAGACACAAAAATCATTATCAAGTAAGCAATTGCCATAATAAGGGATAGTTCAATCAGCGGAAGTATTTCGAATAACAATAATACCCCGAATGACAATAAAAATAGAAATAACTTCCTATTGTTATTAATGACAATAGGAAGCTGTTTTTTAAAAGCCCATAAGGCTGCAATTACCAGCACTATCAATTCGGATCGGCTTTTTCTTTTAAAACTATTAGTGCCGTACAGGCCTGATTGAGATCGACCTCTATCTTATACCCTATCACAGGTATAGTATGAGTTTTTATCTCTTCCGAGTTCATAACTACACACCTGTTATTCCCAACCTCTTGCTGCTTATAGGGGGCTTCCGCCTGTTTCAGCTTTGCAGGCGCAACCGTAAACTCAATTTTTACTCCATTCCCATCTGTAGGGATGAATTTCCATCTGCGGCTTTCACCGTGAAAATTCTGATGAATGTCCAATACGTCATTTGCCGCTTTGCACAATCGCAATGGCAACTCTATAGCCTCTCCATATTTGTTGATGCTTTCAGCTATATACTTGCCGTTTATACGCAACCAATATTGGGCTGCATCTTCTCCATGATACGACACTGTTATATCATGTAAAGCACCATGTGGGAGGAAGACTTCATTGTTGTCATTAATTGGGCACACTGCCCCCTCATGCACAATAGCCACCCTACATCCATAAAATTCGATGTAATCTTTCATTTCTTTGTCTAATTGTTTAGTTGTTTAGTTGTTATAAAGAAATCGTGCCATATCTGCATGAAAGCCCCGATCCCGCTCCGGGAAACCGAATATGGGCTTTCCGCCGCTTCTCCTATGAGGCAAAGGGCGAAGATTGCCAAACAGCTTAATACACACATCTCGACTGATTTTATTACATTAGCAGCCCTACAAGCCTATTTCATAGGCATACAGGTCCACGAGCCTGTTGTAAAACAGGATCAGGTCAGAGCGGTCTACTTCATACTGACCGTCCTGAAACTGGGTGAACTCAGAAATAGTCTCCTCCAGCATTATTTTCTCTTCTGATGGAAGCGCCCAACTGGACACTTCGTTTAAGATGATGCCTATCATTTGGGCTACTACCCTATCTTGGCACGTTAGCAAGCCCTCTTTTGATTTTATTTTATACATATTGTTTTAGCTTTTTATCTGAAGGCAAACTTACGCAAATAAAAGGAGAATTGCAAATAAATTTTTTAGAAAAGCGATATTCATTGAAATATATTCCTTTATGGCACAATCACAAAAAAATGCCCCGCTGTATTTGCATTATCAATAGTAATAACTTATGTTTGCAGTACAATAATTAATTCTAGCGCAGGCTTATCAAAGCGGCCAACAGTTTTACATAACAATATCATGAGACAAAAAAACAAAAACTTTAATATAGAGAGGCAGGGGGGCGGTTTTAAAATCGTGCTTAACCGCGAAGAAATTAATTTCGGGTTTGCACAAGCAAATGCCTTAATTGATTATCTTAAAAAAAATATGAATTTTTTTGCGCACTATATGCACGAGGTAAAATGGTACGTCCGCTTCATTGAACATGAAGCAGATTATATCCAGTTTAATAGGGAAACCGGGTTTTACAGAGTTTGGTTTAAACCCGAACTGTACGAAGCCAAAGAAGGCTTCCTCAATATTTTTTCAGTCGATGCTTCAACAGAAATAGATAATGTGGACACCTATACGTACACTGTGTATCACAAAGACATAAATTATTTGAAAAAATGTATCGAAAAATTTCACAAAACAATAGTAATACCGTATCTTGAAAAATTATTTAAAACCGATATTAACGATATCGTTTTAATGTATAAAGCGATGCCGCCTGAAGAAAAAGAAATATTGGAGCGTTACTATTAAAGTACTGCGCTACTTAATATATTTTATACAACCTTGTTTTGTTAAGTCATATATTTTTTATGAATATTAAAAATAAAATTTTACATATTTATAAAAAAACCCCCCAACAATATGACGGACACTCAACGCAATGTACTGAAGGTGTTTAAGACGATGGGCAAACTGCGCCCTCATAACGCAGCCAAAATCATGGGGCACAAAGAATCGGCGCCGATCATGCAACA
Organism: Bacteroidota bacterium; assembly: GCA_029558535.1. Lineage (GTDB taxonomy): Bacteria > Bacteroidota > Bacteroidia > Bacteroidales > ML635J-15 > Bact-19. The sequence continues at coordinate 91,149 of JAKQEK010000152.1, read as the reverse complement.
AATACTGTTTTTAGAAAAACAGGGGCTATTAAAAAAGGAAGGGAAAGGCAAAAAAACAGTGTACGTATATACTAAAGAAAACTAATATTCAAAAAAAAAAAGAAATGAAATTTCTACAAGAAATTATAATTAGCGAAAAAATTAAAAATAACCCTCATTATAATGTTCTCATGTATGAGGATGAAAATAAGTACATCGTTTTTAATTTAAACGATAAAAAAAATAACCGTATCGCCACTATTGTTAAAAAAGGGGATGCAATCATAGTTATATCATCGGGCTCCTACAATGAAAAAATGCGAAAGGCTTTTGCCGGGATGCCAAGCAGCTATATTATCACAATCAATGGAATAGCAATTTGAAAATTTAACACAATGAAAAAAAACAACAAAGTTTATTTTTATGTACCTAGCGAATTATCGCTTCAGTTGACAAAATGCGATAAGTGTAAGCAGTACATGCCAAGCGAATCGTTTAAAAATCATTACAAATGGTGCACTGGAAAATAATATTGTTTTAACAGATTAAAAATCTACCACATGGATAACAACTCTTGCCCTCTCTTTGTAGTGGCTCCACACAACAAGGATGTAATATATCGTATTGCGAATTCTGTTCGAAATGGATTGAGGCTAAGGGCTTCTATAGCAATATATTGTTATCACCAAACGGGAGATGAAATATATTTGAAAAACTTTTGGGACAAAATTTATATCCCATCTTGTAATTAGTAAAAAACATTTGAGGGCCTTCGCTATCTGCTTTAATATATTATTGCTATATTTGTATGGCTAAATATCTCTATTTGTACATTTTAATAAAAAAGAAAAACTATGCAATGCTATAAAATAGTGCATGACGAACAAGCATTGAGAGACTTCATCGTATGGCTTCCTGAGTTGGAGGATAACCAGAAGTTCATACTATCTCTTTTTGCGAGGAAAAAGTATTGTGGAGAGGGTATAAAGATACCTGACAGGGTTTCTCTTAGAACTTTTGTCAGCAACAAGGGAGATATGGTTGATAAGATAAGGCAATTAGAAATCCCGCTTGGATATTGGAAATTTAAGGGGGAAGAATTGCCGCCTGAAAGCTTAGTGCTCTATATCATGCCCAATCCGCGCTGCATGAAAAAAGCGACGAAACTAATGGGTCGGACTTGTTGGGATATCGTCGAACAGAAGGATTATAACTTGTATTCAGAGGCACTTTCTTGTATACAACAAAGCTGTACGCATAAAACCTATCTCGATTTTGACATTGATACAAAAGACATAAGCTTGCAGCCGCTTATGCATATATTTCCAGACAACGAAACGCACAAATACTATAACATATTGGAAACAAGGGGCGGGTATCACATCCTAGTCAAATCTAAAAAGGCAACCGCAATAAGGGAACTCGCCGGAATGGACAATAAACGAGCTGCTACGTGGTATGCCGAACTAACAAAAATGTTTGTAACGGATTCAAAAGGCGATCAATTTATGCCGGTTCCCGGATGTACACAGGGAGGGTTTATTCCTAAAATGATAACAATATAATTTACGACAGATAAGCTATTAACTTTTCTATATGGATATTCTAATAAACGAAGGCAAGGCTAAGTGGGTAGATGGCGATGAAAGCGGCAGATGGCAAGAAATAAAAACGAACGATAAAGGCAGCTTTATCAGGAAAGGGGTTGAAATAATATATTTAGAGGCAAATACGCCCCCCCTGATTAAACCTTCAAAAGAACCTGCGCCCACTAAAAAAGCAGATGAACACGAGTTAAAAATATTTTATGCGTATTGGGAGACAAAACCTACTTGGGACAAAATATATGGCAAAAATGCATCCTCTGATTATTATTACTACAGAGGGCTATGTCTTGGCATGCCCAAATCATTTTTCAACAAACAAAAAATAAAATGAATATAGGACAAATACTTGAGAAAAGAAAAAAGCATGAAATACCGATTGTCAACGAGTGGGGCATAGTACAAATCAATAATAAAGAAGAAATCGCATATGCCTTTAAAATATACAATGATGAACATTTTAATGGCGATTTAACCGGCATCGAAGAACTAAGTGGGTGCCATATTATTTTTATTGATTTAGATACGCACACTAAAAAAGGCGAATATAAAAACCTACACCTTTTAAAACAATTCAGCCGACTGAATAAATTAAAGTTAAAAAGCAAATTCATATCGCCATCAAATATAAAAGATTTAGGTGTCGTCTTGCACTTAAATCTGCTATATCAATTATTGATAAGCGTAGAAAACGGCTCTCGCTTGCTCTTGCTAGATACTTACAATGACAAAGTAAAATTGAAATATTACCTCAACATAAAATTTTTGCTGGATGAGCGTTAAATTCACTTCAAAAGATGGTAAGATAATCGACGTTAAACCACATATGAAGCAAATACGATTGCCTGACGGAAGTCTTGTCTATGAAAGCCCGACAATAGCAATACCTAGAGTATTAAAAGAAGCATATCCTGTTTATTATGACGAATATCAGGATTATATTTCTAAATCTGAGGCTCGATTAAATAAAGTCCATTTAAAAATCAGAAGATGAAAACAATATCAGAAGGTTATTTTACAAGCAGGAAATTCAAAAAAATAAATGATTCTGCATTCATGCTACACTCATACGACTATGAAAAGTTTGGGGTATTTGACGAACATATAAGCGTGAGAAAAACTGACGGCCATAATTGGATATTAAGTATCATGCCAGTAGGCGAATATGACATACTAGAAGAGATTGAATTAATAAAATTCTGTAGCATACCTCTATTTGAACAGTTTATAGGTAGGTTATTAATAGAATTCAAACAGGATATCGTTTAAAATATAATAGCCATATCTGTTGTTTTCAACATCAATGTTTTTTCAAAGGAGGTACTGTGTTTATCTCTACAAATATTTTATATAACCTTTTTTCTAATTTTTTTCTATAATCATAATTTAAATTTTTTATAAATTCCTCATCTCCCCATCCGTAACTTTTTTCTAAAAAAGCATCAAAAGAAATACCCGTCAATTTATTCTTATTCGCTAAAATTTTTCGTATTATTTCGTGTGAATAAGCATTATATTCTTCTGGAGAATTGTAATATTTGATTATATTTTTTTTCGTTTTGAACGAATAACTTTCGCCATATCTATTGTAGTCTAAATAATGAATAAATTCATGAATAAAAACTGATTCGCCCACCCAACTCTTAAATCGTAAGCGGGCCAAATAAGAATCTCCTTCAAATGAACTATTGCCTTGAGATAGAATAAAAAAAACTAACCTATTATGCTTTGGATCAAAATGATGATTAGTACCTTTTCTTTTATCAATATTATATACAAAAAATATATCTAAATCATAATTTTCATTTAGCTGTTTTAAATTAAATTTAACCCCTTCTAAAAAATGTGCCCTTCCAACCATATCTTTAACAAAGTCAAAATGATCGGTTGGCGTAAATATTATTTTTTCAATATTATTTTTTATCTTATTATAGATGCGTTTTGATTCTTTGCTATATATTACATCGCTTTTTGCAGATTCCTTTAAATATTCACGTACCATTGTCGCTATAGTTGTTATTAATCCCATATTATTTTTCTTATAAATAGAAGAAACAAACTATACACTTATCTAATGAAATTCTCGACTAGCCAGCTAACTGTAACCTAAAGAATTTATCAAATAAATACAAAAACTGGTTTTTTGTATTTATATGCCCATCGAAAATATTCCCTCGTTGCAATTCTTGCACTGTCAACTTATTTTTTTCAAATTCATAAATTATTTTAATAGTAGACTCTCCTCCGTCTATACATTTAAATTTCTTATAATCGCTGTTTATAAATGGTTTTTCTTGAGATATATTAAAATACTGGCTCAAAAACTCGCTAGTCAGGTCTCCGTAATATTCAACTCTAAGTACGTTAATCGCAACGCTGATACACTCTTCTTTAAATGTATAACCATCGTTAGAAGTAGGGTCTATTTCTCCCTCTCGGCTATAAAATCCCATATTAAAAAAATTCTTTTTTGTAATCCAACCGCATATCCAACCTTTTGTCATGTCTTTTAATATACGAACGAAAACATATTCGTCGCATTTTTGAAACAGGGAGTTTATTGGAATGGAACACAAATAATAAGGAAGGGGGCGTTTAGAGGTTTTTTTCGTTTTTATTTCTATTTTTTTATTCCTATATAAAAAATCATAATCTTTGTCGCCAATATGTGAAGATTTATTTAAATTATAGTAATCTGCAAATATTATTTCCCCTAAAGCCCCATATATTTGACTTTCTCCTTTAGTAAAGGAGTTGGGTATGTTATAAAACCCATACAAATTTTTCGCTCTTTCTATTTGTTCTTTAGTTATTGATACTTCAATCATTAGACAGGAATAATATATTTTTTTTATATTTTAAACGTTTTTTTAAGTCAGTTAAAGTACCATCACTGTGGCGGTAAACGCCTCCAATCCCATATTCGCCTATATAGGCTAAATTATTTAATTTAAGTACAAACGACAAGTCTTTTACACTAAAAAGAGGTACTTCTATCCCTACTATTGTATCACACTCAGATAAAGGCGATAAATCAACGGTTTTTAAGGGATAATAAGAGATTCTTCTTAATTTTTTAAATTGGCATATATACTCACATATAAACCGTTCAAACAAAAAATCTCTTTTTTTATAAATATACATTAAAGGGAGCGTCGAACCTGTAAGATTTTCAGTCGTTTCAAAAAAATCATCTAAAATATTATATTTTTTTAATTCTGCTATATAAGGATGGATTCCTCCTAACCATTTGTCGTTAAAAATTTCATGTTTTTTTGATACTTCAAACCTTGTTTTATTTCTAAAATGCATTCTTTATGATATTTTCTTTCATTAACCTCTAAACATTCTAATGATTTTAATTTACAAATAGGAGATATATTTTTTATTGGGTTATTGTTTATATTCAGGTGTCTTAAATTAGGGCAAAATTTAAGAAAGTCTAAATCATTTATATTATTATTTGATATATCTAAATAATGCAACTTTTCGTAATATCTTCGCAAGATAATTTTATTAATCAGGTTATCCTGTATTAATAGTTGTTCTATAAGAAGCGGTAGCGAACGAAAAGTTCTAATATTATTGTGTGAAATATTAATATATACCAGGCGTTTGCAATTTTGGATACCTGCAATTGATCTGATATCATTATTTCGTATATCCAACTTGCCAATTTTTTCTTGAAACTTATCCATTCTTAATACCATATCAATATCAAATATCCAAAGATTGGATAAGTCAAGCTCGTCTGTATAAACAAGGTTGCTGATGTTATAATGTAAAATCGAATATAATTCGTCCGACATTTATTTCAGTCTTGTAGTATTACAACTTGTTTTACTCTTCCCCTTTTAATGCGGCATTCTACCCCAACCGTCAATATAAGGGTTTTAGCTATGCCCGATGTATCTAAACAATCAGTATAGCCGTCCGTCAATATGACTAGGTTTAATCCCCTCAGCCTCTTGTTTTCCCGGATATAATCAACGGCAGGCTGTAATGTCGTACCGCCTCCCCCTTTTAGTTTGATCTGTTTAAACTGAGATGGGGAATTTATTTTAATATGGCTTTTAACTTCAGTATCGCATTGTATAAATTGTATTATATACCCCTGCCTAAACAAATTAGAAATGGCGATTTCAAAACTGCCTGTCATACTCCCTGAAGTGTCTAAGATAACTGCCACTTCTCTGCCACTAGATTTGTTTCCTTTAAGGCCATCTATTTTTTTATTAGGCCGCATGTAAGTTTTTTCTACAGTATTCCCATGCATACCCAAACATGCTACAGCAAATATTTTCAAATAATCCTTTTTGCTTGACCTTAAATTTTTAATTAGGGCTTCTGCCCCCCCACTAACCAAACCCCTGCTTTTCAATGTATTAATAACGTTGTCAATAATTTGCAATGATTCTTCAGTAGATACCTCATCCTTCAAATGTACGTCAAATTGCCGAACGTGTTGGCCAGGCAAAGCTATATTGTCCTTATCGACATTCCTCCCGGCGCCTGACGATGGGCTATACTCTGACCCCTCCTCTGCATTATTAATAAGCCATTTGTATACATCCTCATACATCAACCGACCTTCATATACTTGCCCAATTGCAGCTTCAATATTTTTTAAAAAAATGCCGGATTCTAACTTACTGTGTTTATAGTCGGCAAAATCCGTCGAGATATGTGTATTAAGCTGTTCGTTTACTACTACATCCATTGCAATATTGGCAGTTTCTATTTTATGGTTTTGCATTACTAACCTATAATTGTGCCTTTGCAATAAATGCAATAATTCGTGCAGCCAAAAATATTTTAATGCTTTATCTGGCAAAGACATCAAAAACTCAGGGTTATACCTAAGTTCCATGCCATTTTTAGATATCCTTACTCCGCCTGTTGGTATATTGGTATCTGCTGTAAAATTTATATATAATGAAAACCAGGCGTAAAAGCTGTATTCCCTGCTTTTTGAGTCATATGTATTCAGCAATGGAATTATAATATCCTTTAAACGCTGTGCACCCGGACAGTTATTTAGCATGATATTTTATTCTACTATTTCAAATGGTAACTCTGGCTTCATTTTTTCTATCAAGTCTGCAAAATATGGTGTCACAAACCTATATTCTTTCAGCCTATTTAAATGTTCTTGATCTCTTTCCTCTTCTCTTTCATAGTCGGGGATGTCATAATTGAATAAGAAATCCAACATCCCAGCTACTACGTCGTCTAACCCTAATGTTTCTCCCACAAACATTAAGTAAGTCTTAAGGTTGTCAGTCTGCCTTTTCGTGATAGTTTCGAATTTGAAGTTGTTTTTTATGTCGTCTAACAACTCCTGATGACGAGATTTAGGATATTCTTTAACAATATCCCATATTGTATCTAGTCCATCCATTATTGACATCCCGTTTATTTTGTTCATGTCATGTAGATAGGCAATGAACTTATAAGCAGCGGCTGGCCCTATAATCATAGGGAAATCGTTTTTTAGTGATAAGATGTGCGGAATGCTATTGAATTTGTCGTCGCCTAAATTAGCCCTCAGATGCTCTGATAGGTTCGTATTGCTCCTGTGAGATGGATATGCTTCTTCTCCATTTTCCTCGTTATATTGGTATATCATATGGGGATTAGTTTTTAAATAATTCAAAAGAGGTTTACAAATAGTGGGGCCCACTACTTTAATCCAATGTTCGTTCCACATCCCTATATAATCTAACAGATTGATTGGATAAAGGCGCCCCATCATAGCGCTATCAAATGCGTTTACCTCAGCACCATCTCCTTCTTTGGAGAAAGAGCCAAGGTTGCCGGTCAAGATAAAATAATCATTAGGCTTATACCTAAATGAATATCCAATCCTTTTTTCGTTTAGGATTCTTAATGTAGCATTCATTACAGCAGGCTTACATCGGTTGGCTTCATCCATCAATGTCACCGTACCTGTCGCTGACTCGTATGCAAGTACTGCCCATTCTGGTATCGCATAATGCATAACCTCCGTATCATTATGCAACTTGACGCGAGGATACCCAGCTATATCCGTCTCTTCATATGAAGTCAAGTGAAGTTCGATAAACAGTTTACCAATTTTTTCAGCAAAGCTTTTGGCAAAAGCTGTTTTTCCAAAGCCCGGAGGGGACATAAGGTTTACAACCCCCTTGTTTGGCTTCATCAGCCTCCAGACCATTTGTTCGAATTCAGTCAAATCTTTATAAAAGAAATCACTGCTTTCGAATGCAGGTATATTTTCGGTTATCTCATCCATCTTTTTTTTTGATTTATTTTAATGATTATAACTCTTCTTCAAAAGAATCATAGTATTCAAAAAATATATTTCTAATTGCCCACCTATCTAGCGGATATATCTTCAATTCTTTCGTCTGGCCATTTGCAACCACCAAATGGCGATATGATATGCCCGGATAGCGATGTTCTTCCAACTTGTGTACTATCGGAGCATTGGTTGATCTCGACACATATTTTATATGCCTAAAATACTCTCCCTGTATTTGCTTCTTAAAGATGCTTTCAGGGTTTTTAGTTGCCAAGTTATATAGCTCAACAACATACGGCGAACATGCCGGTATAATCAATTTATATAGAAAATTCATTTTTTTATGTTAAGAAAAAACTTATAAAAAGTAAGATAATTATTAGAAATAAGCTGACGCCTACAATGCGTTCGCTTATTTTTATTTGTCGTTCGCGGCCCATTCAATTGGCTTTATTTAGTTTTGAAATAACTACATGCAATTTTGGCAACTCTGCAAAGCTCTGAAGCCTTCGTCTCAATATGCTGTTTTCAGCCTTTATTCTTTCAAGCGCCAACTTTATTTGCTGGGCTTCTTCTTCATAAGAAGCCTCATCATTTACTATACTAACTTTTTTCTTATTCATTAGCACAAAGTTAACCCATTTTTATGAATAAAACAACCCGTCCATAGATTTTTTATCTAATATCCTGTATTTTTTAATATAGCCCCAACACCATATTAGTAGCTCTGGTTACAGCAACATATAAGCTTTGCAGCATTTCTAAACTGCTAATTTTTTCTTGAGCGAAAATATTCCTGATGCTTACAAATACGTCTTTATAAGTGCTGCCCTGTGCAGTATGTGAAGTAAGTGCGTAAGCATATTGAATATCACAGAAGAAATCTTCAACTTCCTGATATGCTTCCCAATTGTGGTTGTAATCAGTCAGAGGGTGGATTGAATCTCTGCTTTTCAGCCTATTCAATATCCCTTCCCACTGCTTGGGGTTGCAAGGTAAAGTCGGGATAAACTTTTGGTTGTCAATATCATGACACCAATATTTTAATTCTTCTACTTTTATGTCTTCAACATACAGATTCAACAACTGAGCATAATATTTCTGTAATCCCCCTTCATTATCATACTTTTTTGTATGTAAACAATAAAATTGAGGGTGCCCAAGATTTTTTATCCATATAATAGCAGATCGCATCATCCTTTTGCCTTTAATAACACCTTGATAGCTGTTTGGTATTATGAGCGTATTTTTCTTATAATAATTAGATTTTGAAATAATGTCGTCTCCCACTTCAAAATCAAACACATTGGGTTTTATTTTATTTCGTATCCATTTGCCTTTTTTCTGATACGCCCAATTATTATATGCTATATATTTAGTCGCATACCAATCGCTTCTAAAAGCATTTAACATCATATCATCAAAAACCTTATGATCGTCGATTATATCAAACTCTTTGCCACTATTGATAAAATCTCGCCAGCAATAAGGATCGAAATTTTTGTTGTGCACCCCGTTTAAAATGTTGGCCCTTATATGCGAAGCACATTCTGCTACATACCCTTCATACCTATAGGGGTGCGTCAATTCAAAAGTATGCTTGTCAAATACTCTCGAATATTTTTCTCCGTCTGTCCTGTTTGGCGGAGGCAATTGGCAAATGTCCCCCATGAATATTGCTTTGCTGTCGGGGCGCCTTAAATGGTCTATCATATATAGCATTTGTTCACTAAGTTGTGAACACTCCTCCATTATTATTACATCAGCTAACTCTATAGGAGGTTTAACCCTAATGCGCTTGCCATTTTCAATCTTAAACCTATCTTTAGGGAGAAAAACCACTCTGCCGTCAGGCAAGCTTTTTCTGACGGCATGCACAGCAGAAGCATTAGTTGCATATTTACAAAAGAGGTTACTATTTGCCATATGAGTTCTTGCTACCCCTAACCCTTGGTGAGAAAAACAAGAAACCAACACCCTATCTCCCGGCTTACATATTTTATCTAATATTTTTCTTGTGATTGTCGTCTTTCCAGTCCCAGCAGCCCCGGATATAACTACGTCAGAATTTGTCCTCAAATATTCCGATGCCTCAGCTATAACAAAATTTTGTGCTTCTACTGCCTTTCTCTTCATGTCGGACAGGCCATTCTTGATTATTGCCATTATTTTGTTATTTATTGATATCAACAAAAATACTAAAAAACATACGCATTGAAAAGTTTTTTTGATTATAAAAACAATATTTTAGCGAATCTTCCATCAAATTGACTTTTGATAGTAAGGGTTGTATCTTAAAACCAACCTTTTTCAAAAAACTTCAACTCCATGTGAGGAGAAGGACTATTAAGCAAATAAAAATATGCCTCTTACTTACCTAAAAAGGCGACTATATTATAATAATACTTTATTTTCGCATAATCAAACTTTTCCCCATTAAGGCATTTCAATTTATATAATGTTTTTAAATTGTGTAGCTTGATTGTGTTTTCGTCACAATATAGCGTCTCTAAATTTATTAGATTTTCTATCCCATCCAACGAAAGTAGATTATTATTGCATATATTCAACTCTAATAGGCAGTGGCAGTATTTTATGCCTTCTAACGAAGTTAAATTATTGTTAGAAACATCTAACCCCTTTATTTTTTTCATGTTTTTAAATACGTCTATAGAGGTTAAGCCACACCCAGAAACGATTAACCTTTTTAAAGCATATAGCCCGGCCAACTCTTTTAATGAATCAAATTTATTATTAGAAATGTTTAAATAAGTTAGCTTATGCAAACATTCCACTCCTTCTAAAGAAGTTAAGCTATTATTAGAAACATTTAAATATACTAATTTAGAAAGAACACTTACATTTTTTAATGTAGTTAATTCATTATCGTTAACACAAAGTTGACGCAAGTTATAATATTCCTCAATGCCATCTAAACTAACTAAATTAATAGTATGGCTATATAAGCTTCTCAGTTTAGAAGGATCATTTTTATTCTTAAACTTACTAATCCAATCTTCAAAAAGCATTATTATAAATTTATCCTCCCCTCCCCTAATTAGATTAAAAACTTATTTGGACAAAAAAATAATATTCCTATAATATTTTAAACTTTTTTTTTCTAAAACAAAATCTTTTTTTACATCAAAACAATTTGAATATGTTATTTTTAAACAAAGTGGATCAGCCAACAAAGCGTAAAAGTCTCTTTTTTGGATGCTTTTATATCCTATAAGAAGAATTTCGTAGCTAACAGTCTTAAAAATTTCGTCAAATGCTATTAAAAATTTAAAAAAGTTGCCGAAATTCCAAAACTCGTAACTTTCAACGGTGCTGCTATTGTCTTTTAAAGATAGGCTAAACCTGATATTCACTTTTATCTGTTGATACATAATAGATGTTTTTTTTATCCCAGCTATACTGCGAATTGCCCACTCAAGCCAAATCCGATAAGCTGGCCTTCAGAAGCTAGTGCCTCTATATGTGTATTCCCAGTTAAATATTGGAAAAATTCGATTTTCACAGCTTCTGTATTAAATTGCAGATATTCAAATAATATTTTATTCGTTTTTTATCTACTATTCGAAAAGTGCCACACCTCATTTGAAATTGGTTGTTTGCTAATAAATAATTAACCAATGACATCCCTATTACAGTTTTTTTATCATATCCAATGTAGGGTAAGATATCAACAACGTAAAAATAATCTTTTATTTGAGTTTTTTTATACAAAGAAGATAGCAAATCCGCTTCGCAAAAAAAACCATCTAAAAAATAAGCCTCCCGTATTTTGTTATTTCTTACTAAAGATAAGGTAAACAGATAACTCATTTAATGGATTTACGTATATTCAAATATAGCAATTTTTTTTGTCTTAAGTAGTTTTTTATGCAAACAAATTGGTTTATAAAATTTAAGTCAAAAGACAAGGTTATGCCAAATGAAGTACAATCTGGCATTGCCACTTTGGACATAATAATGTCAGGCCATTTGGGAGGAAATGAAGATCTCTTCAAAGAAATTTTTAACTTGCATGTTCATGAAGAGCCAAGAATTGCTGATATAACGTTTGGCAGGAGAATTTGTTTATGAGAGAAGATTATACTCTTCAAGCTAAAATATGGGAGATTCTACTATGAAAACCAAGAAAAAAACGGCGCTTTCATTGTCCAATAAGCGAGGTGATGAAAACGCCGTTTTTGAGATTATCCACTTAATCGTCGCCTTCTGAATTTCCTATCAACGCCTCCTTGTTATTTTGAATCAACGCCTCTATCTCCCGCTTATAATTTGCAGCATCTTCATAATTTTGTGCTTCTACAGCCTCTTTTTTCATTTTTTCCAAATCTGCCAGCTTGTGTTCATACTGCCTGTAGTTCTCCTTTAATTCCTTCAATTGGTCGCGCACCTTAGATGCCTTTTCATAATCCTCCTTTGACACTAGTACTTGTAAATTAGCTTCTAACGCTCGAATTTTAGCTTCTATTGATGCTTTTTCAGATACATATTGGCCACTAGGAACCCCCCATCCGTTTGGACTGCTATATGAAATGTCGGTGTGGTGGTAGTAAACGCTCCCCCAAGGCGTATCAAACCGCTTAACGGTGGGTTCAACATCTTTTGGCATACTTTCAAGATGCTTAAATAAAAGTTCCAAGCGCTTAAATAAGTCATTTAAATATCCCATGTTTTTTATTTATTTTTCATGCAATATACAAAAAACATTCCAATCTCCCTATTTTTATGTACTTTAAAGTATTAAATGCCAATATCAAAATATTTTTTCCTCCTCCTGCCATTATGTCAATATTCTTACTCCTGATACCTTCAATATTTCAATGCGCAACAACTATTTATATGTAAATATTGATTCAGATGAAAATAATCAAAGAAGGAGAAACTGGTTACGGATATATAATAGAAAACGATGGGTATTATGACCGTTTAATAAAAGAAAACATAACAATAATCAAAGAGGCAAAAGCCAAGCCAGAAACGTTTTTAGACAACCCCTGCATCTTCTGTGTATTACAGAAATACGGGGTAGAGAACAGGAACAAAAGGATATATGCCAAAGATATTTTAATACCTGCTGTAGAGTCCTATATGGAAAACGTAAAAAGAAGGTCTGCTGTAGGCACAGTAGACCACGAGGACAGCACCAACATTTCTCTCCAACAAATAGGGCTTCTAATCGAAGATATCTATTGGGACGGCGCTACTGTTATCGGCAAGGTTAAACTGCCTATAACGCGAGGGTATAGGCAGATGGGGATAGCTTCCAACGGGGCTGATATGGTAGCCAATTTAATATTTGAACATGACATAATGATCGGCATATCTTCAAGAGGGGTAGGAGAAGTACAGGAAATGAAGGATAAAAAAATATACGTTACCGAATATGACCTCATTTGTTGGGATTGGGTTCAAATGCCCTCAACTATTGGCGCTTGGGCATATATGAGCCCAGAGCTAGTCGAACCAAACATACAGAAAGCCCCTGATTTCAAGGAAAATATGAAAACCAAGCCAACCAAATTCAATAAGCTGGCCGATTTTATGGGGATAAACATGTAAACATATGAAAATTTTTATCCTAGAATCTTCCTCTATAAATGGGTTTGTTCATTCTTCTACATTTTTTCAAATTACGTTTGAAGATTTAAAAATAATTTATGAAAAAAAGGGATTGAAAAATAAAACTGTCAGTACATCCAACAATTTTCTATGGCGAGTTAAATATCAAGTTGAAAACAAAAAAGAATATTTTGAAGAATATTTAAAAGGATTATCAGATATAGTCAACGACAAAATAAAAGAACTAAACGAAAAGACGCCGTTTTTTTATGATAAAGAAAAATTGATGTCCGACTTGTTAGGACAAGAAGAACTTAGCGACGATCATTTTCCATTTTTGCTATATGTATCTGCAAACAGCCGTTCTTATGGCGACATAGGGTTGCTTGTCTTTAGAGACAAAATAGAGTATTTTGAAGGAAACGAAGACAGTACGCCTGAAACTAGCGTACTTGTATCCACATTAATAGGCGATGGCGAAAAAGAAGTAAAAATCTTCGGACATCATGGCATATCTGTCGTAAATTACGTGCGAAGCAATAAAGCACTTCCCGCAGGCCTATATGTTTCTCCTGAGAAAGAACATGCAATAACCCATTGGGATATGAAAGAAGATAGATATCTAATTATAGGGCATGTGAAGCTTAAAGATTTGAACAGAGAAAGCGATTTAGATTGGAAAACCAACAAACCCGCTGCTATTAGAAATCTAAGGATAATTTAATTTCGTCAAAAAGTTGACATAACATTCTTTAGCAGAGAAAAAACCATGTGCTCTGGTTCTACTACCCCGTTTCCATAAAACTCTTTCAGCAGGTTACTTTCATTTTTAAAATCGCTTATCATTACAAAGTTATAAACAGCAGGTAAATAAAAATAAGAAAAATGCCTCGCCACGTTGATATTTACATCTATGTTATTTAAATGTTTAAAGCTGTATTCAGAAGCCTTCCCCGTCCTTATCATTTCGCTTTTTATAACAAGCTCCGCCTCGTTTATTGTGTTAGGCGCCAACATCATTTCACTCATATCCTTGACATTTGCATAAAACGAAAGAGGTGCCGAATTTTTAAAAAAAACGTCTATTTGTTGTTTGATTGGGATTATGTTTTCATATTCTTCTCTTGCTTCAAAATAATCCCAACAACTTTTCATAGCAAGCAATGCATGCACATTTCGCAGTTCTGGGCCCAATGCCACATAATATTTCGGGAAAAAAAGTTGTTCATCAACTATTTTTGACAATACTAATTCCGGGTTTATAAAAATATTAGATGTATTTTTTTTCATCTTTCATAATTAATCGGGATATTTGTTATTGAAGCAGACCAAAACAGGGCGAGTTTAAAGCCTGCTATCCAAATTAACACACCTATGTTCGGATTCCAATCTCAACGCTACCAGCTTACAATAATTTTCGTTTTCTTGCGATATAGTTTGCAATGGTATTTTTAACAATTCTTGTGATATATGCCATTGCTTAGAAGATTCGATCTGCTTTTTATATATGTTTCGGTTCTTAAGATAATAATCGTAATCTTTCTTGAAATTTATCCCGTAAATCAATGTCAAGTATTCGTTATTGCGTATCTTGAAAGCAGGGGGCGAGCCTTCTATGAACACCTGATCTGGTTTTATCATAATACCTTCCTCATCTTCTGAGGTGCATTTTTCAAAAAAAGAATAAGCTTTTAATATGTTTTCGTCAAAACTATTTTCTTCAAAATCTAACACAACGTATGCATTTTCATCGCTGTTGACAAATCTAAAACCTCGTATGTTAGAATCCTCTATGATTTCTGTCCCATTCACATACCCATATTTTAAAACCGAAAAAGGCTGGAAATATAGTTCGCCGTCTTTACCATATAAATCGAGCCTGTCTCTATAAGTGTCTAGCCCATCCTTATATTCATTCAAATCCAAGACGTTGAAATCCATGATACACTTATAATGCCTTACAGTGTGTTGGGGCCACTTTTTTTTGCATTCGGCTTCGCCTAATACTTCCCAATCTTCCAAAAAATGTTGGAAGCCTGAAGTTTCTTTAATGGCAGCAACTTTGTCATAGATACCTGTAGTTTCAATATCATTAATATGACTTTTATATAACGCATAATAAGCCTCAAAGTCGCGGTCGATTAACCCCCTTCCCATGACAGGCCAAGGCATCAGTTCCGCAGCAATTAAAACGTAGCTTAAATCGCTATTTAAGAATATCTTTTTATGCAGTTCAGCAACTCCCTTTAGCAAATCGCCCCTGTTTATATAATCAATTAGTTTTCCGCTTCGAGAAAAAAACCTGCTTTTAGAAATATCCTTATGTAATTCTATATCGCAATAAGACCCCATATATTTTTTCTGCAATATCATTCTTTTAACCCCGATATTGAAATAATATGAAATGCCTTGAAATATGCTTTCTATTTCATTGAGATCTACATCTTTAGGCGCTGGCGATATGGTAGGTGAAAAATGTGGGGTCTTGACCTTAGTGAGGTAAAAAGTAGATTTTTCTATTTTTCTCCACACGTCTTTATATGATAACTTTCTCATTGTTTATTTTTTTTTTTCATCTAAAAATGCAGGGGCGACATACATTACCCCCTGTGTTGGACTTTCACCAGAAACGCTATCTCCGATCTGGATATATTGAAACGCAGTTAGATCATAATTTTCTTTAACTTTTTCTAAAATGTCATCAAAAAAAGACATAAATTGATCCATGTGCATTTCAAATTTATGATCGGGATGGCGAACATTACCTTCTAAATTATAATGTGCATTAAAATCGGCGTTGACCGTTGTGACGATAAGCTTTCGGATGTTTAATGTGTTTAGTATTTTTAATACGAGCGCTTTAGCCTCTTCTCGGCTATTGTGTTCAATTACTTCTGTAAGTATCACGTCCACTGGAGCCCCATTGATTTTTTCAATCAATGCATCCAAGTCTGTAGAAAAACACAATTCCACTTTATACCTGTCATTGACAGCATTAGCAACTTTGCCCCAATCTTCTACATCATGCGCATAATAAATACTTGTACTTTTCATTTTTTTCATTATGCGCTTGGCATACAAAAATTCGCCGCACCCAACGTCCAAGACTGATACCTTCCCGTCAATATGCTCACATATATAATCCAAGCGAACGTCGTGCGTGTTTCCAAAAGAGAGGTGTACTTTACCCCCAACGATTTGCTCCAAATCAGGCTTATATTTATTAAACCAATCAACATTATATAGCAACCTGACCTTAAAAAGATATACAACGAAATATGGCAAATCGCCAATATTGTTCATTACTCTAATGTATTTTTCAATAAGCTGCTCAGTTACCTTCCATTTTTGTAGGTTAACAACTGCGATAAACATAGCTATCAACGCCGCTTGGTTAAGAAGGCGGTAGATTGTCATATTGCCGCTGATAAAAACCCTGTATGCCCTTCCAGCTATTTTCTGTAATTTGACGCCTTCAAAATATTTTTCAAAAAGGCCGCCGCCATCGCCCCTAACCCAATTAGAATCTATATAAGCATTGAATTCGATAGAAGACTCGCTTGGAATGTCTATATCTCGTATAGTACAACCAGTGCCAAGCCATGGGGTTTTCTGATTTGCATACTCATCCCATGTCTTAAACACAGAATTAATACACTCAGAAAAAACATCCAAAAGAATCCTGCTATTGCAGAATGATTGCAGGTCAAGCTGGTTGGACATATCTTCAGCATACGAATATTTAGTATCCTGAAACAGGATATTATATGCGTTTGCTTTATGATCTACAATCCCTAGCCCAATACCATTTTTGATACGCATTGGATAAACCCCCTCTAAATATCCGGGATTAGCTTGCAATATCGAAAAAAGGTGTTTATTGTTTGATTTGATTTTTATCATTGTTCATTTATTGAATCACAAAAAATTTTTTATTCATCTCCCAAATGAAAATTCCCTCCCCCTTTTATTTCTATTTTCGCCCCGCTTATTATGTTTTTCCCTTGAATTATGGATGTGTTTTTTGAGCTATCTACAAAATCGACCTTTTGAAAGCCGACTATTGCAATTTCGTCTATTTCAAGCTCTTCAATTTTGGTGGAGCGACCATCTTCAAAGATAATTTGAGAAACGCGGTTTCCATTGATAAAAAGTTTTCTTATATATTTTTTTGTTTTTTTTTTTTTTATGGCGACTAGAAAGGTAAATTAGAACGTTTTGCTTTACTGGCGATATTTAAATCGGCAATGTGCTTGTTTAAAGCACAAAAGGCTTGCTCTGATAAAGAATGTCTTTGTTTTAATAATCCTATATATTTTTCAATATACTCCATTTTCTTTTCAAGAGTAACACTTGCATCTACTATGGTGAAATTTGTGTTCACCACCCTAATTGTTTTCTTATCATACCCCCTATCTAAAAAAACATCTATTTTTACGCCAAACATATTAAGTGAATAATGATCCCCTTCATCGCCGTATACTGCATTTGAACCCTCTTGTTTAAGAAGATCAAACGCCTGTTCGGACAAGACTATATCCACATCATTTGGAAGCCGATTGAGATAGCCCTCAAGGCACAATCCGAAACTTCCTGTATATGCCAATCCAATCTCCGGATAATTTTCCGTGATTTTTCTATGGAATTCTGTTATTTCTCTAAGAGTCATTGCTTACTTTTTTTGTTAAAACAATCTATTGTCTGATCACATTAAGCAATACAAACATAAGCATAATAAACGAGACATACAACCCCCTACTTGATATTTTTTTCAAAAAGGCCCTTCCACAACCGCTCTTTTTCAGCATCAATTATATCCTCAGCCTCCAATTCGTTTATCTTCTTGTTGCTCTTATCGTCATACAGCCTGTAAAAACTGTCCATGCCTTCTTCTCCCAGTTGATAAAACAGCGAAGTGTCGCTATCTAGCGTAAAAAACGACAACGACTTGGCCAAATCCACCACCTGTGATAAACGGCCGGATATGTCTTCATCTACAAAATGAAAAAAAGCCCTGTCGTAATATCCTTTTTTAACTTTTTTAGATAATTCTTTTTTCCCAGAAAAATTAAAAAGCTGGACTTCGCTTTTTTGCGCGCCTCCATCAGATTTGTCCACAAAACAATAATTTTCCGGGCTATAATCATATTCGTATGAATATTGTGCATAAGTAGACTTTAACTTATCAAATAGCTCCATAGTAAACAAATGGCTATTTGTAAACAATAAAGCCCTATATGGTGCATCCCATATCAACTTGTCAGCTATATAATGGATTATGCTGTCGTCTACTCTTAAATGAAAGGGACACCCGAAATAAGTAACGGGGCCCTCTTCCATCAATCGCGGCATTTCTGCTAGTTCGTAAAATTTCTTCATTTTTATAAGTCATAAGTACGGATAATCCGTATTATTTTTTTATCCAGAGGATACCCTTTTTTATTGGCATACCCTGCATCATATAGCGCGTATGCCCATTCATACACATCATCTTTGCCTAGCCCGCTAAATTTGCCTTTGTAATTAGGGTGGTCAGACATTGCCCTGTCATAAATAAAGCTTATGCAAGCATATATCCCTGCCTGACGAGATTTAAACTTATAAAAAGCCGAAGGCATTATCTTTCCGGTTTTTTTATCAACATCGTCATCCTTAAAATAAACAACCCCATTAGTGGTCTTATTTAATATGTCTACAATAGCCTCTGAAAGATAGCCATCGTTCTTTTTCTTTAAAGACCCATAGTTATGATGGGCGCTGGCTAACTCAGTCAGCCTTTTTTCGCTTGACACAACAAATTCATTTATGAAAAGCGCCATTATTACCGACGCAGGGATATCATATATTTCACAATATTTTTTTATCGTCGGCATGAAATCATTTATAACGCTTCTGATATATACGTTCTCAGACTTATATCCTAGTTTGTCGTATCTCTTTTCGAGATCGACGGGGGCATTAACCTCCGTAAATTCCTTAATAGGAGGCTTTGCGATATTTTTAACGGTTATGTCATCTATGCCGCTCGATTCAAATATTGCCTTTTTTAACAAAGATGCATCTATCTTACTAACAGTAATATAAATACAATCGTTAGGCGTACTTGCTATAAAAAAAGTGTGTATTACTAAAATACACAACACTCCCGCTAACCGCTTTCGTAAAATAATTGTTTTCATTTTTTTTTATCTAAAAAGATGTTAAAGAAAAAAGGGGGGGGAGACGTGTTAAAATAAATTAATTTAAGGGTTGATATTTTCTAACGAACAAATTGTTTTGTAATGTGCCATAGCTATTTTTAACTGATATTCGGGCTGTTTCATCTCTTCTCTTTCAACAGGGTTAGTGTAAAACCCGTTTTCAGATAACAGTGCGTAACAATTTGTCTTGTCTATTAACGATATTTCCCCATCATTCGCCATCGAAGTTTTTTTATACTCCGATTTGCTAGTCCCTCTAAATTTTTTTTCAGGGAACATTAATTTCAAATGATCAGATAAGCGTGTTGCTACTATATGCATGTCTTTTTCGCACAACACTTGATCTTTATATTTTTTACATTTGTCAATGTTAGTAAAAACTTCAAATCCACTGGCCTGTTCATTCCTTGCTGCGTTAGCATGGATCGAAAAAAGGACGACTGACTTCCCTGCGCTTATGTAGCCTGCTTCGTCTAACGCAGCCTTAGTTGCATTAACAATGGCTATCCTATCAGAAATAGCCAAATCTCTTTCATCAGATAAGGTGTCTGTACGTAAATAAAAAATGCCTGCATTATCTAGCAGCTTGCACAATTGATCTGCCACTTTCTTATTGAATTCATATTCATAAAAGCAAGAATCCCCCTCTTTAATGGATTTCCACTTGCAATTGTTTTTAGCGTTGAATCCATGTCCCGAATCTATAATATATAAATTTTTTTGATTTATGTATATATAATCTGGTATTTCTACTTTTAATACCTCATAATTATACGAATACACTAAACAGCTTATTATGCCTGCTAGTAAAAACCCAATGTGGACTATCGGAGAATTCAATATCCTTGTATAAAAAAGAGATAATAATTTCCGTATGTCGTTAATTTTTTCCTTGTTTAACCTGATCGTCATATTTATATTAAAATAGGATAATATGGCTTGTGGATGCAAACTTAAAACAAAAAAATATAATGCAGGCATTAACCAAGCAGTGAAAAAGCCCAAGCTTACCCCTGCTCAAAAACAAGCACTTTTGTTGAAAGTAATGGGAAAAACTCAAAAAAGTTCCCCGCTATCGGCTAGTGCGTCCTTAAACTGATTAATAGCAAGCCTATATTCCTCTATCACAAAATCAACTCCATACTTCTTAAGTATAGACGAAAATTCGACGACATTTTCAGTGGCTTTTTTTACTACGTCTTTCTCAAAATCAAAGAATATGGAATTTAATACTCTATCAATCGCTAAATCCAACATAGGCTTGTCTTTAACTGTACTTAACATATCAAGGTAGCTTTCGTTAAAACATATAAGGCAGTCAATCACATCAGTATTTTCTCTGATTTTAGATGGTACTATAATAACATACCCTATCTGACAATCATCTTTCACCTTATATTTGCTATCATTAAATACTTCATATGATATTGCCCGGTCTAAACCATAGGATACCATTTTCATGTCTACCAATTCCTTGTAATTATCACTAATTTTTTCCATGTTATTAAGTTTGTTTAAAATTTTCTTAAAATATAGTATTTTTTTATAAAAACAACAAAAACACGTTTTTTTTGAAAAAAAAAGAAAAATATCAATACCTGATTGTAAAAACATATAACAAGAAAAGGAAAAAAAACCTTTATATCTCTAGGGATTATGAGAAGTGCAAAGAAAGGTTTAAAATACTAATGAAAAAATCGGAAAAAGTTACAATCCCTAAAAGCTCAATAAATCGCAGTGGAATAACTGAAATAACCACAGAATTATTGTTAATAACTAACAACCCTGCCTTAAATAAACTATCTTATAACGACAAATCTACGACAAGCAATAAAAATAAATGGCTAGTAATAGAATCAAGAAAATACAGGGAAGAAGACAAATTCTATTGCTATCCTGATAGAAATATGGTGACATATGTAGATATTTTACATTTTTTACAAGATAAGCCTGCTTTTTATGCAATCTACATATTTTTCAACAAAATTATTATAGATTCTTCATTAAAAGTCGAAAAAGCAATAGTTTTCAAAACCCAAGCCGATGCAATATCAATATACAACAAGCTAATCAAAGAAGGGTTAAAAACAATGTTTTTAGGTAGTTTAAACAAAAACAGCAGAAAAAAATTTAAAAACAAGATAATGGACGGCGTAGGCATAGCATATATCAATTTGTATAATAAAAAATCGGCATATTAACGATACAAGCCTAACTTATAAAGAAAATATAAAAAAGATAATTTTACCTTTCGAATAAAAATTATAATAGGCGGTATCTTCTCTTTCTTAACAACCTTATAAGGGGCATCTTTTTTTATAGAATCTTTTATGCTTAACAAATATCCAGACAAATTTTCTTTGTTTATTTGTATTTCTTTCAAATGTGGTGGTTCATCGCTTGGGATAAATGAGAGGTTTTTTTTAATTTCTTCCATAACAACAATATATTTTATAAAAAAATGTTTCTAATCGCTTATTTGTTCACCTCAGCAGGTATTTCTATAATAATTACTCAAGGCAACATATTTGAAAGGACAAGATCGCTAATAGAGAAAATATCCCCCTTTTTTGGAGAGGCAATATCATGCCCAATGTGTGTTGGTTTTTGGGTAGGGATTTTTTTAGCCTTGTTGGGAGTTTCTCCTGCTCACGTATATCTATTCCCTTTTATTGAGAGCACAGCGATTTCAAACAAGGCTATATATTATTTTATGTATTTTTTAGATGGGCCAATATCTTCGATGCTATCATGGGGTTTTTATAACTTAATCGACTTCCTACAAAAAAAGCATATATATGATTTGCTTGATAAAGATAATATGCTGGCCGATTAGCTATGCCCCTAAATTATGTTCTAAACAGTCTGCATTGTTAGCTAACAAACATGCGCCTGAGTTGGACAGAATTGCAAAGGCACAGCACCCTTCGTCGTCTATTGGAGGTACAGGGACACAAAATGATGCACAAGACAACTGATAATACAAGTCGGGCGTCAGGTTGAGCAGCAATGTGCTAGAAAAAGAAATTATTGAACTTGTAGGGACATGGTAATAATAGTAAGAAGCCCCGTTAGTTATTTTTAGTATAGTATTGCCGTTATATGAGTCAATTTTCATTTAAAGCATTTTTTTTAGCTCTTTTAAACATATCAACGAATATTGAATGTTCGTCTAACCGAGAAGATTGCAATGAAGTGCTGAATTCATTTTTAAAAAGCCTTTCCTGCAAAGAAGACCATTTATTTTTTCTCGCTAAATCCACTATCTCTTCAACTATAGGATATTTTTCTGCCCACCTTATTTTTGCGCGGTTGCCATGTTTATCTTCTATAAAGAATAATTTGCCCTCGAAAAATTTCCTGTGCTTGGTTAAATATCCGTCTATGAATTCTTCCGTAAGAAAGGAATTGTTTTTTAGTACATATTTTTTATATTTCATTCTTTCATGTATGGCATTGCCTTCCCAAGGGTTCTTGTTTAAATCATAATCATAATTTAACAAAATATCCCCCCCCTTAACTTCAAGCGTATAATTAAATTTGCCTGATTTTACGATATAGTTTAATTCCTTTCTCAATATTTCAGGAGATATGTCGGACCTATAATCCCATTTGTTTCCCTCTTCTATGTACATGAATTTTTTATATACCTCATTCTGATCATCATAGTCATACAAATATTCTGTCTCAAATTCTGTTATGTGAATTGGGTTTTTATTTTTTATCCCGGCATTTATTATACTCAAATCTGCCGTTTCTTGATCTGGATGGCCACTGCCTATAGATTCGCTAACACCAAGTTTTTTCCTGTTTTGCACACCCGGATTTAATTCTATGTCGCCTCCTAGAGATATAGTAGACGGCGTTGACTTGTCTTTGCTTTGTTTCCTTTTTTTCGCCCTATCAAGCATCTCTTTGCCAACTGTAGTGTCACCTGCTGCATTGCCAATATTGCCTTCAGACCTTGCATTGTCGCCAGCAGTAAATTGCCCTGCAATATTCTTTTTAGCTTTTTCTGATAAAGAATCGTATTCCAAGTCTTGCATCCCCCCTGCCTCTCTTTCTATTCTTTGATCTTCAGTTTGTTTCCCACCGTCATTGATTGACTTCAATGGAAGGGGGCGCTCATCCTTTACGTTAGGCTCCATGCTTTTACCTGCTGCCTTAACAGAATTGGCTGCCGTAGATCCAGTTGGTTTCTTTTTAGTATTAACATTAGTTGCGGAAGCAGCAGCAGAACTATATACGAACTCCTTCAATAGGACGTTTTTTACGATTTTTTCAAATTGTGCTTCAGTTATTTCTATTAGACTGTTTTTCATTTCGTTGTTTTCTTTAAAATTCAAAGGTATTTGATACGATCCAGAAGAATCGCCTGTCATTGTAGATTCTTTAACTTTTAAATCACTGCTGCTATAATGTGGTATTATAATAGGCACTTTTTCGTCTGTTGATAAAAAGAGGTTATATGTGTTATTTATTTCAGAAAACATATTTTTTAATTCTTCCGTCGTTTTCTTTACCGAATTTCCAATTGGATCGGTACAATCCCATGTCCCTTCATTATCAGGGGTACATCGCCATTCCAATTTCTTGTCTCTGGCTAACAATACCTGTTTCCGCAAATCAATGCCCCTGTGTATCACATTTATCACATTTTCTCCGCTCCACCTCCCCTTCCAATTCCATTCGTTTACTGTCTTCATATTAAAAAGAATTATTATGTATTTTGCCGACCACTTCTTTTTTAAAGCTTCCGTTAAAAAAGTTTATAATGCGCCTCAGACCCTCAAGCAAATTTTCGTCTATTTCTTGTAAATTCATTGTTAAAAAAAAGCCGTCGCCATCACCTCCAATTGAAAATATCCATTTAATATCGTCAACAATATTCCCGCTCCAAAAAAATGACCCGTCTACTCCTATCTTCATTTCGTAAAATACAACTCTAATGTCCTTTGCTATCTCTACTAGGTTTTTGCTATTTTCATCATAAAAATTATCGCCTTTCGTCAATATTTTTATACGGTTGTCGTTTTCATAAATAATCTTTCTATGTTTTCTGAAAGATTGTAATATAATATCGGTAGCTGACATTTATTAAGATTTCCTTTATATTAAATATTATTAAAAGGTTATAAAAACTTATTTTTTAAGTTTCCATATTTTGCTTAAAAATGATGCTTTTTCCACGGGAAGTATTTTCTTTTTCCCACTTCCACTGGCATCGTTTAACACAGCTTCCATCTCCTCGTCCTTAGTTTTTTCTTTTTTTTCAACCTTCTCATTATCAGGAGTGTTTTCGTCGTTTAAAAAATCAATTATATCATCTGTACTTGACAAGGTATTTTCCTCTTCCTCAATTTCAACCTCTTGCGTTTGCAAATCTGGCTGTATTTCGCCGTCGTCGCTCTTAACTGTACTTTCGCCTTCAGGATTTTCAACGCTATTTTTCTTTTTGTATTGTTTTTCAATAAGGATTGCAATTGACGCAAATACGCATACATGAGTTAGAGGCAACCAAAAGCCTTGTATAAATGCAGTCCAACTGCGCAAACTGTCATTAAAACTAACTACTATGTTATTAGGATCAAAGATTGGTCGAGTTAATGCGGCTAATGCAATAAAACGATCCGATTGAGGGTCTATCGTAATATAGTAATAAAATACGTTTCCTGCCAGTTCGACGAAAAAAGTGGCAAGAAATATAGAAATACCTAAATTTCTCAACCTGCTACTTTCGTGAAAACTAAGCAGGATTGAACTGATTATCCCAATTGCATTTTCAATCGCAAGTATCTCTGGATAAAGCCAATCGTTCGATATACGCCAATATGTTATAATATGGCCAATCGAAGTACCAGCCAAGCCTAAAAAAAAGACTATTAATATCCCTAAAACATATGTCCAAAATTTTTCAGTGAGATACATCTAGCCTCTTCTTTAAACTAAATATCGTACTGTCAAAAGTGTCATATTCTTTTTCTAACAGCAATATATCTATTTTCTGTGCTTGCAAACAGCTATCTATATGTGTTTTCAACTCGCCCATTTTTTCAGTAGACTGGATTAAATACCTGTCAGCAAGATTTTTATATTTTGTTTTTGAACAATGCGACATTAAAATAATAAACAACAAGGCCGGTATTATAATAAGAGATTTGTCCTTAACAAAGCTTATCATTTTATTCATATTCGTTTGAACTTATTTTGTAGGTCAACATATAAGACCTCAGTTTGTTAATTGCGCTCGTATGTATATTATATATATGCATCTTGCTTAGAATAACGCCCTGTTTTTTATCTATAAATATTTTATATTCTTTCTTTTCGTCTCTTATTGAAGGAAATATCTCTTTGTTGTTCAAAAAAACTTTTACTCTATCCCCTTCATTAAAATATAAATAAACAGGATTTTCACTGAGATAAATATTCTTAAAGTCCCATATGCCCATATCGTTAAAAAACTGCCGGCCCTTATCAAACTTTTCTATCATGTCTTCATTGAAAAAAAATGAATAGTATAAGTTATATATATATTTTTTATCGCCAAGCAATATTTTAACTTTATTTTTTCCAGTCCTTAATAGGGCTTCAACTTCTTTTTCATTATCTGGACATAAATATTTATTCACATCAGTCATTTTTATTTTTTTATTGTAATGTAAATCAATTATCTTATGTTCCCTGTGTGTTAATATTTGTTCAGCTATCCCCCGTATTTTATTTTTTAGCTGACAATCTAAAGGTATGAACGAAGATTCGTCAAAATCAGATATAGTATTAAAAAACCCTTCTTCTGTCTCATCTCCATGCCCATCGAAGATGCTGAATTCATATTCGTCCTTAAACTTATGTGTTGTGCCGTCTCCCTTTGTTATAATATCCCCTTTTGTCGGAAAAAACCCGTTTAAAGCAAAAAACCTATCCCTCAGCTTACGATCCTCAGTAAACTTATCATACGCCGAAGTATTTATTTTCACTACTTTTTTATATTCTCTCAAAAAAGTCCATATTTTATTACGCACATTATTCCGTATCCAAGACGTTACAGTACAATTGCCCTTGCCAAATTTATACCTGTCTAAACATTTGATTGATTCTTCATACCCAATTGAAATAAAATCCATCAACAATTCATTATTTTCCCCTTTTCTGTTAAAAGAACAAGCAATGTCTATTATTATGGGCATGTTAGCATATAAAATCTGCTCCAGCATAGCTCTGTTTCGAGTACGCTTATAATTTTTTAAGTATTTTAACTGTTGTGGCTGAGAAACTTTTTCATACTTCGATTTTACTTCTTTGTACAGCCTGCGATAATTATCGTTCATATACATAAGTTTAATTTAATAGCCTTGATATGTTGTTTTCTTTTTCAACAAATATATTATGATCCACTAGGCTTTCCAATTGCCTTCCATGTGAAATTATAAATACATGATCAAAAACATCCGCATATAGTTTTAATATCTCATAAACATTTTCAATGTTTGTATCATCTACCTGATTAAAAACTTCGTCAAATAAAACAATATTCGGTAGAGATATTTTTGAAAATTTTATGTGCGCCAGATACAATGCCATCAAAGCAATATAAACCTCGCACCCAGATATGTTTTTTAAATCTCGCATTTTTCCATCCCTTATGAAATTATAATTGATATACTTATCCGCATCCAAGAAAATTTCAATCTTAAAGCCCAAATGTTCGGTCAAAGAGTTTAGTTCGACATTTATTATCGGCAAATAAGATTCCATCATATATTTGACGACCCCGTTCATGTCGTGAGACTCTATATAAAACAGATATGCCTTATCTAGCTTTATGTCTGCTTCAAAAGAAGATATTTTAGAGTTTATCCCAGCGATAGTCTTTTCTAATGTAATTATATTAGCAGCTATCCCCCCTCTCTTTTCGAGATGAAAAGAAAGCATGCTGTTTTTGTCTCTAATCTTTTCTTCTAAAATAGAAATTTCGCTTTTTATATTGTGGTTATAAGATATCGCATTTTTATTAGCTAATTCAAACGATTCAATATCATTAGCCAGCTTGTCTAAAGCTTCTGTTTTTTCAGACATGGACTTGACATGCAAAGCCAGTATTTCTTTATTCTTATTAAACTGTTCTAATTTATTTTGATAATCTAAATTTTCGTGAATTTTATTATTCAACTCAGTCTTTTCCAACTGTAGCTTTTTTTCCATTTGTAACCTTAAAGTTCCGATTTCTCCTTCTATTGTTGATATTTCATTATCTGCCTTGTCTTTTTCATATAAAAAACCCTTTTCTTCTTCTATAAGCTTGTCGGCATTTTCTTTTAAAAGCGTGTTTTTAGCCTTCAATGACTGTATGTCAACTGCTATTGAATTTCTCCTATCTATGTGGCTAGTCACAAATGTGCCGCAATTATTGCACACAACATCATCTGGGATAGCGGACATCTCTTTTTCGTAAAAAGAAACCTTGTTGTTGTTGTTGTCAAACTCCCTTCTGATTTCAAGTTTTTTATTAGTAATTTCAGCTAGGCGCTTGTTTAGGTTGGATAACGCTTCGCTTAAGTTGCTTTTTTTTCTCTCCAACACCAAAATAGCATCTTTTAAGCCTGCGTCTTCTGTTATGCAGCTTAATTTCTCCATGAGGGCAGCATGTTCATCTTTTATATTCTTGATATCTACTCCATCCAAATGATTGTTTGCCTCTATTTGGTTGCCTAACGACAATATAAATATTTTAGCTTCCCTTATGTCGTTCTCGATAACAAGCTTTTCTTTAGTTTTCTTGTCTATGTCATAATCTTTTGACACTGGCAGCAAAGAAGAATATTTTTCGTTTTTTTCGCCCTCTAACAATGCGATAGCTTTAGTCAATATCTCTATCTCAACGACAATATAGTTCAATTGTTCTTTTGAACTTTTCAGTTGGGACTGCTTTTCTAAAACTTCGTTTTGCAAAGATGCTAAATCCACAGAGTACAGGGGCGATTCTTTTTTGAATTTTAAATATTTTTCTTTTGCTATCTCTTTTTTCTTTTCGTAATATTCGCCCCCAAAAAGAGCATAGAAATTTCTAGTCCTTTCTGTTTTTTTTGTAAGTATCAGGTTGTATAATGTATTTTGGTTAAATAAACAAATTTTAATAAAATCTTCTATTTTTCCAATCGCATCATAAAAAACTGACATGTGATTTTTATCCACTATCTTAACCCACATCCCATCTGGCAAAGAGGGATTGTGTGCTTTTTTCTCTATTTCTCTAATGACATTATCAAAAACATATACATATTTCTCTGCGGCTTGTTCTTCACACATCTCATACACATATACGTCCTGCTTTACCCGTTTCTTACCCTCTCTCCTAAATTCTCGCCTGATAAAATAATGTTGGTTATTCAGTTCAAGGCTTCCTTCTATAAAGGCATAATCGTCTTGGATATAATCGTTAAAAAGCTTAGGCAAAACAGAATATTCGTCTAACGAAAGATATTTTCCCCACAAGAGTATTTGTATCAACTTATAAAGGTTGGACTTGCCACCGAAATTAGGCGGACTTGAAAATATACCTATAGTACCATGGTATGATTCGAAATTCAATGTGATATTCCCATAAGATGTCAAATTATAGGCAGATATGTATTTTAATTTATAGCTGCTTCTTTCGACAAAAGAATAATTTGTTTCTAATGAAACCTCGCCATCAATTTTTTGAAACAATTCTTCGTCATATTCCTTCCCATTGAGGTAGCCTGCATATAACCCGGCAGCATCGCCTCCGGTTTCCTGCTGCCTTATTTTGCCCTCCAAGTCTTTAGATATGTTGGGGGCGTTATTGGACATCACTTTGATGTTATGGAATGGAATATCATGCTTCAAGCTAAAATCTTTGATTAAAGATATTTCATCTGCCTTGTGAAGCAGGGTTGGCATATACAACCTTATTTTGCTTTTTTTAGTGAACATAGCCTTACTATGGATTTAAAATATTATATTTTTGTTCTTTAGCATCCACCTCCAATTTTATCAACTTGTATGGGCTGTCTAAATCTACAAATTCGAAAGACAAATTCGACATATCCCATTTTACGATTCCGTGATTATTTACATCTTCCCCCCAATTGCGCTGGTAAGGCGATCCGCTATATATCGCTTTAACCCCTCTTTCTTGGTTTATAACCTGCCTCTTATGAATATCGCCCATCATGACACAATCAAGGCCGTCAAATATGCTTGGGGTAGGGTATTTGTTATATTTTACGTTTGGGTTGAAATCTTTAGCATTGCTTAACGGGTTATGATACAGACCAATGTTCAACCTATCTTTTTTTAGATTTTCTTCAAAATTGTCTGGCCGCTTGCTAGAATCTAAATGAGAATAAACAAAGAACCTGAATTGGTCACTATATTCATAAGCACCGCTTTTTTCATAAAACACCAGGCCGTCTATTTCAAAACTATCTACTAATAGCCTTAACAAAGTCGGGCGTTGCTTGTTCCGTATGTCATAATCGTGGTTGCCTAATACAATGATTGTTTCAGAATATGAACAGCATGTTTTCAAAAAATCTTTCACTCTCAGGAATTCACCAATGGTAGAATTTTCTTTCCGATCAAAAATATCTCCTGCTATCACCTGCAACAAACCGCCGCGCCCATACTCTAAAGAATAGCCAGCCATTTTTTTGAAGTATTCTTTCGCTGCATGGTTGAAAGCGTTATGGACATGTTCTGAAGATTCGTTATATTGCCAATCTGCGCTATGTATAATAACTTTTATCATCTTATAGCCTGTTATGGTTGTTTAAATTGTTGATCAAAGCAAGTTCTGCATTTTGTTTAAATTCTCTCAACGTCCTAGCATTACAATAAGAAAACGCGCTTTTGATAGCATAATTTATTTCATGCAAACATTCTTCAAGATTATACTCTACTATGTTTCTTTTAGAAAAACCCTCTTCATATTTTTTGTTGTTTCCATTATATTTTTCTTGTGCCCGGATAGTACTCATCCCGCTATACTCTACCTCTATAATATAACCTTCTTCCCGATAGTGCCTAGCTAATTCATTGTCAACAGAATTTTTTAAATTTAAAGATATGCCATTTTTTTTAGGGATAACATACTTTTTCCCGGCAGATTCGATGGTTTTGTTGAAAATAGCCCCCGACATTATCCCGTCGGCTCCAGCAGCCAATGCCTTTGCTATGTCAGAACTATCTCTAAAACCGCCGTCCGCTATGATCTTAGCCTCATGCCCCCCCTTAACCTTTAAACTGTGCATCTCGTCTAAAAGGCTTATCATAGGGTAGTGTACGGACGTTTTAGACGACGTGTGGCACCTTGACCCCGTACCAATCCCAGCTCTAACCCAATCCGCGCCTGCTTTAGCATATTCCAAATACGTCGCAGGGTTAGCAATATTTCCTACGCCTAATTCAAATTCATACTCCAAACGTTTAAAAGCCCTACATAGATCGAACAATTGTACCATATGCCCATTAGCGACATCTATCAATACCCTGCACTTGCCATGCCTGTCATAATAGCCATTTAAAAAAGCTCGCAGCATTGGGTTGGATTTATGTATATAACCCTGTGCTTCTTCTAAAGTCAATGATATTATTACAGGTGGGATAGATTCTAAATCCAAATTTTTCCACACCCCCCTTGCCAAGCACACATTTAATCTGCTGTCATAAAAAAGATAGGCATTATATTCATCTACGACACTATCCATTGGCGATACCCACAACAACCGATTAATATCCTCTGTTACTTCGTTCCTTGAAGTTAAATCGCTTATGCTGGCAGGTATGATCGTTACGTCGTCAAAACCATATAACTTTTTAGCTGTTAACATATCTTTATATTTTTATGCTTTTCTACATAATTGTTGATATACTCAACAAAAAAATTTTTATCCTTATTTTTGTTTTCTGCAATGCAGAAATAGAAGTTTTTTGCGAAGTGATCCATCCATTCCCCCTTGATTTTCGATTTAATATAATTCCCTAACGAACTACCCAAATACCGCTTTTTTCGTTCTTCTATCCATTCGTTATAATATGTTAACAAATATTCTGCTTCATTTTTTTTATATTCTATTTCAAATATTTTAAAATCGTTATATTTTCTGTTATAATAAGTCACATAGATATCTTTAACCTCTTTTCCAGAGGTTTTTTCCTGCATATAAGAATACAAGCTCAATTGAATGGCAAAATGAGTAAGATGAGAATCGTCATAACAATGAAAGGGAGGCTTCATTTTTTTATTGTATGGCGAAGTGATAGTGAAATCTTTGTTGGTCTTATTATCTCCGGTGTTGAAAAAAAAACTATCTAAATGTGTATCAATGTCTTTAGTGCCAGCCAAATTATTATATAACAGCCTTTTTTCAGGTACGGTGCATAACCCCAAATCAATCCTCTGCATATCAAATTTTTCACCAATATCTTCAATTAAATGGCTTAAAGACAAGTCTATTTCATACTCTTCAAAAGAATGCTTTGAGTAAGGGTATTTTTCATAAAAAACAGGCAAATGCGATTTAATCCACAAATAATGCCCTGACATCGAAGGCAGAAAATTATCCTCAAATAACAAGCCCTGTTTTTGCAACAAATGCCGTTCTATAATCAAATGAACTAAATTGCCATACCGATTTGCAATATCAGTCATGTCTTGCCACATAGATTCTATCGAAGCTGCGCTCATTATGTTTAATGAACTATCTAAATAGATGTTTTTGTTTCTTTTGACTGGGTTTACCGCAGCTAAATAATCATATTCTGTCAAAAATTCACCTATTGTCCCATAATCCTTTATCTTTCTAATATAGCGCTGATATGCTTTCCCCTGCCAGACCGCAACCTCTTTGTCGGTAAATTGACGATAATTGACATAACGCGACAAAGCATATACAAATCCGGCTGGGCTTCCCTCTTGAATTTTAAAGTACCAGTCATAAAATGACTGATATTGCCGCCTCAGACCTGAAATAATATCACTATAGTCAACTTCCTCTTCGAACAAAGAAATTATCCCTGTAACTGAGTTATAAAACTTGTTGGTTTTTTTATGAATATAAATATGATTATCTTCCTCTAAGAAGACTTCCGAAGCCGACAATTCTTTATAAAGCGTTATATCAACCAAATTATTATCTTGTTTTCATGCAAAGATATGTTTTATTAAGCATACAACAAAATATTTACTTAAAAAAATCAATGTGGATAGTAATAGGAAAAAGGAAGGAAAGAGCCACAGCCTTAAATACTGCTGTCGAATAAAAACATTGTTTCTATTATAAAAATCAACTCTTCAATTAAAAACATCAATATTGATATAATTTTTGATTTTTAACACGTCAGTAAGATAGTGGCATTTTAAAGATTTTTTCTCTTGGGCATTGCCCTTTATCGTCTTTTCCCATTTAAGGTAATCAAAATACGCTTTTACAAATTCAAGCCCCTTGTTTAGATCAAGAGGCTCTGGCTTCCATAGCGCAGCCTGATGCATGAACCCTAACACTGTAGCTACAGAATCCGCCATGTCATAGTTTTTACCATTTATAGCTTTATTATTATTTAACCCCCATGAAATTTCAGGGTATCGCTGTGCTGTCAACAACAGTATCAACATCTTCCTATAATCTTTTATCCGAACTTCCCCTATTTTTTGAGGGACTGTCCTCCACAATATGTTTTTCTGTTTTTTGTTGTCATATGCTGACAATTCAGGGAATGCGCTCAACCTTGCTTCATACTCGTTTATATAATAAATCTTAACACTGTCATTGAAAACCTCTTTTAGTTTTGCGTAAAAAAGCCCGTGAAATTGATTTAACATCGCAGCTACATGCGTTGTCCCCTGTGCCCCCATTAAAGGTTCTTCAATTATAATTTTTTTTATCCTTGTGAGGTGCCATTTCTTCTCTATAAAAAAATCTTTTAAAATAACTGCCTTATAATGGAGGTCTTCCATTTGATTCAACGTCTTATAGTCATGCGATGGGTTCGCATGGGTTAGCTCTAAAAGCCCCCCATCCTCATTGAAGATAGAAATACCTACACATGAAGTCGATACATCCAGTCCCATTATCAAATCATCCATATAAAAATGCTTATTCTATTTAAAATAGCGGTTTTTTCCTGTTCAGATAATATATTTTTCCGCTTTCAAGCCCTTTTACCCCAGTACTGTCTACTTGCCGTACTATTAAAGTGTCAATATCATTGCGCAAAAGCGCATTTTTCATAAAATCGTCAAGCTTGTCTTTTCCATCAAACTGCACCACAAAACTATCCCTGTATGTTTGAAAGCAGGCATTGTGATAAGGAGGTGGCCCAATCGAATGAGGGTTATAAATATCTTCCGTAGAACAAGGGATCGCAGCAATTCTCAATGCAACCCAAAAGACAATGAACTTTATCATATAAACAATTTAAATAAAATATAAAGATTTTTTTGTTTTTGATATAAAACAAAACAAAACAATATTTATTTTAAAACAAAATGGTTAAGAGATATATGATATTCCTGATGTCTTGCCTTGTTTCAATGGCATTAGGGGCGCAGGTGAGCACGTATTTTGGGGGGACATTAAACGTCTTTTCTGCTATGGGCAGCGGGCCAGAGTATACGGTGGTAGGCTTCTTTAACGACACGTCAGGGGAATACCCTTTGGACAGCGTAGAAGTAGGCGACATAATATATGTTTCCGAAGGAGTGACGTGCGCAAGGCTAAGAGTAGACACTATAAATAGCTCTGCTGGGGGGATACTTGACGCTGACGTATACGACATCGACACCGTATTGCTTTCCCCCCCTAGCGGGATAAGCGCCTTGCTTAAAGAAACCCCTAACGCCAGCCTGCCCCGGTATATACCGGGATTGAGCGAAAACCTACTTGCCTGCATAAGGACGCACATGACAGGCAAAATAGACCAAGAAATAGCCGGGGCAGGGGATGGGAACGGGCTTATTTCTGATCTTCCTGATGATAGAGTGGAAATAGAATCTGACAATAGCCTCCTTATAGAAACAGATTCTTTTAAGATAGATGCAACTATGCTTATATTGAATGTCGATAAGCCAAATAATTTCGGATTTAAAGGCAATGAGAACGGAATATCAATTGGAGATTATGACGATGAAGCGCCAAACGCTACGCTTAATATCAGCAATATTGATCCTGGGTTTAGCTTAGGCAATACAAATCCTTTTCATTCTTTTGCACCGTTAATAATCGGGTCGTCTACTGGACTTAGAATATCTTCAGCAGGCGATGTAATAAATTGGGTTGATATAGACTTGTCAAGTCATCTAATTACGATTGGAGATACAGAAGGAAATTCTAACGAATATAAACTAGTGTTAAATAATGATGAAGGAAGCACTAGTTTAGGTTCCGAAAATGGAAATGTTGTTTTTTTAGATCAAGATGGGTTTCATTTTGACGACTTGGGCAATGGATATATTAATATAATACGCTACGACATTAATGATGGGACAATAACACTTGGAGATATAGAAGAGGGTAATTCTGGGTCGAGTTTGAGCCTGAGCTTTGAAGATTCTAGTTTTTCTTTTGGTGATATAAATGGAATTTCGAGTGGAGTGGGGCTTGTTCATAACGAAGGGGAGTCAATAATAAAGTTAGGTGAATTAACTAATTATAATTCGGGTGAAAAATTAACTATTGACTATACAAGCGGTATTACGTCGCTAGGCGATTCTGAAGGCATTACAACTGGTATGCAGCTTCATCTTAATAACTCCAACCAAGGGGTTATTACGCTCGGCGATAAAGACGATGTAATAAACGGAACAAAGATCGTTATAAATAATAGTACCGAAAGTGTGGCTTTTAGCTCAGATTCTTATACATATACATTTCCTACTACTGCACCTGGAGCAAATCAAGTATTGAGCGAAGGCCCTACTGACGACAATCAACTAGTGTGGGTTGATCCTGCAAGTGGTGCTGATGGTAATGGTATTATAAGCGCCCTGCCCTCTGCGCCAGTCACGATAGATGCTAATAACAATGCTTTTGTCATAGACAGCACTTCTACCACTAGGATAGGCGCCGTCAATTCCGCTCAAGGCGACCTAGTCGTCAGCGGCAGCAGCAGCTTGCCTAGCAGCCTCAGCCATATAGACGGCGCAGACACCAGCCAGATAAACATTAGAGGCAGCGTCGGCATTACTCTGTCTACAGACCAAAATATCGTTTTTGAAATGGATACCGCTTCCTACACCTTCCCCACTGGCGGCCCTGCTGCCTACCAAATATTATGGGAAGGCGCGTCAGACGATAATGTGTTGGAGTGGGGTGACTTGCCGGGAAACATGTATGTGATAGACGGGGCTATTACATCAGGCGAAGCCAGATATGTATTATCTGACCCTGTAATAGACGGAACCACTTGGTTCATTGGTTATGCTGACCCTGATGAATCGGCAATGGGCGACCCTTGGAGCGGATGGAACATTGGCATTGGCATTGAGGCTTGGGGGCCCTACTTACAGAACGGAGTAGGCAGCGAAGTCGGCAAAGTCTATGTAAGTTCCGACAATGCCGCGCCCCGAATGGAATATGGGACAGGAGAAGAGGATTTTGACAGGCTTGAACTGTGGAATGGCGACCTTAGATATTTCAATGAAACCGACCTTATCATGACAGTAGGCGCAGGAGCTACAGAAATTTACACTACAACAGGCGTCGCGTTTCGCGAATACGACAACCCCACTGGCTGGTATTATAAATTTCCGGTCAGCAGCCCTGCAACTACGCAAGATTCAATCGACCGTGTAATTAATTGGCAAAGAACAAGCGCTTTAGCAACTGCCGCTTTTGAGCTCAATAACGGCGCTACTTTCCGGACGCACTCTGCAACTGGCAATGTTTTACCTTATGATGACATAATCGAATGTGTCCCAGACGTTGACGCACACCTCCCCGCCCCATCCGCAAAATATGTAGGCAAGATTTACACCATCTACGTGGGAGGCGCCGGAGCAGGAAGCGGCATTACGATTGACGTTGTAGACGGAAGCTCTTCAATTGAGCTCGGCCCTAGCCTTACTATGACTACCGCATGGGAAACATATGTATTAGTCTGTAATGGCAGCCAATGGATAATAGTCAGCCATAAGCCCTAAAAGTCTAAGCTTATTTCTATTTCTGTCTTTGCCCCATTCCTTAAACGGATGGGGCGAGACAGTTTAGAAATAACAACTAATTCTTTGTCCTCGTTATAAAAACCTAGTTCGGAAAAATAAAAGTCTCCGCTTTCATAAGTATCATTTTCAGTTTTTACATATGAGTTATCCAATAATATGTTTATTATCCACTTATAAACATCGGCTCCGATATAAGCTTGAATATTCCCAAAGAAAAATCTTTCGTCTCCCATCGTGAGGTTAGACTGCCCACACCCCAGGCAAAGCAAATCATTTGAATAAACCCCCTCAGAGTAATTTTCTATCCTGTATTTAGACAAAATAAAATTATTTTCAGATGGTATCTGATTCTCTAATTGTATTGGATTTATAGTATAATTCGGCAAAGAAGTCAATACGTTATTAGTAAAATTGACTTGCTCCCAATTAGCAGCAACGGGGCTTTCCCCAATTTCTGTTATTTGATACAAAATCACAAATTTGTGAGCATAAAAGCCCATCCCATCATATGAACTTGCTTCTACTTGGCGCATATATGGCAACAGGCCAACATCCTCTACCTGAAACTCGATATCCCTGTCTATGTTGCTGGTGTTGTCAAATACCATATACCGTTGCTGCGGCAACGTATTGGTTATGCCATTGCCTGCTTTTAGCAGGTATGTCATATATAATCGCTTGTTGCGTTTTAAAACGCCGTTGTTGATCCCGCCCAATGGAGAGATCATTTTCCCCTTCAAGCTTGGCAAAGTCCAATTCCTGTTCGACTTATAAGACATAGCAGCAATCAGTTCAGGGTGTTCTACTACAATTATTTTTAATTCTGTATATATTTTACCCACTACCACAGGATCCCTATCCGGGCTAATGAACTGAGGGTCTTCCGTTAATTCTATATACTTTATGTTTTCGTTTAAAGCGTCAACATATTTTACATCCCCTTGGCTGATAAAGCGCATCCCCATCTTATCGCCTAAAGCTGACCCATTAAACCACCTGCCATGCCACATTAAGCTTGGCAAATCTAACTTCAACACTGTTTTTCCCTCAGTATTGTCAACATACAAATACTCTCCATATTGGTTTCTCGTGTTATAGTTAGAGAAGTGTAAGATTGCCACTTTATCTTTAGCATCATAATAATGATTTGATAGGCTATCCCCACAATCCTCTTCTAAAGCATCTGTCAAACAGGGCTCGCAATAACCCAAATACTGCATCGTGCCCACATAGCTGTAGCTGCCGTAATTTTCATAATCGCTGGTGCACCCCGTTGTCCCAGCCACCGTATTACAATGGGGGATATTCATGTTCCATATATTTACATCATTATCAAAGCATTGTTCATAAAATTCTAATGTCTCCGAATTCCAGCTTATAGTCTGTCCGCTAGGAGAATAGAAATTTAAAAACGATTCTTTTTTCGGAAAAACATAAAATGGGATTGTAACGCCGCTGCTGGCAGGCAAATAAGAATAAAACGGCAGGAACCTGTCCATTAGGATTTCTGGAAGCGCACCTTGTTTTGTAATAGAAAAAAAGACAAAAGGAACTGGGTTTTCAGTAGACACAGCACTGTC
Organism: Bacteroidota bacterium; assembly: GCA_029558535.1. Classification (GTDB taxonomy): domain Bacteria; phylum Bacteroidota; class Bacteroidia; order Bacteroidales; family ML635J-15; genus Bact-19. Next base: position 52,741 of record JAKQEK010000152.1, on the reverse strand, counting down.
TACTTCATCTATATAGCTATTGTTTATTTTAAACAACACAATATCTCCATCTTCCAACAACAGAAAATCTTCTCCACTTATGTCTCCGCTTATGTCCCATGTTTTAGTGCCATCGAATTTGCTTAATAATGTCGTCCCTGAAAACTTTATGAAATCTGGAGTTGCCTTCAATTCCATCAAATCTATATGGTGCCCGTTAAAGAAGCCTCGCTCTTTGGCTTGGTTCCTAAGCCTGCCTCTGACTATGTTGACATCTTCTGGATCAACTGCCGACAGGCTTTCACATTGAAGCCCCTTTTGAATAAAAGTCTTTATATCAGGCTGACTGTCTTTAGGTTTTAAAATTTTCAAATTTATTTTGCTGACAGCGCTATAATCTACTTCAGAATCGCCGACGCCGAAATATTTTACGTTAAATTTTCCTGTTGCAATTGCTTTTCTGCCTGCCTCTGTTATCTTGGTCAAAAAAAGCGGAGAAGTTTTTTCTATTATGTAGCTCATTAGTTTATTTTTTAAGTTGTTATGGTACCTTCTAAAGTAGCAAGCCCGCAGTTCGTTTCGGCTGTAAGCACTACATTGTTAGCCCCTTCCCCCCAAGGTAAGGTAAAATCGGCTGTGAAAGCGGTTCCGTCAAAGCTGGTTATGCTTGCGGGCTTGTTGTTGATAGTCAAAATCAGCGCGCTTATCCCTTCGGATGTAGGTATCCCGTATATTTCTCCCATTATAGTGCCGGTTGCGTTAGCATTTCCATCAAAAACTACCTCCATTGGCAAATTGGTGAAATATCCGCCGCATAGCTCATATTGTATAATATCGTTTGATGCGCCGCACTGTTTTGAAACGTTTATCAATATCTCATGCAAGCCAAAGCCGATATCTTTGATAAATACGCCATCTCCTGTCTCTTCATCAAAAGATATATATGCTTCCATTTGTTTCACATCGTCTACATATATCGAAATCTCAGATAATGAAGATACCCCTACTGTAGAAAAAGGCAATGTAACTGTAGTCTCGCTGTTGCTTATGTCTCCAATTACAACCCCAATAATGCAATCGCCTATCTCAGAACAATCTACTTCTGTTACTGTATTAAAATTAACTGTTTCGATTATCCCAGTCATATTGTCGCCAGAATACTGTATCAGCCTGCCCGATTCGTTGTTGCCATCGTCAAAATAGGAATATGTAATCCCGCTAGAACCGCATTCGCTGCAAATATTATTCAGTATAGCAACCTGCTCAAACCTTGATTTATAGCTTAAATTCTTTATACAAAGGCTGTCTGTTATTATTTCAAAGCCAAGTTCTGCTTGCGCATCGCACCCATTGTCTAAAGTATAATTTTTATACTTGTGCTTATTCCGGTGTATTGATAAATTTGAATAAAAATAAGTACCATTATTCCATATTGTCGTTGCCGGGATCAACTGTTCGACATAGGATTGCCAATAAGGCGGAATCAAGTTATTAATATCCTCCGCATAACTATATCCTAGTTCTTTAGACTTCAAGCCGCAAGCGCCCATGCTATCCAAATAATTTTGGTATATGAAATCGTGGTAAACATGCCCGGAAGATTTTTGCCTGCTCCTTACGTCTATATATTCGTTTTCTATCCTGTTTAAAGATATTTTAGAGAGTTTTTGTTCTTTTAAAAAATATCCATAATTGTTGAAATATGATATGATATCATTGTCGATGTAATTATAAGGGTTTACCCTTAAAGTAATATTTTTGCTGTTTAACAATAATTCGTTGCTTTCACAAGAAGCTTTTTTGTTATCGGTTTCTTCTTCCAGATCAAAGCCAAATTCTTTAGGTATTAAAACGCACTCTTCTACCTGCGACGTACAAAACTTAGTTAGTTTTACGTTATCAATTACGATACAATGAGGCATCTTAAAATTTTTAAACTGCAACGTATACAGCAAATGTTTGTTTTCGATGCCAACCAATACTATTTCTGCTTTTTTCCTAGATAAATTGAAATGCTGTTCTATTTCTTCATTGCAGGATATATTGTTTTCAGCCCTAAGTATGTCAAAAAAAGCTTCGCAAAAATTTATATCTCCATCCAATGACAAATCATAAGGCTGGACAGCAAAATCAAAGCTCCATATATTTTTAGCAAAAAATTCTGAATACGTGCCTTCGTTATTTTCATACAGTTTAAATTCCAAAGAAAGCCTATTTAAAATATCAGTCAAGGCTTCATCTTCTTCTGCATATACCCCTAATATATCTTCGCACGTCGTTTTCAAGATATAATCGAATGACAAAGTAACGACGCAAGTATCTCCACTATTAGTAAAAATGATTTCGTGCCCGTCCGTCGATCCGCTAAAATCTAACAAAAGGTTATAAGAACTGCATAAGCATGCCCCGTCATCCACTACAGCTAAAGGATTATAATTATCTGCAAAAGGCATAGTACACCCCGAAATAAAAATGCAAGACCCGTCATTTATCTGTGCATTAGGGTTGTAGTTTGCTGACAATATGTTAGTACATCCTTCTATAAACATTTTATTCTAATATATTGGTATAGTTATCTACGTCAGACAATATAGATGCATCGACAGACATCTCAAAAATGTCGGTATAGGTACAGTTTTCAGTCTTTATGACAATTATAAATTTATATGTGCCCGCCATCAAAACGGATGGGGTGAAATCTAGGTATATTTGAGTTGCCCCGAATGCCCCGCTAAAAGACTTCATTACAGGCGACCCTAATATATAACTATTCGTAGCGCCAACTCCGCTTGCTACTAAGTTGACCTCTTCAACAGATTCGTCGAAAGCCAGGCCAGTTATATTATAAGTGAATGTCAACGTTGCGGTTTCATTGATGCTGTCAATGCTAGTTGTTTCCAAGCTTGCATCCAAATTAACAGCATTGCAATCTATAGGCGAGGGCTCACAATTTATATCCAATTCAACTGCGTTAGAAACACAGCCATTCGCATCTTCTGCATATATAGAAATGATTGTGCCGTCAGCTACAATTTGCCCGTCAGACCCCCCATAAAACACATAAGGGGCTGTACCGCCTGATACACCTACGCTTAACACAGCAACGCCGTCTTCATTGCAAGCATATGCTGCGCTTAAAACAGGGGTATTAGGCGTTACTTCATATACGATCTTATCCACCATTACTTCCTGTTCTGTTATTTCAATATAGGAAGGGGCTAAAAGCGTATCGTTAGAGGTATCTTCTTCTACCAGGCCATACTCTAGCGTAAATATTTCTACCTCTTGCTCATATATGCACCCTCCATCATATAAGCGTATATAAGCAGTCAAACTAACACTTAAAGAGCTTATCACAAATGAAACGCTTTCGGAAAAACTTTCAGTATTGCCAGTAAAACTAAACAGGTTTGATTCTGCTTCTATGTCTATTTCATAATACGGGCTGGACAATTCTTCGAAATTGTTGAAAACCAAATCATACCCATACGTCGTCATCTCCCCCACTTCGTTGCCATTGCCTGCTAAAGACATAGTATGTGTGATTTCAATTGCAGGGCAAGATACTTCAGTTTCTATTTCTACTATTTCCACCACTTGTGTTGTTTTAGCAGAAACTTGGTTCCCCAAGCACAAATCTTCGTTGCATATCACATCGCCAGTCACATGCAAGATATTGCATGCACTATCCCCCACATAAAACGAATAAGTCTCCCCTGACATTAAAAACTCTCCTTGAGTTATCCCAGTGAAAGAATATGGGGGGATCCCGCCGTAAACATTTATATCTAAATAAGCCCCGTAGCTGAAAGTATCGCCAGTCAAGCTGCCTCCTACTAAACAAACACTGCTTAATACGCTACCGTTGTCAATAGTATCTATAACTGGCGAAGAGACATTAAAAGAAATTTCTCCGTAATTAGCTTCAACAACTGCTGCCAGACCTGCTTCAGAAACTTCTTTGTTTATAAACAAGCTGCCACAGACAGTATCCCCGGTGTAAGAAATGCCCAAATTTTCAAAAGACAAAAAATACGAATTGCTATTATAAAAGGAAGCACCGTCAAAGAATGAAAAGCTAGGGTTGTTTTTATTTATCCCAATATTATACTCTGGCGATACAGGCCCATTCTTGTTATTGAATGCAATGTTAAACGAGCCGTCTGCAAACGCATCGACTGACATAAAATAAGTCACATTGTTCAATGGAGGCAATGGCAGGCCCCCATACTCCACGCATATCGCATTTTCTATTACTATTTTAAGGTTGTCCGCCCAGATCCCAAGTTCTGTTTGAGTGGTGCCAGTTGGAAATATAAGGCCTGTTTCAAGTACTGTGCCCGCGCACCCGGAGAGATATGGAGTTGTAGACGGAGTTAAATTTAAATCTAAGGGCAAGCCGCTGATCGTATCATATAGCCTTATCATCGACACATATCCGCCAGCAGACATCAAAGCAAAACTATTATTATAATAGTGCGCACAAATTACTTGATGTTCTAACAAAAGCTCTTCGTTGTCTGCGGTATTGCATGATGTCGATTCTATAACATAAGGAAACGAAATATAATTAGTCGGGGAAGGGACAACAGGTTCAACCTTGTCTTGAACCCCACCTTGAGAATAAAACGACAAATTAAAATGGCAAGCTGTATCCCCAGACAACGTTGTGCCGCTTAACAGGATTGCAACACAATTTGGAACTACGTCAACAATCAACGGAGGGCAATATGAATCATAAGGGTTCACCGGAGACATACATGCTTGCAAAGAAAGGTCGTTTAATGGTATAGCACAATCACAGTTGTCATAAAATATTTCCGGCAATGGGCTGTTTATTGTGCCGCCAGTATATGAATAACAAGCGAGTGCCGACCAGTCTAAATTATGCAACGAAAATGCCAGCGTATCTCCGCTCAAGTTAAAACTAATGTCAGCCAATATTTCGGAGTATTGCCTGTCAACAACCATTGAGATGAAATTATCCTCAATATCAGGCAGCAAATTTTTTAAAGAGCTAAAATACCCTTTAGAATGAAAAACATTTACATTTTTTGACAAATCAGGGGCGCCGCTTTGTTTGATGGGCACGCCAGATAAAGAAAGCCCGCCTATAACGTCATAATAATGCGATAATGCTTCGTAATTTAATTTTTTCGCTTTGTATATTTTTTCATTAAACTCTATAAGGCTGTCCGGTATGTTTAAGTAATTTAACGTTGTGGATATTGATTTGCGAGCCCCTTTTGAATTCAACAAAAAAGGTACGTTTTTTACAAACGGCTTCAGCCCTCCCAGCCAGCCTTCCTGATCGCCCCCGTTGTTTATTATTTTTAACCCTAACGTCTCTGATAAGCGGACAACCCTGTTTTTGTCGTCAAAACTATCATTGCGCAAATTCACCTGATCATAATATCTCAATGCATTTATATTGCCATACATGCAATCAAAATAAGACGACATTACGTTTAACAACTGGTTTGCTTTTCCATAAGTGGGGAAATTTCCAGACGTTATAGATATATCTTGAAACGATTGAGGTATCAGGCTTCGAGATGTTACATTCAAATATTTGTCATCATATTTGGAAGCTATTTGCAGCAATCCGCTTAAAAACTTTTCATACCTTTCGCTTTCAAAATCATAATTATACTTATCTGATTTAGGCAGCGTAAAACTAGTTTTATATTCATATTCTATCCCTCCGCTTTCTTCCGCCGTATCGACTATTTCAAAACTTGCCCTTAGCAGATACCTTTCAAAATAAGACAACTGCGACAGATATTCAGTTAAATAGGCTTTCGATGGAGTTATATGGCCGCTAATTTGTTTTTGTGAAGCGCTTGCAAATGGCCTGCCCCTCACTGTCAATCCTATCTTGTCGTTTTTAACTTTGGACGAAGGCAACAGGTGGCTTATTTCATAATACTGATCTTGATATTCAAATAAGTAATTGAAATAAGAAGAAGTAATATCCTTATAAGGATTTATGTTATTTACGCCAGAAACATAGACAATATTTCCGGGATTATCCAAATAATTAGACAACACGAAAAAAGAAGTCGTATCTTCAATTGAATCATATGAAATGTCTATAACATTCACATCCCCATAAGAATACCCCACTATCACCGGAGAAATACGCAAGGAACTAGGATATGATACTATGATATTTTCTAAAGACCCCCTTATCAATTCCACAAAGGAAGAATATTTTAAATACAAGCGAGGGTTAGATAAATCCAGCGCTTCTATGTTTTGTGTGTTGGGCTTTAACAAAGAAGCTTCGCTAACGCCTTCCGCAGACAACGCTCCTAACGTAATTATGTCGCCATATTGATATGCCCTAGACACGTCAGAAGGAGGCGAAAGGTTAGAAGTAACATCAAACCCATCTAGCGTAAAAATATTATTATTTTCTATAAAATCGTTTTCTCCCATTTATCCCAGTTCTTCGTTGAAGTCGATTTCGCTTCTAGCTTTTGATACCTTTTTCAACGGGTTTCCAAATTCGTCTTTAATAGTGAATTCGTCTTTTTGCTTAAACACATTCCCATTTTCATCAAACCAAGTCCTAATCCCGTTTTCATAATTAAAGGTTTGATCGCCAAAAATCCCATAATACAAGCTTTTTTCGTCTACGTCGGTTATCTCTATTGGGATCAGCTTAGGGGTAAAATTAGTATTGCTGATTATCACCTCTTGCGCAGGAGTACCTATAAACAACGTTTCGCTGTCCGATATCCCGCTTTGAGTAGAAGGCGAAACTGTCACAAAAACTAACGATGAATCTGGGTTAAGCCTGTATCGAATACCATTTTGTGACTGGTTGTTGTTCATAGAAGTAGAAACTGGCTCTGCCCTATAATTTGAAGTCACTATGCGGAATAGGTTTGGAGTTAGCCTATCTCCTGTTGAAGCTTGGTTGATATATTGCACTACATAACCTACTAGGTTGTTGTCCGTTTGAAAAATGCTGCGAGAAAAAGCATCCATGTCATTCAAATCAAACACGATCCCTTTTATATTAACATCCTCCAGATATGCACAATCCCTTATTACAACCCGTATCTTTTTTGGCCTCAAATAAAAATAATAATATCCTAGACCTCGGTTTGCATAAAAAGACGATGGGATAACCAAACGATATATTCCAGCGTTATTTTCATTTACGTTAATGGGATCAAAAGTTTTTTTTATAAAATCAAGCGCATTTAAAGATTGTATTGCTTCTGGTTCGGTATTTAAATCTTTTTGATAAATAAACTGCAAATCTATATCTTCTATAGTTATGTTGGCAGGTATTATATTTCCATATGGGACTAAGCTCATAAAGTTTCTTTTATATTAAATATTGAATATTGAATATTGCAAATCATCTAGCGAATTTATTTCTGTTAATGCCTCGTGTAAATATAAGGGGCTTAGGTATCCCCCCCTGTCTATAAACGGTGGGGTATTAAGCTTAGGAGAAAAAATTTCAAAAAAAGCATTGTCTTCCTTGTGAAAAAAAATGTTGCCCATTGCGCTTGCTTCGTTTTGAGGGTAATATTTTAAAAAAGAAAGGCCGCTATCAATAAAATCAAAATATTCGACCCCAGTATTTTCAACTATAGAATTGCCTGTGAGCCCTGCATTAAACACATAGCGGACATATTCTTCATGTATATCCAATATCCCGCTAAACCCGCCTTCATTATTGAAATTAAGCCCTGCAACCAAGCTGCCGTCATAGGCAGTTACCTCGTTTAAACGGCTTATAGTATCGCCTGTGACAAAATAACCTTCAGGGTATTGCAAGCTATTATGATAATCGTTGTTATACGCCCCGTAATAGCCTGGCGAAAAAAACACCTCTTCTAAAGCAAACACCACGTCAATATCTTTATCCAATATTTTTATTACTTCAACGCCATCGTTGATTTCATAAACAGTATTATCTACACATGCGTTTTTATGCCCGCTAGAAGATATGTTATCTATCGAAAGCTTGCTGTAATATGAAACTAAAGAATCCAGTGATATTCTATGAAACATTTAAAATATTTAATGATATTTCTTTTTTTAGCCCATTAGTATTGATCAGCCTGTTTGACGAATCTAACGTATAAAAATATTTCCCATTTAAAGTATTTAGCGTATATGTTACATATAAATATTCATACAAGTTCGATACATTTAAAGGGACATTAGAAGAATATAGCCTATGTTGTTTGCCATCTAAAGCATTTAACAATGAAAAAGACACATAGATTTTTAAGGGTATCTCATAATTAACAGGGGTTTTAAAAAATGGTATTCCATATCCTAAAGAATTCGTTTTTTTTCTTATGTTTTTAAATGGAGTTTCGATATTGAAAATGACAGGCAAAGCTGAAACGCTGTACAAGCTGCCGCCTGGGCCTCTTTGATATTCGTTCCCCTGTGTATTTAAGTTCAACTGATATATCAACGCTTGGCTAGACGGGCTTGCAGAATCAAAAAAATTAATCCTCAATTGAGTGTTCTTAAACCTATTTGAATTGACATCTATATCTTCTTGTATGAATCCATAATCTGAATAGTATTTCTGGATATCATTTTCTTTTATATAAAAAACCAGTTCGTCTGTTTGTATTGGATAGTATAATACTTTTTCAGAATCTATTATAGGGTTTATAGAATTTAAGGCAAGTTGGTTTAAATGTGCATTTTTTCCATGTTCGTTAAATGAAAATGTATTTTCCTTGTTTAAGGGAAAAAGAGGTGCCACTTTTCCCCCATGTTTATATCTAGCTATCTTAATTTCCATATCAACAGGCTTTTTCAGGAAGGTTTATTTTTACGAATGAAAAATCAGCACAATTGCCTTTTATAGGGTTTCTATTCCCAGATCCATATAGAAAACAAGGGTCTTGCCTCTTAAGAAATAACATGCTCTTTTGATATGCATAAAAAACGCCGTTAGTAAATGGCCATGCAGACGAAAGCTCATTCCCATCCAAATCCCTATATATATACCTGTTGCTATTGAATTGATATGCGTAATCCGGTGATTGCGCTTCTTTAGACTCAACAATATATTCCGAAAACTGCCTCAAAATTATTTCATGGTGAGGCTTATAATAGTACCCTTCGTGATATCCATTGTCCGACCTGTTTTTAGAATTAAACCTATGATATATAGGTTCAAGATAATAATCTTTCTGCTCAATATCATTATATTCAACTATGTTCCCATACATTTCATCTAAACCGACATTATCTTCTAACGGTATGCCCATCACGTCAGTAATCGTAGAAATATCGTAATCAGAATTGGAAAATATCGTATATACGCCAGATTTTATGCTATTAAAAAAAAAGTTTTCATACTCCGTATTTCTTTTTTTAACAATTGTTAAAAAAACTTTAGTCAATGGCCTGCCAAAAGCATCGCCAAGCCCAGAAATATCCACGCCGCCCTGCACATTGATTGAAAACACTCTGTCTGAATATATGGTATTAGCAAATGCATTCCTATAGATTAAAACAGGGTTTTCGATTTTTTTATGCTTTGTTATATAATATTTAGAATGAACTCCGTCTACAGCGCGTTTGAATGACGCAAAAGGCAGGGGAGGCAAAATGCCTGTTTCGTCGATGATGAACATATTTGCGATATTGCCGTTTTCCTCGTCCCCCAGCTTATACACTGTGTAATCGGCGCCTCCGCTTACATTAAATATAGTGATGTTGCTGTCTTCAGACAGGTTATGCGAAATCGGAGATACTATCTTAGTCATTTCCCTGTTGCTTATAGTAACAGTTGACGAAGAATAAATTGCAATGCCTTGTGACAGAGGGATATTGTTAAATCCTACGATATCGTCTTTTTCATGCTCATAAGAAAGAAATACATGGTAGTTATGAAACCCGCCGTCAGAAACCAGAGACAAATCCGTTGGATATGGCCGAAACTGTCTTTTGCTACACCCTTCATTTTGTGGCAGGCCAGTCAAATAACCAAACCACCCATTTTCTTCTGTCATTATTTCTTCAATGCTATAAACATATTTATCTTCCTCTATGACATACCCCCGTTGTTCTGTCAAAGACTCGTAAGAATCGGCGGATGTTATATTAAACAGTACATTGCTTGCATGCATATCCAACGTAAAAACAATCCTATAAGTATTTGACAGGCTTTTCTCATAATTATATACTGCATTAGAATTTACTGTCCTATAAACTTCATCTGAAAAAAAATGAGACTCGTTTTTTTCTAACACATCTTCAAAAAAAATATCTTTTTCTACTGATAACACATCCTTATATGCAGATGAAAAAAATTTTTTAGGAGACATTCTTCTTTTTATTTAAAATATTGAGTATCTTTGTTAGAAATAAATATAAATCTTAATAAAAAAACAAACATGATTATCAAACCGCTTTTTAATATAAAAAGACAGAAAAAACAATACGTAACGTTCAATGGCGTTTCTGTGAATGCAGACGATGTTTTTTTCTTAGACGTGGAAACTGCGCCAGAATACCCCAATTTAGGGGAATTATTGAAACACAACCCTGTGAAGTATGACCTCTTCATAGGAAAATATAAAAGCCTTAAAAAATTTGATGTCGAGTATGCTCAAATAAGCGAAAGCCAAGTGTATGAAAACTACACTGGCCTGATGGCAGAATATTGTAAAGTCGTATGCATATCGTTTGGGTATGTGACACAAGGTAAATTCAATTGTGCGTCTATTGCCATAGACAACGTAAACTTTCATAGTGAGAGAGAAGTCCTCGAAAATTTTGCTGCAATCTTGGCTAAAAGCAAAAAGAAATATGTCTGTGGAGCAAACATTATGTTATTTGATATCCCACTGCTATGCAAAAAATTCTTTTCGTATGGAATCATGCCGCCACCGGCCCTGTGGTCGCACGAAATTAAGCCTTGGCTTGCGACTGCAATCGACATTTGCGAGATTTGGAGAGGCAAAGCAAGAATGCGAGATGCACGGCTGATAACAATATGCAATTTGATGGGTATAGAAAGCCCCAAAACAGATATGGAGGGGAAAGACGTTGGCAGATTTTTCTATGATGGAAAGATTGAAGATATTGCCACATATTGTGAAAAGGACACTTTTGCATGTTATCAGGTTTTTATTAAGTTTCAAGAATTAGAATATATTTCATAGTATCGGGATGAACAGATATTAAAATGCATTGTAGAAAAGTACATAATCATTTGGGCAAGCCATTCCAACTGTCTGAAGAAGAAGAAAAATACGTCAGGTCTTTAGAGCGCTTGTCTAAAATGCCAATGGGAAGGTTAATGTTGTTTGCAAACGGAACAATAAGCATAAGGATATGCGGCAATTGGCATGACGACAACATAGATGGAAGCTGCAATATCCAGATTCCTTGCGATGGCGGAGACGGCGGAGATTAAAGCCTCGCCACCAAATTGTTTATTTAAAAAATAATACTGCCACTTTATATTTTTTTAAAAAGTGGTAATATTAGATACTACATCCGCTGGCGTACAAAAATTCAGGATGATTGATCCTCACATCATCTTATCTGAATTATACAATTATCCTATCACAATCATCACGCAAGGCAACCTAACAGACATAAATAACGTAACAGACGATAAGCTTGTTTGCCATGCAAGCATTGCCCAGAGCGAAGACCTTACACGGATAGTATCTCATTTACAAAAAAATGGAATGAAACTAATAGTGGACGTTGACGACTATTGGGAATTGCCTACATCTCATTATTTATATGCCTATGCTAAAACAAATAAATTAACAGAAAAAACTATAAATTTAATCAAAAAAGCGGATTTAGTAACGGTAACGACCAAACACCTAGCAAAAGAAATTTTAAAATACAACAATAAAACTGCAATCTTTCCTAATAGCCTAGACCCCAAAGAAAGCCAATTAACTATTAAGCCAACCCAGTCAGATATGATAAGAGTGGGGTGGACAGGCGGGGCGTCGCACTTGGAAGACATGAAGATTTTCCGAAATTTAGGGATGTTCACTAAAATTAGGGGGGCACAGTTTGTTATGGCGGGGTTTGACATAAGGATAAGAGACCAAGAAGGAAAGACAGAAGAAAACTTTGAAAAATCAGTGTGGAAAAAATATGAAGAAATAATTACCAATAATTATACCACTATATCTACAGAATATAAAAAATATTTATTTCAATTAGATAGGCACCTTAGCTATTATAATGAACAAAATGAGCCTTATAGAAGAGTGTGGACAAAGCCTGCAAACAAATATATGAAAATATTCAACGAAATAGACATAGTGGTGGTGCCTCTAGTTGACAACATATTCAACAAGTTTAAATCTGAATTAAAGCTTATAGAAGCAGGCTTTTTTAAAAAGCCTGTAGTATGCTCAAACGTCCGGCAATACGCGGATGTCATCAAACATGGAGAGAGCGGTTTTTTAGTGGATGAAAAAAGAAGCCATAAAGATTTTACCAGCTATACTAGAAAGTTGATGCAGTCTGGACAGATGAGGGTGGAATTTGGCGAAAGGCTATATGAACATTGCTATGAAAATTTTAACCTTTCGACAAATTCAAAAAAAAGGCTTGAAGCCTATCAATCGCTTTGATGCCTAAACCACAATATCTTTTAATATCTTTAACTGGGCGCGCTTTTCGACTTCGGCTTCGTTTAGTTCTGTCAAATCCATCTTATAAGCATTTATCTTGCTTTCGATATCCATTTTTTTTGCTTCAAACTCGTTAATCAAATCGTTTAAAGACCTTAAAAATTCTCCTTGTTCGCTTAAAATACCTTTCGCCTTAAAAGAAAGCATTTCCAAATCGCCTTCTATGCGCTTTATTGCTTGTTCTACTCTGTCTTTCATGTCTTTTTTATATAAATATCTTATAGTTTTTATTTTCTTTAACATTGTTTTAAAATCGAATTGTTTGCCTTATCTAGCGAAGTTTTCCCCTTCTTTAGCCCCCAGTAATGAAAGTATGGGGCTACATTGCGTATCGGCTTGGAAGTATCTGCTCCAGCACACTCGTCATCGGTTATGTCAAAGATTTGGCCATCTTCGTCAACCACAGGGGCCGTCCCTGTGACAGAATGAACAAAATTTTCATTATAAGGGCTAAAATTTTCGCACAAGTATTTTCTTGCATTTATTTCTTCCGAATCTAAATAATATTCGCTAGTTGAAAAACCGTCTTCTTCGCCTCCAAATAAATCTGTTCCAAATTGGCTCACTCTATATATCGCATCTTCGTTTACGTTATTTGGCCTGACACAAGCATCAAAACCCCCGATATTAATTAAATAATCGTTTGTTTCTTCATCCTGATATGTAGTTGGCAATAATAAATCAATAAAATATAAATCTCCGTCTACATCGCAGCTTTCTACCGCCCCCATTATTTGGAAGTTGGTCGCATACAATAGTTTATTCTTCTCTGTGCTGGAAGCAGACAAATCTAAAGGTGGCGTATCGCTTCGGTTGATTTCTACGTCATTCCTAGCCGCATAAAAAAATTCATTGTTATATTCCACTATCAAGCCTCTCTCAAAAGACCTTGTATTTTCCTGAGACAAAAAATAAGAGGGAGTAGAATCAAAATCGGCCCGGTCTACTATATTCATCTCTTTGCATTCATTTATATAACTAGGGTCGCCTGAGCCCACATAATGTTTGCAGTTATATGCGCTATACTTATAATATAGCGCATCTTTAGATTGTTTATATCTTATTTTAAACTTAAAACGGAAATGATATAAGCTTCCTATCAAAAAATCATTGTAAAACTCATAACTAATTACATTAAAAAATTCCGCAAGCTTCGGCATTACGCAATTATCCCTCCAATCTCTTGCATCATCGTAATTAACGTCGTCGCAAGGATATGTAAGCCCGTCGCCGCCAAATGTAATAAACTCTAATATTTCGTCTATCACATCTGCTATAGCAACAAACGAATTGACTATTATACAAAATAAAGAATAGAGTATGTTGAATTCTGATTTTATCCTGTTAAAAGGGATTGACAAGTTCTCTTCGCATTCGCCTATTCTTTTCAGTCCTACAAAATTATCGTTATTTTCATTCCTAGTCCTTTGTGCCCTTGCAATGTAGTTTGCTACTGTATAAATTTTTTTCCACTTTATTTCAAAAAAATCCCTATCTAAAGTTTCCCTACCAAACCTAAAATCGTTATATAAGTTGGGTATCAAATAATTTGCAGTCCTTTTAGTGATAGCATCAACTGAGTCTACCAACCCTACTTTCATTCTTATTTTTGCTGTAGTGGGGATGCCGTTGTTGCTATTTGGAGATGCTATCAGGTTGCCGAATTCCCCCGTTATTTTTTTAGAGAGGTTCAATGGGACTGGGATAATAGCATTCCCGTCTTCGTCTATTTCTTCTACAGAAATAGTTAGTGCCTCAACCTCGCTGCTGTTTTCCGATACTCTCCTTATTATTTCCACTGAGCCCAGCCCAGTTGACAATTCGCAATTCCTGCCAGTGCGCTTTCGAGGCCTAGAATTCCTGCCGACTGCGCCTTTTGCAGAATCAGTAAAATTGCCGAATACGATATATGCAGTAGGAATAAGGTTCAGCGGAAGCTTTATGTCGAACCTGTTTATGCCAACATTGTCTCCCTGCCCCCAAAACGGCATAATATCTATACCAGAGTTAAACGATTGTACTTGCACAAGAGAATCCAAATCATTTGACGTTTTAAACTTGACAAATGAATCAAATGAAGCGGGGCTCGCCCCGTTGGCTATCAAATCAAAAGGCTTCAGAGAAAAAAAACCAATATCAGAAATATCCACATCCACATGGATTTGCTGTGAGCCTACAGGTATGCCCATTATCATATAATCTCCAGCATCGTTGGTTGCGGTAGTATATTTATAGTATTTTTCAAAAATTTCGATGTAGGCTTCATTATCCAGCATTTTCCTTTTTGTCGGAAAAGACCCCGTTGGCTGATAACACCCTTTATTTCCTTCTTTGGCGTCTGGCAACAAGTTATACCTGTATCCATTTCCATCCAAGCTGTATTGCGTTTCATATGGATATAGGGAATATATAATTGAATTTTCCTTATCTTCTTCAGAAATAGGTATAAAGATCGACACTTTTGCATTAGGCACGCCAAACCCCCCGTTTGCCGTTACTCTCCCAACCAATACCCCATAAGAAGAATTGTGTGCCCTATAAAAGCCATCCTGGTTTATTTTTAATGACAATATCTCTAAAAAGGAATAAGACCGCTCTAAATTGAATGGTATAAATGCTCCTTCGCTTTCTAAGCTTGTCCGTATCCTGTACGAATCATTTCTCATATGCGGTAATATTCTTTTTTTGTATAAATAAAAAATAAAAAAGCATGAATGGGATTCCCCACATCAACATAAAGCTTAACAATACAAATACCGCCTTTCCAAAAAAGCTTTCTGTTAAGAAAATAAATAAGCGGTTTCTTTTTTTTATATCAGAAGCCTCTTTTGTTTTAATCTTATTATGTTTTTTTGTACAGCACATCAGTTGACAAACCTAATTTTTATATCGGTGTTTTTATTTTTTACTTCGAACATCTCGTCTACACCACAAAAAAGAGTATTTTGCCCTAATAAGTCTATCTCTCGCGTACTTTCTGATGCCAACGGTTGCGATATGCCACTCAGCGAATAAGTGCCGCCTACGGGGTTAAAAACGCTATATGAGGGGATGCTTATGACGCCCGCAATATTCCCGATCAACACTTCTAACTTAGTCATATGGATATCTTCCCCAATTTCTCTGTTTTGTACATTTAAGTAGTTATATACTACATTAATTATTTCTGATGCCAGTTCATTCTTGTTTAGATTAGGGTTGGCATATATATTAAACAAAAAAGAAAGGTTTATTACTTTCCCGTCAGCCACTTCGATATAGTCGTTTATCATCCTGAAATTAGCCAGCCACTCTTTGATATTGCTTTTTAAAGCAGTCGAACTTTCGCTTTTTAAAGTGTAATCTGCATTTATGTTTAAAATAAAAATTTTTATCTTATTGTCTTCTACTATGACAGATTTTTTAAAGGGGGCCCCAAATTGGCCTGGCATCCTCGATACTAATGCATAATAATCTTTTAATTGTGACGCGCTGTTTTTCACGCCGCTATTGTAGGCAATCAAATTTCTTATTTCTTCTAAGCTAAGTTCGTCAGCACCACCTATTGCAGGTATAGGGTTGTTTACTGACAATGACGATATTACTTGGCTATTTACGGCGGTATTTGGGCCTTCAACTATGATGTTAATATCTCCTTTGGCTGTCAGGGTATTTTGCCCCACATTGGATTTCACGCCGCCTCCAACCCTATATTTTACAAACATCGTAGTGTTAGGGTCGGGTATCTTTCCAAAACTAAACATATTGACAGACTGTTCTAATTGCTGAATAAGCAAAGAAGAATCTGAAATATAACTCGACGAATAATCTTCAGCAGCGTTCATGCCGCCTCCGAAAATCAACTGTAAATATCCGTTGTCAGTGTATTCAACATAAAACCGCTGGGAGGCTTTTTCCCATCTCCCATTTTTTACCCCATCTTCGGTGCTATTGCCTTGTATAGAAAAAATTTCTTGTTGCAATAAATTCTCGACTTCGTTCCATCGGTATTCCTTATTAAACAACTGTGATATTGTAGGGCGAGAAGTATAATTAGTGCCGGGCAGCGTTACTACGTCAAGTACTTGCAAAACATCTTGGTCTGGCAAGGTTATAGTCAAAAAGGGGATGGAATCTGCATTGCCAATTTTCTTAGTGAAATATTTAGACCTGCCGTTTACAGCTATCTCTCTTTTAGTGACGTTATAAGAAACTATAGTGCCATTAGCGTTATAATTAGGCGATACAATACGGTTAGGGGCGCCAGATTGTGAATAAGGGCTAGAAAAATCTATGTCGTTTAATGTCTCGAATGCTTGCCCTGCCCCTAATGCTTGCGCGCCTCTTAATATAAGAGGCATATAATTCAAGTCCGGCCCTGACCCTTTTACAGGGAGGGATACTGTAAAATCAATGATTGTGGCAGCAGCCCGCTTAAAAGGGAACTTCAGGTTAAACGTCCTTGCTAAAGAATATAAAGACGCTTTTTCTTGCGCATATTCTCTTGTCCTTTCATTAGCTACCCTATCTATGTTGAATGCAAGCTTGTCGCCTACGTATGCGACTAGTTCTAACAACATGGTGCCAATTGACGCATCGTTAAAATCGCTATAAGTTTCTGGGTAGTATTTTTTTATATAATCCTGAAGTTCGCTTTTTATAGACCGGAAATCTTTATTATAATAATTTATCATTGTTTTTTAATAATAAATATATATCACATTAAATCTTCTAAAGCATTGTACCCATCTTCGATTTTTATCCCCTTCTCTTTAAAATAGATAGCCCTAAACGTTTTTAAAGATATCGTGATATGCTTGGTGGGGTATCCTGACAAATTCCTAAGCAATTCAAATATAGAATTCTTTTTAAATTTATTTGATGTCTCCACTTTCAAGTCAAAAATTTCGTCCCAATTGCGTATCAGGTAAATAATAGATTCGCCTACTTTAATATCCACATCCGTCAATAGCTTGCGCTTATCAGGATCATGCATATAAACGTAAAGCAAGTCCGGGATTTCGTAAAAAAATTCGACATTCAAATTATCTTCATATGGCTTATGAAAATATATATGTTCTGGCGAAGATTCGAACTCCTGATAAAAATCGCTGTAATTTAAAGTGGAGGTCTTATGCTCATACTCTTTCTTTTGAGCATTCCTTAAATGCCTGACTGAAATAGTCCCTAAATAAGAATATGCTTTCGCCCCTAGCTTTTCATTAAAATGTTTCATTTTCTCATGCAAAAAAGAAACTGTGCTGTTCAGTTGGTCTTCATAGCTCACAGTCGAAGAATGAAGCTTATACCTGTGGATTTGAGATTCCACCATTTTTTCTAAAGCTTGCTTTAAAAATTTTTTATACAGGATGTTTTTTCTTATTTCGTCGTCTTCAGCCAAAAATTTTATAAAAGCCTGCTCCTGTTCGTCAGCAAAATAAAGCCTTTTATTCCTTAGCCCATAATATTGCTCAATACACCTTTTAATATAGAAATAGAAGCTTATCTCCTCGTATTTTATATACCTGTCTATGCTAGACATCCACAAATCTTTAAACAAGCTGTAATCGGCAGGCTTCATTGAAGTGCGTTCGACAAAAAAATCGTTTATTTTTTTAACAATCGTTAAAATTGTATTAAAATGTTTGTTTTCTGTCAAATACCCTTCTATCAGGCTTTCTATGTCAGCGGGCAACAAATATTGAAAATCGTAGTCTTGATATTTTTTTTTTCTCCCCTTTTTAGCCATTAAAATTGGTTTTGCCTCTTCCATTTGATTGTCCGTCATATTTCTACCTTTCTATCTTGTTTGTATAAATATTCTTTTCCAATCAAATTATAATAACCTCTTTTTTCGTCAGGGCCAAATTTCTTGTCGCAAAGATCAAAATAAGACCCTTCTCTAAAGTTCATGTGGTTGACAAGCACTTTTGGCATTACATAAATATCATTGCCTAAATTCAAAAACCTTAATATAAACTCTTGATTGAAGAATATTTCTATATTATTTTTTAGGCCGCCGCTTTCTATAAAAGAATTTTTCTCGTAGCATGCGCCCACCAAGCTGAAAGATCCGATTGATTGTTTTATGCTGTCAATGTCCAAAAACCCCATCTTTTGCATCTTGTTTACCACCCATGCAGTCTCATTCCTAAGGCCCATCATCTGGTTTTCCTGATTGACCTCAAACACAATATTCATATAAAGGGCGACATCCTCTTTTTGATTATTTAAATGAGCGTAAAAATTTTCAACATAGGTTGGGTGAAAAACATCGTCAAACTCAAGGACTGAAAAATACCTGCTTTCTATTTTTTCTACTGCTTTGTTTATAGCTTGTTGATAACTAAAAGATTGATCGCTTTCTATCAACTTAGTATTTACCCCATCTAGCTTTTCATCAAAGCCTACCCCTTCCCTAACAAAATAAAGTACTTCAAAATTTTTGTTAGTTTGTTTTTCTAACGATTCTTGAGCGGCCCTTAAAAGGCGCCTGTCGTTTTCATTTACTAGCCTATGAATAGGCATGATTATCGTCAAATCCATATTATGCTTGTTTTGTTTTAGCTTCGTTTTGTGTTTTTAAGCCCTCTAAAAAATTAACTCTTTGCTCTTTGATGCTTTCAAATATCCCATCCATCTTTATTTTGAAATTATCGAGAGTATAAGGCGAACTGTCTTGATATGCCCCTTGAACTACATTGTTGTCTAACTTGTCTGTAACCCACCTATCAATAAAAAGGGCTATTAAATCGCTTATTTGCATTTCGTTTATAGACCATACTGCATTGTTATTAACCTTCCCGCCATTGTTCAGCCATTCTAAAGCAATTTTTGGCAGCACTCCGATCACAGGCGTTTTTGTCCTGAATGCTTGCAATACGTCTAATTTAAAGGGGCTATGTTCTTCTAAGCTGACCGCGCATGCTGATTCATTAAGCTGCCTAGCCATGTCTGCGGTAGAAAGCGGCGAAAGTATCTTAAAAGGAACCCAAGCATATTGTGAATATTTTGCTTGAAATTTTTTGACGGTGTTTTCAATACCCCTTTCGCTTCCGGAAGTAAAAGTGACGATAGGCTTCCTAGGTTCGGCAGTTGAAACAAAGTCAGGCGATACAAAGGGGTGCAATATATGTACCTCCAAATTAGGGAAGTAATCTAGCAAATATGTTTTTTGCCCTTCGCTAGTAGTTATCACATGCTTAATCCCATACATTGTCCAGCTTTCTCCAATTTCTAAAGAATCGAATATCTTATTGTAATCTTGGCTTATGACAATAATTTCGGCTGGTACTTTTTGTTTCCTCATTTGAGCAACGACTTCAATGTATACTTCTGGGATGAATATATAATCTGACGGAGATATTTTAATATCTTTGTTTTCGGAAATTTCTTCGAAAGAAATATGCGCCAGCCCTTCAAATTCTTTATACGGGCATACATACCCTTTCTTTTCATGGACTATATACGTATTTGCTCCCTTCTCCTTATAAAAGGAGGCAATATTATATATGTACTCTGTCTTATAATTGTAATTTCCGTTATAATCCTCTACAAAGAAAAATGCAGAATTGTTATTGTTTTTTAATGCGTCGATATATTGCATTTTTTATAAAAAATATATGTTTAGCACAACAGCTTTTTAAACTAGGCTTATATCTCAAACATAAACCAGTTATAATTTTAGTTTATAAAGCGCCCCCCGTCCTTTTAAGAAGCACAGATTGTTATATAGAAATCGCTCATAATCATGTTTTTATGTACTTTTGAAAAAAATCTTTTTAGAAATTTTAACAATTGTTAAAATTACGCGCTTGCCTGTCCGTTATCACAATACTCAATAGAGGTTAAGCAATGCTTTTTTGCCACTAAAACAATTTAAAATAAAAAAAATACGAAAAATGTTTGAAATAATTTGTATTATTTAACTTACCTGCTCATCTTTGTAAAAATTAACAACAAAACAACAAAAACAATGGGGAAGGACGACTTATTCGATGTGAAAGTAGGTGTTTTTAAAAACACAGAAAGTTCTAGCAAGTGTAATGGCAGCAGGACTATAATGAAAGCCCTGTTAGCTATAAAAGACAACCCTAAGAAAGATTTAATCGTAAAAGCAAGGAAAAGCGGGAAGAAAAATGGGAAGAAGCCATATACGATATATAGTTACGGCCAAAAAATAAAAGCAAACTATTATGATTTTATAAAAATTACTGGGGTTCCGGCTGTAACATGGGCGTTGTCTCTTGAAAAAGGAGAAGTGAAAAGGAAGGCAGATATAGCTGATGAGAAAATCAACGGTTACATATATTACGATATAGATTCGTATGACAATTGCACTTTAGATGAAATAAAAGCGGTTTTGCAAAAAGCTGTTAGCGTAATCGCAGTATGGAAGTCTTTCGGTGGAAACGGGCTTGGTTTTTTAGTGCATGCTGATAATTTAACTAAAGAAACATTTGCTTCTACTTGGGAGCATTATAAAAATAAATTTGAGAAGTTTATATTGTCCAACCTCATCGCAGGCAGGGGCGAAAACGCCCCGCCTGTTTTTTTGTCTTTAGACCCAGTGACTAAGGATTATACTCGGTTGAATATACTCTCTTATGACCCTGACATATATATATCGGATTTAACAAAATATATGTCTTTAAGTGCAATAATGCCCTCAAAAACAAAAGTTAAAAGAGTTGGAGGGGGTAATGCCTACAATAGGCAAGGTTATAACTCCGACATAGAGGTTGTTGAATGCCATTTGGAATACATTTTAGAAAAATGGTATAATAATGAAGAATGTTTTAACCATGCTGACAATAGGCTTGCATATTATTTCTACCAAAGGTATTTTTCGGAATGCAATATATTAGGCATTGAGTTTGATTTGGCTTTTGATTTTATCCTGAAATCGGCAGATGACATCAAATATGAGTATTTATTCAGCCACAGAAGCGAAGCAGAGGTTGAAAAAATAGGGCGGCAGCAATATACTGTTTATAATTCTCAATTTAATAGCTGGATTGACAATTATGAAGATTATCCGGAATATACAATCGAAAATTTTAATGTAAAATATGAAGGCACTGTACAGGAAACAAACGAACTGTTGAATTATTATTATTATGCCACAAAGAAAGATTATTCGTCAGTAAATGAGGTTTTTGTTAAAAAATTCACAGCTAAGATTAAAGAAAGAGGCATTTTAAGGCGGACTCTCATTGAGTTTTTGTTAACTAAAAAAATTAAGGGGCAGTTAATAGATTTGGCAATACGAACATACAACATCCCTTATATCCCATTCGGCTTAGTATTAAAACATACTGAAGAGGGAAAAAAAAATTTGAGAGGTGAGAAAATAGCAAAAGAAGAAAGGCAGGGTAAAAAAACAATAGAGATTGCTTCTGCAAATAAAATCGACAATTCATTTTTAAAACTTATCAAGAAATTTGAAAATATCTATTTTTTTGCAGATTTCTTTTTTAAGAAGGCAAATAGTTTTTTTATATCTAAAGAAGATGCAATAAACTCTTTTATAAATGATTTCAAAAATGATGGGCTCGAAATACTAGCTACTACTGTATGTAATGAAATTTATTTTAACGAATTGCCTTATGTGGGCCTAGTTTTTGAGAAAAAAACATATAATGCTGCTGGTACTCCTTTTCCTAAAGAATATATATTAAATGAAAACCAATATATAAGCGATTTAAAAATCCCCATTAGTGGGCTTGGAGAAAATACTATAATTTGGTCTGACACAAATTCAGGTAAAACTACGTTTATATGTTCTGACAACACGCCTACCTCTAAAAAGATAGTGCTGGTGCCTGTAATACCTCTATTGAAATCTATAGAAAACAGGCATAAAGTTTCGGTTTATTATGGGCTAAAAAAGAATGTTAATGTAAATTCGGACACTATAATTTGTACATATAGTTCGTTTCCTCGCCTTTTCGGGCAGTTAAGCGATTGGGGGATATTGGAAAGATACGAATTGCACATAGATGAAGCACACAGTTTTGTTGCTTCCGCGTCAAAAGGGTATAGGAATGATGAAATGAATTTTATTTTAGACAAGTTGGCGTCTTTTAAAAAGACGTTGTTATATACAGGGACTTGGATAGAATTTTTAAGCCCACAAATAAAGTCTTTTAAAACAATCAGGATCAAAAAGCCTAGAAAAAAAGATTTTAAAAGGGTATTGTATAATGATAAATTGCCTTGTGTCGAACAACTTTGTAACAAGGAGCGCTTAAACGTAATATATTTACAATCAAAGTTAGAGGAAAGAGAATTAGGCAAATATAAGAAATTCTTTATTGAAAAAGGGTGGGACGAAAATAAGATTCTTTTTTTAAATTCCACGCAAAAAGAAAACCCAGAGTTTGAATATGTGATAACTAAAGAAAAAATAAAAGAGAAATACAATTTAGTGTTTTGTACTTCTATTGCTGCGGAAGGTCTAAACATTAAAGATATTACTCCCTATAGCCTTCACTTTTGTACGAATGAAAGCCCACATCTTATTGAACAAATTGTCAACCGCTTTAGGGATAATGTCCCCGAAAACATATACCTGTACAAAAATAAAAATAAAAATACAGAGACCGCTACAACATATTTTAATTTAAATGTCGTTGAATATCAGGAGAAAAAAATTGCAGCTACTGAAAAATTACTTTCTTTAGTCAACCATAAAGACAACATAGAATTTTTTAAAACGCTGCAAAATACTGATTTTATCAGGTTTCACAACGGCCAATACGAGATTGATTATCTTTCCATAGCATATTCAGCTTATGAACATGAAAAGGCGTATGCAAACAGTAATATCGCATACATGGCAAATATCTTAAAAGAATACGGGTGGGAATTCAAAGGAGATATCATACTGGAAGATACTATAGAAAAAGACATGTTGAAAACTTTAAAGGCATATCGTAAAGCTAAGGGCGCACAGTTGGATATCGAAAGGCGAAATATATTTAAAGAAATAAAAAAAAATGAAGACAAGGAAACGGTAGAACTAAATATTTCTGAAGAGGCTATGCTTCATTTTCAAAAAAATGCTCTATTGCCTGACTATGAAATTTCAATTAGAAAAAGGTTATTATATTTTGCAAGATATATGTCTTGGGGGTGTGCGTTAGATATTGTCGAATACTGGGTAAAAGATTTAAAATGTTCTAATACAAAATTGAAAACTCTGATAAAACAGCTTTTGATTATAAAACAGGAAAAGACAGGATACTTTGATAATGCTGTAAAAATACAAGATGTGTTTTTTGAACGGTTAAAAAACAAGTATTTAGACGATAAAAGGCTTGATAACGCCCCTGCTTATTTAGAAGGCCAATTAGTAAATTTTGTGAATAAATTGGGCGACGGTTGCGATGGGTTTAAAGAGGTTGATTCGTTTGAAAGTGCGAAAAATATTATTGAAAAATATTTTGATTTGTCGGCTGTAATTGATAAAAAAGGAAACATTAGATATAAATTCGGTGCTGTAAAACTTGCAAACGAAGCGGCAGAGCATTATAAAAAATGTAAAGCTTTTGCAACATATTATGGGAAATCGGGATTAAGCTTTACAAAGCAAGATATTCGTACTTATCTGTTGAAAATAAGGAAAAGCCTGTTATATTGTGCTTATTATGATACTATCAACGAAATGAATGATACGGAAGCGCTAGACATACTGAAGATGTATTGTGATGTTGAACATAAAGGCAAAGGAAACTATGAGGTTGCGTCTATAGAACCTGACATATTTAAAGGAATTGAATGGTCTTTTAGCCAAAAAAATACCAACAAAAAAGAAGAAGTTGACGTATTAGCTTTTGCAAGTTGATAAGCCTCCCTCTATTATCTCAATAGAGGGAGGCTTATGTTAAGGCCTAATGCTAATCTGCCAGTTGGAAAAAGCATTAAGGTTTAAAATCCGGATGGAAATATCTCCTGCTCCAGTGCCTGTCCCTGCGCCTAGCCCTGTTATTTGTACTTGGGGGCTTGAACCTTCGTCATATACAAAAGGAGCAGCCGGAGTCGGGCCTCCGCCTAATTGAGCAGCCGTGTTGATTACGTTTATGACAGGCGCCAGCATTGTTGAAACGCCTTCGTTGATATTTGCCGTTGCTGTCCTGTCTAAAACAATAGTATAATGCCCTGAACCATCCAAATCACCGGATTCTCCGCTAATGCCTATCGAAAACAAGGTGACGCTATCAGGATAAGTCAATGTCCCTGTACCGCTGAGAGTGCTAAAAGACACTCCGACCGAATCCGTCCCAGTCAATACTGCATCGCCCCTGACATAAGAAATTATGTTAATCCCGCTAGAATACATGCCATTGCTTCTGGCCTCTAAGGTATTCCCGCCATCAGGGGAAACTATGACTTCCGCGCTTACGCGGGGGAAGATTTCATCTCCCACAGGATCCCGTTCAATAAAGTCGATAGTCTCCCCATCTTCGTGTACGTGCAGAGAATCTTCTAACATTTCTAAGACATCTGAAATATTAGTAGACAGCCCAAAATATACTTTATTTAGCGTGATGTTGTTAGTATTCGCATTTACAAACAAGCCATTTCGAGTGGAAGGGCTAAGCCCAGTTAAAACTCTTATCAGATTGGTAGTACTGTCAGACAAAATAGCTTCGCTTGTTAGGGTATCACCGTTTAAGGTGTGGTTTATAGTAACTCCATCGGTAGCCTGGGTAGAAGTGATGTCAGTAAGCCAAGCGAATGTCCTCCTGGCTCCCCCGGTAGTGATAGTGCCATACCACCTATCTGTGTTGAACTCCACAGCCCCAACTTCCGGAGTTGTCATCAGAGGTCCGGAAGTGAACTTTGCCGGCCCGGTGCCTGCTGCTGTGGTGCCGCCTGGGAGGTGGAGGCGGGCGGTGGGTACGCCTACCCGGATTCCTGTATTGCCGTTAATCGCCAGCACTAGCTGCGCCTGCGATTGTTCGTAATTATAGAACCGGATAGACTTTCCGGCTCCATACTGATTCGGGGTAGCAGTCCAACTGCTATTTAGATATGCGAAATCCCACTTAACGACACCGTTTTCAAGGAACTCGTTCACTACTCCGTGATTCCCGGCCATGCCTGCCGCGTTGAGCTTGTAGCCTCCGGTGCCGGTCAAATTCATGATGATATTGGTGCCGCTGCCGGCCATAATAAAGCTTTTTCCCGCGTCCAGGGTAATTGCCGATGCGGATTGCAGAAGGTAGCTATTTGCGAGCGCTTGCACCCCCGCGAAAACAGGAATCCGGTTGGTTGTGCCTGTGCCGGTGATTCCACCCCCTGCCGTAATATCCGCCGCCACCAAGCTCCGAAAAGTAGGCGCAGCATCAGCCCCCGAAGCAGGGCCAGCCAACACGGTATTAGCTGCCTGGTTCACCCATGCCCCGGCAAGGGTGCCGGAAGTGGTTACAGGGGAACCCGTAACGCTGAATTGCGAAGGCAGCGTTAGCCCCACGCTAGTTACTGTGCCATCCCCGCCCCCAATTGAACTCCATGAAGAGCCGTCTGATTTCTTCAGTTCATTGTCGTCAGTGTTGAAATACATTTTTAATTGAGTGGCATCCGGCGCACCTGCCGTAGATGCCTCAATAAAGTTGTATTCTGTGCCTGTATAAATAATGCCGTTGCCTGTAAGAGTGTTGAAAGGGATATTAACTTTCGTTTCATCGGCAAAGTCTCCAACTGCGATTGTAGAACCGCGACCAACAAAGGTTTGATAAGTAGAAGTGGTGTCATTAACTGTGAACGGGTGATTGTCTGCCGCTATCAAACTCCCTAACGTAGCATATATCCCGTATGTGTTGTTGTCAAGATTGCAAAGCCTGGTTAATACGACTGCATCTTCAGCATAAAGCCCCCTAGTACAAAAGTTGATTGTGCTCTTGTATAGCGTAGAGCTTGATGTTATAGCCCACACGCCATATAAAGCGCTATTCGTTACTGTGATAGAGTTGCCTATGAAAGACTGGCTCCTGTTAATCAACACGCCAATCCTAAAACTGTCAAGTTCAACAGATTCAAGATAAATTCCTTTAGACAAAATACTTTGCAGACCCTGTTGTAGAGCGCCCCCTCTGCTCACCATCTTAAGATTTCTAAGGCTGATGTTAGAAACGTTGCTGAACACAATGGCATTGCGATTACTGGTAGCATAAACATAAACTGTTCTAACCGTGTCTAACCACTCGGAAGTTATAAAAATACCACCATACTCCCCACCCCCTACAACAAGTTTTGTGCTATCATAGATTGCTATATCACTGCCGTCTGGATTAGGGCGCATTACAATATCAATACGCTGCTCCGATGTGGCTGAATCAAAAACAGTCTTGTACCGGGTAGCTAACTCTAATCCTGCGTTAAGGGTCGTTACATCGCATGTATCGAGGTTATTACATACTGTAATTGTCAGCAAGGTGTCAACAAATTCAAAAGTCTCTATTGGCGCAGGCTCATAAGCATCTACCCCGTTCCACCGCAGGGCGTCATTGAAGTTTGCCCCCTGCTGTGCCAGCTTCAGTTCATCTGCAACAATCTCAAGCTCTTGAGACGTGGTAGAGAAGGGGTGTTGTACGTCGATCGTGTCTCTGCTTATCTCAGCCCCGCACACGCGAGTTACCAAGATGCTATCCCCCGGCAGCAATACCGTCACGGTATCTGGCCTACCAGCAGTCACATTCAAAAAATCAAGCCAAGTAATTGTATTCCCATCCCAATCCTCATAAGAGAATTCTACGGAATATACGTCTGCTGTAAGACTATTGCTGGATTGAATGAGTGCAAAAGTACTATCATTAAAAAACTGAGTAAATGTTACTGTGGCTGGACTAGAGTTAATCTCAAATGTGATCCCTGCTGTATTAATGACTGTATCATCAAGGATATAAAAATTAAGGTTTATAGTTTCATTTGAAGCACAGTTATTTAGTTGATGTACTTGTGGACTTGTATGCCATACTAAAGGAGTACTACCACTACCTCCTCCACCTCCACTGGATCCACTGATCTTTAGCCAAGCAAATTCACTTCGCACAAAGACATTAGTAGTATCAACATAAGCAAAATCACCAGCCACTGGAGCAGCAATAGTTGTCGTATCAGATACAACAGCTATCGTATATACCTCTGCATTGATAGCTGCCGTGATCAAATCGACTTTTTCAGTAAAGTGAGTCCGCATACATGCTAACAAGTCTTCGCTTAAACCGGCCACAAAATTGGGGAAGCCGTAATTCGGCGTTTCTGACAACAGGCCTCCAATACCAGTCGGAAAAGCACCAGT
The DNA here is from genome assembly GCA_029558535.1 of Bacteroidota bacterium. Classification (GTDB taxonomy): domain Bacteria; phylum Bacteroidota; class Bacteroidia; order Bacteroidales; family ML635J-15; genus Bact-19. Next base: position 24,805 of record JAKQEK010000152.1, on the reverse strand, counting down.
TTGATCGTCTACGTCAACTACTCTGACGTTGACTATGCCTCCAGCTACAGATATGATGCTGTCTACTTGAAACCTTACGCATTCATCCCCAGAATTCATATAAAGCCAATCCCCCAAGCTAGTGCTATCTGAGGCATATCTTCCTTGCGTGTCGTTGAAGAAGCCTGTTATTATGTAATTAGGTGTCGTCCCGCTTACGCCAAACACGTTTAATGTCCCTCTGAACCTATTTTCTACTTGGGAGAAACCTTCGGTAAGGAACAGCAGGCTTATAAAAAGGAATAGTAACTTTTTCATCTTTTTTGTTATTTTCAATTTTTTAGAAACCTCCTACAATAGTCCAGTTGGAGAAAGCATTAAGGTTTATCACTCTGAGCGTCAAATCTCCTGATGCTACCCCTGTTATTTGCAACTGTGGGCTTGAACCTTCGTCATATACAAAAGGCAGAGCATTGCTTGGGCCGCCCCCCAATTGGGCAGCAGTGTTTAATACTTGAAACCCATGAGGTGGCTGATATGTACTAATATTCTGGTTAATGCTCCCACCAGCCGGATAGTTAAATACAACTGAGAAGCTATTGTCTCCTGCCAAATCCGCAGTTGCGCCATTAATCCGGAAAGAACGTATTAAGGTGTCATTAGCGGGCACAGCAAAAGTACCAATGCCGCCTGCTTTAGTAAAGGTGATACCTAGTTCGTCTGCAATCACCCACGCGCCATTTCCTGCATCATACTGATATAAAGTCATGCCACTTCCACCTCCTAATGAGGAAACATCAATTTCTACAGTAGATGCATCGTCTCTTGTTAAAACAATATCAGTACCGTCTACTTCCCCAGAAACAATTCTCGGCAAGTTGTCTCTAAGAGAATAAGAATCGCCCGTCGAATCAATCACAAACCATTCTCCTGATGTGGTGTTTTTGTAAAATGACGACACAGGGGAAGCGCCGCTGCCAGGCGGGTCGCTTGCCCCTTCATTGACAATAAAAACAGTCCCTCCGCTTGGGAGGTTTTCTAACACATAATCTAATATGAGGGATGTGGGTATCCTTTGTTCTTTAGGCGTGTCCGAAGCATCGCCCGAAGGGTTTTGCCGGAGTAAATCTTCATCTCCGTTTAAAGCCGCACTCCGCCTTGGCCAATCTACTGACGGTGTTTGTTCTGCCATTTTTAACCTTTTTTAATAAATAGTATTGTCAATTCAAAATTTTATAAATTTCAATCAACTTTATAATTTATAGTTTATAAAGTTTTAATTGTCTTTAGCCTCCCACCCTATATCTACGCTTGCTGATATAGCAGGTACGTCAGCTACATAGAAACGTACCTTAAAAGTAGTACTGGTAATAGTGTGTACGCTGACAGTATACGAAGTAGTGCCATTGACAACTATAGACGTTATTATAATACTGTCGTCAGGTAAATTATGGGATACAGTTAAATCGCCAGAAGCATCCGTAGTCCCTGTTGCGTTGCCCCAATCAACCCTTAAAGTATTTGCTATCGGGTTTGATCCGTCGCCTGTCCAATACATTATCGTTTTGTCGTTTAACGTATCAGACATAGCTTCGTTTGGAAAAGCATACTTATCTTCATACATATACATAAGAGAATCTGCATCACTTCCACTAAAAACACTGAAACCATCAAAGTTTAGGGAGTATCCAATGTCAGATAATGTGAATTGTGTAAGAGTAGCTCCGGATGTTTCATTATTCACTCTCATTACAGCTTCATCGGATCCGACTTTTATTAATGAGTTGGTATTCCCATTATCCAATTCTTTGTATTTTAATTTGGCTTCCGTGCCATTAACTTCTACAGTAGACCAATCACTTCCCGTACTGTAACCTAGAATGTTTTGAGTGCGAGTAAGCCAAAGCCCGTTATTCATAGTATCAACAGGGTTGCTTGCAAGATTTTGTGGAGTTCCCCACGTCGCGTGTAAAGTTTTGCCATCAAGATCGACAATCCTATTCCCTTTCAAATTACTGTCACTACCGTATATTGCGGGATTAAGAGTACCTAAAGACCCAAATGCTGGCGTAGTAGGCGTAGGCCAATACATTACCTGATTAGCAGTTGGATTAGTAATTGCTAGATTGTAAGTATACCCTGATCCACTAAATATTGTCCCATTGTTTGCGTTAAATGTTATTACTTCATTCTCTTCTTCGTCGTCTATTATTAATTTGGTACTAAAATAATTGTCGGCTACATCACCAATAGTAACAATATGATCCGATGGAACCATGTGCATAGAAAAATGATATTCCGCATCATGAATATCACCTATTTTTATGAACCCGTTCGTGTTGTCTACAACGATACCATGATAATCTGATTCTTCAAGATAATCTCCAATTGTTACTATATCACTAGCAACTCTAAGGCCGACACCGTACCCGCCGAGAGTTGATGTATTTGTTGCGTCGTTTATAGAGAGCTTATTTTGAAAATACTGCCCTGAGTTATCACCCAAATTAATAGTGCGAGCAGAACCTGTACCGGTAATAGTAAGGCCAAAGGCATCGCTCCCATCTGGCCTTGTATTTACAGAAAAACTACTTGCACCACTGTAAAATAGCTCGTTAGTCCCCGTCGAAGTGGCTTTGAATTTTAGCCTATCTCCTATATTAAGCGTGTCTGCTTTTACAGAAACGACACGTGTAGCCACAAGATCAACACCAGCATCAACTCTAACATTTACTTGTGCTGTATCAGCCCCCGCAATATGGCTAAAGGTATTCGGTAATGAAGAAGCACCACTAACTACCAGAGTGCCAGTAGCGGTACCTGTTGCTGTTATTCTAGTAGTCCCAGTGCTGTCAATAATCAGAACATTGCCATTAGCATCAATTGTTACTGGATTACTTGGCAATTCACTTATAAGGCCATTGCCATCAGCGCCGCTTACAAGATCAACCCACACTAGTTGATTGTCGTCAGTAGGGCCTTCGCTCAATACTTGATTTGCTCCAGGTGCAGTAGTAGGAAATGTATATCCGTAACTAGCTGTACCTGAATTAAAAGATATAGTTTCGCTGGCTGCATCTATTGTGATTTTGGTGCCATTACTAAAAGTACCATAATCACCTAGAGTAATAGTACCAGTGCTACTATTATCAATACGAAGATGCATACCTGTAGATGTACCAACTACGTCACCAAGAGATGTAATCCCGCTAGAATAGTCAATTATGAGCTGTTCGTTCGATAATCCTGATAGTTCACCAACATAAATTGAACCTGATCCAGAATCATGCAGTATCTGTACACCAGTATTGATATTCCCAACATCTCCAATCCCCCAATTATCATCAGATAAATCAATGAACAGATGAGAACCGTGTGTTTGCTGTTCAGTATCACCAATTTTAACGTTGCTAAAATCTGAATCTACACTAATAACAGTACCGTACCCATTAGCATTTTCTAATATTCTAAATGAACTATCGTCAATATACAATTGACTAGAATTATCAGAGCCAATCGAAAGTTCACTAGTGCCCTGATTAAAATAGATTTTATATCCAGTATCAGAATCCTCGATATCTCCAATCCCCCAATCCCCGTTGAAATTGTTAAGAAATAGATAACTTGCGTAACTACTAAGTCCGGGATCGCCTATTTTAACATTTCCTGTGCCAAAATTGTAATCCCAAAACGTATACCCATTTCCATTATCAATAAACTCAAAATTGCTATCATCCACATGAATAGCAAAATTATTATCATTCCCAAGAAACATCGAGCCAGCGTTATTTTCTAGCTCTATTCTATAACCTTCATAATTATCATCAATATCGCCAATTTTAGCTGTGAAGCTGTTATCGTTTAACAATAACCAGGGGATCCCATTATTAGATCTAAAAACCTGCACTTCAGCATCTACGTTAAAAGTATCCATTTTCATAATAAGCGAATGTGTAGATACTATGCTAACACGGTCTTCTGGAAGAGCAGAAATAATCCCATTCCCATCCCCGGCGGCCGCTATTTCTTCGTCTACTTTGCCTGTCATGTGCGTCCTCATGCATGCCAAGAGGTTTTCGCTCAGGCCCGGTATATACCGGGGCAGGGCGATATTGGGCGTTTCTTTAAGCAAAGCGGCTATCCCGCTAGGGGGGGAAAGCAATACGGTGTCGATGTCGTATACGTCAGCGTCAAGTATCCCCCCAGCAGAGCTATTTATAGTGTCTACTCTTAGCCTTGCGCACGTAACTCCTTCGGAAACATATATTATGTCGCCTACTTCTACGCTGTCCAAAGGGTATTCCCCTGACGTGTCGTTAAAGAAGCCTACCACCGTATACTTTGGCCCGCTGCCCATAGCGGAAAAGACGTTTAAAGTCCCCCCAAAATACGTGCTCACCTGCGCCCCTAATGCCATTGAAACAAGGCAAGACATCAGGAATATCATATATCTCTTAACCATTTTGTTTTAAAAGTTTTTTTATAAATAGTTATAGAAAATACATCGAAATCATTATTAGTTTGTCTTAATAAAATATGATATTGGTTTAAACAATTTCCATTGAATCAAAAACACAACAAAAAATTTGCAATCGGAGATATTCATGGAAATTTTAAAGCATTAAAAGACGTATTTAGAAAAACAAATTTTGATTATGAAAACGACTTGTTAATATTCCTTGGAGATTTGGCAGACGGATATAGCGAACCAGAAAAATGCCTGACAGAACTATTAAAAATTAAAAACTTTGTGCCTATTCTAGGAAATCACGATTTATTTTTAAAAAAATGGACAGATAAAAATATAGTGTTAGAGGGATGGAAAAAAATCGGTGGACTAGATACTGTTAAACTATTAAAAGGCTATAAAAAAGAATTGGCAGTATATTTTGAAAAAGCAGTACCCTATTTTATAGAAGGCAATAAAATTTTCTGTCATGGCGGTTTTAACCAAAACAAACTAATCATTAAACAAAGGAAGGTTAATTTTTCTATAAACAGGCATTTATTTAAGACTTCAAAACACTATGAAAAAACAAAAGCAAAAATAAATGTACAGTATGACGAAAAAAATTCAATAAAAATAGATGAAATTTTCATCGGACATTCACCTACAAGCAACAAATTGCCTGCTTTTCACTCAAACCTTATTAACATAGACACAGGTGCAGGAAATGGCGGCAAATTAACTATGATGGATATTGATACAAAGAAATATTGGCAAAGCAGGCACTTTAAAATGTAGTTGTTAATAAAAATTTTTTGGCCAATCTACGGCTATGTTTTTCATTTAATATTCGTTTGCTAAAATGAAATGCCTGCACTAGAATTCTAGCGCGGGCATTTCATATAAATTGTGATGTGGCAATATATGTTACTCTACAGTAAACTTTTCGCCTCTATAACCATCTGTAACAACATATATGCCTGTCGGCAGGTTATTGACGGTTTGCGACCAGCTTGCAGGTACGTTATTAAATCTTTTTATAACTCTTCCTGACAAGTCTCCTAGAACAAGAGTGGGCACATCAGAAATTTCATTGACAATCAGTACCGAGTTTCCATTAGGATAGATACTCCAAGTTTGATCCGGAACAACAGCTTGTAAAGGGATATTAGACGCAGGCCGATGTTGCGAACATTCATCCGTCGGGTAGTATTGACAGGCATAAGGTTCTGTTATGCCAGTGATTAGACATTCATCAGCCACATCTTCTAGGCTGTTGATGGAAGTAGCTTCATGTATAACTTCGCCATTGCCATCAACTATCCTTAAATCCATTGATTGATCTGTAATTCCCATAATAATAGCCCATGACCGTACTAAAAAACTATGATTTTCTGCATAGTTTTTTAGTACGGTTCCATTCTCGATATGAATGTACCCATATTTCATATTTATGAACTCCAGTCCCTTTTGAATATATGTTGTCATAAGGGAATTCTTCTGGGCTGATCAGACAAGTGTTAATTGACCCCCAAGTACCTATTTGCGGGAAATCGCACACTTGCCCTGATATAGACAGTGCATTAATTAAATAAGCATTAGTATTGTTATTGGCTTCTGATGGCGATTTGAGGGCTTTGTTTTTGCCTATTAACGTACACCTAACAAATAATTCTTGCGAAGTAACCAAAGGAATTTCAAACGATTCGTTTAGTGGTGCTAAATCGTTTAGCTCTAACCCGCTAGGCATATAGAACTCTCCCATCTCAGCCCATGTGGTTTCGTCAAACGAATATTCCCATCGTACTTTCATATAATTGCTAATAAAGGATTCTTTGCGAAAGGCAGATGTAATATCAACGGTAAGGCATGAAGTAAATTCCTCTAATGTAAATTTAAATTCGGCATAGGCAGATAAATACAAATTTCCCGATTGAAACGGTTTTATCCTAATACTATATCCATCTCCAATGTGGAAGCCTGCTACCGAATTATCTGTTTCTTCATTGAAAAGGAAGGGGAAGTGGCTTAGTACCTCTCCATAAGAGGTTTCAAATGTTTCAGAATAGCTTGTCATCCTGAACCTTGTTTGAAAAGAAGCGAAATAATCAGGTATCCCATAGCCAACCCAATCATCTTCAGATGCAAAGCTCAAAGTTTGTGTATACGGGCTTTCACATCCTATGCCACAGCCATCTTGGCTGTAAGAGGCAAACGAGAACAACATCAACAGGATTAAAATTAGATTTTTCATCGTTTTTTTTGCGTTTTAAATATTAAAAAAAAAAAAAATAAATCTGATATTATGTTGCCTCACATGCTTTGTATTAAATACTATCGCAACATCTTTTTTTGTTTTATTTTTGCCTATCCTCATTTAATATTTTAGTGATCTTTTCAATTTCATCTTGCTTCCAAGCCCTATATTTTCCGTCATCGCATATAGCTATATATTGCTCGCCTTTAAATGGCTTTTCAATTAACAAAGTCCTTAAGACAGGACTAACTTCAATAAGATTATTTTTTGTTTTATCATCTGGTATTGTTTCATCTATAAGTTCCTCAGAACTATCCAATGGCGGCGAATCGCTGTTTTGTTCATAGTTTATTTTTGTTTCTTTAAACAACTCGTAAACCAAATCCAAATCTTCCTCTGACCAATCAGTATCTTCTGTTTGGTGTTCGTATCTTTTTGCAAGAAAATACCCGTCTGATTCTGTCCTTAAATGATATTTTTGATGTAATATTTTTCTACATTCTCTATTATAGTGGTCGATTGTATTTTGAATATCTTCCTCCCCCCTCCAATATTTATCTTCAGCTACTATAAAATCACCTTTTTGTGGTTTTCCACTAATGAATTTTTGATTATCTAAACAAGCTAATATCATTTCAAAAGAGTCTTCCGAAATTATAATATTGCCCTTGCCATCTTTTTGGGCTTTAATTTCCATCATATTATGATTTTTTTATTATTTAATTCACAATTTGTCGCTTTATCTTCAATTATTGCGACTAAAAATAGATTTGATCGACACAAAGATAATATATTCTAACGAAATAAAAAAATATTTAAAAATTTATTTGGCTTTCAAAAGCAGACCCATTTACGATGCCTTCTAAATTAAGGGAAACCATGTAGGAGTTATTGTCTATTGTCGTTTCAAGCTTTTCAATTTTTATTTGGGGAAAAAAATCTTTGATTTTAGATGTCAATTCATTTTTCAAATTTTTTACTGTAATATCGTCTAATGGCTCAAAGAGGTATTTTTCTATGCCAAACCCCATCCTTTTATTATATAAGCGCTCTCCTTCCCTCACAGTGATAAAAAAATTTAGATTGGAAATGACGGCATCATTGGTGTTGTTTGTCAATGAAAAAAAATGGTTTTTCGGGGATTGTTCTAACGGGAATTTTATGTTAATCGTCTTTTTCATTTATTTTTTTAATAAATTATCTTATTAAAAATTTTTCAGGGTTAAATAATAAATGTAGCCCCTTATAAAAACCGTTTAGTTGTTTTTTAACATCCCATATTATTATTGGTGCTGTATTTCGATGAAACCATAGCATTTTGCCTGCAATGTTTTCGCTGAACAATACTTTCATTCTATTTCCTCTATTAGATAAGCTAAAACTGTAGTAAAACCTTTCATTTTTAGAGCTCTAATCCTGTGTTGGCCTTCTATTACATACTTTTCTTTTGGATCTACTATGATAGGCTCGAATCTTCTGTTTTTTATTATAGTACCCCCTAGTTTTATTATCCTTTCGCTGTGGTTTAAATATTCAAAAGAATCTATATAGTCGCCTATTTTTACTAATTTTGGGCCTATAATCTTATAGTCGCCAGAATAATTTGATTCTGCTGTTTGCCTTAACAGGCCCGGCTTTGGCTCGATAATATCTATCTTGCCCCATTCGTCTGGTTTCAAAACATCAACCTCGTTTACCTTTATATAATACGCATTGTTTTCATCTTTTCCTATTTCAAAATAATCGTAAAAATTATTGTTTGGCCTTATGCCATATTTTCTTTCATGATTGGACAGCAGCTTTCTTACAAATTTCCAAATATCGCTGACTGAGTTGAATTTCTTGCCGATCAGTTGATCAGAAAATATACTAATATCTTCTTTTTCATCTTCTTCTTCCTGTTCTTTTACGAGGCTTTTACAATTATTTTTTATATATCTTTTTATTTGTCCTTCAGAATGTTTCAGCAGGCTTTTCAATCCGAAATGCAATTTATTCATTTGCTTTAATTCATCTAAGCTAACCCATTTTGCATCTACTACTTCTATCTCACCATCTACAGTTTTTTTGTTTATCGTTTTGACTTTAAATTCTTTAGGGACTAATATTAAATTATTATAGAATTTAAAGCCTCCTTTCCTTTTATACAAAAAGGATGGCGCCATTTTATAAATTGGGCCGTCATATCCGCTTTCTTCTTTAAATTCTCTTCTAGCTGTTTGTTCCGGAGTTTCATTAGCATCTGGCTTGCCGCCAAATGTAGCCCAAGTATTTCCGTGCGAGATATTGGGGGCTCTTTTTTGAATTAATATCCTGCCTGTAGTTTTCGCTATTGGCAACACGCCTGCTGCATATTCTAATTTTTCAAGAATAAGTGTATTCTTATAAAATATATCTTCTCGTATTAAAATTCTCATATATTAAAAGTCTATTATTTTCCAATTTCCGTTTTTATCTTTCATTATATTTCCGCCATGTATATCCAAATATTCGCCATCAAAAGCCCGGCATCGGCTAAGGCGGATGCTAAGAGGTTCTATGGTTTTCTATAGAATCTCATACTGTTCAGAAAAAAATATCTTCATCTTATTTTCTCTAATGATATGGTTTAAAATAAATATGCCAGTTAGCTCGCTAACTGGCATATTATTAAACAACTCATAATATTTCATTCACAGCCGATACACCCGATGTTGTTATCGTCTTTGACCTCTTGTGCTTTAGCTGAAGATGTTATGGCTAAGTGGCTGTTGTTTACTTTTATCCCTCTGCTTCTTAAATAATACATTCCGGTTTTTAGCCCTTTTTCCCAAGCATAAAAATGAGATGACGACAGGCTTGCCATATTCGGGCTTTCCATGAAAATGTTTAACGATTGTGATTGATCTATAAATGGGGCTCTGTCAGCACTTAAATCAATCAACGATTTTTGCTTATATTCGTATACAGTCCTGTATTTTTTAACTAAATAATTTAAACGATCTTTATAAATTTCGTAATCTTCTCCGACAATATCATTAAAAGGTATATCTGCAATACTGCCGTTAAGCCTTATCATGTAATTTTTTACCGTTTCGTCCCACAACCCCATTTCAGATAGGTCGTTTATAAAATGATGGTTTATTATCATATATTCTCCATCTTTTGTCCTTCGAGTATAAATATTGCTAAAGAATGGCTCGAAACATTCGTTTGATCCTATTGGCCTTGCGGAAGATGCTGTTGGCATCAAAGCAGTAACAGTAGAATTGGCAACCCCATATTTTTTAATTTCCTGTTCTAAACCATTCCAGTCAAACGTCAATTTGCTCCTGTCATAACCCCACATATCAAATTGAAAAACACCGTTTGAAATTGGAGAGCCCTTATAATATGGATAAACGACATTAAATTTTTTAGCATATTTATTGGATCCTTTTAGAGCATTAAAATATATACATTCGAATATCTTTTTATTCAAACTAACAGCATCAGGGTGGTCGAAGTGCAGGTCAAGCATGGCTAACATATCTGCCATCCCTTGTACTCCTATTCCCAGTGCCCGCTGTTCTTCCGCCCCCCTTTTAGCTTTTTCAGTTGAAAAATTATTGGTATTTATAAGCTGGTTTAGTGCAAATATTTGATCTTGGACGACTTTGCCCATTAACTCAAAATCAAAATAAGAGTTTCCATCCTCTTCTTTATGTACATATTTCTGAAGAGGGACGGAAGATAGGATACAAGTCGCCACAGTATTGGGGTCATGGTATAAGCAGACTTCTATGCACAAGTTTTGCGAAGTGATGATGCCGATATTTGATTGCGGGTTCTTATAGTTGACATGATCTTTGTATGCCATATACGGGACGCCTGATTCTATCTGGGCTTTGATTATCTTTTGCCACAAATCCCTAGCATTTATTACTTTAGCAGGCATTTTTCCTTCTAAAAATGCGTTTTCTATAGCAGTATATTCATTTTCAAACTCTTTTCCAAAAATACTCCATAGAGGTTTAAACCCTGCTTTTAAAACTTCGTTGGGGCAAACCAAAGTCCAATGCTCATTTGCTGTTACCCTTTTCATAAAAAGGTCAGGTATCCATAAAGCTGTAAATATATCTCTAGCCCTATTCTCTTCTGCCCCGCTAGGCAGCTTTGCGTTGATGTGATCTTCAATATCCATGTGCCAAGGTTCCACATATATCGAAACGCTTCCGGGGCGCCTTCCGCTTTGGTCAAAAAAGCGCATCCCTTCGTTTAAGATTTTTTCGTATTTCAACAGGCCTGCTGCTTTCCCTCCATTGCTTAATCTTGATTTGCCTGACCTTATTTTGCTGGCTGATAAGCCAAGTCCAGAAGCTCTGGCTGAAGCATTGCATAAATCGGAAAATGTTTCTAACAAGCCTTCTTTAGAATCGGCTGCTATATCATGTAGCTCACAAGATACCATATTTCCAACCTTAGTGCCAGCGTTTATCATGATAGGGCTTGCAAGCGCAATCAAGTGCTTAGAAAAATTTTCATATAATTTTATACATGACTCTAAATCATAGCTCAAGGTTATTGCGCACCGCATATACATATGCTGCGGCCGTTCGACAACATTGCCTTCTCCATTAGTTAGCAAATATAGGCTTTCTAAAGACTTCCATCCGAAATAATTAAAGTGAAAATCCCTATCATAGTTGATATATCCATCTAAACCTCCATATCCTCGTTTTTTTTCATAATACTCTTGGTTTAAAATACCTATTTCATATAATTGCTCCGTCAATTTGTCATAGTTCGGCTCTACTTCCTTATTATGCCTGCTGATTGATACATTTGCAGCCAAGCTTGCATAGTCAGGGTGGGTAGATACCATATTTGCAGCAGTCATCGCTACAAGAGTATCCAATTGAGAAGTATTCATCCCGTCTGTGATGCCTTGCACTGTTTGTACAAATACATCGTCGATGTTTACTTTCAGCCCATGTGCAGCATTTTTTATGCGGGCGCGCAGTTTTGCGGGGTTGAATTGGACAACCCTGCCATTTCTTTTTGTTACAGAATAATTCATAAGAGTTTAATTTTTTAGAAATCTTCGTTAAGCAAAAAATCCCCTAGTTCAGCTTTTTTATAATCTCCCACTCTCTTTTCAAAAAAATTAGTTTTTCCTTGTACGGCTATGTTTTCCATAAACGGGAATGGATTAGAAACGTGAAATTCTTTGCTGCACCCTAGCTGTTCGAATAAACCGTCAGCCACAAACTGCAAATACCGCTTCATCAAGTTTGCATTCATTCCAATCAAAGAAACAGGCAATGATTCTGTAATAAATTCATTTTCTATTTCTAATGCCGATAAGAAAATTTCTTTCACCCTAGCTTCAGACGGCTTGTTGACAATATGGTTGTTAATCAAATGTATTGCAAATTCTCCATGTAAGTTTTCGTCTTTGAATATGAACTCGTTTGCTAAAGAAAGCCCCGGCATGATCCCTCTTTGCTTCAACCAAAAAATGGAACAAAACGACCCGGAAAAAAACAACATTTCTACTGCACAAAAGGCAAGCAAGCGATCAACAAAATTTTCAGAATTCACCCAATTTAATGCCCAATCTGCTTTTTTCTTTACTGCTGGCATCCGGTCAATTGCATTAAAGCATTCGTCCTTTTCTTTTTCGTCTTTGATGTATGTGTCTATCAATAAAGAATACATTTCCGAATGTATATTCTCCATCATTATCTGAAACCCATAAAAAAATTTTGCTTCTGTATATTGTACTTCTCTTACAAAATTTTCTGCCAAGTTTTCATTTACGATCCCATCGCTTGCTGCAAAAAAAGCCAACACGTTTTTTATAAAAAAACGTTCGCGGTCGTTTAATTTTTCCCAATCATGTATGTCTTTAGACAAGTCAACTTCGCCTGTTTTCCAAAAAGACGATTCATGCCTTTTATAAAAATCGTAATATATGTCAGGGTGTTTGATTGGGAAAAGGACAAACCTGTTAGGGTTTTCTGTTAAGATAGGTTCGGTTTTAAAATTTTGCATAAAAGTGGTTGGTTAAATTAAGTTAATTAAATGAATAAAAAAGCAAGCATGTTATCACAAAAGCACTTTATGTTTTTGTGATGCAAATGCTGGATAAAAATAGCTTTCTACCGCAAGCAAACCTGACTAGGGCTTGTTTTTTAGGGGGTATTTATAAATAGTTTTTTAGGGGTATGTTTTCAAAAAAAAACGGGCTGTTAACAATAAAAATTTAGGATACAAATTCGTTTTTAGAATCCACATTAGACTCTGAAATTTCGATAAACATCTTTTCGTTATCCAATATGATTTCTTTATAAATTATTCCAGCTTCTCCTTCTCTGTTTTTTATGACCTCTAAATTCCTATGCCTTGACAGAGAAAACAATTGTTGTGCTTTAAATGCCCTTGCCACTGAACCGCCCATACTTTCAAGGTTGACTATCAGTTCATTCAGGCCGGATCTATTCGTCTGGATATAAGTTAAGCATGGAATATAATATTCTAAATCGGAAATCAGCGTGATAAGATCGACAACGACATCAGCCTGTTCTTCGTATTTGTCTTTATATTTCCGGTTTTTAGGAGAATTCAAGCAATCTAAATAATCCACTATAAGCAGATAAAGGCTACCATATTCTGCTATAATATTGTCGCACACATTCCTTAAATCGTTTGTAGTAGCTGTAGTTTGGTTCAATTTTATCAATATCAGCCTCCCCCCTTCCGCATATCCCCTTTTTATTTCTTCGTTCGATAGTTCAAAAGCGGTTTTATTGTTTTTTACTACTGCGTTGATGCCGAGGCCCGATAGTTTAGCATATATTTTTTTCATTATATCTTCATAATAATCCTCGAAAAAAACCAATGCTACGACTTTTCCTCTCAAGAAGTTGTGGACTGCGGTAATAGTGGCAGTGGTAGTCTTGCCAACCCCTGTAGGTATGACCCCTAATGCCAGCCTGCCTTGCTTGAAATTAAATTTTTTATCAAAATAATCTCCCCATCCCAACGGGACATAATAAGCTTTATTGTCAAAATGGTAAGGCTTGTTTGGCTCTAATGTTATTGGGCGGTATGTCTGAAGGAGCTTTCTTTGAAATTCTCTCATGTTATACATGAGATAGTCAAGGTTTTTCACTTGTTCGTCCCCCTGCTTGACCTTATCTATTGTTTCATAACAATAATAGAGTATTTCTTGTTGGGTTAAAAAGTTTACCACGTTTTCTTTTACCCACTTCCTATTGTTTATTTTTTGGCTGTTTATCTTTAATAAAAGTTTTTTAACTTCTTTTCTTTCTATCTCATCGTTCGTGTATAAATTATTTTCTGCATATATTTCCTTGTATGTAGGTATCCCTCTATATTGCTGATAGTAGTTTTTGATTATGTTTACAATTTTTTTAGTAAAAAGGGAAGAAAAATATTTTTCGTCTAACAAACCAATGACTTCTTCTCCCATTCTAGTATCTCTTGAACCATCTTCATGAAATTCCCCTATTACCATGTTAATGATTTGAAATTCAAAATCTTCTCCTAGAAATTTATTAGAAATGGTATTTGGCTTGAACATCAAACTTGCGTATTAAAATATGTTAATCATTATAATAACAGGGCGAAGAAAATAAATGCAAGATAATTAAAAATAACTAAAAGCCGGGTTCGATTGGTATGCCATTAAACCTTGTCCCATATGAGGTGATCAGGTTTCCTTCTATGTCTTTAAAGAAGATAAGCCCATCGCTTGGGTTCACATGTATCCAATATTGGATATTGTCCGGAGTGAAATAGTAGTATATCAAGTCTTTGTTGGGCTTTATCCCGACAAAAGCTATGTCTGCGGCGAACTTAATGTTACCAAAATCCCGGTTGGAAACTATCTTCAGGTTGTTATAATATTTTATTACCCGGACTTGCATGGTTAAAGACAGGGTTGTGTCGCCTCCCCATGTTTCAGAGAGTTTTATGAATGCGTTCCCGTCTGTGATGAATTCATAGTTATAATCTTGAGAATAACAAAAAAAAGAACAAAGAATAGATGCTAATATTAATAAAAGATGTTTCATGCCAACTTTTTTTTAAAAATTATTTTAAATTGGAAGATAATTTACCAACTCTTTCCTTGATGATATTGAAATATTTTTCTTCTTTTTCCATCACAATAAACTGCCTTCCTTGCATTATGGCAGCCTCAGCAGTAGTACCGCTGCCAGCGGCATTGTCTAAAACTACCTCCCCTTCGTTTGTGTAGGTCTTAATTAGATATTCAAACAATCCTACTGGCTTGACCGTGGGGTGTAGCTTGCTTGTGCATACATTGAATTTTTGCCAAGAAGAAGGCACTCTCAATTGAGGTAAATTTACGCTCCTCCTTTCTGAAAAAACCCTATAATTTTCGCTTTTGCTTTCATGGTTAAATTCGTATTTAACTCTGTCTGCGCCTGACCCTGTACGTTCTTGCATTTGTTTATTGTATGTCCATTTGCCTTTGCTAAAAATCAACACTTGTTCGTGTTCTTTGAACGGCTCGCGCACAGTATTTGCAAAATTGCTGCCCCTGTTTTTTATCCATATCCATTCATGCCTGAATAAGGATGCTTGCGACATCACCAAGCACGACGAAAAAGGTTGCGAGGCAGTCAGAGCAACAACCCCGTTTTCTTTCAAGACATGCCAATATAGCGGCCACAGCTTGTCAAGCGGGATAATGCTATCCCATTTGTTAGATGTGATCCCATATGGCAAATCAGCTAAAATCATGTCTACCGACCCTTTTGGTATGTTTGGCAACAAATCCAAACAGTCGCCTAAAAGGATTTCTTGTAGCTTCATTGATTAAAATATTTATGTCAGGTAGCTTTATTTTTCTTAAAGGTAAATAAATCTTTGAATAATTTCCAATTATATTTCAATATTTATTAAAGAAAATTCTTCAAATTATTTGTACTTGTTTAAAACCCTGAAATATTCAGAATCTCGTGCCTTAAAATTGTTTTTGTTAAAATACCATGATGTCTCACTCCCATTAAAGCTTATATATGGATATGCGTCGTAATCTTCAATCGACACATATATGTTTCTGATTTCCCATACCTTTTTAAACTTGCTTCAATAAAACTTTTAGAAAGGAATCCATCAACGCTGTAGCTAAAAATAATATGTTTTGCTTTTGTTTTTGCAATTATTCTATCGAAAAGAATATGTGACTTATAATCTTTTGACCAATCTGAATGCATTGGCGTAGTTGGTCTTGAACCTGTAACAGGGCTTATTGAAGGGGCATCATTTAAAACCAAAGTTTGCAATAGGTGATATTGAGTTCCAAATTGGTTTTGAATATATGGCGGGTCTAAATACAAAATATCACAATCGCCATCCTCAATTATATCTTCAATTTTATTGTTGAAGGTTTGTATGTCGGCAAAAAAACTAAATGTGCTTGACTAAGCGTTGGCTTTTTACACTGACGCACAACTCAAATATAACCACCATGATATTTTAAATTGGCTACCTCGTATTCAGTCGGTAAGAGAAACCTGTTAGCATACTTTTTCTTTTCGAAAACCTCGACAATGTTATACATCACATTGCTGTATTTGTATGCGTTGTAAAAAGAAGGCATATAGCTTCCGGATTTTAATGGAATGAAGTCTCTAGCAGAGAACGTAAACGAATGAAACAGTTTGGTTATTGTTTTATCTGTAATCTTGCCGCTAATGTCGTAAGTAGGATATCTAGTGTCTATGAACTGGACTTCATAAAAATTATCAACTCCAATTGATTCGATCATCGGTATTGTAAATACTCCTTCTATTTGAAGGTAATGGCGATACAGATAATTTGTGCTTTCATATTTTAATGTATTCTTGAATACTTCGGCTAAATATTGTGAAGCATACACAATTTCCCAAGAATTTTCCAAAACGTTGGCGTTTATATTATATATTAAGTTTCCCTCAAACTCTTTTAAACATTGAGGGCCGACTTGTTTGGGATATTTTATGTCTGCATTAAACATTTTAGTCGAATGCTCGATCTCAAATTTTTCATTCTTTGAAATGTAAAAAATTTTCATTATGAACCGCATAAATCTTTTGTTTTATGTTACTGAATGCTTCTGTTTATTAATTGTCTTACAAGCTTGTTGTTAGACGTTAGTATTTTTAATGCTTGCAATCCTTTGCCGTATGCCTGTTATGTTTTCTTTGATTTGAAAGGTTATGCTATTAATGCCCTCTCTTTCTGCGTCTGCTAACAGATAACTTTTTTTTAGCTCGATGCTTTCCTGTTCAGCAGTCATAGCTGCAAATGTGGCTGTCATCTTTTTATTGTTGTAAGACGGCATATCCATTAATGCTAGTTTACGAGCCGATGATTGAATATCATAGTTGCTTCTCGCAATTGCATATTCTCGTTGTTGGTTTAAATAGTGATAAGAAAGATAAAGCAATTCTCTTGCCAATTCCTCGGCAATCTCGTGCATCCTGAAAATCTTATCTTCTTGTACTCGTATTACAAAATATTCGTCAACAAGGATGTTGATATTGTCAAGTACTTTATCTAACGGTGGAATATCCATTGTTTAAAATTAGTAAAGAGGGGGTATGCCCCCCTCTTTACCTGTTATCATGATGTCATTTAAAATGGCAGATCATCGTCAGTTTCTGCTGTAGGTGCATCTTCGTTAGGGATCGAAACGGGCGCCCCATTCGCATCCGGGTTTTCATCATCTTTTGTAAATTTATATCGAGGCTTCCCGGTGTCTGCGTTTATTTCCATCTCAACAGCATATCCTTTCTCTTCCATCCTTTTTTGAAACATGGAAAAAGCAGTATCCCTGTACCCTCCATTAATAATTCCTTCAAAAAATTCGCCCATTGGAGTGTTCGTCTTGTTTTTAGATGCGCTCTCCCATGCTTCTACCCACTTTTCATTGAGAGGGTGATTCCCAAACTGTTCGTTTTTTGAAAAAAGCGGCATTACCATCACAACCTTATCCCCTTCCTTGTGGAATACATTTAAATTGTAGACGTTTTTACCTTCTTTGTCTTTTTTGGGAATAGTGTAATTTCCGTTGCTGTCTTTTTCAAATTGTTGTTGAAACCGGATCGAGATATATGCGGTATTCCCTTCCTCAAAAACTCGGCAAAGCTTGTTTGCCAGTTCTTGGCCTTTCATCGAAAAAACGCTGCTGACGATATAAGTGTTGCGCATCTTTAAGGAGTCGTCAGCTCCCCCTTTTTCATTCATGTAAGGGCATTCGTAGTCGTCTAACGATATCACGAATTTTTTATTCGTTTTTTTACCGAAAGCATCCTCATAAACGTAGAAATTTCGCACATAACCTCCTACGCTGTCTGTTGACAGCCTAACCTTGTGCTCAGACCCGTTTTCGTCTTTAACAACATAGTAAACATCAAAATATGGCGCAGTCCCAGAATTGACGTATTCCTTCGTATTGACCTGAAGGTACATCGTTTGGGATGGATTTTTGCCGCCCCCATTGTTGTTTCGTTGATTTCCTAGCATGTTAAAAATTTTTTTTTCTTTAGAAGTAATTAATTAAAATTAAACGATTATGCAAAAATATAATTTTTTTTTGTGAAAACGAAACAAAAAACAAAACTTTTTATGAATATTTTTTATACTAGAATGGAGTGTCACATGCTTTGTGCGATATCATGTTCATTATAGCCGTCATACACATCTGACATTTTTAAAATGTACTCGCTGTTTTGTTTTTCGGCAGTGTCTAAATAGTTGCCGGGCTTGTTATTATTAATGTCAAACTGATGTTGGCCTTTTTCGTCCGCAGGCTTCCAGTAATCAGACAAGCGCACTGAATATGGAAACGAAGACATGCTTCTCAATTCTAATTTTTCATTGGGAGTAGGCGCCCTCTTTTTAAGTTCTTGGGCTAAAGAATCTTGTCCTGCTTGTATTTTTTTGCTTAAACCGTCTATATCCTGCCTGATATTTTTTAAGTCGCCTCCATAGCTTGCTTTTAAGCCGTTTATCGCGTTGACGATTTCATCATATTTGTTTTTCATTTCATCCTGTTTGGCTACTAGGTCAGTAACGTCTATTTCAACTTCGTTGCTGCTGGTATCGGCAGGCATGCCATCTGGCGCAGCTTCTTCTCCTCCGCCTTCTATTTCTGCGTCTAAATCGGCAGATTCTTCGTCGTCTTCCAATTCCGGAGCATTTAAATCTATATCCTCCTCGCCTTCGGCTGAACCACCTTCTTCCTCTCTTTCTTCGTTCACGCCAACATAGTAGTTATATTCTGACAACAACCTCATGTTTTTTAAAATCGGATAATTAAATGCTTTAAAATCCATTTTTAATCTTTTAACAGTAGTTTTCCAGATTCGGTTATTACTTGCCTATCGGCTATGATTGGCGAGCCTGTTTCGACTGGCTGCGGCACTCCTTCAGTTTCCAATTCGCCGCTGGCGGCACTATCTTCGTTTTCGACAATAGGCAAGTTTAAAAAATCTATTATTTTTTGAATGTCCATGTTTATATAGGTTTAATGGCCAGCTAAAAACTGTTCCAATATGGATGCGCGGTAATCAGTGCTTCCATATGACATATTGATGCTTGCCTTTTCATGCGGCAGGTTCCAGCTTTGGTTTTGATTGTTGTTGTGGCGGATTCCCCCGGTACAGATTGCGTTAGTTGATATTAAAGTTGCCATGTTTTTTCATATAAATATTAGCAGGCTATAAAGAATTGCAAAATAACTATGTCGAAAATGTTTTTTTTGTGAATGTCTTTCGTTATTTTAACAATTGTTAAAATTTTATCTAAAGTTATTAAGCTGTACTGTTATTTTGCAGTGTAAAAATAATGTCGTTATAAAGTTCGTAATAAGCGACCGGCACAAATGACGTGGTGGGCCCCTGCCTGATTTTGTTGTTGACAAAATCATAATATATGCCGTTATAAACTATTCCTATGTGAGTTATAGGGGTAAATTCCATGTTAGTCCGGTTTAGCGTGGAAAGCCTTTCTATTTTAAAAGCATCGTTTCTATTCTTTATCGCGTTTATGGAAACGTTTTTAAACCTTGATGTATTAAAATATCCGAATACAAAAGATAGTTTATCTGTGATAACTTCGTTGTAATTATAGTTTCTTGCTTGGGCGTTAGGGCTAAAAGACAAATCAAAATATTTTAACTTGCTATTGTTTAGCCCGGCAAACATATCCCATGCATCCAGGCCGCCGAACGGGATTGCATATACGCCTAGGTCTGCCATGACGTTTTTCGCCCATGCCATGCAATACCCTCCTGAAAGCCCATACTTGTTCATGGACGAGGCGTTATCTTTAAATACTCTGCTTAAATTTGCTTGAAAAGACGAAAGGGTGAGCGTGTCAGCTAACCTGTATTCGACGCGCTGCCCATTTTCGTTCAATAGGCTGAATAATAGCCTGTCTGCCTGCGACATAGTTATTGGTGTTATTGTGCTTGTTTGCGTTCCTTGGTCAAACCCTACTGAATCTTCAAATATTTCAGGCGACCCTAGCCTTATGGTTGAAGAATCATAAGCTTCTGATAAGCTCAGATCGACATATGATGTTATTTCATCGACTAAAGGGTACAAGTATTTTGAAATTTTATACCCTTTAAACTGCGTTGTGTGGTAGTGAGGCACAATGCTATGGGATACTGAGGTAATAATATAAGCCCCTTTAAACATAGGGACATTCAGTTGAAAGTATTGATGGGGCTGGATCATCATATTCCCCATCCCGCTTATGGCACAAGAATAGCTTCTCAATTTAAAAATATCATATAGGTCAACGCCTTTATAAAATCGCTTTATGGCGCCTCCCTTGTCTATAATATCTGAAATCGTCCTGAGATATTCCGCTGTGTTTTGGTGTTCCTCAGTGTTGATGTTTACGTCAGTAAAATGAGATTGGTTCTGATCCCCGAAATTTACTAAGAAAGAAGATATGTTGTATTGGTTGGCGTCTGCATCTGTGGTATGCTTACCGGATTTTTTCCTTGTTGAAAATTCTTTAGGCAAATCTTCAGAAGTCAGAGAAAAACCATCTCCTTTATAATTTAAATCTGTGTCTAAAAATTTTGAGGCATTTCCTTGATACATCGCTATCATAGACGGGGCAGAAGCTGCGTTTTGCAACGATGTCTGAGGAGTGAACATATCTATCAAATCATCTTCGTTGTTAAAGCTGACGTAAGATGGAGCAAAGAACGTCAAAAAGTTATTGTTGTTCAATATATGAGTCATATACTGATAGCAATTCATCGCGTCGTTCTTAAACAAGGAAATTACTGTGCGCGGGTTTATCACCGCCTTGTCTCCGATATAATTCCAACTCCGGTCAATAAAATAAAAATGGTCGAACAGCCGTTTGTCTTTCAAATCGAAGCATGCGTTGAATATCTTCCCGTCTTTAATCCCTACGCCTATCCATTTGTCGTATATTGCTTTAATATCGTTATATATCTCTATCAATATGTTCTTATCGTTCAGTACCCGCTCGTTTTTATCGTTTTTCGATGCCGCTACATTTTTGCTTTTAGAGTGCTGCCTGTTGAATTCTAGCCTGAAATATGCCACGTAATTTTCAATTTCAGTTTGAGTGGCTTTAGAATGGCGAGAAAAATTTTCATCGAATAACAAGACGGGCGACGGTATTAAAACCAGTTCCGTTTTTTTATATATATTGAATATAAAGTTATAAGCTTCTTTGTATGAATCAAAATCAAGGTCGTTGTTATATATTAACTGCGCTTTGTTTTTATGTACGTTGGAATATGTTGAAAAATTTTCTGCCCATCCTGAAAAATCATATTCAAGATAGTAACTTTCTATCACATCCAGAAGCGCCTGGCTATAATCCAGCAATTGTGGGAAAGTATCAAATATCGTATGTTGCCCATCAGGTGCTGTTTTGTTTAAGTGGATTATGCACCCTATATAAAGCAAGTCTATTTGTTTGACTTCATATACCGCTGCTTTTTGCGTAAAGTTTTCAAAAAAGTAAGGTACGTCCTTGTATACTCCTAGGTTGTCTAAGATTAAAAAGCGCTGTTCATGCAAGCTTAAAAGATGATAGTTATCTGTGTCGAATATTGAATATTTAGAGCCATCGTTGTCGTCATATAAATACCTGCAAATAAGAGTATTTGCACTCAAGTTATAAACTGTTTCGCTTAACCGTTGGTTTAAAGGTATTTCAGTGCCGTCTATCGTATTAAGGCTTTTTAGCCCTCTAATGCTTTCAATCCCTATCCGGTTATAAATTTCTGGGTCGAAAAAAAGTAAAGTATAGTCGCTAAACAAAAAATCCCTTGTTGACAATTCGAAGGCATTATTATCGGTTATATTAGTATAAAAATCATGTTTTTCTATAATTTGATATATTTCAGGGTGGTACGTATTTTGTTTATGCCTTAAAGATTCAAATAGGTCTTCGTTTTTAGATTTTAAGACAAAAGATAGTCTCGCCGAAAATTCGATGCCAGACAAAGAAGGTCTGACTAAATCATATCCGTTAAGGTTGAATATTATGTTGTCGTTTTGAGCGTTCGATAGGATTTGAGCTACGTCTGGGGGGTTATTGGCGACAAGCCCTTTAAGGTTGTCGTTTTCTATGCTGTTATATGCATAAGCGGCTTCTATTTCTGCCCACATTTTCCCAAGCCTGTTGGTATCTGCGTACCGGGAATAATTCTTCAATATTAAAAAACGTTCTATTAAAGCATAATAAAAAGATTGCAAAGGATTGTTAACATTGATGCTATTAAAAATATTATTGTCATAGTCTAATGTGTTTATCGGAAACCATGCTGCGTCTTGAGCATTTAGCCCGTCGTACAATTTAAGCGTATAATCAGCTTTAGATTGCAAATTGTTTACGTCTAATAAGCTGTTTACTAGCAGGTTTATAAACTTTATTTCGGGGAATGCTTCTGAATCAATGTTCTTTATTTCGCCCAGCCACGAACGTTCGTTTCCGATGATGACATCTGGAAATGGGTGGATAACGTCGCCGTCTTTAACGTCTGTTAAGACGCCCGACAGGCCGGTTATCCTAGCCTGTTGTTTTTCTGGCCTTGCAGCCTCATAAGAATAATCATATAGCAATGACAGAAACGCCTCGACATTAGCAGCTATTACGCTAAATAGAGTGTCCACCGTCGGGTTGAACCTTGCTAATATTTCTTGGTTGATGTTATCTACTACTGAAGATTCTAATATTTTTTTATTGTCAGATATTTGTTCGTATAAATTTTTTAACCCATTCCTAAGATCGAATAAGCTTGCAACGAAAAATTGCGTTTGGTTGGGCGTGTTTTTAAACCCGTCAAACCTTTCGCTAAGAAATTCTTTGTCTATGCTGTCCGCATGTACAGTATGATCTGTTTTTAAAACTTCTTCTTTTATTTTATTGATGGCCTCCTGTTCGGTTAAAGAAATATTGTCGTCCGGTATTTTTATGGCGATATGCTTGCCCTGCCCGCCTATTTCATCCACAAGCTGGTTATAATTGTCGGCTGCTATTCTTAATGCGCTTTTAAAATTATTAAACGCTGCTCTAGCCGATATGTTAAATAGGCCAACTTCTTTGACGAATATGTGGTTTTCTGGGCTTAAGCCCTCATATGCTATCAGGTTGCCATAGATAGCCGGGTTGTCGTCTTCTAAAAACCTGCCTGCCATATCCTGTATCTCGTTTAGTTCGCCCATCAGCGTGTTAAATACCCTTAGCTGTTCATAATTTTCATTAGTATTTTTGTAATTTTCTACAAACCTAGTCAGTTGTGTATAGGAATTTAGCAAATCCGAAAACGAAATTGAATTATATGCTTCTAATTTTTTCCTGCCCTCTGGAGTGTTGGGCAAAGCATAGAGGTAGCGCATCGGTATGTCTGCAAAAAAAGCATATGTATATCCTACGAATTCTGCCTTTATCTTGAACCCGCCTGATCCTGAATCAAACGAAGCGTCCATTTTCATGAAATGAAGGCAATAGTTTACTGCTTTGCCATAAAAGCCCTTGACTGTCAATTTAAACAGAGGGTACGGCTGGCTAAAAAAAATTGAAAGGGGGTTGTCTGATTGTTTAGAGCCGCCTGACAAATCAAACTCTTTTAAAGAAGAACCTTTTACGTCAAAGAAGTCTATAATTACTTTGGGGACGAAATTCGCTTTGTTTTCGATTTGTATCCCTTCTATGCCAAACCCTTCTATATTGCTTTCTGTCCCGTCTACATTCAGGTAATTAGTAGTCAAATAATCTTTTTCGTTTTGTTTCGTAGTAGTAATAAAGGAAATTATATTTATCTTTCTGTTTGACGACTCGAATTCTATAGCATCGTTGTCTTCTATAACTACCGACCTGTTTTTAGGGTATGCTGTCAGGTTAACATATATAAAATAATCTTCTGTATTATATACTTCGTTTTTGTCCGGGTTGGGATCAACAAGGTACATATACAGGTTTTTGCCGTCAGGCGTAGGAGAGGTGTTTATTATAGATACGGTAGGCCCCATTTATTTTTTATAAAAATTTATTAATAAATTAGGTAGATTTAAAAAATTTTTGTATGTTTGTGGTTTATTACTAAAAAATTTAGAAGAATGCCTGCCACATTTCCACTAAAGCTTCTTGATCTATATTGCGGAGGAGGCGGAGCGTCATATGGGTATGAACAATGCGGTTTTTCGGTTACTGGCGTCGATATAGCCCCCCAGCCAAAATATAGAGGAAAGTTTATCCAATGTGATGCAATAAAGTATTTGATGGATCATTTTCACGAATATGATATAATACATGCAAGCCCGCCTTGTCAAAAATATAGCAAATCGACAATACAATTTAGGAGGCTTGGCAAGGAATACCCTGATTTGATCGGATTGACTAGAGATGCCTTGTTTGAAACAAAAAAGCCTTATGTAATTGAAAACGTGCCGGGCAGCCCTTTAATCAGGCCTATAGAGTTGTGTAATAAATAATTCCTAAGAAATATAGATTATTATAGAAAAATATTTAAAATTGTTCTAAAAAATCATATATTTATAAAAAGAGAAAAGATTATGGTACAAAGATACAAAAAGCTTTCGGGATATGCAAAAGAAAAC